>CAJTXM010000004.1:0-92067 GCA_910583545.1 uncultured Christensenella sp. | reverse complement strand
GCCGAAAGGCGATAGAAAGAGGGCAATATGACTGAAAGCGACGCGCTTTTAGAACCGTTGGACGGTTACAATAAAGTTTATAAAAGTTTGCATTTGAAGCACACGGAAGAGCTGTTCGACTCTCTTGCCGGAAAGGGCAGGGTGGACGTCGCCGCAAATAAGAAAACGGTGACGGACTACAAGCACAAGATTGCGCATATCGAAAGAGTCAAAAAGGCTATTTCCAAGTCGAAGGCGCTGAGGCTGTTCCTTATAATATTGAGCGTAATACTTGGCGTTGCCGGAGCGATACTTCTTATATCTTCGATAAACGGCGGAATACCGCTGTGGTCGGGAATACTCGCAATTTCACTTGCGGTCGCGCTTATTGTTTTATTCATAATATTAATAGTCAGAAAGATAAATCCGAAAATAAAGCAAAACGAAGAAATACGCCAAACTTTGCAGGAGGAAGCCGATAAGCTTCTGAAAGAGGCGTGGGCGCAGATGGCAGGGCTCAACGCGCTTTACGACTGGAATATCCCTCAAAGTCTCGTCACCAAGACCGTTCCGCTTATCGAAATGGACGACAACTTCGACGAGGAGCGGTTTGCGTATCTCTATGAAAATTACGGCTTTTCCAAAAACGACGATAGCACGCGTTCCACGCAGTTCTGTCAGTCGGGTGCGATACTCGGCAATCCGTTCGTGGTTTTAAAAGATCTCAAACAGAGCTGGACGCGTCAGCTTTATACGGGCGCGATAACCATACACTGGACGACGACTGTACGCACGAAAGACGGCTCCAAGACCGTCCATCATACTCAGGTTCTTACCGCGTCGGTGAGCAAGCCCAAGCCCGTTTACAATACGGAGACTTATCTCGTATACGGCAACGACGCCGCGCCCAACCTCACCTTTTCGAGGACGCCGTCGGGCGCCACGGGAATGGACGAAAAACAGCTTAAAAAGCACATTTCTTCGAAGTCGAAAAAGCTGGACAAAAAGGCGCGGAAAGCCGTTTCGGCAGGTGAAAATTATACGAGAATGGGCAACGACGAATTCGAAGCGCTGTTCGGCGGTACGGACAGGGACAACGAGGTCGAGTACCGTATGCTGTTTACTCCGCTTGCGCAGAAAAGTCTTTTGAAGCTTATCAAAACTCCCGAGCCGTACGGCGACGATTTCACCATAAAGAAAATTAAAAAACTCAACTATATTCGTACCCGACACGCGCAGGGCTTCGATTACGAGGTCGATCCCGTAAACTTCGTGAACTACGATTTCGAAGAGGCGCGGAAGAATTTCATCAATATAAATACGACGTATTTCAAGAGTCTGTATTTCGACCTTGCTCCGCTAATGAGCATACCTTTGTACCAACAGCACAAGGCGAGGGAGTTTATTTACGGGAAAGAGTATCCGAGCAACGTTTCCTGTTACGAACACGAGTCGATAGCCAACTCGTTCAAAAAGGAACTGCTGAAGCCCGCAGGTTCGGCGACGCCGTCGATTCTGAAGACGGAGCTTGTCGGCAAAGACGGCGACGCGGATTCGGTGCTTATCACGGCGTACGCTTTCCGCGGAGAAAGGAGAGTAACTTACATACCCCGTTTCGGGGGCGACGGGTGCACGCACATAGTGCCCGTTTTCTGGATAGAGTATATCCCGATTGAACAGCGCACGCAGATGGCGGTAAGGAAAAAGGAGAGCTCGCGGTTCGAGTTCAATCTCAATTCGGCAAAACCCGAATTTGCGGATGTTTTAAAGAGTTATTCTCAAAAGAGGGCGTGCCTCTACGAGCGCGGAGTGTTCGCAATGCTGACGGAAGCGCGGCGCACCGCCGAGGCAATGAAGAGTATAGACTCGCTCTACGCGGAGGCTGCGGCGGCGACTGAGATCGACACGGACGCCGAGGATATCGCCGATATAATTATGGCGGAAGCCGTAATGCGCGACCGTTCGAACGTGCCCGATACGGACGCGGACGCACTTTTGAACGACGAAACCGCGGCAACCGTCGAAGTCGAAGCCGACGGGGACGACGTGGCGGAGACGGACGGAAATTAAAAGAAATTTATTTTAAAGGAGATAAATAACTATGGCAAACGTTTTAGACGAAGAAACAGGCCCCGTAAGGGCAGAGGGCAGGGAAATCAACGTCATCGCAAAACAGATTCCCGTGACCGTTGGCAAGGGCTCGAAGGTGTTCGAGGTTTTGCTTTGGTTCCTTCTCATAATACCGGGGCTCGTATTCCTCATTATGAAAATCAAGGCGGCTTCGTATCTGCGCCAGCTCGAACAGAAAATTCAGCACGACGCTTCACAGATAGACAACTATCTTGAACAGAGGGTTGTAATACTTTCCAACCTTGCGCAGCTTGTTGACAAGGCGGTTAAGCTCGACAAGGATACGTTCACGGCAATTGCCGAGGCTCGTTCTTTCGGAAAGGTTCTTTCAAGAGACGGCAACGATATGAGTGCAACCAGCGCAAAAATCGACTCGATAGGCTGGAGAATCAACAAGACTTTCGAAAATTATCCCGACTTGAAGGCGCACCGCGGAATTTCGGACGCTATCCAGCAGAATTCTTATCTGCAAAAGGAAATCACCGCCGCAAGGGAACAGTATAACGACACGGTAAATACCTGGAACAGGGAAATTCAGGTCTGGCCTACGAAGATGATCGTCGCTGCAAAGCAGGGCTATACAACCCGTATTCCGTTTATCGCAAGCAGAGAAATCAAAGAGCAGGCAAACAGCGTATTCTTTTAATTGAAATATAAGCCTTGCACCTTTCGGCGCAGGGCTTATGTGTTTTTTGTTGCAATTTTTCAAAACCGTGATATAATAAATAATGTTAAAATTTTTTCTTGGAGGAAATGATGAAACACGAAAAACTTTTAGAACAAATAAAAAATACGAAAATAGTTCCCGTAGTCGTACTCAATTCAATAGAGGAAACTCTCCCTAAAATGAGAGCGCTCGTAAACGGCGGACTGCCCTGCGCGGAAATCACTTTCCGTACGCCTTGCGCTGCCGACGCCATTGCGCTGACCGTAAAGGAATTCCCCGATATGTTAGTCGGCGCAGGCACGGTTATAAATAAGGAACAGTGCGAAAAGGCTTTGAAGGCGGGTTCGAAATTCATAGTATCGCCGGGCTTTTCGTCCGAGGTCGCAGACTGCTGCGAAAAGCATAACGTTTTGTATCTCCCCGGCATCGTTACTCCTACCGAGGCAATGGCGGCGATAGCAAAGGGACTTACTACGCTGAAATTCTTCCCTGCGTCCAACTACGGCGGACTTAAAACCATAAAGGCGATTTGCGCGGCTTTCCCGTATTTGCAGATAATGCCTACCGGCGGAATCAACGAAAGCAACATTTTGGAATATCTCGCATACGATAAAATTCTTGCCTGCGGAGGCAGCTGGATGATGAGCGGAACCCCCGAAGAGATAGAAGAAAAGACACGCGCCGCGGTCGCGCTTGTAAAATAACCTGAAACTGCAAAGTCCTGCGCAAACAGCGCAGGACTTTTTCAGTGGTGAAAATTTATAACAGGTTTTGTGAATTATTTATTTTTATTCATTTATTCGCGTATTTTTGCATAAAAATAAACTTTTTAATGAAAATTTTGCATAATTATTAAAATTAAATGTGTTTTTTGTGTGAAAACAGTTGACAAGTACATATTGTGTAATGTAAAATGATAAAAACTTAACTGTAAGTTGCGGAAATTTACAGTCTGACAGAATTAAAACGTTTTAAAAGTAAATATTAATTTGGAGGATATATTTTATGAAAAAGAGATGGAAGAAGCTGGCCGCGTTAGCGGTTACCACAGTAATGGCTTCCACTATCGCAATAGGTTTCACCGCCTGCGACGATTCGGAGAAGGAAGGCACCGGCGGGGCTTTAAAGCAGGGTACTTACAGAACGTTTACGTCGACGATGCCTTCGAACTGGAACGAGTTGACTTACCAAGACAATAACGATACGCAAATTTTAGATTACGTTACAAGCTCACTGTTTACGTTCGATTACGATTTCGGCGGACAAAAATTTAATGAGGACGGTACTGTCAATGCGTCGGCAATCGTCGACGGCGGATATACCGTTCAGTATGACGGCGCAACCAAACTTGAAGACGTTACGGCTACGGTCGACGCTAAGTGGGGTTACACTGCCGAGCAGAAAACTCAGGGCGGTTATGCTTATAAGATTACTTTGCGTGAGGATCTTAAATGGGACGACGGTACGCCGATCGATGCGAGCGATTTCATTTATTCTATGAAAGAACAACTTAATCCCAAATTCCTTAACTTCCGTGCGAATTCTTACTATGATACTATCAAGATAAAGGGTGCGTACAATTATTTATATCAGGGGTCGCCTCTTTATGCCGATATAATATCAGGTGCAGACAGCTATATACAAGGCGAAATTTTAAAAGACGCCGATGGCAACTATCTTTTGCCTGACAGTGTTCCTGCGGCAAACGACGATAAACATATTTATACTTCGGTAAGCAAACCTTGCGTTTTCTTCGACGATTCCATGTCGACTTATTATGCTGCCGGGTATGATGATTATTTCTTGGGTGAGTACAACGGAACAATCGAAGACCCTGAAAAATTGCCCGATTACGTAGTAGAAGTAGAAACGGAAGAAGGCGGAAAAGCATACTATTTCAACTATTTTAAGTGGTTGAAAGATCAAGAAAATGAGTATGGCTATATTTTGGTGAACGACGAAGTAAAAGATGCGTTGATGATTATATCTCAAAATTTCGGAGACGGAAGCGCTCTTTCCTGGCAGGAGTGTAGCTTCTATGTTTCGGGTTACGGCGCAACGGCAGACTGGAATACGGTCGGTTTCTACTCTACAGGCGATTACGAGTTGGTAATATGTATGGATGCGCCTTTGAAGATGCTGAATGACGACGGCAGTCTTTATTACAATGCTGCTTATATGTTCAGGGGTCTGCCCCTTGTAAAGGAAGATCTTTATGAGAGTTGTAAAGAGGCGCCTGTAACCGGTAAAAAACTGTGGACTTCAAAATATAACTCTTCCAAAGAAACGACGGCAAGTTGGGGCCCTTATAAACTTAGTTATTTCCAGTCCGGTAAGCATTATACGCTGGAGAAAAACGAGCATTGGTTCGGCTTCAATATGGACGAGTACAAAAATCAGTACAACGTAACGAAAATCGAATGTGAAAGAATAGCCGACGATACTACTACGTGGATGTCTTTCTTTGCCGGTGAATTAGACAGCAAGGGTATCGATGCCGCGCATCTTGATGCTTACAAAAACTCTAAATATGCAGTTTTCAGTCCTGACAGCACTACGTTCGGTATGCAGATTTATTCCGGACTGAGCGCGTTAAAAACAAACGGCAGAAACAACGCCATATTAGCTATTCCCGAGTTTAAACAGGCGATGTCGCTTGCTTTGGACAGAGGTCAATTTGCAACAGACATACTCGCTCCCAATCAGGCGGCATACGGTGTTCTTAACTCGCAGTACTATTATGATGTTGATAACGGCGGTGTTTACAGAGATACACAACAAGCCAAGGAAAGTCTTTTGAGAGCTTACGGCTATACTAAAGCCGAAGATGGTACCTGGTCGAACGCTTCGGGAACCATTACGGGTTATCCTACCGACGATGCCTATGAAACTCTGGGCGGAAGCAATATGACGAAGGCGAAAGCTCTTGTTCAGGCGGCTTATGAGAAATTGACCGCACCTGACAACGAATACGGGTATGATTCCAACAAAGATATTGAAATTTTGATCGGTTGGTCTGCTCCGAGTACGACTTACACCAATACCTATAACTATTTTAAGTCTGCTTGGGAAAAGATGGTTGAAGGAACGCCTCTTCAAGGAAAAATCAAAGTTACTTACGATGAGAACAGAGGCTCTGCTTGGGCTGACGACTTCAAAGCTGGTAAATACGATATTTCTCCTCTTTCAGGCGTAGGTGGTAATCCTCTTAATCCATATGATGTAATTCGTTGCTATATCGATCCTAATTACAGCTTGAATTACCATAAGTACTGGGATACCAATAACATAGATCTTACTATAACATTCGGTGAAGATTCAAACGAAAATTATAGCGGAAAGACGCTGACAATGAGCGCTTTGAACTGGTATTGCTGTCTGAACGGCGTAGCTGAAACTTATGCGGGTAAAGATGGGTATTCCGGCGTTACACACAAAGACGTAATGAGTGCGGGATATCTTGACGAAAGCAACAGATTGCTTATTCTTGCGGCTCTTGAAGAACTTGTTCTCAACCAGTACAATTTCGTACCTTTGGTATCCGATTATACGGCAGGGTTGCTTGGTGCTAAGTTCTCTTACATCAGCAACGAATATAATATGTTCCTCGGCTTCGGCGGTATGAGATATATGACTGTCAACTATACCGACTCCGAATGGGATGCCTTTGTCGCAACGTTCGGAACGAGTAAACTGGAAGAGTTCTATAAAGTTAGTGATTAATCCGGATTATATTAAAAATATAGTGACGGGGGAACGGATTTTCCGTGTCCCCCTCACGTTGTTTTTATAAAGGAGAAACAAAGCTATGTATATGTTTAAATATATTCTGAAACGAATAGGGCTTCTGTTGATGACGTTCTGCATCATTTTGCTTTTATGCTTTGTGCTTATAAAAGCGCTTCCTATCGTTATTCAGGCAGGTTACGGCGAAGATTCTAACCTTATATATCTGCGCTTGGAGGCAAGAGGATATATAACTGATCTTGTATATGATCAAAGCGGAAACATAATAGGTTTTTCCAACGTGCCTATTATGACCCAACTCGGCACTTATCTTCACAGAATTTTTGCCGAGGGCGATTTTGGAGTTGGCGTAAATATGCCTGAATATTCGGGCAGAGACGTATTGGACGTGTTCGGAGAGAATCTTCCCCCTACAATACTCATTAACGTTTATTCAACGCTTATAGGCGTGCCTATTGGGCTCGGTTTCGGCGTTTTGGCTGCTCTTAAAAAGAATAAATGGCAGGACCAGATTGTAAACGTATTTATTATACTACTCGTATCGCTTCCTTCAATAGTTCTCGGACTTATCATTCAGTTTGTATTTTGTTACAAGCTTGACTGGTTCCCGATGGTTATGGAGACTGGCTACGACTATCTGTCCTGGTCAATGTTTGTCAGTATGTTACCTGCGGTTTTTGCGCTGTGTCTGGGTTCTATTGCCGGTTATGCAAGATATACGCGTGCGGAACTTTCGGAAGTGCTGACAAGCGAATTTATGCTTCTTGCGAGAACTAAGGGTCTGACGAGAGGTCAGGCGACGTTCAGGCACGCTATGCGTAACGCGATGGTTGTAATCTTCCCTTCTATTCTGAGCGAGTTCGTGTCGGTATTATCCGGTTCGCTTATTATTGAAAATATGTTTTCAATTCCCGGCGTGGGCAGACTTTACCTCTCATCGATAACCGCTCAGGATTACGATTTCTTTATGTTTTTATCCGGCTTCTACGTCCTCGTAGGACTTTTGGCGACAATCGTTATAGATATAAGTTACGGGTTTATAGATCCGAGAATAAGAATGGGGAGCGCTAAGACAAATGGCTGATTTTAATAATATACCGAAAGAAAAATTCAAGTTTGCCAATAAAGAGATTTCACACGATACGGCGTTGTCAACTAAATCGAAAAGCTATTGGGGTGATGCGTTTGCAAGATTCTGCAAAAATAAGGGGGCTGTTGTTGGAGCAATAGTTGTTGCTTTGCTTATGCTGTTTGCGATTTTTGGACCGCTTTTTACTCCTTATTCACCGTCTTACAGCGATCTGAACTATTCTACGGCGTTGCCAAAACTGTTTGAAGATGTCGATTTCTGGGATGGATGTAAAGATACATCCGCGAATAAAGAAACTTTTATTTCTCTGTACGCAATGGGTAAGGAGACGGGGCATAACGCAGTTAAAAGGCAGGAATTCACCATTGATTCTTCAAGCGGTTCCACTCTTTACTATTATAGAGAAGATTCATATCATAAACTCGGCTGTATGTACAGAAATATAGACGAAGAAACCTATATGCAAATACAGGAGTATCAGAACGTTACAGGCAGACAGGTTCTTTATCCTATGATGTCTTATACAGACAGAAAAAATCTGCTTGCACCGCAGGATATCGATAATGCGAATTTCTGGTACCGTACAAAAGTTTCAGGAGGAAAGACTGTTGCTGTTCTCGCTGATAATAGCGATCCGACGAGCATTATCCCTAATTACAATTCACACGAGAAGGGAAGCGTTATCGAACAAAGTTTGAAGTACAATTCGTTGCGTATAGAAGGTGACGAATTTGTTAAAGACGGAAAAACGTACTGTTACGATTATGCTCGTCTTATAACCGACGGCTATGAAGTGCGCGTAAACTATTTTGAATATTATACTTACGTGCATTCGTATCGGGACAAAGACGGAATAACCGAACCTTACTTTGTTTTCGGCGCAACTGCAGAAGGCAAAGATATTTACGCTTGTCTGTCAAACGGCGCAAGATTTTCGTTCATATTCGGCATTTTAGTCGCTGTAGTCAATATATTTGTCGGTGCAATATACGGCGCGATAGAAGGCTATTACGGTGGCAAAATGGACCTGATTTTAGAGCGAATAGTCGAAGTTTTGTCAGCCGTGCCAATTATGATAGTAATAACACTTATGAAAGAATATCTTCATTCGAGCGGTTTTATCGTATTATTTATGGCATATTTCTTAACAGGCTGGATAGGTATGGCGGGAACTACGCGAATGCAGTTTTACCGTTATAAAAATCACGAATATGTGCTTGCGGCGCGAACTTTGGGAGCAAAAGACAGAAGACTTATGTGGAAGCACATATTTCCCAACGCACTCGGAACTTTGGTCACCAGTTGTGCGCTTGTAATCCCTGCTATGATTTTTTCGGAAGTAAGTATGACATATCTGGGCATTATTAATCTCGAATCCAGCGGAAATCTGACGAGCGTTGGTACGTTGATTTCGGCAGGACAGAAGTGCTTACTATCTGCGCCTTTTGTGGCAATGATTCCTTCGATTTACCTTGCGCTTTTAATGCTTTCATTCAACCTGTTCGGCAACGGTTTGCGCGATGCGTTCAATCCGAGCTTGAGAGGAGCGGAGGGCTGATATGGACGAGAGAGAAATTAAACTTGCGGTTAAAAACCTTAAAATAGGCTTCAAGACGGACGGCGGAAAAGTTCAGGCCGTACGCGACATCAGCTTCGATCTGTACAAGGGCGAAACGCTGGCAATCGTCGGCGAAAGCGGTTCGGGCAAATCCGTCACAAACCGCGCCATAATGGGCATACTTGCAGGCAACGCGATAAAAGACGGCGGAGAGATAATCTACGACGGACAGGATCTTATGAAGATTCCCGAGGAGCAGTTCCACAAGCTTCGCGGAGATAAGATTTCTATGATCTTTCAGGACCCGATGTCGAGTCTCAATCCCATAATGCGCGTCGGCAAGCAGATGACCGAGGCGATGCTCATAAAGGGCAAGATAAATCAGCGCGAAAGCCGAAAAGATTTCAATACGCTTCTGTCGCGCCTCAACAAGGCGATGGACGAAGCTCGCGGAGCCGACAACAGGGAAATCTGCGAAGAGAACAAACTCAAATGTAAAAATTTCAACAAATTCGAATACAAGCACTTAGAGCTTGAAAACGCTTATAACAAAGCTCACGACGCCTGCACCGAAACCGTCGAGGAAATCAAGGACGTTCTGTTCAGAATCGAAAAGAACGCATTCAAGGACGTGCGCGGAGATATCAGGGAAATTGCGAAGGTCGGCGCGCAGGCGGTCGGCGAATACGTCGTAAAGGAGCGTGCGGAAGAGCTGAAAAGCTTGCTCGAAGAGTTGAAACAGGCGGTTAAGGAACCTCTTCCTTTAAAGATAAAGGCGTTTATCCGCAAGTTTTTAAACCGCGGCGAAGCCGCACAGACGGCAGGCGCAGAGGACTGGCAGGCGATATCGGAAAAGCTTAAACGCGTGCAGGAAATTCTTTCAGACGCAGAAAAGCTGACTATGCCGAACTTCTTTGCAATGGGCTACTATCTCACTTTCTCGGAAGAGCCCCTGCCCGAAATGGACGTTCCCGAGCTCAATAAATTTTTACGCAAATATCTTGACGATAAATTTATGCTCGACTTCATTGCCCTTGCCAAAGAGGGCGTGCTGTATTCGAACGCAAAATCTATCGAAAACAAGAAATCGGCGCTCAGCGTTATCGATGAACAGCTCGGCGTGTTCAGGCAGGAAAATCTCGATAAAAAGTCGGTTACAGAAGCCGGTAAGACGGTTGTCGAGGCAGTCGAAAATGCAATCGACAAGCTTGAAATCATTAAGGACAACGTCTTATATACCTTCCGTTCAAGTCTGAAAGCCGCAGTAAATCTTTACTTCGACGGCATCAAACGCAACGCCGCAGAGGAAAAGAGGTTTGCAAAGCAGACGGCAAAAGCCGAGCGCAAAGCCAAGAGCGGAAAAACTCTGAATTACAAAATCGCAGATAAAAACTTCGTCGATTTAGACCTTGCAAAGGAAGAAATCGTTGACTGCATAATGCGTGTTTACGACGATATCACTTCGCATATCGAAAGAAATTCTTCGATAGATTTCGACGCGCGCGTAGTCGATATCATCGACTACCTCAAAGCAAAGGCTTCGGGCGTCGTACACAAAGTTACGCGCCGTATGGCAAAGACGCAGGCTTTAAAACTTTTGGACGAAGTCGGTATTCCCGAAGCGAGAAAGAGATACAGGCAGTATCCGTTCGAGTTTTCGGGCGGTATGCGTCAGAGAATAGTTATAGCTATCGCGCTTTCGGCAAACCCCGATATTCTCATCTGCGACGAGCCGACGACGGCTCTCGACGTTACCATTCAGTCGCAGATACTCGAACTCATAAACAAAGTCAAAGTCGAAAGACAGCTTTCGGTAATTTTCATTACGCACGATCTGGGCGTAGTTGCGAATATGGCGGACAGGGTCGCCGTTATGTATGCCGGCAAAATCGTTGAAATAGGCACGGCGGACGACGTTTTCTATGCGCCTGCGCATCCCTATACCTGGGCGCTTCTGTCCTCTATGCCGGATCTCGAAACCAAGGAAAAGCTCGAAGCTATTCCCGGCACTCCGCCGAATATGATTTTCCCTCCCAAGGGCGACGCGTTCGCGGCGAGAAACAAATACGCTTTGGAGATCGACTTCGAACAACAGCCTCCGCTGTTTAAAATTTCGGATACGCACTTTGCGGCAACCTGGCTTCTGCACCCCGACGCTCCCAAGGTAGACCCTCCCAAGGCAGTCACCGACAGGATATCGAGGATGAAGAAGAAATCGCTGTCGGAAAAAAACGGCGGCGGAGAGAAGAAGTCCGCGGTTGCAGACGGCGCGAAGGAAAGCGGAGAGCGCGCAGAGCCTGAAAAGAAATCTGCCAAAAAAACCGGTACGGTAAAAAAGACGGCAGTCAAAGAGGAAAAAGCAAAGTCGGAGAAACCCTCCGCAAAGAAGCCGTCGGCAGGTGCGGCAAAGACAGCCGGAAAGAAAGCCGCGGCAGGTGCGGCAAAGACAACCGCAAAAAAAACCGTAAAGAAGGGGGCTGACGATGGAAAAGCAGAATGAAAACGACGTTTTGTTGAAAGTTGAAAACCTCTGTCAGTATTTCAAAATGGGCCCTGCGATGGAACTCAAAGCCGTCGATAACGTCAGTTTCGAAATCCACAAGGGCGAAGTTTTCGGACTCGTCGGCGAAAGCGGATGCGGAAAGACGACTACGGGACGCTCGATAATCAAGCTTTACGACATAACTTCCGGCAACGTCATTTTCGAAGGACAGCGTATCTGTGCAGGTATCCGTTCGTATAAGGACGCGGTGAGAGTGGCGAAAGCCGAATATAAAGCCGAAACTTCGGAAGTCAAAAAGCTGATAAAAGCCGATAAACAGGCAGGCGCAACGGAAGTAAAGGACGAATATACCCAAAGGCTGAACGCGGCAGAGGAAAAACTGCACGCGGTTATGCAGGAGCAGACCGCAAATATAAGGTCGGCGCGCTACGACGACAAGACCTGTAATAAACAGTATGCCGCCGTTCAGGTGCAGAAGGTCAAAGACGAATTCCAGCCTAAAAAGGACGCGCTCGACGCCGCGTTCAACGAATACGAGAGAGTGGAGCCCGAAAACGTAAGCGAAGAGGACGTTCAAAAGCTCAAAGAGGCGGTTGAAAAGGCGCTCGGCGTTTCGGTTGAGGACGGAGCTACTTCCGCGGATACCGTAGAAAAACTGAGAGACGAATTCAAAGCGTTCAGCAAGGAGTATAAGAAAGAGATGCGTCTTGCGAAACGCGACAGAATAATGAACAAGATGCAGATGATCTTTCAGGACCCCATCGCTTCGCTCGACCCCCGTATGACCGTCAGGGATATTATCGCAGAGGGGCTTATCATAAGGGGCGTGAGAGACAAGAAATATATCGACGAGCAGGTCTATAAAATGCTTGACCTCGTGGGGCTTGTTCCCGAACACGCAAACAGATACCCGCACGAGTTTTCGGGCGGACAGCGTCAGCGTATCGGCATTGCAAGGGCGATAATCCTTAAACCGGATTTAATCATCGCCGACGAGCCTATTTCGGCGCTCGACGTTTCTATACAGGCGCAGGTCATTAACCTTTTAAACGATCTGAGGCACAGTCTTGGGCTTACGATACTCTTCATTGCGCACGACCTTTCGGTGGTCAAATACTTCTCCGACAAGATAGGCGTTATGTATTTCGGAAAGATGGTCGAGCTTGCAACTTCGGACGAACTGTTTGCGCATCCTCTGCACCCGTACACGAAATCGCTTTTATCGGCGATTCCCGTACCCGATCCCGACTATGAGAAAAACAGAAAGCGTATAGTTTACAACCCCATTGCGGAGCACGACTACTCGGTCGACAAGCCCGAAATGCGCGAAATCGAGCCGGGGCATCTTATCTACTGCAATAACGCGGAGTTCGAAAGATATAAGGCGGAAATCGGCAACTGATGAAAAGTTTTTTAAAAAAAGCTGTGCCGTACGTTGTTTCGGCTGTTGTGGGGATGGTCGTTTTCACCATAATCGTATGCACGAAAAAGATATGGAATTACGACGACGGCAAGCAGGTACTGCGCATTTTAAGCGATGCGTTCTTTGTTCCGGGCGTAATTTTGGCAGGCGTCGGGCTTTTGATTTTTGCGAGCAACGGCGGCGCGTTCGATATGCTTTCATATGCGTTTATCAGATTTTTCGATCTGTTCAGACGCGACGTCCGGAACAAAAAATATAAAGACTTTTATGAGTACCGCGAGGCTAAAAAGGACAAAAAGAGGGGAATGGCGTTTATGCTGATAGTCGGCGTGATTTTTATCGCGCTTGCAGGCATTATGCTTATCGCCTATTATCAGAAATAAAACGCAACGGTCAGTTGTTTGAATTCATTAATAAAGCGTTTATAATAAATTATATAACAATTGCGGAGGTATTCGATGATAAAATTCAGAGACGGATTTTACGCTGACGTAAGGGTAGAAACCGTATTCACAACAAGTATAAAATACCGCGACGGCGCGCTCGAAGAGAGCAAAAACACAACTTTGAAAAAAGCGTTTTTGCGCGTATTCGACGGCGATATGTGGTATTATGCGTCAACATATAAGCTGAATGATTTGCAGGGCGAGCTTGACAGACTCTATGAAAACGCTTCTGCCGACAAAAAGATAGCGGACAACGCTACGGTGAAGCGCTTTGAGGTAAATAAGGCGGACGTCAAGAAGTTTAAAGCAAACTGCGTCAAGAATACTTCCTTATCGGAAAAAGCTGAAATGCTTACCGGTAAGTTTGCATTTTTAAAGAGCGAACACCTCAAAATGTTCGTCGCACTCTATGCGGATAAATACACCGAAATAGAATTCTATTCTTCCAAGGGCGCCGAAATAAAATACGATTTTCAGCTCTGCGGAATAAGGTTCAACGCGTCTTTTGCCGACGGCGAAAATAACTTTACGGCAGGACTTTCAAAGTCCGGCGACTGCATTTCGAAGATACATATTTCAGAAGAGGAAGTCGTATCTTTCGTTGAGGAGTGTGAAAAATTCCTCTACGCAAAGCCCGTAACGGCAGGCGAGTATCCCGTAATTTTATCCCCCGAAACGACGGGCGTTTTTGCGCACGAGAGCTTCGGACATAAATCGGAAGCCGACTTTACGATAGGCGACGAAACAATGCGCAGGGAGTGGGCTATCGGCAAAAAGGTCGGCAGTGATATTCTTTCCATCTACGACAGCGGTCTTGAAGACGGGTCGGGCTACCGTCCCTACGACGACGAGGGAACGAGGGCTAAAAAGACGTATCTTATCAAAAACGGCGTGCTTTCGGGCAGACTTCACTCGGCTTCGACCGCTACCGATCTGAACGAGGACTTGACGGGTAACGCTCGCGCAGTCAGCTGCGATTTCGAGCCGATCGTGCGTATGACGAGCACAATAGTGGAAGCGGGAACGCTTACAAAGGATGAATTGTTTGCAGGCGTAAAACACGGCTATTTTATCAAGGACTATAAGCACGGCTCGGGTATGAGTACGTTTACCATAGCTCCGAATTTTGCCTACGAAATAGTTGACGGCAAGATAGGCGATCCCGTCAAAATCGCCGTTATCACGGGCAACGTCTTTGAAACTTTAAATCTTATAGACGGACTTTCCGACAAGGCTGAAATTATTTCAAGCGTGTTCGGCGGATGCGGTAAAATGGAACAGATGCCCCTGCACGTTTCTTTCGGCGGACCGTACGTCAGAATTTCCAAAATGAGCGTTCAGTGAGGTGAGTTATGGAACACGAGAAATTAACTATCAAAGAAACTTCTTACAGCGTAAACGTATCGGGAAGCAAGGTTGACTCCCTCCGCGTTAAGCAGGATTTAAAAACCGTTATAAGGGTTTACGACGACGGCAAAATCGGCGTTGCGGGCAGGATAGGCGAGGGCGACGACGGCGCTCTTTTTGAGGAAGCAAAGGCAAAGCTTGCACAGAACATAGCGTATCCTTGCAATCTTACCGAAAATCAGAAGAGGGAAGAGAATAAAATCAAGAATATTATAGCAGAAAAGGACTACGTCAAGACTTTGAAAAAGCTTATCGCAAGGCTTTCAGAGTGTTATCCCGATTTCGTTTTCAGCAATAAGATTAATATGGGCGAGGAAGAGATTGTCTATGAAAACAGCAAAAATACGAAATATTCGTACAAGGGCAACGAAATAGGCGGAGCGCTCGTTATAAAGGATAAGGCTTCGGCGAACATAATGGATTTAAGCTACGGCTTCAACAAAACCTGCTATGACGAAGATAAGATTGTCAGCGATATCGGCAAACTTCTGAACGTCTATCATAAAAAAGTCGGAATGCCCGATGGCGAAATCCCCGTTATTATCAACGCAATGGAAGTTATGCAGTACGTCGCTCAGCATATGGTTGCCGAACTGTATGTAAGCGGTTCAAGCCTTTTAAGCGGAAAGCTCGGCGAAAAAATATTCGACGGAAAGGTCAATATTTTAACCGACAGGGGGCAGGCCGATAAATCTATCGCTTTCTTCGATACCGAGGGCGTAGTCAATAAGGACGATAAATTCCATTTCGTAAAGGACGGCGTATTTACGGGAGTTGCAACGTACAAGCGCTCGTCGGCGAATTTCAATCTGCCCCTTTCCGGCGGAGGATATGCACCTTTCGACGAAGTTCCGCAGACGAGTTTTACAGGCTTTAAAGCGGCGCGGACGGACGAACTTAAAAACCTTGTAAAAGGTAAGGCGATATATGTCGTGATAACCAGCGGAGGCGATATGACCCCCGACGGCACTCTGGGGCTTCCCGTTCAGCTTGCCTATCTCTACGAAAACGGTAAGCTTGTCGGCAAACTTCCCGAGTTCGGCATAAAAGGAAATCTGTTCGAGCTGTTGGGCAAGGACTTTATCGGAATAGCGCGCGACGCGGTTTTCGATTTTGCCGACGATAATGTGCTTGTAGCAAAATTCAAAGTAAATAACGTCAAATAATAAGCAATAAAAAACGCGGTTTCAAACCGCGTTTTTTGCTGTGAATTTTTAAATTATTTTGTCTTTTCTCTCTTTCCCGACGCGCACAGCACCGCCGTAAGGCAGGCGTAAATTATAGTGGGGAAGATATTGAACAGGTGATTGTCCACAAGGCTGAGACCTATCAGTGACAGCATTGTCAGGGCAATGAAAGTACGGTCGTAAGTTACGTTTCTGAAAAAACTTATTACCGTCTGCACGCGGTGCACAAGGTAGGTTATAAGCCCGACTATACCGCAGGTGCTCATAAGCTGAATTACGGTGTTATGGCACATATGCGGAATAAACGACATACCCGAAAAACCGTTGAAACCGCCCAAATAGTCGGCGTATAGGTCCGAATAGAAGCCGACGCCGAAAACAGGCGAAGATTTAAAGTATTCGAAACCGCCCTTCCACAGCGAAGTTCTTCCGCTTCCGGTAATTTCTCCGTTTGCCACCAACTGCAAAATCAGCTCTTTTATGTGTCTGAACACGCTGTCGCGGAACACGAACAGAAGAGAGACGCCAACGCAGAGCGCGCAGAGTATTATTCCTATATTTATTTTGCGGTTGTTGCCTTTTATAAGCAGGATGATAAGTCCGGTCGGGTAGATTATCGCCGAGCCGAGCATTGCCTGACGACTGCAAGACGCCCACACGGCGGCGAAAAGGAAAGCCGAATATACCGTGAAGATGAAACCGAGCTTGTATTTTCCTGCAAGATACAGCGTCGACGGCAGGCATATGAGAAGCATCATACCCATAGTGTTCCACATACCCCAGCCGAAAGTCAGGTGTTCTCTGTTGAGGTTTCCGTCTACGAACAGCTCTTCGCACGTCAGATACTTTAATGTAAGTTCGCACACCAGCACTAAACTCAGGGCAAAAAAGCTGAGCGCTAATTTTTCAAACGTTTCGGGGGAAGTGGAAAGATTGTCTTTCAAAATAGTGAATATGCCCAGAAAGCAAAGCGCCATTACAAGCCCGTAAACCAAATTTTTCGTACTGTAACCGTCGCTGAAAATTCCGTTTATGAACAGCGCGGCAGCAAAAGCGCAAAGCCCGAAAAATATCGGCGAAACCGTAAAACGCCCCGAAGCGCAGGTCGAAATAAATCGGTAAATGACCGCCGTTCCCAGCAGACCTATTACAATGAATATCTGCACTAAAATTTCCGTCTGGAAGTAATACGGCGCATTTTCCGCAAGGTTCGACGGCGAGTTTTCGTAAGATACCAACACGCACATAAACAGCAGTACCGTTATGAGCGGTGAAATATCGTCGCAGAACAGCAGAATGACAAGCCCCGTGATTCCGACGTAGTAAATGAAAACTATGTCAAGCCCGAGGTAATAACATAACAGCGACACTGTCGCGGTCATAAACGGGAAAAGCTTTGACGACAGAAATTCGTTAAGCCCGTTTAAAATGTTTCCGTTTTTGTTTCTAATTCTCTCAATCATTTCTCTCAACCTGTTTATCACAGTTGTAAATTACAATTGTAAGTATACAGTATGACAATATTAAAGTCAAGTACTGTAACAAAATAAGCGCAACTAATTTATATAGAATAAAAAAAGCCGTAACGGCAATACTATGAATATGGCAAAGCGAAGAACGAAAAAAATGATAAAGAGCCTTTTTGACGAGTGCGTGTGCGCTAACGAGTGCACGGGGCTGTATCAGAAAGTGTCGCTCGATACTAAGGAAATCGCAAAATTTCACAGACAGTATAACGAAGAAGAAACGGAAGAATAAATAAAAAAACAAGCGCGTCCGCGGTAAAAACCGCAGCCGCGCTTGTTTTTTCGGTTAATCCGTGATATAATTTTCATATGGGTGAATTTATACTTTCGATAGATCAGGGAACGACGAGTTCGCGCGCTATTATATTCGATAAAAAGGCGCGTATAATTTCGATGGCACAGCAGGAGTTCAAACAGATTTATCCCGAATCGGGATACGTCGAACATTCCGCGCAGGATATTATGGGTTCTGTTATGGCTGTCGTCGCCGAAGCAGTAGTCCGCGCCGACATTACTGCGGACGATATTTCCGCGATAGGCATTACCAACCAGCGCGAGACAACGCTCGTGTGGGATAAGAGGACGGGTAAGCCCGTCCATAACGCGATAGTCTGGCAGTGCAGGCGCACAGCCGGATACTGCGAGGAGCTGAAAAGAGAAAAGGGCGCGTTTATATACGATAAAACGGGGCTTATTCCCGACGCTTACTTTTCGGCGACGAAAATAAAATGGATTTTAGACAACGTGCCAAACGCGCGCAGGCGCGCGCAGAACGGCGAGCTTTTGTTCGGCACGGTGGACACGTTTCTAATCTGGCAGATGACCAAGGGCAAAGTGTTTGCGACAGACTATACGAATGCCGCGCGCACTATGCTGTTTAATATCCACACTCTTGAATGGGACGGCGAGCTTTTAGAATTGTTCGGTATACCGGAAAGTATGCTTCCCAAAGTTCAGTCGTCGGGCAGTTTTTTCGGGTATACCGACAAGAGCGTTTTAGGTTCGCCCGTGAAAATTTGCAGTGCGGTCGGCGACCAGCAGGCGGCGCTTTTCGGTCAGCTCTGTACCGAAAAGGGTAGTCTTAAAAATACTTACGGCACGGGCTGTTTTTTACTTATGAACACCGGCGACGATCCCGTAAGGAGCAAAAACGGGCTTGTAACCACGCTCGGTGCGTCGCTTTCGGACAAGCCGCCTTACGTTTTAGAAGGTTCGGTTTTCGTCGGCGGAGCGGTCGTGCAGTGGCTGAGGGACGGGCTTAAAATTTTAGAAACGGCTGACGACAGCGAAACTATGGCGTACAGCGTGGAGGACAGCGGAGGAGTTTACATAGTTCCTGCGTTTACGGGGCTCGGCGCTCCGCACTGGGACGGTTCGGCAAGGGGCATAATCTGCGGAATTACGCGCGGAACATCGAAAGAGCACTTGGTCCGCGCGGCTTTGGAGGGGATAGCCTATGAAGTCGCGGATCTCGTAAGGTGTATGGAAAAGGATTCGGGAATAAACGTGACGAGGCTTTCGGTAGACGGCGGTGCAAGCAAAAACAACTTTTTGTTGCAGTTTCAGTCCGATATACTCGACTGCGAGACCGTCCGCCCCGAAGTTGTGGAAACTACCGCGCTGGGAGCGGCGTTCCTCGCGGGACTTACCTCGGGCCTGTGGCAGGACTTTGACGATATCCGTTCAACGGTTAAAACGGGCAAAGTGTTTAGACCCGATATGAGCGAAGAGCAGAGAGAAAAATTATTGTCCGGCTGGCAAAAGGCATTGAGACAGACAAAGGCGGATTGAAAAAATGTGTTACTTTATGAAGCTTGATATTACTGTCAGACACGAAGAAGTTGATTTTGAAAACTGCAAGTTTTTTACAAATGAAGACGAATTACTTGAAGACTATTTCGTTACTCTTTTTCGCAACGGTCAGATATACGGCGATTACTCTCTGATAAATTGCGGAGAGCATAGATATAACTTATTCGTCAACGTTCCCGACCCTGAAAGCATCGATAAAAAATTCAATAACGAGTACGTAAACCGCTCTTACATTTATCTTGATATTAAACCCGAAATAATAGGTAAAAATATTTTATATAGAAGTAACTGTTCGTGTAAGGAAATTCCTTTTTACGAGCTTATTGCCGATTATGACAGCGACGGGTCGTGCAGTCCCGTAACTTGCGGCAAATGCGGTTGGGAAATACCTCTGTACAAGGTTCCTCATCTTTACAACGAAAGCGAACACAGCAGCTTGCTTAGCTGGCAGAAATGCTATGCAAGCGTGAAAGAGCTGTGGTTTGACTCGCTGTCCGACAGGTTCACAAAAAATCAGATAACAAATCCCGATTCGGCTTTAAACAAACTGTCTTTCGATATAAGGCTCGAGTTGGAAGAAAAATTGAAAAAGCCGGTATATTACTATTTTGAAATTGAAGTTGGTTTCAGCCTGAAAAAGAAATATCCCGAAAAGCAGGTCTGTCCGATTTGCGGAAAAGAGCCGAGCGATTATCCCTATGATATGGGTTTAGTAAAAATGCTGAAATGCGACGACTGCCGTATAAGTTTCGTTGCTTTATAACTTTATGCTTTATTTTATCTGAAACATTTCGCTGAGTGTCAGCATAAAAAAAACCTGCGCTATAAGCGCAGGTTTTTTTTAACCGTATAAAACTTTTAAAGTTAATGTTATCGTAATATCATAATTTCCGTAATCATAACTGCGCCAATAAGGAAAATGAAGTTGAAGAGTATCGTCGGCAATTATTTTAAAGGCAAGCCCCTCGTTTACTACGAAATAATCGTTATTTCCATTTTTAAAGTATTCGGTGTTTTCGTTGATAAAAATGCTGAAACTCAATAAATTATTCCATTGTAAGAAATCGTTTTTGTTTTCAATTATATCATCGGCATATTTTGTTGTAATCTCGTTGTTGCCTTTGTTTATAAATACTGCTTTTTCAAATTCGTATGAGCCTGAATTTAATGAATATTGGCATTTATCGCAAGCAGAAAGATAGATTGAAGATGTCAGACTTATTAAACAAATAAGCACCGATAAAATTAATTTTTTCATATACACCTGTTATTTTTAATAATCATTTGCATATATAAAATAACAAATTATTAGTATAAAGTCAAGAATTTAGTTAATACTAATTATATTAATATTTTTTAACTAAATTATTAGTTATCACTAATCGAGCTAATTAATAAAAGGCACTAAACTTAAATTGTGAGGTGTTTAATGGAAATTAAAGATATTGCTATGCGGATTTGGTATTTCAGAAATCGGAAAAATCTTTCGGCAAGGGAGCTAAGTTTAAGGCTGGATAAAAGCCCGACCTATATCAACCAAATTGAATGCGGAAATTTCAAAGTTTCGCTTCCCGTGCTTTTGCAAATTCTTGATACGCTTGAAATTCCCTGTTCGGAATTTTTTGCGGATAATTATAAGAACTATAATCAGGATAAAGAAATTATAGATCTTTTAAATAATTTATCGGTGGAAAGAAAAAATA
This sequence comes from uncultured Christensenella sp., assembly GCA_910583545.1. Lineage (GTDB taxonomy): Bacteria > Bacillota > Clostridia > Christensenellales > Borkfalkiaceae > Coproplasma. The sequence goes on along the minus strand of CAJTXM010000004.1, from coordinate 70,889 downwards.
CTTTTATAGATTTAATGAGAAATATGAAACAGTAAAAAATCTCGGACGGCAGTCCGAGATTTTTTATTTGTTTTTGAGATAAATTTTAAAAGACTTTCTGTCGGGTATGCCGTTTGAAATTATCGGTACGGGTTTTTTGCTTTTCGACTTTAATTTTACCGTATAGCCGACGTCCTTGTATTTTGCCCCTCTTTCGAAAAGACGGCAGAACGAAACGGTGAGCCGTGTTCCTATCTCGTTGAAAATGGCGGACTTATGTATCGCAAACAGCCATTTATACGCCGAAAAATCAAATTTCAGTCCGTCCCTGAATCCGTTTGCCGTCATAGTGAAAACGCGGTTTTCTTCGGTGATATAGAAAGTGAGGCTGTCCTTTTCGGGGTGCATCGCTTCGGGGTGTTCGAGGCAGATATCCAAGATATACTGCCGTATCAATTTTTCCGAAAGTCTGCCGTATTTTAAATTGAAAACCGCCGCTATAAGCGAGCCGACTGCAATTAAAGCAGGAGAAACGGCGAATGAAACGATTTTCAATGCGTCGCTGTTTTGCACCCTTGCCAGAACGTAAGTCACAATAAAGAAAATTACGCCTGCCGCCGAAACGCAGAGAGAGATAAGCTGTATGATTTCGCCTCGTTTTATTTTGGCGATTTTCTGTCCGTCGAGATTTACCATAACTATATTTTAATTACTTTCGTCCCCGTTCGTCAAGCCCTTTTTGCCGTATTTACGATATTTAACACATTCGGTAAGAAGATATTCTATCTGACCGTTGACCGAGCGGAATTCATCAGCCGACCAGCGTTCGAGTTCGGCATACAGTTTTTCGGATATGCGCAAAGGTATTTGTTTTTTACCTGATTTTTCTTTTTCCATAAATCAACTTTCCGTATAGTATTTAAGGCGTTCGTTTAAGAGCGCATAGGTGATTTTCTTTGAAAGGGGCGAACACATAGTGCGGATTCTGACCGTGCCGAAGCCCGACATAATAAATAGTGCCGTCCACAGCTTACTGCGGTTTGCAAATGTGGCTTTTCTGTTTTTAAGCTCTATTTTTACTTCCGTTAAAGAACCGTTTTCAAACAGGTCGATAAACGCTTCGGCTTTGTTTCCGCAACCGGTGATTTCCAAAATATCGTTCCAGCCGATAAAACCGCAGTGAATAAAGCCCGAATAATCGTAAATTCCCTTTTCGTCGGTCGCAAGAATTACGGGATAGCGCAGATTATATAAGCACAGCGCGGTGTTGGAAATAAGGAAAAAAGCGCCGATACCGACTCCTGTGAAAGCAATTATAACAGAGGTTTTCACCTCTTTTACCGTCTCTTCCGGCGTCATTAAATATGCTACCGTTATAAACGTAATTAACGCTGCCGCAAGCAACAGACTGATTAGACCGCCTAAAACCGTCAGCCCTTTTTTTCTGTAAACGGTCAGATTTTCGGGTTTAGAAATTCTCTCCATAAGTCAAGTCCTTTAATCGTAAAAAATCAGCAAAACGGCTTGTGCGTTAAAATTTTTTTTACGATATGTTCAACTGCAATAATGTTAAAATTAATTACGGCAAAAACAAGCAAGGCGGAATTTATTTCCGCCGTTAAGCTTGTTTACGACAAAAGCAATCTCACGGAAAAATTGTAGCAAACAATTTTTCGTGAACTGTTTTAGTAGATGGTTCCGCTGTTTACAATGGGCTGTGCGTCGCGGTTTCCGCAGAGGATAACCAAAAGGTTGGAAACCATCGCCGCCTTTCTCTCTTCGTCGAGTTCGACGACTTTATTCTCGTTGAGTTTGTTCAAAGCCATTTCCACCATAGAAACGGCGCCGTCGACTATTTTCTGTCTTGCCGCGATTATTGCCGAAGCCTGCTGACGCTGGAGCATAGCCGCCGCGATTTCGGGCGCGTACGCAAGGTTGTTTATTCTTGCGTCGAGAATCTCTATTCCCGCCATATTCACGCGGTTCTGAAGTTCGGCTTTCAATACGTCGGCTATTTCCTGTGAAGAACCGCGGAGCGACTTTTCGTCTCCGCCCTCGCTCACGTCGTAGGGATATTGACGCGCAACCTGCCTTATAGCGCTGTCGCACTGCGTAGAAATAAACGTCATATAATTATCCACGCAGAAGACCGCCTTCGCGCAGTCGGCTATGCGCCATATTACGACTACGCTTATCTCAATGGGGTTGCCCTCTTCGTCGTTTACTTTCTGTTTATCGTTATTGAGAGTCATAGCTTTGAGGCTGAGCTTTTTACTCAACATAGCCTTGCCGAAAACGGCAACGTCCTCTATGGGTTTTTTCGCCGAACAGAAGGGGTTGACGAACCAGAATCCGTCCTCTTCGAGCGTGCCGTGATATTTACCGAACAGAGTCAGAACGATAGCTTCATTGGGTGCAAGCACCTTGAAACCTGCAAGACATACGGACGATACGAAAACTACGACGAGCCCTGCGCCTGCGAGTGCGAAAAACGCGGGGTTTTCGGGCGTTTCGTCGCCTCCTACGAGAATAAATCCCGCAATTGCCATTGCAAGCCCTGCAAGTATCGCGCCGATAACTATAAAAAGCATCAGCCAGCCGTTTTTACCCTTTAACTTCTTTTCTTTGATTTCTGTTTCCATAACAAAACTCCTGTAATACAAATTGATATCTTTTTGATATCAGGCATATTATAATACGGGTTTTCCGCGCTGTCAAGGGGTTTAGCGTAAATTGCTTGCAAATATTTATGAAAAAGAGTAAAATAGAATAGTATGAAATATAAACTCGGCTTCGAAATGGTGCCCGACAGCTGTTGGTATTCGAATTTAAGAAGTATTTTATCGGCAGAACAGTGGAACGCCGTCAGGCGCGACGCCTATTCGAGGGCGGAGGGAAAGTGTATGATATGCGGTGCGCCGTCTAAAAGGCTGGAAGCGCACGAGCGGTGGAGCTACGACGAGGAGAATTGCATTCAGAAGCTTGAAACGGTTATCGCCGTCTGCCGTGACTGTCACGAAGTTATACATATAGGCAGAACTTCGCTTTTGGGCAGTGAAAAGAGCGCGTCGGAGCATTTTATGAAAGTAAACGGCGCGTCTTACCCCGAATACAGAAAAGCTCTCGGTGAAGCGAACGAAGCGCACCGACGTCGCAACAAAGTATCCGAGTGGAAGTTGGATTTAAGCTGGCTGAAAAGATTTACTTAAATTTACGGCGGAATTTTCGCATTTCGGATACTCTGCGTATTTGAATTGATTTATTTTTATTTAATTGATAATATAATGTTATATAGAGGTTAAAACTAAGGAGTAAATTTATGGCAAAGAAATTAACGATTATTTTGCTTTGTCTGTTTATGGCTTTGATAGCGGCAACGGCAATAACACTCGGACTAGTATACGAAAAAAACGAGGGAGCGGGCGAACAGCAGGGCACCGAACAGGACGGACCCTCGTCCTCGACGGGCGGATCTGCTGACGGCGGTTCGGGAAATAACGAAAATACGGACGGCTCCGGCAACGGCGGAAATAATAACGGCAACGAAGACAATACAGGCAACGGTTCGAACGGCGGTTCGGATAGCAACGGAAATAATGACGGCGGTTCGGACGGCGGAGATAATACGGGAAGCGGAAACAACGGCGGTTCGAACGGCGGTTCGCACACCTGCAAGTTTACGTTCAATATGACGGTTGCGCCTGAATGTACGAAAGAAGGCTACGACGTATATCTTTGCAGTACCTGCGGTACGAGCGAAAGACGAAACAGAAAACCTGCGCTCAACCACGATTACGAATGGACTGAGCACAAGGCAACCTGCGTTACGGACTGGTCGCGCGACGGCGTTTGCAGAAGATGTAAAGATACCAAGACGGAAACCGTTCCCGACAGTACGACAGGTCATAACTATAACTGGACTGTAATCAAGCCGGCTTCTTGTACACAGGACGGTTCCAGATCTGGCAGCTGCCCCGACTGTTCTGCGACAACCGTGCAGGCAATACCGCGTACGGGACACAGTTTCGGAAGCTACGTATTCAACAACAACGCACAGTGCGAAACTGACGGGACGGAGAGCGCAACCTGTTCAAACTGCAACAGCGTTGATACGCGTACCGTTGTCGGAAGCAAGACGGGACATTCTTACGGTAAGTACGTTTCTAACAATGACGCGACCTGCACGAAAGACGGCACAAGCAGTCGCACCTGCGCAACTTGCCAAAAAGTGGATACCATTACGGTTCCAAACAGCAAGATTCCTCACAACTTTGTCAAAGGAACTTGCTCTGTCTGCGGTGAAATAGCCGATCCGAGCGGTTTGGTATTTACCGATTACGCAACTTACAGCGAAGTTACGAGCGTCGGCACGGCAACAGGTGATATAGTAATCCCCGCGACGCATAACGGTTTACCCGTCACCGGTTTCGGATGGATATTCAACAGCCGCGAAGATATAACGAGTCTGGTTATTCCCGACAGTGTAACAGAATTGCCTGCGGACGCGCTGTTCGGCTGTAAAAACCTTAAAAAAGTAGTTATGAAAGGCGTTACGCATATCGGCGAAAATGCGTTCTGGAAGTGTGCAAATCTCGAAAGCATAACTATCGGCAAAAACGTGACCGAAATAGAGAGATACGCGTTTGCGGAATGTTATGCCTTGAAGGAAATTATATTCGAAGGAACGCGGGCGGAATGGAATGCCGTCGTTAAAGAAACGGAATGGGATTACAGAGCAGGCAACTATACGGTTAAATGTTCCGACGGAACTATCTGACAATAAATAATTTTTTACGGCGGAGCGCAGTGCGCTCCGCCGTAAAATTTACAGCCGTGCGGTTTAGCGCACGGCTGAATTATTAAAGCGGTAAATCTTTTTTGCGGAATTTCACGAAGCCGACCGCGTAGCATACGCCAGCCATAACTAAGAGAATTGCAAACTTCCAGAGGAAAGCAAGCGTTCCTTCGATAATGCTTATCGTGTCGAACAGCGAGATTATAGTAACGTAGTTGAAGAAGTTCAGAGCAGACAGTCTTATGACGGAGGGGAGAACGGGCGAGCCGAAGAGTCCCAACATCGTTGCTACGAGGAAGAACATCGAAAGTCCGCCGCCTATCGCCATAGCCTTTTTCGAACGGTTGAATATGCACGAGGTCATAAAGCACAGTCCGCTTATCGCAAGCAGTACCATAAATGCGCCTAAGTTCATAAGTATCAGCTGACCGTAGGTAAGCGTTATATCGGGCGACGACACTATCGCAAGACAGATAACGCTTGTAAGCGTGGTCATAAGCATCATTGCCGATATCGAAAGTATTAAAAACGCCGCCTGGGTGAACGTCACCTCGTCGCGTTTAGTTGAAGTGGAGAGGACGTACGCCATAGAACCGCTGTCAACCTGACCGGCTATAAGCGAGTTGGAAACCATAATTACATAGATTATAGGAAGGAGCAGACCCGCCATTTTATAGAAGATAGATCCGACGATTAAATTATACAGATCCGCACTGCCGACTTCCTGCAAAGCTTCGGCAACCTCTTCGGGGAGAGAGGCGAGGAAGCCGCCCGTAATATCGCCGACGAGCGAAAGCTTTACCTCACTCACCTTTTCGTCGTAGTCGGGAGAGTTTTTGTCAAGCCCGTCAAGCTCGTATTCAAGTCTCGTATCGTAAGTCAAAGAAGTGGTGTTTGCAAGGTGTTTAATAAAGGAATACGAATAACCGAACGAGAGGTATTTATCCTTAGTAACGCCGAAATCTTCGAGCTGTTTTACCATTTTATCGATATTTTCTTCGCTGCACATATTGCCGGCCAAAAAAATTGCCGAAGCGTTTTTGCAGTAGCCCTTTCTGTAATCCGCTCTGTCTGCCGACGTTACAGAGGACATATCGTACGTAAGCGGAGTTTCGTTCACGGAAGCATAAAAGTTGTTATATGCACCCTTCGGATTTAAAGTGTAGAAAATAAGCCCCGCTATTTCCATTGCCTCGTCGCTGTCCGCGCTATAACCCTTTCCGCTGATAACGGCGTCCGCGTACTGTTTCAGTCTGCCGACTGCGGTTGCGTAAGCGGTTTCCGCATTGCCCGACTTTGCGTATTCTTCGATAAAATAGTTATCGAACTCGGTCAGCGCGGCTTCGTCAAGCTCGTAATAGTTTATTGCGCGTCCTTTGATATTCGCCTCGATTTCACTTTTGATTATCGTATCCTCGACGCCGTTTTTGACGTCGGCAATATCTCCTCCGCCCGAGATGAGCATTACGCAGGCAAGCATAAAGCAGACTGCGAAGGTGATTATGCACCACATAAGATAGTTGGCTTTCACCGATTGTTTGAAAAGCGCTTTACTGAACATTATCTTTTTCTCCTTTTATATTAAGATTGGTTTTAAAATATTTTTCAAGATTGTATTTTACTTCGGCGATAAGTCTTACGCCGTACGCCGTAAGTTTATTGAAAAGCGTGTTTATATCTTTACTGTCGATTCTTACGGTCAGCTGGTTGTATTCGGGTTGGTCGCGGACTATCAAAAAGCCCTCTTTTTTGAAATTCTGATATTCCGTCTTTTTGAAAAATTCTATCTTGTATTCCCGAGTTTCGGGTTTTCTGATTTTTTTCATATCCGCGATATCCACTATTTTTCCGTCGGAAATAAGGGCAACCCTGTCGCAGAGCGGTTCCAGTTCCTCGAACATATGACTGCTCATAAGTACGGTTTTGCCTTTTTTCTGTTCCTCGCGGACGATATCGAGAAAACTGTCGCGCATAAGCGGATCGAGACCTGTCGTCGGTTCGTCTAAAAGATATATGTCCGGGCTTGACATAAACGCGGCGACGATGGCGGTTTTCTGTTTCATACCCTTGCTCATTCTCTTTAAATTCGCCCTCGGATCAAGTTGCAGCCGTTTTATCAGTTCGTCGCACCGCGTCATATCTTTGACGGATAGAAACTCCGCCTGACTTTTCAGAAACGCCGTGCCCGTGCTGAGGTCGGGGAAGGCAATTTCTCCCGGCACGTAGCCGATATTTTTTACTATCTCGGACGAGTGGCGCCAGCTTTCAAGTCCGTTTACTTCCGCCGTGCCCGAAGTAGGTTTTATAAACCCCAGAATACTTCTTATCGTAGTGGTTTTTCCGCTTCCGTTCGTGCCGACGAAGCCCACCGTTTCACCCTCGTTTATTTCAAGGTCGAGATCGAATATCCCGCGCCCCGAACCGTAGTCTTTAGTAAGATTTGTAAGTTTTATACTCATTTGATTACCTCGCTCGAATTTTCGTCTTCTTCGTCTAAATATTCGTCTATATGGTTTTCAAGTCCCAGAGGCGATTTAAAGGGGAATATGAAGTTCGCCTTCAGATTCCGCTCTTTCAGATGCTTTGCAACAGACGCTTTCAGGTTTTCTATTTTAATTACTATTCTTTTCTTCACCGCCGACTTTTTCAGCTTTGCCGCAATTCCGAACGCGTGGCACAAATCGATAATCATTATGCCGAAGTACATTCCCACGAAGAAAATAAGAAAATAGTTTCGGAAAAACCAGCTCACAGTTTTAGTTAAAAGCGGATATAAAAGGAAGTAAAATAGCGCTCCGACCGCCGTCCAGATAACCGAAAACAGCGGACATATAACTCCCTTGAAATTGCCCTTTCGGTTTGAGTAGTCCCACAGTCTGAGATTTAAGCCCTTAATGAATATCAGTCCGCCTATAAGTTCTATGAGCGTCATCGCAACGCCTATTAACAGAACTATAATAAGCCCCCAGATAATTCCGCCGCCCGAAACGGAGGAGGGAACGGGGTTTGTCTCTTTGAGCATACTCAGAGAGTACAAAGTCACCACGCCCAAACCGTATATGGGCAGGCACGGCCCCGTTAAAAAGCCGGGGTTTATCCACTGCTTTGCGGAAAAGAAGCGTCTGAAAAACACCTCGATAACCCAGCCGGAGAACGAACCCAGCATAAACAGGAACGCAAGCATTGAAAAGACTATATGCGCAGTTTCAAGTCCGCTGTATCCGTCAAACACCGTTGACCCCTTCGAATGTTCTGTCTTCCTTGTAGAACTTCATAAAGTAGTCTTCAAGCGTTTCCTTTCTGTGTGTGAATTCGGTCATAGAATACTTTGAGAGTATCGCTATTACGTCGTTTACTTTATCGTCGGAAGTCGAGAGAGTAACGGAGAGGGAGCCGGGACGGTTTTTAATTACGGTAAAGGCGTTGGTATTTTTCGAATCGGACATAAATCTGTCGAATTCCGCGCCGTCGCAAAGTCGGATTTTATAGGTCTTTTGCGAAGCGTGTTTCAGATCGTCAGCAAGAAACTGTGAAACTATGCGCCCGTCTTTGATTATGGCTATTCTGTCGCAGGTTGCGTCAACCTCGCTGAATATGTGACTCGATAAAAGCACCGTCTTGCCGCGCGCCTTTTCGTCTTCGATGAATTTTATAAAGACTTCCTGCATTACGGGATCAAGTCCCGAAGTGGGTTCGTCTAATATAAGAACTTCGGGATCGGACATAAAGGCGGTGACAACCGCAAGCTTTCTCTTTACGCCTAAGCTCATTCGCTTCGTTTCGCCCTTCAATACGTTGTCTTTAAGCTCGAACAAGCCGAGCATTTCTTTCAGCCTTGCATCGTTTTTATTGTGTTGCAGTTTCTGCATCATTTCTATAAAGCCGTAGCCCGTAAGACCGGCCGGCAACGCGATTTCGCCTGGGATATATCCTACCGAGGACAGAATTTCATAATACTTCTGAAACGTATCCTTGCCGAATATCTTACATTCGCCGGACTGTGGTTTGGAAAAGCCCAAAAGATGTCTTATCGTGGTCGATTTGCCTGCGCCGTTGGGACCCAGAAAGCCGAATACCTCGCCCTCGTTCACGCTAAGCGACACGTCGAAAACACCGCGTCCCGATCCGTAATCCTTGGTTAAATTGTTTACTTCGATAACCGACATTTTAACTCCTTTTTTATTCGATATCTATAATTTTTTTGTTTTTCTTCGCGCTTGATTTTACGGTGTAGATCACAGTGAATATATTCTGCGCTCCGTCAAAGACGAGCGATACGCCCAGCATAATCACAAGCGCCGCCGCGCCGCCGAATGGATCGAGAAGAAGCAGAGTGCCGCAAAGACATGTCAGGACGGCGAGGATAAGTAACAGCCACCAGTTTTTCATTCCGAACCGTTTGGAATCGAAAGCCGTCTGAATTCTCAGCGACCCGTCCGCAATCCACAGCGCGCCGACGATACGGGGCGCTATTTGCGCGACGGTGTAGGGGTGAATTATTATCAGCAGTCCTGCGATACTGATGAAGATGCCCAACGCCAGATCAAACTGAAAGGCAAGGCGGAACAGATCTTTTGAAAAATAGCCGGCTATCTTTATAATACCGAATAAGAGAATTGCCGAGCCCAAAAGATAACATAAGAGGTTGATTCCCATTTCGGGGCGTATAATAAGCACCAGTCCGAGCACCGCCGAAAGTGCGGATACGGCTATATAGGCAAATTTTACAGTTCTGATAAATTTCATCGTTTTCCTCCGCAACGGAAAAAATTATATTATATAAAAAATGCTTTTACAACGGACAAAAAAAGCGCTTTGCACAAAATTCAGACATTCGGTCTCAAATGTCTGAAAAAAATAACCGCGCGGTAACTTCCGCACGGTTTAAATAAGCGTTTTATTCAGTTTTCGGCTATTCTTTCAAGCGTCTGCCTTACGCTTCCGTCGAAAATTTCGCCCATCCGTTTAATGACGCGTTCGGGTTCGGCTTCCATTCCCTTCAATAGCCACTCTATTATCGTTCCGACGACGGCGTGTTTGTAGAACACGGTTACGTATCTTAAATCTTCCCTGCCGACGGTAAGCCCTTCCGCCTGTTCGTTTACGAAATGTTCGGCAAGTCTGTCGGAAACGTCGAAGAGGTACTGTTCTAACAGCTCGCGTTTAACCGAGTGGAATACGTGAAAGACGGCGCGCTTGTTTTCAAGCGCAAAGCCTATTGCGTCCAGAAAAGCGTCGGTTAAGTTCTGGCCGTGTTTTATAACGTAGTTTTTCGTTTCGTCCTCGAAAATTTCCTGCAACAGCGCATACACGTCCTCGAAGTGGTAATAAAACGTATTGCGGTTAATTCCGCAGTCCTCCACGATATCCTTGACGGTTATCTTGTCAAGCATCTTTGCATTTAAAAGTTTTAAAAAAGAAGTCTTAATTGCTCTTTTCGTTAAATCCGACATTTTCAAACCCGAAAACTTATATTTCCAACGCATAGAGTTTACACAATATAAAATAAAATGTCAAATAAAGAGCTGAAAAATATTTTGAGCCTGAATTATGAAAATCTGTTAATTTCAATAAAATTCCGTAGCGAAAAAAGCCGAAATAAATCGGATTTTGTAGAATTGTACATAAACTTTTCATAAGTTTAACCAACTTATGTTCGAATTGTTAAAAATTTCAACTACTAAATATAGTGTTTTAGTTAAAAAATAACATACAAGATATTGTATGAGTTAAACTTGACTTTGACGGGTTTACAATTTATACTTGACTTTACTATTTCGTTTTTCGGAGGACAAGCATAATGAAAGTTATTAAAAGAGATGATTCGGTAGTAGAGTTTGACAAAAATAAGATAGCTACCGCCATTAAAAAGGCGAACGAAGCCCTCGAATTCGAGAAAGACAGGGCAACGGACGCGCAGATCAACGAAATAGTGGACGAAATCGCTTCGCTTCACCGCCGCCGCATCCTCGTGGAGGATATTCAGGATATGGTGGAAGAGAAGCTTATGGAATTGCAGAAATTCCAGCTTATGAAAGAGTATATTCTTTACCGCTACGAGCGCGCGCTCATCCGCAAGGCGAACACCACGGACGAGAGTATTCTTTCGCTTATCAAAAACAAGAATAAGGACGTTATGGAGGAGAACTCCAACAAAAACGCGCGCACGGCTTCTACGCAGAGGGATCTTATCGCAGGCGAAGTTTCTAAGGATCTGACCAGAAGAATTCTTCTTCCCGAAAAGATTTCAAAGGCGCACGACGAGGGCGTTCTGCATTTTCACGACGCGGACTATTTTTTACAGCCCATTTTCAACTGCTGTCTTATTAATATCAAGGATATGCTTGACAACGGCACAGTAATGAACGGGAAGATGATAGAAAGTCCCAAATCGTTTCAGACGGCCTGCACTATAACCACGCAGATAATCGCGTCGGTTGCGTCGTCGCAGTACGGCGGACAGTCGGTGAACGTTGCGCATCTGGGCAAGTATTTAAGACTGACGAGACAGAAGTACGAGGCGCAGTGCGACGAGCAGTTCGGCGACAACGTGGACAAAGAGACCAAGAAAAAATTCGTCGATATGCGCTTGCAGGAATCGCTTAAAGCAGGCGTTCAGACTATTCAATATCAGATAAACACGCTTATGACGACAAACGGACAGTCTCCGTTCGTGACGCTGTTCCTCTATCTCGACGAAAAAGACGAGTACATAGAAGAAAACGCAATGATAGTCGAGGAGATACTGAAACAGCGCTATCAGGGTATCAAGAACGAAAAGGGCGTCTACGTTACGCCCGCATTCCCCAAACTCATTTACGTTTTGGACGAGAACAACTGTCTTAAAGGCGGAAAGTACGACTACCTTACCAAGCTTGCGGTCAAGTGTTCGTCCAAGCGCCTTTACCCCGATTACATTTCTGCAAAGAAAATGCGAGAGCATTATGAGGGCAACGTATTCTCGCCGATGGGGTGCCGTTCGTTCCTCTCCCCGTGGAAGGACGAAGAGGGCAACTACAAATTCGAGGGCAGGTTCAATCAGGGCGTCGTGTCGGTCAATCTTCCCCAGATAGGCATACTCGCAAAGGGCGACGAAAAGAAATTCTGGCAGATTTTCGAGGAGAGAATGCAGCTTTGCTTCGAGGCTATAATGTGCCGTCATAACGCTTTGAAAGGAGTGACGAGCGACGTGTCTCCCGTTCACTGGCAGTACGGCGCAATTGCGCGGCTGCAGCCCGGCGAAAAGATAGACAAGTTCCTCTTCGGCGGATATTCTTCTATTTCTCTCGGATACATAGGGCTTTACGAGGTGACAAAGCTCGTCAAGGGCGTATCCCACACTCAGCCCGAAGGAACCGAATTCGCACTCAAAGTTATGCAGTCGCTCCGCGACCACTGCGATAAATGGAAGAAAGAGACGAACATAGGTTTCGCGCTCTACGGCACGCCTGCAGAATCGCTGTGCTACCGCTTTGCGAAGATAGACGCGGAAAAGTACGGCATCATCGAGGACGTTACGGACAAGGGCTATTACACGAACAGCTATCACGTCGACGTGCGCGAAAATATCGACGCGTTCTCGAAATTCACGTTCGAGAGTCAGTTTCAGAAAATTTCTTCGGGCGGAGCTATTTCCTACGTCGAGATACCGAATATGCGCCACAACCTTACGGCGATAGAGGACGTCGTCCGCTTTATTTACGACAATATTCAGTACGCCGAATTCAATACTAAATCCGACTACTGCCACGTCTGCGGTTTCGACGGCGAAATTATTATCAACGACGACAACGAATGGGAGTGCCCCGTCTGCCACAACAAGGATCAGCGCAAGATGAACGTCACGCGCCGTACCTGCGGATATCTCGGCGAAAACTTCTGGAACGTCGGCAAAACCAAAGAAATCAAAGCAAGGGTATTGCACTTGTAAATTTTAAGGAAACAAAGTTTAAAATAAATAACGGTGCAAGGCGGCTTTGCCGCCGTTAGCACGACACAATTTGTGCATACTTGCACCTCGGCGGTTGAATTTTCGCAATTATATATTTGTGTGCTATTAAGATTGCGAAAAGAAGGCAGAGCCTTTAAATCACGGAAATTTTTCGTCGCAGAATAGACGAAAAATTTCGTGAGGAGATTTTATGAATTACGCTAATATAAAATGGTATGATGTAGCCAACGGACCCGGAGTGAGAGTATCGCTGTTCGTCAGCGGATGCAGAAATCACTGTAAAAACTGTTTCAATCCCGAAACGTGGGACTTTGACTACGGTCAGCCTTTCACCGAAGAGGTGGAAGACAAAATTTTAAAGGCAATGGAGCCCGATTATATCAAGGGCTTTACGCTTCTGGGCGGCGATCCGTTCGAGCCCGAAAACTGCGCCGCGCTCGTTCCGTTTATGAAAAGGATGCGCAAGCTCTATCCCGAAAAGTCCGTCTGGTGCTTTACGGGCTACGATTACGAGAGGGACCTTTTAACGGGCAAAAAAGGCGATGCGGAAACAGTGCTGAAGCTTCTGCGCACGCTCGACGTTCTGGTCGACGGCAGGTTTGTGGAGGAACTGAAAGATCTCAACCTGCGGTTCAGGGGTTCGTCGAATCAGCGTATTATTTCGGTTAAAGAATCGCTGAAAAAGGATAAAATCGTCCTTTGGGACGGGGAGGCGGAACAGTGACGGCTGACGTAAAAATAAAAAAACTCAGCGAAAAGGCGGTTATTCCGACTTACGGCAGCGAGTATTCCGCAGGCGCGGATCTCTACGCCTGCACGGACGGAGAAATTTCTATAAAACCGCACGAAACTTATTTAGTGCCTACGGGCGTTGCGGTCGAATTACCCGTGGGATATGCGGGGCTTATTTATGCGCGGAGCGGACTTGCAAGCAAAAAAGGACTTGCTCCTGCGAACAAAGTCGGCGTGGTCGACTGCGATTACAGGGGTGAGATAAAGGTCGCACTGCACAACCATTCAAACGAAGTGCAGTCGATTTCCTCAGGCGAAAGAATTGCGCAGTTCGTAATAACGCCGTATCTGACGGCTCGGTTTCAAGAATGTGAGGCTCTTTCCGAAACGGTGAGAGGAGCAGGCGGCTTCGGCTCGACTGGCAGTAAATAATAAGGCTTAATGCCGGCGACAGCTGTCGCCGGTTTGTTTTTTGTTACAGCTATAAAACTTAACTGTTGACATAATGGGTTTGCGATAGTATAATATGGATATAAATTTATCTAATCGGCGGTAGAGCCGATTCGGGGCGGTGAAATATGGAACGGAATATTCCTCAGATTTCTTTGCAGAGAATGCCGTTGTATCTGAATTTTTTAAAGGGCACGGCGGACAGAAAATACGTTTCGTCAAGGCATATTGCCGAAGCTTTGGGCTTGGGCGAAGTTCTGGTGCGCAAAGATTTAGCTTACACTTCCGCAAACGGCAGACCGAGAGTCGGTTACGTCACGGAAGAGCTTGTTTCCGCTATCGAGGAGTGCCTCTGCTGTAACGGCCGCCGCAACGCCGTTATAGTCGGATTCGGCGCGCTGGGCAAAGCGCTGCTTGGGTACGACGGATTTATTCATTACGGTATAGAAATGGTTGCGGCGTTCGACAATAATCCGGCAAGGACGGGCGTTTTACATTCGGGCAAACCCGTGTACGCAATGGGCGAGCTTTCTGTGAAAATAAAGGAGCACGGCGCGGAGCTTGCTGTCGTCTGCGTGCCAGCCGGCGCCGCGCAGGAAGTTTGCGGTCTTTTAATAGATTGCGGTATAAAAGCCGTATTGAATTTTGCGCCCGTTACGCTGAAAGTACCCGACGGCGTGCAGGTCATACAGATCGACGTTGCGGCAAATCTTGCGATACTTTCAAGCAGTATAAAATAGTTTCACAAATTTATTGACGTCAGGCGATGTCAATAAATTTCGTGATTTGAGAGGCTCTGCCTCTCTTCGCACAATATTAAGGGCACACACATATATAATTGTACGAATTCACACCGCTGAGGCGGCGGAGCCGCAAATTGAGTTGTGCTAACGGAGGGAAACCCTCCTTGCACCGTAAATTATAAAATAGTTTCACAAATTTATTGACGTTCAACAGGGATATTTTATGGAAAATCAAAATAAAGAAGAGTATGCAAAGAAGCTTGCCGAGCAGGCGGAAAGAGCTTTGAAAATTTTAAAAATATGCGTCTTAGTCACCGCTGTTTCGGCGGTGCTTTTATGCACGGTTGCCGTCATCCTGCTTGTGACGGTCAAGGGAATATCCGCGGCGGTGCTGATAGGAATCGCGCTCGGTATCTTCGTGGCGTTGCTTGCCGTGCTTGCCTGCGTATTCATATACGTCAGAGGAAAATTAAAAAAGCTTAAAGAGCTTGACGGAGATAATAACTTATGAAAAAGTTTTTTTCTTTTGTAATTAAACAATCGGTTGCCGTAATACTTATAGTTTTGCTCGTGTTAGGGTTCGGGGTCTACTCGACGATTAACATGAGCGTTAATTTATTGCCGGATATAAACGTTCCTATCGTCTGCGTGCAGGTCATATATCCCGGCGCGAACGCCGATTCGGTTGAGAAAGACGTCACTGTTAAGGTGGAGGAAGGCGTCGGCTCGGTGAGCGGAATTACTTCGGTAAGCAGCAGTTCCTACGACAACCTCAGCGCGGTCATACTCTCGTTCGATTACGGAACGGACACCAAAGCGAAAAAAGAGGACATCTCCGCTAAGCTTTCCGCTATATCCCTGCCCGACGGCGTAAATACAAAAATTTACGACCTCGATTTAAACGCTTCTGCG
This sequence comes from uncultured Christensenella sp., assembly GCA_910583545.1. Classification (GTDB taxonomy): domain Bacteria; phylum Bacillota; class Clostridia; order Christensenellales; family Borkfalkiaceae; genus Coproplasma. Next base: position 55,327 of record CAJTXM010000004.1, on the reverse strand, counting down.
CTCGCTTCGGTTTCCGTTACAAGCGAAAACGGACTTGAAGACGCATATGCAAAGGCGAAGGAACTCTCTTCGCGCTTTTCGGCCATCGACGGCGTCGAAAACGTTTCGATAAAGGGCGGAGCCGACTACTCGTATACGGTCATACCCTATACGGGGCTTGAACTTGCCTGCCCGCTGATTGTCAAGGCGTTCTCGTACGGTGCGCTCGATATTCCGCTCGGCAATATCACCGACAACGGTTCCGACGTTCAGATAAGAAACAATTCGGACGTGAAGAGCGAGGAAGATATTCTGAATACGCCCGTCGAACTGCCGGAGGAACTGAGAGCGGTTCTCGGCGAATACAGGAGCCTGCTTCAAAACGTCAACCTCGGCGAATATCCGTACAGCGACGCAACGCTTGCTATGATAGAGACGATTACGGGAATCAAAGTTTCGAACGAGCTTATCAGGCTGATACTGACTATCGACGAAAATGCGAAATCGGTTCCCGTCAGGGATATTGCATCCGTCACGCTTACTCCCGACTTTTCTTCGTACGCATATTTTTCGGACGGCAAAGTCTCGCTTTGCGAAGGCGTCGTAATAGAGGTGTTCAAATCAAACGGCGCGAACTCCTCCGCTGTAGTCGAAGAGGTAAAGAAAGTTTATTCTCGGATTTCGTCGGCAGAGGGATACACGGCGTCTATACGGCTTTTGGACGATCAGTCCGAATTTATTTCAGACAGTATTTCCAACGTGCTTATCAGTATGCTGATAGGCGGTGTTCTTGCCGTACTTATCATTTTCCTGTTTCTCAAAAAGGTAAAAACGTCGCTCGTCATTGCGATAACTATGCCCCTTTCCGTACTTTCCGCGCTGATTTGTCTTAGCCTTATGGGCATCACGCTGAATATGGTTTCGCTCGGCGGACTTGCGGTCGGTATAGGTATGCTTGTCGATAACAGTATAGTCGTTATCGAGGCGATCACAAAACACAGGGATACGGGCAAGTCTGCGTACGTTTCTGCGGTGGACGGAACGGCGGAAGTCGGCGGAGCGCTTTTCGGCTCGACGCTGACGACGGTGTGCGTGTTTATTCCAATTTTGTTCATAGGCGGACTTACTGCCGAAATATTCACCGACCTTGCGTATGCGGTCGTATTCTCGCTCGCCTTTTCGCTTATAGTCGCAGTTACGGTAATTCCCGCGCTGTACTGCATTTTCGAGGGTAACGTAAGACTGTTGAAGGGCGGAAAAGTGGTTATGAGCCCCGCAGAAGAAAAGGGCGACACACAGCTTACGATAGATATGTATTCCTCCGACCTCGAATACAATCAACATTCACAGATAACGGTTGCAAAGGAAATACTGCCCGATACAATCGACGGGGACGGAAAGAAAAAATCTTTTAAGGAAAAACTTGCAAAGTGGAAACAGCCGTTCATACTCGATAAAATCACGGCGCTGTATTCGAAAATTCTGAGCGCGGTTTTGTCTAAAAAACTCGTCACCGTGCTCACGGCAGTTGCGGTATTCGGCGCGAGCGTAGGTCTGCTTTTTATTACCGGCACCGAATTTCTGCCTTCGATTGACAAAGGACAGATAGAAGTAACTATGGATTACGGTTCGGGAAGGGATATAGAAACCGTGCAGAGCGACGTGCTTGCTTTCAGCCGTACCATTGCGGAAAACGTTGAAAATATCGACTACGTTTCGGTAAGCGTAGGCAAAAACGGAATTATCGCGCTGACCGATTCGGGAATTATCACCGTAAAACTCAAAACCGATAAAAACACGAAAAAGACAGTTGAAAAGATAAGAGAGCTTGCGGACGCGGATGACGGGATAATAGGCAGTGTGACGGTCAGGGAAATAGACGGGGTCGTCGCTTCGCTTATGTCGGGTTCGTCCGATATGTCCGTGACTATCGTCGGAAGCGACGGCGACGTCCTCAAAGAGATTGCTTCAAAAATCAAGACCAAGTTGAAAGAGGACGGCTTTTGCGACGTTTCCGACAGCTCGACGGATAAGTCTATGCAGTACTCTTTGGAGTTTGACAGGCAGAAGTTAGCCGAATTTTCTCTCGATTATCAAAACGTTGTTATGACGCTGAGAATAGGAATCGCTTCCTATACCGCCTGCACCGTCACGATAGACGGCGAAGACTATGCGCTTCGCGTCGGGTTCGAGGACGGCAGAATTTCGTCGAAAGCCGATCTGGAAAATTTCGTTATAGGCTTCAACGGTTCGGTCGCGGTTAAGTTGAAAGACGTTTTAGCCGGCGGAGAGGTGAAAAGCGAGCTGACGGAAGCCTGCATAGTCCGTACCAACGGAAATAAAATGATAACGGTATCCGGCGTTTTACCCGATACCGATACGGGCACGGCGACAGACAGAATGCAGGCGATAGCCAAAGAAGTTTTAAAGGACTATAAAGATTATTCTTTCTCGTCGAGCGGAATTTCAAGCTATCTTGCCGACGCGTTCGAAGGTCTTGCTGTCGCGCTGATCGTTTCGTTTTTCCTCTTGTACACGGTTATGGCGGTGCAGTTCGGTTCGTTTATAAAACCGCTGATAATTATGGCGAGCATACCTTTCAGCTTCACGGGCGGATTTGTGGCTCTTACGATTACGCGCACGAGCCTGAACGTCGTTTCGTTTATAGGGCTTATAATGCTGATGGGAATTATAGTCAATAACGCCATAGTTATGCTTGAAAAAATAAAACAGCTGAAAAACGAGGGTTTACCTCATTTTGACGCCGTCAGGGAAGCTTGCAGGGAAAGGCTCCGCCCGATACTTATGACCACGCTGACAACGATACTTGCGCTTTTGCCTCTTGCAATAGGAATAGGTCAGGGAAGCGAACTGATGAGCCCCCTCGGCATTGTGGTTATAGGCGGTCTTCTTTTAGGCACGCTGGTTACGCTCGTGCTCGTGCCTGCGGTTTATTGCGCTGTACACAGACTTTCGGAAAAGTACCCCGACGGAAAGGTTAAAATAAAAGGTAAAACCAAATGAGCAGTTTAGGAAAGAAATTAGAAGAATTGAGAAAAAACGCAGGCATAACGCAGGAAGAGCTTGCACAGGAATTAAAAGTCTCGCGACAGACGGTTTCTCTGTGGGAGCAGGATTTGGTTGCTCCGAAATCAGATGCGCTGAAATCTCTCTGCGAGTTTTTTAACGTTAAGCCTGAATATCTGCTGTTTGAAAATGCGGAAATAAAACCGCTTTTCGATATCCCTGATACTCAACCGTCCGAAAACAAGAACAACGAGTTACGGCAGGAAATTGCCGTAACCGACGAAGCTTGCAAAAAACCGAAAAAGCTTTCGGGCAAAAAGAAAGTTTTAATTGCCTGTGCGGTTGTTATATCTCTGCTTGTGGCGGGATTTATGCTATTTGTTGCCTGGCTTAAAGCTCCTACGGAAGGTGCTACTGTTTCGGTGTCGAGCTCGTCCTGGAACTTCGATATCGTAACTATTTTACAGATACTTGCAGGCGTTCTGATATTCGTCGTCGTATGTGTTATAACGGTTTTATTGGTAAAATATATAAAAAACAGGAAAAAGTAAAATAAACTTGCGCAAATGTAAAATAAACTTGCTTGAATTTGTCATATTTCCGTGTTACAATCAAACAAAAGGGGCAGGGGAGGGCAGACCGATGTTTTTATTTGAAATAATTTAAAATTACTATAACAAGGAGGAAAAACAGATGATTAAACTATTAGCAACAACGATTTTAAGTTTAAGTATTTTAGGCGGCGGTGCAACATCCATACCTATTCAGCAAACAAAAAATGAAACTCAGAATGAAATACATATCCAAACTCAGACAGAAAACTTGACAAATATACAGTGGCACAACAATTCGTGTTCTCTTTCAAACGATAATAATTCGTTAAAATTATTCGACAAATATTCTATTGATATAGAGGAAGCTGAAAGATCCCTAGACGTTTATATTCAGGAAGAATACGTGCCGTTTGAAGAGATTATTCCCGTTGATTATGTAAATGCAAATTCAGATATTGCTTTAATGAATCTTGGAGATTCACAAGAGCAAGAATTTGAGCATAATGAAGGATATATCAAATTTGTAACTAAGGCTTATGCGTTAGGTTTTTATGACGGTCAGATTGTTTATCACATAGAAGTAACAACCGAGCAACTAAAGAGTTTCTTTGTGAATAAAAATGATAATCTGATTATCAGACACGGAAGTAATGCTGTTACATTAAATCATCAAAACTGTCCTGCGAAAGGGAGAAAAATAACTCCAGTTACTATATATACTGCGTTTCAAGAACCTGTAAGAGCAGATGAAATTGAAGATTTAAGTCCTAATTATTCTTGTGCAGACGGAGGGGTTTATTATACTTTTTCTGTTGGAGGTCCTTCTTCATCGGGCGACACAACCTCAGTAATTTATGGGAATACAACGGTCGTTGCTGATTATTATTTGACCGCGACCGATACTACAGCGGTTCAACCTACTTATGTCCATAATCAAAGTTGGTTTGTGGAGTCATTATCAATTTCTTTTGGTCCGATAGGTGCGAGTGTTAATGTTAATAAGTCACACGACACTATAGATGGTACGATAATGAATTTGAAAGGTTATGCTAAAAGAATAACACAAAACGTATATACGTTGAATCCAGTTGATTGGGGATTCGAGGGGCGTTATTACTTCCAAAGCGAAGGTTTGAAATGTACTACGAAGACGCTTGAAAATGATTTTACAATCTCGACGGAGAGATTGAGATGCGGTTTTATTGAAGGAGAATATATCAATCTTTCACCCAACAGGCTAAACGCAGGCGATGCTTATTTGCAATTAACGTTTAATAAACCTATTTATGAAATAAACACGTACTTATCATTTTGGAGTGCGGCTGAAGGGTTATATTTCATAAATGGAGATTACGCATATTTGCAGTATTTGGATGCAAATGGTAATTGGATAACATTTATTGATTTATTAACTTCTAATTTGCCGACTGATAGAACTGCTCAAAAATATTTTGAGTACGAGTTTATCGAAGGGACCTATGGAATCAGGTTTATAGCGCACAAAGAAAATCCGACCATAGGTAGAAATAAGGGCAGAATTTGCATCGGAAAAACCAAATTCATAACCTGCGAAATTGATTAAAACGAAAACTTCATACGACGTGCGGATATATTCCGCACGCCGTATTGAAAATTTCAAATTACTATAGACAAAAGAATATTTATGGTGTATAATAAATTTAGGAGGAATTGTTTATGAAAAAAGCGTATATTTTGCCGATAGTACTTTTTGTTGTCTTCTTTGTAGCGGATATAGCTTTAATTGCGATTATTGAAAATACTAATGGTACTATGTATTTCTTTTTGGCAGCTATCTTTTTGGAAATAGCAATATACGGCAGTGTGATACTTAATGAAGTAATGAAGTACAATGAAAAGGAAGCTGAAAAGAATGACGAAAAACAGGATGAACAAATTACAGGCGACAGCGATAAATAATAAACGTATGCGGCGCGCGGAATATTTCCGCGCGCCGTGTTTTTAGTGGTTGGCGAGGAGATAGCCTAAGTAACTTTCAAGCTCGCCCCGTTGCTTTTTGCCGAGTTTTGAAAAGTTGGATAAAATCTGTTTTTCTTCGTCCGACAAATCGCGCATAACGTTGACCGTGCCGAAGTCGTCGCCGCGTCCCAAAAGATAGTCCGCACTGCACTCGAATACGTTTGAAAGCAGAATTATAATACTTGACTTCGGCTCGGTTATCTCTTTTTCCCAAAGGTCTATTGCCTTTTGGCTGACGTTTATTTTTTTTGCCAGCGCGCGCTGGCTCATATTATTTTCGGTTCTCAACTGTTTTAATCTTAGCATAATCATTCTCTTTTTTTATCAATTATAAGAAAAAATATACTCAAAGGGCTTGACAAGGTAAGATTTTACGTCTATACTGATATCAAAAAGAGTATGAACATACTCAAAAAAGGAGAAATTTATGAAAAAATTCGCACTTGCACTCGTTGCGGTAATTTCAACGCTTTTAATGTGTCTGAGTTTTGCCGCCTGCTCATCCGACGTTGCCGGCAACACCTACGTCTTCGACGACGCTAAATTCGAGTTTACCTCCGACGTGTCCGCCGAGGACAGGGCTGAAATGGAAAGCGGACTCGGTGAAATGAAGGAGATGTACTCCGAAGTCGAATTTACGTTTAAAGAGGACGGTACCTGTACGGGCATCGAGTCAACCGTAGTTTACTACGTTCAGGAAGGCGATACGGTATATTTATATGAATCGAAAGAAAAAGCCGACGCAAACGATAAAACGGACTGCTCAACTTTAAAAGTCGACGGAAAGAAACTCATTATGGAAGAATCCGACGACGGTATAACGCTGAAGATAATTTTCAAAAAGAAATAATAAAAGCCGAACGGCGCGGAAATCCGCGCCGTTCTTTTTTTATGCAGTTATCTATATAATAGAGCATATGGCTAAGGACAGATTCAAATCGAGGACGTCGTTTATTTTAGCGTGCGTTGGCGCGGCGGTAGGGCTGGGCGATTCGCTCCGTTTCCCCGGACTGTGCGCAAAGTACGGCGGCGGCTCGTTTATGCTCATTTACATAATTGCGCTGATAGTTATCGGTATTCCCGTTCTCAACGCGGAAATAGCGATAGGCAGAAAGCTTAGAGGCGGAGCGCCGAAGTGTATGGCGAGCCTGAGCAAGCGCGGAGAGGGGCTCGGCTTTGCGTCGTGTTTCAACTCGCTCGGCGTGGCGGTGCTGTACGCAGGTATGCTCGGCTGGATAATCGCAATGCTCATCAACGTGGTTCCGCTTTGCAAAAATTCGACGTCTATGCCGAGGGCGGAGATAGGCGGATTTTTCTTCGACGGAATTTTGAAAAATTCGTTTTCCCCGATAGTTTTGCTCTGCATAATAGTCGCCTGGGCAATGATGTTTCTCTGCCTGAAAAACGGTGCCGATTCCCTTTCCAAGACCGCAAAATTCACGGTGCTCGTGCCCGTGTTTCTGCTTACCGTAATGGCGGTGAGGGGGCTTATGTATTCCAACAGCGCAACGGCACTATACGCGCTTTTCGTACCCGACCTTTCTGCGTTTGCCGACGCCGAGCTCTGGCTGTCGGCGGTGGGGCAGGTGTTCTTTTCGCTCTCCGTTTTAGTGGGGATAATGCCTGCGTACGGAGCATATCTGCCCGACGGCGAAAGCGTGTTCCGCGACAGTCTGATAATCGCGTTTTCCGACTTTTTCGTGTCGGTGCTGTCGGCGGTGGTTCTGTTTACCACGATGTACGGCTGCGGACTTGAAAACGACATTTCGAGTTCGGGCGTCGCGACGGCGTTCCGCATTTATCCCGTGGCTATATGTCAGCTTTTCGGCGCAGGCAACACCGCGCTCAACGCGGCTGCGGGAATACTGTTTTATCTTTCGCTTGCTATGATGGCTCTGCAATCGGCTTCGTCTATGGTTGAGGCTGCGGCAAGCCCCCTCGCCGAGAAATTTTCGATACCTAAAAAGAAACTCGTGTTAATAATTTCTTTGATGGGCGCAGGGGTATGTCTTGTCTTTGCCACGAATACGGGCCCTGCCGTTCTGGACGTGGCCGACCATTTTCTCAATTATTTCAATATTCTTCTTTTGGGTGTGTTCGAGTGTTTTCTTCTCGGCGCAAATGAAAAGAGGCAGAATCTGGTCGGGGAAATAAACAGATATTCCAAAAGACTGAAAATGCCGAAACGGGCGTTTGTTGTGTCCTTGAAGTATTTAAGCCCTGCCGTTCTCGGCACGCTGTTTGCGTGGGGCATTTATCATTTATTCTTCATTGACGGGGGGATATACGGCGGTTATTCCGTATATTTGCAGATTTTCGGCTGGGTTTTAGGCGCGTCGGTGTTCGTTTGCGGATTTGCTGCGGCGCGTGGCAACGTGCGTGCGCGCAGAAACCGCAACGGAGTTTTAAGCACGCTGTTTTGATTTTCAGGTTATTTAGCGGACAGCGCACAGTCATTGAATTAGCGCCCGGCGAAATGTTTAAAATAAACTGCGTGCGCACGACAAGCAGTCCTCCTTATAATATAGACGGCAGTCATATAGCAAATAATCCTCACTGGTCCGAATATCTTAACTTCGGCTGGAACGCAGGAACGAGTTATTTTGTAATAGACGGAGATACCCCTTCGGGGACGGAAATGCTTGTCTATAATAGTTTTCCCGATCTTTCGTCTACTGCGAATAACGGAACGTATAACGGCTACCTTAATTTTTTCACGTGGGCAAATGCAACGGCAGGATGGACGTCGCAGAACTCTCTGAGCGGTAACCTTGCCTTGAAATCTGCTAAATAATAAACTTTATTATTTTTGTTAAAAATTCACACAAATTCATCCGATTTTAACAATATCGGCAAACGCAAAATTTGTCGATATTTTATTTTGTAATTGTTTATGTAATAATGTATAATTTTAATAAGTAAAAATATATCGATTAAATTATCGGTTTCAGGAGTATATATGGCGAAAAACTTATTCGAGGGCACCGAAGAACAGATGCAAAAGCTTTTAAACTGTATCGGTGAGCACAGGAACGATCCGGGCGCGCTTATGCCCGTACTGCACGAGGCGCAGAATATTTACGGATATCTGCCTGCGGAGGTTCAGACGGTTATTGCCGAAAAGCTGAATATTCCGCTTGCGGAAGTTTACGGAGTGGCCACGTTCTACTCGCAGTTCTCGCTTTATCCCAAGGGCAAGCATCAGATAAGCGTATGTTTGGGTACGGCTTGCTACGTCAAAGGTTCGGATAAGATTCTGGAAGTTTTAGAAAAGGAGCTTAAAATCACCTGCGGACAGTGCACGCCCGACAGCAGGTTCTCGATAGACAGCTGCCGCTGCGTAGGCGCGTGCGGACTTGCGCCCGTAATGATAATCGACGGTGAAGTTTACGGCAAGATAAAGCCCGAAGACGTTGACGGAATACTCGATAAATACTTAAAGGACTGAGGTGAAATATGACGGTCAAAGAACTTGAAAAGATTTCGGCGGATAAAGCCGATTTGATAAAGGTAAGAAAAATCGTAAGGGAACAGGCTGAGGAGCTTGCAAAAAATACGGGTTACAGAAAACAGGTCCTCGTCTGTGGCGGAACGGGCTGTACTTCCTCGCGTTCTTTAAAGGTTATCGAACAGCTCGAAGCTTCCTTTAAAGAGCTGGGCATAAACGACGTACTGATAGTAAAGACGGGCTGTTTCGGGCTGTGCGCGCTGGGTCCTATAATGATAGTCTATCCCGAGGGCGCGTTCTATTCGCAGATGACGCCGGAACACGCAAAGACCGTTGCCGAAAAGCATCTTGTCAAGGGTGGAGATATTGTAAAGGAACTTCTTTACGCGCCCACCCTTCACGAGGACGGAAGCGTAATTCCCTTTGCCGAAATACCTTTCTATAAACATCAGATGAGAATCGCGCTCAGAAACTGCGGAGTAATTTCCGCGGAGAGCATAGAGGAGGCAATATCGGCAGGCGACTATTCGGCGCTTGCAAAGGTTTTGACTTCTATGACGCCCGACGAAGTTATTTCTCAAATCAAGGCTTCGGGGCTGAGAGGCAGGGGCGGAGCAGGTTTCCCCACGGGACTCAAATGGCAGTTCACCAAGGACGCCGTCGGCGACGTCAAATACGTTTGCTGTAACGCCGACGAGGGCGACCCCGGCGCGTTTATGGACAGGTCGATTTTAGAGGGCGATCCGCATACCGTGCTTGAAGCAATGACTATCGCAGGCTACGCAGTCGGCGCGCAGGAGGGCTTTATATACGTCCGCGCCGAATACCCTATTGCCGTTGAAAGATTGAAAATAGCTATTTCGCAGGCAAGGGAAAAAGGCTTGCTCGGTAAAAATATATTAGGAAGCAATTTCAGCTTCGATATCGATATCCGCCTCGGCGCAGGGGCGTTCGTGTGCGGAGAGGAAACCGCGCTTATGGCGAGTATCGAGGGAAAGAGGGGCGAACCCCGTCCCCGTCCTCCGTTCTCGGCGCAGTGCGGAATTTATAAAAAGCCGACGGTTCTGAACAACGTCGAAACCTGGGCGTCGATCGCGCCGATCATTTTAAACGGTGCGGAGTGGTTCAATTCCATAGGTACCGAAAAGAGCAAGGGAACGAAGGTTTTCGCGCTCGGCGGTAAGATAAACAACGTCGGGCTTGTCGAAGTTCCTATGGGTACGACCTTGAAAACTATCATCTACGATATAGGCGGCGGACTTCCCGACGGAAAGAAATTCAAAGCCGCGCAGACGGGCGGACCTTCGGGCGGATGTATTCCGTCGACGCATATCAACGTTCCTATGGACTTCGATAACCTTACGGCTATCGGCTCGATGATGGGATCGGGCGGACTGATAGTAATGGACGAAAACACCTGTATGGTCGATATCGCAAAATTCTATCTCGAATTCACTGCGGACGAAAGCTGCGGAAAATGCACGGCTTGCAGAATAGGCACCAAAAGGCTTCTGGATATTCTGAAGAAAATAACCGACGGCAAGGGAGAACCCGAAGATCTGGAAAAAATCACGGAACTTGCCGAGCATATGAAATCGTCGTCGCTCTGCGCTCTGGGGCAGTCTGCGCCTAACCCTATTCTTTCGACAATGAAACATTTCAGCGACGAATACATCAAACACGTCTACGCAAAGAAGTGTTCCGCAGGCGTGTGCAAATCGCTTCTGTCGTATTACATAGATACCGATAAATGCAAGGGCTGTACGCTTTGCAGACGCAACTGCCCCGTCAATGCGATTTCGGGCGAAGTCAAGGCGCCGCACGAGATAGATACGTCAAAATGTATTAAGTGCGGTCAGTGCATAGCGCACTGCAAATTCGGCGCAATCACTATAAAGTAACGGGTTAAAGGCAGGGATATATTATGGTCAATTTAAAAATAAACGGAATATCGGTCAGTGTTCCCGAAGGTTCAACTATATTGCAGGCGGCTAAGCTTGCCAACGTGCGCATACCTACGCTGTGCTATTTAAAGGACGTTCAGTGCGTGGGATCGTGCCGTCTTTGTCTTGTGGAGGCAACGGGTGCGAGAGGACTTGTCACTGCGTGCACTTATCCCGTTTCGGAAGGAATGGAAGTGCGCACCAACACGCCGCAGATAAGAAAATCGAGAAAGACGACTATTGAACTGATTTTATCTACGCATAAAAAGAAGTGCTTAAGCTGCGCGCGTTCTATGAACTGCGAATTGCAGAAGCTTGCGCTCGAATACAACGCCGAAGAGGACCGGTTCGGTACGGATCACGATCTGAAGCCTATCGACGATCTGTCGGTTTCGGTCGTGAGGGATAACAGCAAATGCGTTATGTGTACGCGGTGCGTTGCAGCCTGCACCAATCAGACGATAGGTGCGATAGGTCCTAAAAACAGGGGCTATTCAAAAACCATAGGTTCGCCGTACGACGTGTCTTTGGCGCATACGCCCTGCGTGAATTGCGGACAGTGCGTCGTTGCCTGCCCCGTGGGCGCGCTCTATGAAAAGAGTAACGTCGCCGACGTCTGGGGCGCGATAGTCGACCCCGAAAAGGAAGTCGTGTTCTTTACTGCTCCGTCGGTAAGGGCGACTTTGGGAGAAGCGTTCGGACTGCCCGTCGGCACTAACGTCGAGGGGAAAATGATTTCCGCAATCAGACAGCTCGGCGATATCAAGTGCTTTAATATGGACATTACCGCCGACCTCACCATTATGGAGGAGGCGACGGAACTTTTATCAAGATTGCAGAACGGCGGTCAGCTTCCTATGTTCACAAGCTGCTGTCCTGCCTGGATTAAGTTTGCCGAACACTATTACCCCGAAATTCTGCCCAATATTTCAAGCTGTAAATCTCCGCAGGAAATGTTTTCCGCAGTGCTTAAAACTTACTACTGTGAAAAGAGGGGAATTAAACCCGAAAATCTATTCGTGGTTTCGGTTATTCCCTGTACGGCGAAAAAGTTCGAAGTTTCGCGCGACGAGCTCGGACACTTCACGGACGCGGCTATCACTACGCGCGAGCTTGCGAAGATGATAAAGGAAGCGGGCGTCGATTTCGTCAATCTTCCCGAAAGCAAATTCGATACGCCGTTTGAAGAGGCGAGCGGCGCAGGCGCGATTTTCGGCGCGACGGGCGGAGTTATGGAAGCGGCTTTGAGAACTGCGGCGGTAAAGCTCGGCGGTAAGGGCGCACCCCTCGAATTCAAAGAGGTGAGGGGAACTCAGGGCGTTAAGGAGGCGGAATATACCGTCGGCGGAAAGACTATGAAAGTCGCCGTTGCCAGCGGTCTCGACAATGCGAGAAAAATTATTGCGGATATTAAGAGCGGTAAAAAGGACTATGCGTTCGTCGAAATTATGGCTTGTCCCGGAGGCTGTATCAACGGAGGCGGTCAGCCGTACGTTCACGACGAAATCAGAAACAGTATCGACTTGAAAGCGGTCAGGGCGCAGGCGCTGTACGACTACGATAAAGACAAAACACTGCGTTTATCGCACGAAAATCCCGCGGTTGAAATTCTTTATAAAGAATATTTCGGCGAGCCTAACAGCCATAAAGCTCACGAGCTTTTACATACAACTTACGTTAAAAGAGAAAAATATTGATTTTGAAAACCGTCGAGAAAGTTTTTTCCGACGGTTTAAGTTTCAAAACTTGTCCTCGAATTAGCGCCCGGCGAAATGTTTAAAATAACCTGCCAGCGCTGGGCTAACAATTATCGTATAGACGGCAGTCATATAGCAAATAATCCTCACTGGTCCGAATATCTTAACTTCGGCTGGAACGCAGGAACGAGTTATTTTGTAATAGACGGAGATACCCCTTCGGGGACGGAAATGCTTGTCTATAATAGTTTTCCCGATCTTTCGTCTACTGCGAATAACGGAACGTATAACGGCTACCTTAATTTTTTCACGTGGGCAAATGCAACGGCAGGATGGACGTCGTTAAATTATACAAATTAAGCACGCCGATTTAAAAAGTTTACTTTAAATCCGAAAAACGATTGACAAGATATTTATTATATGGTAAACTTCAATTACGCCCTGTTCAGGGGGTGTAATTTTTTTGTACGGAGTTTTCTAAAATGAAGGCATCAACAAGGGCTAAAATCACCTTCGAGTGCACTGAGTGCAAACGCAGAAATTACGATAGCTATAAGAACAAGCGTAACGATCCGGACAGGCTTACTATTTCCAAATACTGTCCTTTCTGCAAAAAGCATACCGAGCATAAGGAAACCAAATAAGGTTTCCGCATTTTGTGCGTGATATAATTCACGACAAAAACAACTCACGGATTTCGTGAATAAGAGGTTTTTATGTCACAGAAAAATGACAACAAGGTTAAAAAACCTAATATTTTTGTAAGAATAGGCAGAAAGTTCAAAGAAACTTTTTCCGAACTGAAAAGGGTTACGTGGCCTACGTTCCCCAAGGTAGTTAAGGCTACATGCGTCGTTTTAGTGGTGGTAATTACTTTCACGGTAGTGGCTACCTTAATTAACTACGGCTTGCAGGAGCTTTTGGGTTTAATTACGAGTATCAAGGGAATCGAATAATGGTAGACGTTACTACTACGCCTTGCTGGTATATTCTTCACACCTATTCCGGCTACGAGTCGATGGTCAAAGAAAATCTTGAAAGGCTTATCGAAAACAACAATTTACAGAATATGATCTTCGACGTTCAGATTCCTACCGAACAGACCATCGAAGAAAAGAGCAACGGCAAGCGCAAGATAGTAGAGCGCAAGCTGTTGCCTTGCTACGTTTTCATTAAAATGATTTATTCAAATCAGCTTTGGTATATGATTACGAACACGAGAGGGGTTACGGGCTTCGTCGGGCCTCAGGGCAGACCCATTCCTTTAAAAGAGGACGAGATCCGCAAAATGCGCCTTGAAACCGTCGTCGTCGAGGGCGAGTTCGCTGTCGGCAACAAAGTAGACGTCGTATCCGGTCCTCTGGAAGGGTTCAGCGGAATTATTTCCGAACTTAACGACGCTGCTCAGAAAGCAAAAGTTCAGGTCGAAATGTTCGGAAGAATTACCGACGTGGAAGTAGAGTATATCCAAATCAAGAAAAGTTCCACGTAAAATCAGACGTTCGAAGATGTCTGATTTCCCCGTGTTTGAGGGCTGTCTGCCCTCTTCGCACAATTTTAAAAGGCACACCGAAACATAATTGTGCGAATTCGCCCGACTGAATAACAAGCTCCGTAGTGAGCAAAGGTATTTGCAAATCGGGACTTGCCGGCAAAAAGTTTGATTTTTGCCGCGAACGTAATTATTTGGAAACATTTGAAAGTTTCAGATATTTATTTGGTTAATTTTGTGGGAGATTACGTTAAATCTTTTATGGCGTATTCGTTTTAACCACAAGGAGGAAATATATTTATGGCAAAAAAGATTACTGCGGTTGTTAAATTGCAGCTTCCTGCCGGTAAAGCTACTCCTGCGCCTCCCGTAGGTTCTACGCTTGGCCCTCACGGTATCAACATACCCGGCTTTACCAAGGAATTCAACGCAAAGACCGCGCATCAGGCAGGACTTATCATTCCCTGCGTAGTGACGATCTATCAGGACAGAAGCTTTACTTTCGTTCTCAAAACACCCCCTACGCCCGTACTCATCAAAAAGGCGCTGGGTCTTGAAACGGCAAGCGCTCGCCCCAACAGGGACAAGGTTGGCAAGCTTACTAAAGCTCAGGTCGAAGATATTGCAAAGACAAAAATGCCTGACCTCAACTGCACCGATATGGAATCGGCTATGAGTATGGTCAAGGGAACCGCCCGTTCGATGGGTGTAACGGTGGAGGAATAAGCTAATGAAACTTGCTAAAAAGTATGCTGAAAGCTTAAAATCCTACGACCGTTCGAAATCGTATGATTTAAACGAAGCAGTCAAGACCGTTATCGATACGGCAAAGGCTAAATTCGACGAAACCATAGAACTCCACGTTCGCCTCGGCGTAGACCCCAGGCAGGCTGACCAGCAGGTCAGAGGCGTTCTCGTCCTTCCCAACGGCACGGGTAAAACAAAGAAAGTTTTAGTTGTTGCAAAGGGTGACAAGGCAGACGCGGCAACGGCGGCAGGCGCAGACTTCGTCGGCGCGGAAGAAATGATCCAGCGTATTCAGAAAGATAACTGGTTCGACTTCGACGTAATGATTACTACCCCCGATATGATGGGCGTAGTCGGCAGAATCGGCCGTATTTTAGGCCCCAAGGGCTTGATGCCCAACCCCAAGTCCGGCACCGTTACTATGGACGTTGCAAAGGCTGTTCAGGAAGTAAAGGCAGGTAAAGTTGAATACCGTCTCGATAAGACGGCTATCATTCACTGCCCCGTCGGAAAGAAATCGTTCGGCGTTGACAAGCTTTCGGAAAATATTTCCGCGCTTATGGACGCTATCGTCAAGGCTAAGCCCGCGACGGCAAAGGGACAGTATATCAAGTCCGTTACCCTCGCTTCAACAATGGGCCCCGGCGTAAAAGTAACTTACAACAAAGGTTAATAAAAACTAAAATGAAAGGTTTTCGGACAATTGTCCGAAAACCTTTTTGCATTTATTGAAAAAAAGTTTTGCCGTTCAGTGTGCCGAAAACTTACAATGGCGCCCTTAAAGCTCGTTAAGCACATTTTCCAAACGAGTAAAATCATTTGCGGAACACGGCTGCCGAACGTTGTTTACAGAATACAGTTCAATTCCGAATTTATACATTTCGATTACGGATTTACACAGTTTATTTCCGAGTCCGGTCAAAGAATATTCGGTTTTCGGGGGTACTACGGGATAGAGCACGCGGTTAATTATTCCGTCGCTTTCAAGCTCTTTTAACTGTTCGGCAAGCATTTTCGGCGTTGCTTTTACAAGGCGGGCAAGCTCGCTGTAACGCAAAGTTCTGTCAAAGAGATAGTAAATTATATCTAATTTATATTTTCCGCCTATTACGGCGATGGTTGCGTCCAATGGGCAACTGCAAGATTTAAGCACGTTCGTATCCATAAAAACCTCCCTACACTTTCCAAATGGTAAGTATGGCACTTTAAAGTGCGTTCTTGACAAACGGAAAGTGCGGATTTATTATAGTTAAAGACAAGCAGATTGTCAATATTTTTATGGAGGTTTCTATGGAGTTCATAGAATTGGCAAAGTCGCGCTATTCGGTGCGCTCGTTCTCCGGCAAACAGATCGAGGACGAAAAACTGAATAAAATTTTGGAGGTTGCAAAAATTTCCCCTACTGCGGCAAACAGGCAACCGCAGAAAATTTATGTGCTGCAAAGTGAACAAGCATTACGGCAAATCAATTCCGTCTGTCAATGTATTTTCGGCGCGCCGACCGTGATTATAATTACGGCGGACGAAACGCAAACGTGGAAAAATCCGTTTTCCGTAAATTATAACACGGGCGATATCGATTGCAGTATCGTATGTACGCATTTAATGTTACAGGCGTGGGAGCTTGGTATTGGCTCGTGCTGGGTAGGCTATTTTGATTTGGCTAAAGCTGAAAAAGCTATGAATATTCCCGCTAACGAAAAAATCGTAGCAATTTTACCGCTTGGCTACCCGTCTGAAAACGCAAAGCCGTCTCCTATGCATTATTCACGCAAGGAGCCTGAAGAATTTGTTACATATTTATAATTAAAACGGCGCTTCGATTGAAGCGCCGTTTTAAAACTATGAATTTAGCAATTCGTTTATTTCTTCTTCGGAATAAGGGCTGACGTAATCGGGCGCGCATAAATGAGTCTGGCTCCACAGCATCATCTGCGTCAGAACGGGCACGAAGCTCTTACCGAGCTCCGTCAGGGTGTATTCCACTTTTGGCGGAACTTCTTTGTAAATTTCACGGTGCAAAAAATTATCGTCCTCCAATTCGCGCAGTTGTTTGGTTAAAGTCGACTGTGTAATGCCGTCTATTCTTTTCAGCAGTTCGCCGAAACGCTGTACTTTTCCTACGGCAATATACCAGAGTATCAGAAACTTCCACTTTCCGCTTAAAACCGTTTGAAGCGTGCTCATAGGCACGCAACGCATCATAACTTCTCTCTTTCTGAATTTGTTGTCCGTCATATTATCTCCTTATCTGTAATTATAACCCGATTACCGCGGTAAGTCAACCGCACAGTATCTTTTTGATACTAATACTAAATAAAGACAGTACTTGTAATTGCATACGGTATAGATTAAAATCAAAGAAAAAAGGAAGGTTTTAACTATGCACTACACAGGTACCGTCTGGCGTCCGCCCTATGAAGCGTGGTCTGCACTTTTACAGGTCACGGCAGGGTGTACGCACAGCAAATGCAAATTCTGCACGCTCTACGAGGACGTGCCGTTTAAGTTCAGAACTTCGCCCGTCGGGGAAATCGAAGAGGACTTAAAGGAATTGACGGAGTTTACTCCCGACGTAACGAGATTGTTTTTAGTCGGAGCAAACCCGTTCGTTTTGTCGACGGAAAAGCTGCGGCAAATCGCTTACTTATCTAAGCAGTATCTTCACCGCTTAAAAACTATCGGCTGTTTTGCACGCATAACCGATATAACGCCGAAAAGCGTTGACGAATTAAAACGGTTACGAAGCTGCGGTTACAACGGAATTACAATCGGCGTGGAAACGGGCGACGACGAAGCGCTATCTTTTATGAATAAGGGCTATTCTTCTGCCGATATTTTAGAACAATGCCGCAAACTTGATGAGGCCGGGATAGAATATAATTTTTTCTATCTTACGGGAATATACGGCAGAGGCAAGAGCGGACAGGGCGTTGATAATACTTTGAAAATTTTCAATCAGCTAAATCCCAAAATTGTAGGCGCGTCTATGCTTACCGTTTTTCCTTCGTCCGAGCTGTACGGCGAAATCAAAAGCGGTAACTGGACGGAAGAGAGCGAAACGGAAAAGTACGAAGAGCTGAAAGCGCTCGTAAACGGCTTGAAGGTAAAAACGCATTTTGCCGCCCTGGGCGCTTCGAACGCAGTTCAGCTCCACGGCGAAATTCCCCGCGACAGGGCGGAACTCGTTTCGGTAATAGATGAAATTCTGTGCCGTTTTAACGAAAGCGAGCTTGAAAAATACAGGAAAAATCTGAAACGGCTTTGAATTCCGGGCGCAAAAACGGCGGTGACTTATGCACCGCCGTTTATCCACATTATACACTGTGGACAAGTTTCGGAACACCATTATTCAAAAAAGTTATCCACAATTTATCCACAAAGTGTGCGAAACACAGTTTCACGCGACATATTTCGACAAACATCTGTTTTTTATGCTTAAAGTTATCCACATTTCCTTTTGTTGATAACTACTTGTCCGTTGCAAGGCACTACGTTGTCGCCTTTGATAATTTCGCCTACGCTGTCTACGGTAATAAGTCCGCTTTTCGGGTTTTTAATCGAGATAACGTGACCTCTTATGTCCGCGTCTACGTCCGAATACTCGAAAGCGAGATCGCAGTTTTCCGTACGGCAGTTTACAAGTTTCAGATTTTTGCAGTAGCAGAGAGGCTGTGTGCCTATGATAAGGCAGTTTATCAGCGTAAGGTTCTCCGAATACCAGCCTAAGTATTCGCCCTTTAAAACGCTGTCTTTGACAATCATATTCCTGCAGTGCCAGAAAGCGTCTTTCGTGTCGAACTCGCAGTCTGATATTTCGGCGTTTTCAACGTACTGAAAAGAGTACTTGCCCTTTAAGCTGACTTTTTTGAGTTTTATGTTCCTGCATTCAAACAGGAAATATTCGCTCTCCGCATTGCAGTCTGTCATTTCAAGATCTCTGCACCGCCAGCCAAATTCGGGGGATACGATCCTGCAGTTTTTAAGTTTCGTGTTTTCGCACTCTCTCAAAGCCTTTATACCGCAAAGACTGCTGTTTGAAATTTCTCCGTTTTGCGAATACCACAGCGCCGCTCTCGTAAGGTCGTCCATAGTGCAGTTTTCTATTTTGTAACCGATATCGTGCCAGAAGGGGTAGCGCAGAGAGAAGCTGCAGTTTTTTACCGTTATATTTCTGCACTCCTTGAAAGCGCTTTCGCCGTCCGCGGGGCCTGCAAAGGTACAGTTTAAAACTTGCGCGCCGTCAAGATTGTACAGGGCGCGCTCTTCATCAAAAGTCTTGTTTTCGATTTTCTTATTCATACCTAAATTATATGAATTAAACTAAGGCTTGTCAAGTTAAATGCAGTTCGGTTGCCGTCCCGGTTTTATTTGTCGAAAAATGTTAAACGGGTTAAATTTTTGTGAATAGGATACAATTTTAAAAGATTTCTATTGCAAAATCAGGAAAGATATGGTAAAATCAAGAATATGCAGGAAGTAATCAAAATGATAAGCGAGGCCGAGGAAAAGGCGTCGGAAATAAAAGCCGAAGCATATGCGAAAGCTTCGGACATTTCGCTGAAAGCCGAGGAGCGCGCTTCCGATATAGAAAGGCTTGCGGAAGCCGATTGCAAGGCTTTGAGAGAAAAGACCTTGAAGGAAGCGGAGGAAGAGGCGAAGAGGCGCTACGATAACGAAATTACCGTCAACAGAGCGACGGCCTCGAAGTACTGCGCGGACAGACTTAAAAACACCGATAAGATAGTAAACGAAATCGTCCGGAGGATAAAGAGTGGCAGTCGTTGA
This sequence comes from uncultured Christensenella sp., assembly GCA_910583545.1. Lineage (GTDB taxonomy): Bacteria > Bacillota > Clostridia > Christensenellales > Borkfalkiaceae > Coproplasma. The sequence goes on along the minus strand of CAJTXM010000004.1, from coordinate 35,654 downwards.
GATGAGCAAGCTCAATCTCATAGCAATGTCCTACGACAGGGATAAGATTCTGAACGCCTTGCAAAGAACGCAGGCGACCGAGATTAAGCTGCACTCCGAAATCGAATATACCGCTCCTTTGACAGAGGACACTGAAGCTTTGAGCGAGCGCCTTACAAGGGGCGAAACCGCGCTCGAAGTTCTTTTACCGCGCATTGAAACTTATTATAAGGCAAATAAAATCAAGTCTGACAACCTCGGCGAAGTAGAAATAAGTTATCACGAGTTTATCGGCGCAGGAGATAACGCGCAGAAGTGCGAAAAACTTATTGAACAGCTGAATACTCTTCTGGATAAGGAGAGGGAGCTCAAAGCCGAGCTTGCCTCGGTGGAAAGGCTGATATCGTCGGCTGAAATTTATTCGCATTTCAGCGGTTCGCTCCGTCCCGAAAATACCGCCCATACGGCTTTAAGGCTGGGCACTCTTCCGTCACAGCAGAAAGACGCGTTTTGCGCTCAGGCGGAAAATATACCTTTGCTGTCCTTTCGGTTTATGGCTTCGGACAGTGACAGCGAGCTGATTATGCTTGCGGTACACAGAGCTTCGGAAAGCGATATGAACGATATGCTGCAGGGCGTCGGGTTCGCTTCCTGTCCGTTCGCGGACGACTGTACGGGCGAAGAGCTTTATAACTCGCTTAAAGAAAAGAAAAGAGAAATAACGAAAAATATTGAAAAGATAAATTCGGAAATCCTGTCCTTCGATAAACATATAAAAGATTTAAAGATTTACTGCGACTTTTTGGGCTTCGGGCTTGAAAAAGCTACCTCCGCGGAAAAGATGCGCAAAACAGCCGCTACTTTCCTTTTGGAGGCGTACGTTCCCGAAGAGGCACAGCCGGACGTTGAGCGCGCCTTAGACGGCGCGACGGACACCGTATGGTATAAATTCAGTCAGCCGTCGGAGGACGAAACTCCGCCTACGCTTTTGAAAAACAACAAAGTAGTCAAAAATTTCGAGGCGGTGACGGATATGTATTCGCCCGTCAACTACCGCGAGTTCGACCCTAACACCGTAATGGCGTTCTTTTACAGCCTGTTTTTAGGCTTTATAATGGGCGACGTGATTTACGGACTTTTAATGACGGCGTTCGGCGGATTTATCTATCTTCGCCAGAAGCGCGAAACGGGAATGAAAAAGCTTGCAGGCGTGTTTGCCATCGGCGGAATATTCGCGGTGTTCTGGGGCTTTTTGTTTAACTCGTTTTTAGGAATGAACGCCCTGCCCTATACGGTTATGCCTGACGCCAAAGACGGAAGATATTCGCTTATGGGAATAAAAATACCGTCTGTTCTGGTCATAAGTATGCTGATAGGTATGGTACAGCTCTGCGCAGGCTACGTCTGCCGTGCCGTGCAGTGCTGGCGCAGGGGCGATATCCGGGGCGGAATTTTCGACGGTATGAGCTGGGCTTGCTTTATGGTCGGGCTAATGCTCGCGGTCGTAGGACTCGTGGAAGATTTCTCTATTCCCTCGCTTGCGATAGCAGGCGGAATAGTGGCGGGCGCATCGCTTCTTCTTGCAATGCTTACGGCAGGAAGAAAGGAAAAGTTTTTCGGCAAGTTCACAAAGGGCTTCGGCGCGGCGTACGGCGTTATCAACGTGGTTTCGGATATACTCAGCTATGCAAGGCTCTACGGTCTGATGCTTTCGGGCGCGGTAATAGCGCAGATAATTTCAGGCTTCGTCGTAACGGGCTATAACGGCAGTTCGCCGTTTTTGTTCAGCGGAAACGCGGGGCTCATAATTTTAGGCGTATTTTTAATGATAGTCGGACACGCGTTCAACCTTGCGATAGGACTTTTAGGCGCGTATATCCACGACGCAAGGCTTCAATACGTTGAATTCTACGGCAGGTTTTACGAGGGCGAGGGCGAACTTTTCAGACCGCTCGGCTCGGATATGAAACATACCCGTCTTGAATTGAGCGAAACAAATTGATATAAAAAGCAAATAAATTTTTAAGGAGATATAAAAATGACAACAGGTTATATTATCGGTATAATCGGAATTGCGGTCTGCGTGCTTGCGTGCGGAATCGGTTCGGCGTTCGGTCTTTACAAGACGGGCAGTGCGGCTGCCGGCGTTTTGGGCGAAGATCCTAAAAAGTTCGGTAAAGTGCTCGTACTCGTGCTTCTGCCTGCAACGCAGGGTATTTACGGCTTCATAATCGGAATCATAGGCTCGTCCTCGCTTATTGAAACTATGACTGCGGCTCAGGGCTGGGCGCTCTTCGGCGCGGTTATGCCTATGGCTGTTTCCGGTCTTATTACGGGTATTTTGCAGGGTAAGTCGTCCGCGAACTGTATCTATGCGGTAGGCAAACAGGAGTCGCTCGGCGGTAAGCTCATTATCTATCCTGCAATGATCGAGTTCTACGCGATTTTAGGACTTATCATTTCCATAATGATAGTTTAATTTATACGGAATATTGAAAGAGGTTGCGTTCTATGAGTGAACAGGCAATAGTCGAAAGAATTATTTCAGACGCCGAAGAAGAGGCAAGGGCTATAATTTCCTCAGCCGAAATCAAGGCGGAAGAAACCGTTCGGAAAGCGATGATGCGCGCAGAAAGGAGAAAAGAGGGCGAAAGACAGTCCGCAGCGAGAAAAGCCGAAAGCATTCTCGACGGCAGGGCGGCGACTGCGCGGCTTGACTGCGCCAAAATTCTGCTTGCGGAAAAGAGGGCGGTGATAGACGAAATCTATTTACGCGCTCTGAATCAGCTCAGACAAATCGGCAAAGCCGACGCGCTCTATCTTTTCGAACGGCTTTTAAAAGAATATGCCGAAGAGGGCGACGAGATAGTGTTCGCCGATAATTTTCTTTACGCTCAGGACGTTGCCAAACTTTCCGTCGTCAGGGAAAGGAAACTGAAAGTTTCTTCCAAAAAGGCTAAGATAGACGGCGGTTTACTTCTTATCGGTAAAAATTCGGACAAGAATCTCTCGTTTTCTGCGCTTCTCGCGGAGGACAGGGAGCTTATGCAGGCGGAAATTGCGTCGGTAATATTCGGTTAAAAAATTGGCGGTGCAAGGCGGATTTCCGCCGTTAGCACCTACACGGGAAAATAAGCCATCGTGAAAGACTTATTTTTCGTGAAGGGTTTTGTATGTCTAAATCGTTGACCTATACCAACGGCGTCATTGCCGTAAGAGAAAAATATCTTTTGAAAGATAAAATATTCAAGCTTTGCGAGGGGAGCGCAGACGATGCGCTTCGCTCGGTATCGGAGAGCGGTTTCGGCAGGGGGGCGGAAGTCGTTTCGGTTTTCGATTTCGAAAAACTTATAACGGCAGACGAAACCGACATAGACGCGTTTATCCGCGAATACGCTCCGTCCGCAGTCGAGAGGGAATATTTTCTTTCACCGCGCGACTTTCACAATGCGAAGGCGCTGATAAAGGCTCTGCATCTTAATCTCGATACGCAGAATCTGCTTGCGCCCGACGGAATTTATTCGTCTTCGCTCATTTTGGACTGCATCAAAAAACGCGATTATTCACCTCTCAATAAAGAGCTGGGACAGGCGCTCGAATCTGCCGAAGAACTGTTTGCGGACGGAGAAACCGTTTCAGGTGCGAAAATAGGCTTGATTTTCGAAAAAGCGCTTATCGGGCATTTAAGCTCGGTCTGTTCGAGAAATCCGCTTTTGAAAAGGTTCATAACAATCAAAGCCGATATGACTAATATTTTAACGGCTCTTCGCTCTACCGACGAAACGTTCGCAAAAAATTCTTTCGTTACGGGCGGAAAAATAAAAGAAGACAAGCTGTTGACGTTGCTTTGCGAAGACGGCGAAACGGCGGAAGCGGCGTTCAGAAACACGGCGTACTCCGATTTCGTTAAAAGCTGTCTCGACGCAAAGCGTTCCGGTTTGCCTATGATGCAGGCGGAAAAGATAGCCGAAAGTTACGAGACGGAATATTTCAGCGCTAAAAAATACGATTTGAAGCGCAGTCAGCCGTTTCTGTATTACGTTTTCAGAAGAAGAATAGAAAATTCAAACGTCCGTATCCTGTTCGTCTGCCTGCTGGCAGGTATGAGAGAGCAGGACATCAGGAAAAGATTGAGAGCAATTTAAAAAGTAAGGTCGGATTATGATAAATGAGGGAAAGCTTGCAATGGTCGGCGACGGCGACAGCATAACAGTGTTCAAAGCCGCAGGCGTTGCGACGTTTGCCGTAGATAGCGAAACGCAGGCAAGGGATATTTTAAGAAGAATAGGAAAGGATTATCAGGTAATTTTTTTGGTTGAAGAGTTTGCAAAGCCCTTGAAAGAGTTTTTAAAGCGCTTTGACGAACAGCCCTATCCCGTGATACTTTCTGTTCCCTCGAAAAAGGGAAGCACGGGCTACGGCACGGAACAGCTTAAATCCGCAATGGAGCGCGCGCTCGGCGTCGATATTCTGTTTAATAACTAAATTCACAAAATTCTTGACGTTCGATGATGTCAATAATTTTCGTGATTAGAAGGCTCTGCCTTCTTTTCGCAACATTAGGGGCACACCAAAATATAGTTGCGAAAATTCAACTGTTGCTCCGCAGGCTACGCAATAAGCGCAGGTATGCGCAAATAGGGGCGTGCTGCGGAAAAGTGTGATTTTCCTTGCACCGTAAGCAGTTTATAAATTTCTGATTTAATTATGTTTGCGGCGAAAATCGCATTTTTTGCCGGCAAGTCTCAATTTGTGGCTACGCCACCTCGGTAGGGGGAAGCGCCGCAATTATATAAAAAGAGAGCCGCTAAGATTGCGGTGTGAGGGGCAACGCCCCCGAAAATCACGGCAAATTATCGCCGCACGAGGCGATTATTTGCGTGAGGAGGTTTTTATGGGTAAAACGGTTAAAATATCCGGACCGCTGATCATTGCCGAGGGTATGGCGGATTGTAAAATGTACGACGTGGTAAAGGTTTCTTCGCTCGGACTTATAGGCGAGGTTATCGAACTCAGGGGCGACAAGGCCTCTGTTCAGGTCTATGAAGAAACTTCGGGCTTAGGTCCCGGAGAAGAAGTCGCGTCCACGGGCGAACCGCTTTCGGTCGAGCTTGCCCCCGGACTTATTTCGGGTATTTTCGACGGTATACAGCGTCCGCTGACTACGCTTTTCTTCAAGTACGGCTCGCGTATTTCGAGGGGTGTTTCGGTAAACAACCTCGACAGGGAAAAGAAATGGCATTTCTCGCCGAGAGTAAAAAAGGGCGACGCGGTTGCCGAGGGCGACGTACTTGGCGTAGTGCAGGAAACGGAGATTGTCGAGCATAGAATTTTAGTACCTAACGGAATGAGCGGAAAGGTGGTTTCCGTCGAAGAAGGCGATTTTACTATTGAAGATACCGTTGCGGTATTGCAGACCGATACGGGCAAAAAGCCCGTAAGTATGCTCAGAAAATGGCCCGTACGCAGAGGCAGACCGTACAAAGAAAAACTGACACCGGACACTCCTATGGTCACGGGTCAGCGGGTCATAGATACGCTTTTTCCCGTTGCGAGGGGTGGCGTTGCGTCGGTTCCCGGTCCGTTCGGAAGCGGTAAAACCGTCGTACAGCACCAGCTTGCAAAGTGGGCGGACGCGGATATAATCGTTTACGTCGGATGTGGCGAGCGCGGAAACGAAATGACGGACGTTTTAAACGAATTTCCCGAACTTATCGACCCGAAGACGGGCGAACCGCTGATGAAAAGAACGATACTTATCGCGAATACCTCGGATATGCCGGTGGCGGCGAGAGAAGCTTCCATCTATACGGGAATTACCATAGCCGAATATTTCAGGGATATGGGCTACAACGTTGCGATTATGGCGGACTCCACTTCGCGCTGGGCGGAAGCGCTCAGGGAGATGAGCGGACGCCTCGAAGAGATGCCGGGCGACGAGGGATACCCTGCGTATCTTTCAAGCCGCCTTGCGGAATTTTACGAAAGGGCGGGCACCGTCCGTCTTTTAGGCAGTGAAAACAGGTACGGCTCCGTAACCGCGATAGGCGCGGTTTCACCTGCTGGCGGAGATCTTTCCGAGCCCGTCGCGCAGGCGACGCTGAGAATCGTAAAGGTATTCTGGGGCCTTTCGGCTTCGCTTGCATACAAGCGTCATTTCCCTGCCGTCGACTGGCTTATAAGCTATTCGCTCTATGCCGACAAAATGCAGGACTGGTTCACGGAAAACGTAAGCGCGGACTTTCTGAGATACAGACAGTTTATAATGACCGTCTTACAGGAAGAGGCTTCCTTGAACGAGATAGTAAGGCTCGTCGGTATGGACGCGCTTTCCTCGAAGGACAGGCTGACTATGGAAACGGCGAAAATAATCCGCGAGGACTATCTGCATCAGAACGCGTTCGACGACGTGGATACTTATACTTCGATGAAAAAGCAGTTTTTAATGCTTAAACTTATCTATGAATTCGACAGTCGGGCAAGAGAGGCGGTAGCTTCGTTTGCGTCGGTCGAAGACGTGTTGAAGACCTCCTGCAAGGACAGAATAGGCAGGGCGAAATTTATTCCCGAAGACAGGCTTTCCGATTTTGACGAAATTCTGAAACTTATCAACACCGAAATGAAGGCGCTCTGCACGGGAGGGGAAGATGTTTAAAGAGTACAAGACGATCCGCGAAGTCGTGGGACCTTTAATGGTAGTCGACGGCGTCGGGGGAGTGAAATATAACGAGCTTGTAGATATCGTCTGTTCAAACGGCGACATAAGGCGCGGAAAAGTGCTTGAAATCAACCGCGATAAGGCGGTCGTTCAGCTTTTCGAAAATTCTCAGGGCTTGCAAATTTCAAGCGCAAAGGCAAGATTTTTAGGTCACAGTCAGAATCTGGCGTGTTCGAGAGATATGCTCGGCAGAGTGTTCGACGGTATGGGAAATCCGCGTGACGGCGGAGCGCCTGTAATTCCCGACAAGGTTCTCGATATAAACGGCGAACCTATCAACCCTGCCGCAAGGGATTATCCCGACGAATTTATTCAGACCGGAATTTCGGCGATAGACGGACTCAATACGCTTGTAAGGGGACAGAAACTGCCGGTATTTTCAATGAGCGGTCTTCCTCACGCCGAGCTTGCGGCTCAGATAGCAAGGCAGGCAAAGGTGAGGGGTACGGACAGCAAATTCGCCGTCGTGTTTGCGGCGATAGGCATCACTTTCGAAGAGGCGCAGTACTTCGTGGAAGACTTCAAAAAGACGGGCGCGATAGAGAGGACGGTGCTGTTTACCAACCTTGCGAACGACCCTGCGGTCGAACGTATCGCAACGCCCCGTATGGCGCTGACCTGCGCGGAATATCTCGCGTTCACCTGCGGTATGCACGTTTTGGTAATTATGACGGATATAACCAACTATGCCGAAGCCTTGCGTGAGGTTTCGGCGGCGAGAAGGGAAGTTCCCGGCAGACGCGGTTATCCCGGTTATCTGTATACTGACCTTGCGACTATCTACGAGAGAGCGGGGCGCATAAGGGGCTGTGAAGGCTCGATTACGCAGATACCCATTCTGACTATGCCCGAAGACGACAAGACTCACCCCATTCCCGACCTGACGGGTTATATCACCGAAGGACAGATAATGCTTTCGCGCGATCTTTATAAAAAGGGAATAAATCCGCCTATCGACGTTTTGCCGTCGCTGTCCCGTCTTAAAGATAAGGGCATAGGCGAGGGGAAGACCCGTGAAGACCACGCAGGCACAATGAACCAGCTTTTCGCGGCGTACGCAAGCGGAAAAGAGAGCAAGGAACTTTCGGCAATCTTAGGCGAAGCGGCGCTCTCCGATACGGATAAGCTGTACGCAAAATTTGCCGAAGAGTTTGAAAAAATCTATATAAATCAGGGTTTCAACGCCGAACGCCCCGTTGAAGAAACTCTCGATATCGGCTGGCAGCTACTTAAAATTCTGCCCGTCGGCGAACTTAAACGAATAAAGACGGAGCTCATCGAAAAATATTTGAAATAAAATTAAAAAGCATATATACTTGTTCTCTGCATTTTTAATGCCGTTAATCAAATTACTTTTATAGAGGTAGTACTTGGCAAGATTGAACGTAAATCCGACGAGGATGGAGCTGAAAAAGCTCAAAGCCCGTCTGACAACCGCAGTGAGGGGTCATAAACTTTTAAAGGATAAGTCCGATGAAATGGTGCGCCGTTTCTCACTGATAATAAAGGAAAACAAACGCCTCCGCGAGGAGGTGGAAAAAGAGCTGTCCGAAACGCTGCGGCAGTTTTCCGTCGCACGTTCGGTTACGGCTTCATACCGCGCCGAAACGGCTTTTTCGATGCCGTCGGTTCTGGTTAGGGCGGAATGCGGAGTTGCTTCCGTTATGGGTGTGGAAGTTCCCGAAATAAAACTTGTCAACGAAAAGAAGTCCGACAGACTGCCTTATGCTTATTCGGAAATGACCAGCGAAGCCGATTTCTCGGTTGAAAAAGCCACTCAGCTGCTGCCTAAAATGGTTGCGCTTGCGCAGACCGAAAAGGCGGTCAGAATGCTCGCCGACGAGATCGAGCGCAATAAGCGCAGGGTGAACGCACTCGAATACGTTATGATTCCTCAGCTTGAAGAAACTATAAAGTATATCAAGAGCAAGCTCGACGAAAACGAGCGCGCCGCAGTGATAAGGCTAATGAAAGTTAAATCAAAAGTTTAAAAAAATACCTTCCCGAAAAGGGAAGGTATTTTTTTATTATATCGTTTTGAATTATATCATTTGCGAAATGAGTTCAATCAGATCGTCGGTCTTATCTGCGTAGCTTGCGTCGGTTGCAATGTTTGCAGGAAGTTCAACGTTATCGTTGTGCGAATAAATTTCAACTGAACCTGCAACTTTCATCGAGATATCGGGCAGCTGCTGGTCTGCAACCGCAGCCGTTCCGTTAGGCATAAATTCGTTCATAATTTTCATATCTGCTTTTACGTCGCAGTCGATTACGACGCTTGCGGCCGTCAGAGTTTTACTGCTGTCGAATGCGGCGTAAACGTCAAGCGTAAACTTGTTGACGGAGACGTAACCCTTGATTTTGGCAACCTTTGCGCTCGCTTCCGCTTCGGTTGCGCCTTGCTCGATAAATGCAACGGTTGCTATTTTCCAGATCGTTTCATCGGTTGCGCTTATTTTAATCTTCATACCGTCGGAAAGGTCTGCGCTGATTTTAACCGAGAACTGATCTGCCATAGCAAGCAATGTCGCCATATCGAAAGCATCGTTCGTTTCGAAAATAGCAGAAGCGGGAGTGGAAATCTCGGGACCGGTGCTTCCTCCGCCCAAAGCTTCCATAAGCTTTACAAGATTGAGTTTTGCTTTCGTTCCTTCGGGCAAAGTCATCGTTTCGAATTTTCCCGAATCGTTTACAGTGCCTACCGAACCTGTTGCTCCGCCGTAGATAAACGAGCTGTCGTTGTAAGCCGTTGCCGTGACGTCGATAGCGTACTTATCGGTCATAGCGGTTGATACGGCCGAGCCGTCAGTGTTGAAGTCCATTGATTTGACGTGAGCCTTTACGGTTGCCGAGCCTGCGCCGACAAAGCCGGTGTCGGTAATTTTCTCTTTGAATTCGGCGCTTACGCTCGAAGTCATATCCATTAACCCTTCGCAGTAAAGACTTTCGTTGAGCTTAACTTTAATGCCCATACCGCTTGACGTTGCGGGAATTACGGGCGTTTCGTCTCCGCCCTGATTGCCGAAGAAATCGTCAAGGATATCACCCATTTCGTCGGGAGTCTTTTCCACGTAGTCGCCGGGAATTGCGCCGCTGTCAGTCTTTTTGTCGTCATTGTCTTTGCAGCCTGCAAATGCGAACATAGAAACCGCAACTGCCGAAGCGGCTAAAACTGCTATTACTTTCTTCATACATACCCTCCTTGAAGAACGTTTTTTGTAATTAAATTATAGTATTCGTGTTTATAGTTGTCAAGCGTGATTGAGCGTTTTGTCGAAAAAAACCGAATTCGTCCGACTGTACCGAATTTTCAGAATATTAAAGCTGCGCATTGTTTATCTTAAAAAACTTGACATATACCCCAGTAGGGTATATAATAATAAAAAACGGGGAGGAATCGGAATGAGGCAGGACGGGAATAAAAGATATAAGGATATGCCGAGAAAAGCCGAGAGCAAGAAAAAGCTGACGCACAGATGCAACAGGATAGCAGGTCAGATAAAAGCGGTTGCGGATATGATAGAGGACGACAGGTACTGCGAGGACGTTCTTATTCAGCTTACGGCAATAAACAATTCCGTAAAAAGTCTTGCAATAGAAATTTTAGAGGAGCATATGAGTACCTGTATGGTCGAGGATATACGGTCGGGCAAGTCCGAGGTCGTCGGGGGGATAATAGAACTTATTAAGAGGTACCGCTATCAATGAAAAAGAAATTTCAGGTTAAGGGAATGACCTGTTCCGCCTGTCAGAGCCACGTTCAGAGGGCCGTCGAAAAGCTTGACGGAGTCAGCGCGGTCAACGTCAGTCTTCTCAGAAATAATATGGACGTCGAGTTCGACGAGGGCGTATGTCCGATAAGCAGAATAGAGGACGCCGTTTCAGAGGCTGGGTACAAAGCTTTTACGGATACCGCGAAAACCGATATCAAGAAAGAAAAGGACTACGGGCTGTTTAAGCTTCTTTTCTGCATTTTCGACCTTCTCGTCATTATGTACGTTTCAATGGGGAATATGATGTGGAATTTCCCCCTGCCGAAAATTTTCGACCACGGATATAATCCGACGGGCTTTGCTCTGTTGCAGTTTATTCTTGTGCTTCCGATAATATTCGTTTACCGCAGATTTTTTATTTCTGGATTTAAAAAACTGTTTAAGGGCGCGCCCAATATGGACACGCTCATTGCCGTAGGGGCGTCCTTTTCGCTCGCATACGGAATATACTGCCTGTTTATGATAAGCTACGGTCATTCCGAATACCATATGTATCTGTATTTCGAGTCTGCCGGTATGATTCTGGTATTTGTCAGCATAGGCAAATATCTGGAGGGGCTTTCAAAAAAACGCACTACGGACGCAATAACCGCGCTTATGGACCTCGCGCCGAAAACGGCTTCCGTTCTGAGGGACGGGAAAGAAGTTATCATACCTGCGGAGGAGGTTAAAAAGGGCGATATAGTTATAGTGAGAAAAGGCACTGCAATCCCCGTCGACGGCAGGATAGTCACAGGCAGGGCATCGGTAGATCAGTCGAATATCACGGGTGAGTCTATGCCCGTTTTCAAAAACACTGGCGACGAAGTGATGTCCTCGTGCATAGTTTCGTCGGGATATATCGAGATAGAGGCGACAAAGGTCGGCGAGGACAGCTCTATTAATACCATAATAAGACTTGTGGAAGAGGCGGCTGATTCCAAAGCGCCCATTTCCAAACTCGCCGATAAAATTTCGGGAATATTCGTTCCCGTAATTCTGGCGCTTGCGCTCGCCGTGTTTGTCGGCAATATTCTGTATGCTTCGCTTGCTAAACCCGAATACGTTTCAAGCGCGTTCGAAATCGCTTTGAACTTTGCTATAACCGTCGTCGTTATTGCCTGTCCATGCGCGCTGGGTCTGGCAACGCCCGTCGCGGTAATGGTCGGTACGGGCAAAGGCGCAAGAAGCGGACTTCTTATAAAAAACGCGGAAATTTTAGAGGCTGCGCACAAAATAGATGCAGTGGTTCTCGACAAGACGGGCACGCTCACCGAGGGCAAGCCGAAAGTCACTGATATAGAAACTTTTATAAACTTCGATATTTATTCGGTTCTGTACAGCTTCGAAATAAAGTCCGAGCATCCGCTTGCTTCGGCAATCGTAGCTTTTACAAAGGACAGAAAAAAAGCCGAACTGAAAGTGGACGGTTTCTCGGCGGAGGACGGCAAGGGCTTAAAGGGAACAATAGACGGCGTAGAATACAGAATCGGCAATCTGAAATTTTCCGAAGAGAGGAATATCAGGCTCGAAGAGAGGATAAACGCGCTTTCTGCGCAGGGCAAGACTGCGCTTGCAGTGTTTAAAGACGGCAAGCCGGCAGGTATAGTCGCCGTAAAAGACGAGCTTAAACCCTCTTCCGCGCAGGCGGTCGCACGGCTGAAAAAACAGGGAATAAAGGTAATTATGCTCACGGGCGACAACGCCGTTACCGCCAAGGCGATAGCGGAAGAGGTCGGAATAGACAGGGTTATTTCGGACGTTCTTCCTGCGGATAAGGCAAACGTTATAAAGGAGCTTAAACAGTCCTGTAAGTGCGTTGCGATGGTGGGCGACGGGGTGAACGACGCGCCGGCGCTAACTTCGGCGGATATAGGCATAGCCATAGGTGCAGGAAGCGACGTTGCGCTGGAATCGGCTGACATCGTGCTTATGCGCGACGACCTTGCCGACGTTGACAACGCGATTTCGCTCAGTAAACGGGTCATAAGGACTATTAAGACGGGGTTGTTCTTTGCATTCTTCTACAATCTCGTATGCGTGTTTTTGGCGACGGGGCTTTTATACTATCTGACGAACGGCAGTTTCAAAATGGAGCCTATGTACGGCTCGATAGCTATGAGCCTTTCAAGCGTTTCCGTGGTTTTAAACGCGCTGACGATAAATTTATTCAAAGTCAGGCGGATACAGTCCGCAGAAAATAAATCAGTAATAAACGAGGAGGAAAAGATAATGAACAAGCTTGTTTTAAAGGTGAACGGAATGATGTGCAATCATTGCAGGATGACGGTCGAAAAACTTTGCAAGGCAGAAAAAAACGTCACGGACGCGGAAGTGAGTCTTGAAGAAAAAACCGTTACCGTAACCTATGACGGCGAAATCGACAAAAGCGCTCTCGTCAAAAGCATAACCGAAAACGGCTACGAAGTAGTCGATTGAATCAGACAAACAGAGCCGTGCGTCCGCACGGCTCTGTTTGTATAAATATGTACTCGATATTCATTGGATTTCAAGGCAAGGTTACCGCTCAGAGAGTTCTGCGACGTCCATCCTGCCGTTGCATTTGCCCACGTGAAAAAATTAAGGTAGCCGTTATACGTTCCGTTATTCGCAGTAGACGAAAGATCGGGAAAACTATTATAGACAAGCATTTCCGTCCCCGAAGGGGTATCTCCGTCTATTACGAAATAACTCGTGCCTGGGTTCCAACTGAAATTAAGATATTCGGACCAGTGAGGATTATTTGCCTTATGACCGCCGCCTATATTATAAGGAGGACTGCTTGTCGTGCGCACGCAGTTTATTTTAAATATTTCGCCGGGCGCGCACAGTTTATTCAATATTATATTATCTTGTTGACAATGGTTTTAAAGACTTTTCAGCTTAGTCTGGACGTATTCGCCGTTCTTCTGAGCTTTTTCGGAGACTTCTTCGGTGAGCGGAGTGCCCTTTTTAATTATTATTTTTCCGTTCTTTTTTACGTCGCTTTTAATAAAGGCTATGCTGTTTTTTATCAGTACTGCGTCGCTGAGCACAACGTCGCGGTAATTGAATTTTCTGTTGCCTGCGATGATTGCGCTGACGGCGTTTTTTTCGATGACCACGTCGGAAAGCCTGCCTATAAAATTGCCCTCGCAGTCGAATACGGGTTTGCCCAATCTTACGGGCGAAGAAAATTCGTCCGCGTCGCATTCTTTTGTAAAGGTCAGTTTATCTTTCACTGTTCGGACGTTTTTCAGTAAAACGCAGAATTCGTCCTCGTTTTCGTCCGCACAGTTTAAAATTATGTCGCCGTCGCAATTCAGGTTTACTCCGAAAACGTATCCGCGCTTTTTATTCGGGTTTTCTATTTCGGCTGCAAGCAGTTTTGAAAGTCTCATAATGCACCTCGTTTATTTCTTTTACTCTATCATACTTGTTCCGCAAGTGAATAATTACTTTATATATTGCCCTATTTTGTCGAAACCGTATTTCGCGGGGAATGTCGGCAAAATCAACGAACTATAATTGACACGAAAAAAAAATTGTTGTAAACTATCAGTACTATGCTTGATAAATACGACGTTGTTATCGTCGGTACGGGCGTTGCCGGACTATTTGCCGGACTTCACCTGCCGAAGGATAAAAAGATACTTATAATCTGCAAGGGCGCGCCCGAGAAGAGCGACAGCTATCTCGCACAGGGCGGAATATGTATGCTGCAGGGCGAGGACGATTACGAGCCGTACTTCAACGACACTATGCGCGCAGGTCATAACCTCAACAACCCCGACGCAGTTGAATGTATGATAAGAGGCTCGCGCGAAGTGATTTCCGAGCTTGTCGCAATCGGCGTCGACTTTGCCAGAAATTCCGACGGTACGCTTGCTTCCACGCGCGAGGGCGGACATTCGCGCAACAGAATCTGCTATCACGAGGACTGCACCGGCAAAGAAATAACTTCCCGTTTAATGGAAAAGGTGCAGACGCTTGAAAACGTTGAAATCGCTCCCGAAACCGTTATGCTCGATATTATAGAGGACGGGGAAGAGTGCTTCGGAATAGTGGTAAAGGACAGGGACGGCGTAAAAAAGGTTTACGCCGATTACACGGTACTTGCGTGCGGAGGTATAGGCGGTATTTTCGAAAAGTCGACCAATTTCAGAATACTTACGGGCGACGGCGTCGCCGTCTGCTTAAAGCACGGCGTCGCGGTGGACAATATCGACTATATCCAGATACACCCCACTACGCTGTATTCCGAAAAATCGGGGCGGTGCTTTCTCATTTCCGAATCGGTCAGGGGCGAGGGCGCTCGTCTTCTCGATAAGAATTTCAACCGCTTCTGCGACGAGCTGCAGCCGCGCGACGTGGTGACGGCGAATATACTGAAAAAGATGAAAGAGGACGGCACGAAGCACGTCTGGCTCGATCTGCGCCCTATTCCGGAAGAAGAGGTAAAAAGTCACTTCCCCTCGATAGCGGAAAAGTGCAGAGAGGAAGGGTACGACGTGTTCGCTCAGCCCATTCCCGTCGTTCCGGCACAGCATTATTTTATGGGCGGAATAAGAAGCGGTCTCAACGGCGCGACTACGCTCAAACGCCTGTATGCGGTCGGCGAAACCTGCTGTAACGGCGTCCACGGCGCAAACCGCCTTGCTTCTAATTCGCTGTTGGAAAGCCTGCTGTTTGCAAAGCGGTCGGCGCAGGATATAGCTTCGGCGTATTCGCCTGCGGATGCAAAAAGGGCGGAAAAAATCACAGTCGATTTTTCCGTATACGGCGATACGGAAAAGCTTTTTGCGGAATATAAAGAATTATTATTGAAGAAAATTGCGGAGGCAAGAGATGACAGACTTAAAGGCTGACAGACTTATAAGGCAGGCTCTGGAAGAGGATATAACGGGCGAGGACGTTTCGACTAACGCGGTAATGCGCGAAGCCGTAGAAGGCGAAGTGGAGCTTATCAGCAAAGCCGACGGAGTTATCTGCGGAATGAAGGTTTACGAAAGAACTTTTAAAATTCTCGATGAAAACACGCAGGTTATATCGAACGTCAGGGACGGCGACAGGGTTAAAAAGGGACAGCTTCTCGCTGTCGTCAGGGGCGACATACGCACGCTTTTATCGGGCGAGAGAACGGCTCTTAATTTTTTACAGAGGATGAGCGGTATTGCAACTTATACCGCGGAAACTGTCGCGCTTCTGAAAGGAACGAAGACAAGACTTCTCGACACGAGAAAGACGACCCCTAATATGCGCATTTTCGAAAAGTACGCGGTTAAGGTCGGAGGAGGCTGTAATCACAGATTCAATCTTTCCGACGGCGTGCTGTTGAAGGATAACCACATAGGCGCGGCCGGCTCGGTAAAAGAGGCGGTGGCGCTCGCGAAGGAATACTCGCCTTTCGTCAGGAAAATCGAAGTGGAGGTCGAAAACCTCGAAATGTGCCGTGAGGCGGTCGAGGCGGGCGCGGATATAATTATGCTTGACAATATGTCGGTAGAGGATATGAAAACCGCGGTAAAAATGATAGACGGGCGCGCTCAGACGGAGTGCAGCGGAAACGTCACGCGCGACAATATCAAAAATATCATAGATACGGGCGTCGACTTCGTTTCAAGCGGAGCTTTGACCCATTCCGCACCCATACTCGATTTGTCTATGAAGAATTTAAAAAGAATAAAAAAATGACGGTAAACACCGTCATTTTTTAGTTTGGGTTTCTTTTACAGGTTGCTCCAGCCTCTGCCCATTATTTCGCTCGTATCGCAGAGAATGACGAACGCGTCTGGGTCGACTTCGTGAATTTTACTTTTGAGCTTGAACGCCTCTAACTTTTTGCAGACCGTGACAAGCACCGTCCGCTCTTCGCCCGAATATCCGCCCTGAGCCTTGAACGAGGTATAGCTTCGGTGAAGTCTTTCCAAAATGAACGGCGTCACCGTTTCGGGGTTGGGGGTTATTATCATAACGTACTTGCTCTTTACGATATTTTCTATTACGCCGTCGATTAAGAAAGCTTTCGTAAACAGTCCGAGCATAGAGTAAAGTCCGATTCTTATGTCGTAGCTGAATACGAAAAAGGTTGAAAACGCCACTGCGAAATCGGTCACTAAAAGCGCAAGTCCTACGTCCTTCAAATTCGTGTATTTCTTGATTATCAGCGCGATTATGTCGGTTCCGCCCGAGGAAGCCTTGCAGTTGAATATTATCGCGCTTCCTATTCCCGTGAGAAGCATCATCAGCACGAATTCCAGAAACAGCTCGTTTGTGAGCGGTTTATTCATTTTATAGATAAGCTGCATAATTTCCATTTCGCCCGAATAGGCGAGCGTGCAGTAGACGGTTTTGAGCGAACACCCCCTGCCTAAGAAAATGAAACCTATTATAAGAAGTAACGTGTTGATTATTGCCGTTATTTCCGGCTGACCGAGCCAGCTGACTTTCGGTGTAATGAATTTTGCAAGAATAATTGCAAGTCCCGAAACTCCGCCCGTCGCAAAATTATTCGGCGCTTTGAAAAAGTAAACGCCTGCCGAAACGAGCAGTATGCCTATATTGAGAAATATCCAGTATTTTACCGAGGCTTTCGTTATTTTTATTTTCGGCTTTGTCATATGGTACCCCCGAAACCTTTGCCGACGATCTCGCTCGCCGTGGAAATTATGACGAATGCATTCGGATCTATCTGTTTTACACCCGTTTTAAGTTTCCACGCTTCGCTCCGCTTGCATATAGTGAGAATGACCTTCTTCTCATCGCCCGTGTATCCGCCCCTTGCTTCGTACACGGTATAAGTATGGTGAACGCCGTTTAATATGTAGTCGCCTATCTCTTTCGGCTTAGTGGTTATAATGGTAATATATTTGGTTCTGCCGAGACCTTCTATGACGCTGTCTAAAAGGAACGACTTTGCAAACAGTCCCAAAAACGAATACAGCGCAGTTTCGACGTCGACCGAATAGATAGTTATACATATTACGATAAAGTCGACTATGAACAGCGCCGCGCCGACGTTGAGTTTTGTGAATTTTTTGAATATCAGCGCGATTATGTCCGTTCCGCCGGAGGAGGCTCCGCAGTTGAAAATGAGCGCTCCGCCTATTCCGAATAAAAGAATAGCATACGTTAAGGCAAGAAACACGTTTCCGCCTGTCACGGGGTGGGGGATGTTCGTCTCTTTGCCGATAATTTCGAGAATATAAATAAATCCGGTATATAAAATAGAAGAGTAAAGCGTGCGCACGATGCACATTTTACCCAAAACGATAAGTCCCAGAAAGAGAAGCGCGCCGTTGATTATCGCCATCCACAGACCCTGCGAAATGGGCGTCGCTTTTTCGAGAAGGAACGCAACGCCTGCCACTCCGCCGAGCGTGATGCCGTTCGGAGTCTGGAAAAAATATACGCTTAACGCCATCATCAGACTGCCTACCGTGATTAGTATCCAGCGCAGAGCTTTCTGCATTTTTTTCTGTTTTTCCGTCAGAAGATTGTCTTTTAAAATCTTTACGGGTTCTTCTTTTATTTCTGCGGTTTCTTCCGCCGTATTCTGTTCGTTATCCATAGCTAAGATATCATAACATCAGCGCAAATAGTTGTCAATTTAAAAGCGAAAGAATTAAAAAAATCGGGTTTTATCACGCTTTTAACAAAAATTGCTTGAAATTAATGTAAAATAAATGTTGATTTTATAAAAATTGTGTTGTATAATTCATTATAGGTAAAAATCAAATTATGGAGTAATATATACTTTACCTGTAATTTAAGGCTATTTTGCCTGAAACGCATAAATTTTCATCGAGGAAAAGGATATGACGAGTTTAAAGAAAAAACTTACGCTGTTATTTATTTCGACGTGTGCGGCCGCGTGCGCGGGTGCGGGCATTATGCTTATGCCGAAGCCGTCTTCGGCGGCCGGCGAGGTCACGTTATCGGGCAGCGCCTATTTCAACGTGTCGGGCGGTAAGTTCACGGGACTTACTCAGGCGGGTATAAACGAAGTCGGTTCAAAGAAGTTCAAAATCGAACTTCCCGATACGGTAACGGCGATAGGCACGGGGTATTCGGAAGATTCTCCTACCCAGAACGCGCTTTTCGGCCGTCTTGCTTCAAACCTCGTCGGGGTGTCGTTCAAGGGCGCGGATAAACTTGTTACAATAGAGAAGTACGCTTTCAACGGCTGTACTTCCCTTGAAACGATTCCTCTTGAAGGCGAAGAAAATCTTACTACGGTGGAAGAGGGCGCGTTCAGAGGCTGTACGTCGCTTACTAATATTTCTTTGCCTAAGGTCAGCACGATCGCAAAAGATCTGTTTTCGGGCTGTACCACGCTGAGAACGTTCACAACTTCTAATAACAGTATTGTCACAATAGCCGACGGTGCGTTTGAAAACTGCTACAATTTAAACAGCGTCACAATTCCCGACAATCTCGAAACGATAGGAATTTCAGCTTTTGCAAACTGCCGTAACCTCACTCCGCTCATCCTTCCCGACAGCGCGGTCAATATAGGCGCTCACGCGTTCAGCGGATGCGCCAAGCTTGAAAGCGTGAGAATAAGCGACAGCGTAACCCAGCTGAACGAAGGCGTTTTCTATAACTGTACTTCTCTGAAAAGAATTTATACCGACAAAGCCGATACGACTTCTGTATTCAAGCTTCCTTCGGGAATAGTTCATATCGGCAAGAACGCTTTCAACGGCTGTATTGCGCTTACCGAAATTACAGTACCCAAGACGGTAACTACCATAAACGAAAGAGCTTTTTACAGTTGCAGCGGTGTTTCCGATATATATTTCTACGCAACAGCGTCCAATCTTTCGGTTGCTAACCAGCAGGGTACGTTCGCGCTTGCGCCCAATGCGCAGGCTTACACCGACGTTACTGTACATATCGGCTCGCAGGACAGCGCGGTGGAAAATCTTCCTCCGTATCTCTTCGCGGGACACACGGGAATTAAAGAGATTCATTTCGACAACGTAAGCTTCCCCAACGTCGAGGACAGCAAAAACTTCGGCACGGGCGCCTTTCAGGGATGTAAAGCGCTTGAAAAAATCGTGTTCGGCGCAGACAGCGTCGTCAAATCAATCGGTCAGAGCGCTTTTGCGGACTGCACGTCTCTGGTTGAAATCGAAGGGATAGAAAACACGGGTCTTAACACTATAAAACAGCAGGCGTTTTCAAATTGCAGTTCGCTCCGCACTTTTACGATAGGCGCTGACGTGAATAACATACAGGACAACGCGTTTGCAAACTGCCGTAAGCTTGTGGAGGTAAAGAACCTTTCTGCGAACAGCGCGTTGCAGAATCTGACAGCCGGCTCGAACGATTTCGGACTTGTCGCTTATTATGCGCTGAGAGTTTATAAAGACGGCGATTCCAATATCGACGCCGAAAAACACCCCGGTTTTGTATTCTATGCCGATTCTTCCAAGAACTGGCTCATCGACTACACGGGCGAAGGCGGAGAAGTAACGCTTCCCGGCGGATACGGTGCAAGCGTAGGCGGAGCTCAGTACGATATTCATCACGACGCATTTTTGGGCAAGACGGAAGTGACGCACATCGTAATTCCCGATACCGCACAGATAAAAAAGATAGACGATTCGGCGTTTGCGCAGTGTACGTCGCTCACGCACATAACTTTCCCCTCGACGCTTCTTGAAGTAGGCGACAACCTCTTGCAGGGCTGTACGTCGCTTACAAACGTCAACTTCAACTCCAACGTAAATATAAATACTATAAGTTCATATATGTTCCAGGGGTGTACTTCTCTTGAATCTATAACTCTTCCCCAGAACATAAGAACGATAGATTACAGCGCTTTTGCGGACTGCTCAAATCTTAAAACCGTCACTTTCGGCGGAGGACTCACGGGCAGCAATAAGAAAGACGTGCTTGTCAATATCAACGGTTCTTCATTCAAGAACTGCTCTTCCCTCGAAGTTGTGGAATTCCCTTCGACGGTAAAAAGCGTGGGGCAGTCTGCGTTCGAAGGCTGCAACAAGCTTCAATTCGTTTATCTTTCCGAAGACGCAACTTACGGTGCGGACGCTTTCAAGACGGGAACCGTCGATTCGTCGGATACGCCGCTTATGCTTATATCCAAGAGTAAGGACTGCTATGACGCGGATAAGTTAAAAAACAATCTTTCGGCTTATTCGGAAAACCTTACTTATATAATAGTCGTAAATCTTATCTATGACGACGGCGCGGTGGGGGGCGTTCATACAGTGCCTAAGCTCTATAACCGCAGCGCAGGCTACGAGCAGATAGGGCTTAAATGGAATCAGTCGGCAAGTATGCCCAGTCAGGGCAAAGATTTCGTTGAGTCGGTGTGGTATGAAACCGACGCATACGATCCTAAGGAAAAAGTCGACCTCAAAGACCTGACGGAAATGCTTAAAGACGGAGGCGAAATTTCGCTGTACGCCCGTTACATTACACAGCCTAAACTCACCGTTCTCAATCCCGACGTTCAGTTCAGCGAAGACAAGAGCTATGATATAAAGGGAATATTCACCGAACTTTTAAGAGAAATTACGGGCAACCCCTCGGACGTAGGCACTATCGACGAAGCCAAATTCGAAGAATACGCTTCTAAATTCACGTTCAACGTCGTTTCGCACAAATTCGTCGACGGAACAGACAATACCGGATTTGACTGGGCAAACGACGGGTACGTCAGGGACGCAGGCACTTATGTGCTTGAAATCAAGCTTAACTCCGATTACGGCATATGGGCTACACCCTGTAACGTAACGTTCAAAATAAATCCTAAAAATCAGGATATCTCCAAGCTTGTGGTATGGCAGACGGAGAGCGGAAACCTCGGTCCGTCATACACCTACGACGGAAATATGCCTTCGTCGGCACAGCTTGACGCAATGTCTACCGAACTTTATTTCTTCGGCGGCGGTACGACGCCGTACCTTGAAAAGGGCAGTCAGACCCCTTCCGAACAGATAAAAGTTCTCCGCTCGTACGTTGCTTATAAAAACGCTGCCGAAATAGAAATTATGATAAGGTGGCAGGGCGGAATTTCTTACGGAAGCGTTGTCGACGGTTCATATACGGGCAACAAGGCGCTCGAAGCAGGTTCGTATGAGGCTTCTGCGCTAATCAAGCCCGACAACAATTACCGTCTTATATTTACCGAGGATGCTCTGACGCAGAGGCTGGGACTGACGTTCTCCCGCGCGGACGACGGTATGGTCACGGTTACCAAGAAATGGTATATCGTAATGGATAAAAATAACAGGCTCACCGTCAGCGACAGCGATACAAGCGATTACGCTTTTGAAATCCGCAAGGACGACAAGGTCGTCGACTGGGTATACACCTACGACACCAAAAATGCGGTAGAACCTCCCAAGGCTCCGTCCGTTCTGTACGGTCAGTCGGGTCAGCTCCTTTCATTCTCGCTCAGATACGACGGCAAGATGATTACGGGAAAGATGCCGGACGGCACGAATAACACCGATAAAGACGGGAAAATCAGACTTACCAACCAGGCTGTATTCTCGCATTATATCAACAGTTCGCTTCCGGCAGGCGACTACGTGCTGATATTCTATATCGACCCTTTCAATGACGGCGATCAGACGATTTCCGGCAATTCCGAAGGTTATGTGTTCGAGTTCACCGTAAAAGAGGCTACTGTCACGAAAATGGACAGAAACAACGTTATAAATTCGCTCATCAACACAAAAATAGAGTATACGGGCGAAGTCACGTTCATAGATACGAGCACTCTCGAACTCTTTAAAAAGGGTAAGGGCGTTCAGTATAATCAGGGCGTAGGTATCGGAGTCTGGAAAAATTATCCCGAATATTATACTGCTTTCGAAGCGCGCTATTTCGTGGCGGAGGCAGGCAAGGACTACGCGGATAAGAACTATTACACTGCAAAAGAATACGAGGAGGCCTACGCCGAAGGCGTGAACGACAGGGCTATCCCCGTGAATCTGGGAACTTACACGGTATATTATATCGTCGACGCGCCCAACTACGAGGGCGAAATTACGGGACAGTACGTCCTCAATATAACGCACACGCTTAAAAAGATAACCATCGACGAAATCGAATACACGGGCGTAAGCGTGCTTCCCGACGTGGACGCGCTTCTCCGCAAGGGCAATAGTGAAATTTTCGACGAATACAGCTTCTTTGACGTATTCACGCTGTCGCCGTCTTCCATAGGTTCGACGCCTGCGAACCTGTTCTCGAAATACGGTAAACCCCAAGGCGATACCTATACCGATCTCGGACTGCACGTCGTATTCGTTTCCGTCAAGGAAATTTATAAAGAATACGTTTTATGGGATTCGTCTATCTCGGAGAATGAATTCGACTTCGGTACCGCGGTCGTTTACAGAAAATTCCTGCCCGTTCAGTTCAATATAGCGGCTTCGCATAACAGAGAAGCTGCCGACGGAAAACTGTTTATCAACAGCTGGGAATACGGTAAGTTTACGAGAGAGGACAACGCGCCTCACTGGAAGCTGATGATAAGCGACGACTATTCAAGATACAAATTCGAGCTTATTTCCGAAGACAAGACTGCAATCTACTACTTCAACGGCGATCCCGACGCACAGCTTTCGGGTCCCGGCTTCAACTACGCTCCGGCAGGACGTTATACTCTTAAAGCTATCGACCCCGGCGCACCCGACGACGGCGTCGGCGAGTTCGTAAGCGAGATAGAGATAGAGGTCGGGAAAGCTGAACTGTTCTTCAACGAAGTCCCGTTCATCGACAGCTGGAACTACGGCAACACTCCTTCGAATATAGGTTTACCCGACCTTACCACCGCGCTCGGCGGTCTGGGAAGCGAAGTTGCTTCGAAAGTAAAAATTTACTACTGTCTTAAAGCCGACTACGACAGGCCTTCGGGCGTGCCTACTCTGTACGAAACCCTTGACGGGCTCAAAGATAAGTCGGGTCACGTCGGCGCGGGCGAGTATTACGTTATTCTCCGCCTTGACGAACAGGACAATTTCTCCGTATGGGAATACAAGATCCGCTTCAAAGTGCTTCCGGCAACCAACTCGTGGAAATCGCTCTATATACCCGATTTCGATTATATCGACTTCGATGATGCGATGAAGCTTATGGAGGCGGTTCCCAACTACGGCGAAGCAAGCAAGGTAGTTATTCAGTACAAGAAGAAGGGTACGCAGGGTACATTCCAGACAATCGACAAGCTTCTGAATATCGAAGGCAAGCTCGATATCGGCACATACGAAATGAGGGCTTTGCTTTCGCAGAGCGAAAACTATGCAAGGCTTGAAACGGTTACAACGTTCACGGTTTCGAGGGCGCAGAACGCGTGGGTCGAAGTTCCCTACATAAGGGGTTGGGCAGAGGGTAACTTCTCCGCCGAAAAAAATTCGGTTATAGCAAGCTCGGCGCTCGGCACCGTAAAGATTATAATCACCGACGCAAACGGCAGGGAATACGGCACTCACGAACTCAGCTCGCTCGGCATAGGCACTTACAAGCTTACGGCAAGGGTTGAGGGAACCAACAACTACGACGAACTCGAAAGCGAAATCTATTTCGACGTCATCGAAGATTCGGTCGGACTTACGGCGCTCATAGCTTCAACGGTAGTATTCTCCGTTCTGGCATTATGTCTTGCAGGCGCGGCGATAACGCTTCTTATACTCAGAAACAAGAAAGCCGAAAGAGAATACCGTAAAGCGGTAAGAAACGAGCTGAGGAGGAAATAATTATGGGTTTTGCTTTACTTGCATCTGCAACGCGCGGGTTGTTCATTGCAATGCTGATAATAATGATAGTTGTTTCCGCTCTGTTCGCTCTGATAGTTTTCATTGCGTTGCGTCCCGTCAAAAAGCCCCCCGAAGAAGTCGATCCCAATAACGTCAGAAGTATGCTTACAAGACGCGAATCGAATCTTCTGCTCGAACTTATGGCGTGCAAAGACGACGAGGCGAAAAAGTCCGAACTCATAAACAAGCTCAGACGCGTCAAGTCGGCTATGGCTCTCGTCGACGAGCTTATCGAAGAGGAGAAGGCGATAGAACAGGCTTCGGAAGAGGACGAGAACAACCGCAAAAAACGCAGAGCGGAAGAGGCTTCTAAAAAGCCTGCTGTCAAGCGCGCGGCGCCTACTAAGAACGGCACATCCAAATCGGCTAAGCCCCAGAACGGCACTCAGCCTCGGCGCAAGCCCGTTCAGAAGAAACAGGACCCCCTTGAATTCAGACCCTCGCAGGAACCTGCGCAGGCTCCCGTCAAGGCTGAGAATTCCGAACAGTCTCCTGTTCCCGAAAAGGCGCAGGAAACAGGCGAATCCGAAGAATTAATAACCGTATCCAAACTGATAGGCGAAACGCCGGACGACAAAAAAGAATAATCAACAAGACCCGAACGGTTAGTTCGGGTCTTTTGTTTCGCACCTCTATTTGCCGTCCTTAACGCGTACAGGCAGTTAGATAATATTGCTACGCCTGGCATAATAGTTCTTTTTTTACATCATTTGGCAGTGGCGAAACTGTGGATAAACGGCGGAAAAAATTTCCGCGCTTTTGCGTTTTAAACACAAAATACGGCATATTTTCTTAATTTTTTTGCGCAAAACGGGCTTTTACCACAATATATTGTGTTATAGGGGTGGATAACTACTATTTTAAAAAATTTGTCAAAAAGGCTTGAAAATATTGGCTATGTGTGATAGAATACTGTATAACCACAATAGGCGAATAATATACTTTTGTCATATTCAAGGTGTAATTTATGAAAAAAATCAAAAGCTTATCATTAAATAAAATATTTGCTGTGCTGCTTATGCCGTTGTTCGTAATTCTGACGGCGTTCGGTTTCTGCTTCAAAGATAAGAAGGCAAGTGCATTGCCCGCATATCCTACGAGCTATATAGGTCCGATTTACGATTTCGACAATCTCAATTACAGCGAGGAAAAGCTGAACGAACTTGCTTCCGCCATCCTCGGCAGCGGTAAAACCATAAACAATCTTATCGACTACATAAAGTCCGACGCTCAGACCGACGGACTTCCCGTCGAGAACAAACAAATTACTGTGGCATACGGCAGATACCGTCAGAGTATCGCTTCGACTTCGGTGTATAATCCGCTGATATGGATGCCCGTCTATATGTCCACTACGGCGGACGGCTCGGACGCCGTTCTTACGCTGTATTTAGGCGCAGTCAACGGTCCCCGTTCATCGTTCGAGTACGGCGGATTCACGCAGGCGGGGGAATATACTACCGACCCTCAGAATATGAGACCGAGCAATATGTACGGCACTTCGTATATGCGCGCTTCTATGCTCGGCAATGGCGGAAAGTATATGAACTATGCCGCCGATCACGGTTCTGCTTATAACGAAAGCAAAGAGCTGATAACAACTGCCGAAGGAAACAATAAGTTTCTTGATTTTCTCAAATATACCGAAAAAAATATCGACGGCGAGACGGTCAACTCTATGGGCTATCTCTACGAGGACATAGTTGCGCCCTCGCAGATGGCCTGGCAGGCGAAAGAGAGCTATAAGACCGAAATCGGTGCCGACGGCGTTTTCGAAAACGCGGCTTACGGCGGAAGCGCGTGGCAGAATTACAAATTCCCCAACGAGGCTTACGGTACTTCCGACGGCGACTATTCCAACAATAATTACAATTATTCGAATATCGCAGGCTACGACAGTTGGAAAAACGACAAGGTATGGCTTCCTTCGCTCACCGAAGTGGGCACCGGCGACAACGACGGTACCAACGACGATACGAACGGACTGTGGAAGCTGACCAAAAGACAGAAAGCCAACAACTCCACGATGCTCGTTCCTACGACGGCGGCGTGGCTGAGAACTCCGAACACGGTTGAAAACTGTTATTCGATGTTCACACTGGAGCAGGACGGATCTGTTGGAACGCGTCCCCTTTCCGAAAGAAATCTTCAAATCAGACCTGCAATACATTTAAATCTTTCGAAAATAATTTCAAAATACCGCAAACCCGTAAACGTTCCCGATATCGTTTCCGTTCAGTACAACGGCGTGGAACAGACGCTGAGAAACGGCGAAGTCGAATGGATGACGGACGATATAACCGTTTCGTTCTATTCCGATAAAGAGGCGCAGCACGCGGTAGCGGCTCTCGACGCAGGCGAGTACTATCTGACCGTTTATCTTGAAAACGCTTCTGACTATTTCGCAAAGCTTCCGACTACGCAACGCTATAAAACCGTAAAATTCATTGTCGAGAAAAAGCAGATAGGCGTCAAGTGGAAGTACGACGGCAATAAGCCTTCGGGAATAGAAATGAGCGCCGATTCGGTCATTTTCGAACGTGATATTCTGGCGGACAACGTTCCCGAAATTGGCATAAAATACACATCTTCGACGGAAAGCGGAGTAACCTATTACGATTACGATGACGTTCTGAAAGGTTCGTATTACGCCGAAGCGTATATAATCGACGACGACAAGTACGATTACAACTACGTTTTGTCGCCCGATACGCTTGACGGAAAGCCGAACGGAACTCCCAACCCCGACAAGATAGGCGAGTCGCTCAAATCGAGCACGTTTGCCGTGGGGCGAAAAGAGGTGGATACGCCCTATTTCGTCGGCACCGAGCCCGAAACGCTCGTACACAGAATTTATTACAGGGGCGAACAGTACGTTCAGCTTGCAAACGTCAATCCCAAGTATTTCGATATCACAGTAACCCCGACGAGCAACGTAAACAATAAATGCGAATATGTCGGCGTCTCCGAACAGGGATATCTGACTTATAAGGTTTCGGAATGCGACACCTATAAATTTACTTTCAAATTCAAAAACAACAATCAGTTTACTTGGTCGGACAGCGGATACGTCTTTGCTCCGAGTGAAACGGGGGGCATCGGCGGCACCGAAACGGGCGTGGATACTGAAAACAGAGTGCTTTCGCTCGAACTGATGCGCGCGGTCATTGACGTTGAATTCGTCAACCTGCCTGCCGAAATAAGTTCGGTGGCTACGCAGACGTTCAGCATAGCGGTTCACGGCGTATTTGTTCAGGACGACGAGAATCCCTTGGAGTTCGATATTTACTATCTCCGCGCAGGCAGTTCCACTCCTACTTACTTGACTCCGAACAACGGTATTTACTCCGTTTCAAACCTTTTAGCGGGCAACTATACGATGTACGCTTCGCTGAAAAAGGGCAGTGCGTACCTCAACAACTATAAATTCGAAGGCAACTTCAAAACACAGCAGTTCAAGGTTGTCAAGGTTGTTTCAGAGTTCAATCCCGGTCTTATCAAGTGGCAGTACACGCACAACAACGTCACGCAGGGCGAATATTCGTTTACGGATCACGATTCGGAGGCTAAGGCGATCGTATTCGACTACGACGGCGATTTCTATCAGTTTTCGCTGACGCTCGGCGAAGCCGAGCTTAAAGAGAAGTACTACGTCAAAGCTGTTTACACGGGCGACAAGTTCGTCAAAAACGCAGGCTCGTACTGTATCACGGTCGAAATCAAAGCTTTTTACAACAACGTAGAAGTGCAGGAAATTACCTGTCATCTGTATTTTAAGATAAATCCCGTAAAATACGATTTATCAGACCTCGAATGGGATTACGACGCTTCCGCGCCTTTCACTTACAACGGCGCAAAAAAGAAAGTCGGAATCACTGCGGACTCGCTTGCGAACTATCCCGGACTTACGGTCGAGTATCTGACCGAGGGCAACAGAATAGACGCAGGAGTCTACACGACCAAGGCGGTGTTTAAAATCGCTCAGCCCTATGCGACGAATTACGTTCTTCCTACGGAGGACGATGACGGATCTTATAACGGCGAATTCGCGTTCAACTGCACCTGGGCTATAAACAAGGCGGAGCTGAATATCGAGTGGAATACGCCCGACAGCGGTTCATCCTCGAATCTGGTTTATATTCCGAGGCTCAAAGTCGGTCACGAATACGTCAATTACGTCTACGAGCGCAAGGTCGGTTCGACGTGGGTTACGGCAACCGAACTCAAAGCCGACGGCGCGCCCGAAACGTTCCGCGCAAAGGCGGTCATCAAAGACGAGTTTGCAAAGAATTACGAAATTCTTGCCAACGCTTACAGCGGTGAATTCGTTATCGAAAGCGGTAAACAGGGCGTTTCGGTACACTACGAATTCAACGGCAAGATAATAGAGGACGGCGCTGAAATTCCCTACACGGGCGAGCCGATAACTCTTACGCTCGTCGTCGATTCCGGCGGACTTACAATCGACAGCTACGAGTTCAAGTATTACACTCTGAACGGCAGTACGCTTACCGAGCTTTCGGGCGAGCCCTTCGATATCGGCGAATATTACGCTGACGTCACCGCGAGGTTCAACGACAACTCATATATGTCCGAAGGCACGCCTAAAATCGGTTTTAAGATAGTCAAGGCGGACTACGACCCCGAACAGATCTGGTGGATCTACGAACACGGCGACACTGTCATTGCCGCAAAGTACGACAAAGAGCAGGGCAAGTTCGTGGACGAAGAGGGAAAAGAGGTAGAGTTCTCGTTCGAATACGACGGCACGCCCCACCTTCTTGTGCTCGACTTACAGCAGGAGTTCGACGACCCCAACGACAGACTTACCATAGATCTTGACGCGGGCGGAGTTATAGGTAACTCCGGAACGACGGCAAACGATTATATGGCGGTCGTAAACTTCAAATATAATTCCGCGCGCTACAATTCCCCCTATCTGGAGGACGGCGGAATTTTCCCCAGAACTCTAAACTGGAAAATAACAAAACAGAAATTAGACTATAACAACGTGCGCTGGGGCTTCCTCGGTGCGGACGGCAAAGAGCACGATTTCAACTTCGAAGAAGATTCGTTCCGCTTCACGCGTAACGAGGACGGAGTCGTCGGCTATACCGTAAGGCTTATCGGACTTCCGGAGGGTATACAGGATCTTATCCGCTATGAGACCCAGAACCTTATGGACGTGAACGGCGTTCCCGAAGTCGGAAACACGCGTTATTCGGTCGGCGAATATCTCACGACCTTTACCATTTCGGGAACGTGGACGGATCCCAACTACGAAGATTTCGACGCTTCGGGTTTCCCTCTAACGATACCTTCATCGCAGATCTGGAAAATAAAGCGCAGAGAACTTTCAAAAATCGACTACGACGGAAAATGGGTTAAATTCGACGACAGAGTCCACAATGTTATCGATCTTTGCAAAATTCCTTCAAACGAACTCGTATATTTCAAAATAGAAATTACGCTTGTCGATAAGCTCAACAACGTCTACAACGATTACCAAGGCTATAACGGCGTTGCCAACGATCTTTACCACGCAGGCGAATATTTCATAAGATTCTACGAGCTTACGGGTGAAGAGGAAACCCCTATTATATGGGATTCCATCAAGATAACGGTAGAAAAGAACAAACTCGAAGTCAGATGGAGTCTTGACGGCGATTACCCCGCGGTTTATGTAAAAGATATCTATGCTACCGATATGGTAAAAACGGTTTACACCCGTGCAAACGGCGCGGAAGTGCCCCTTGCATACGTCAAATCGACCAACGGCGAAGAGGAATTTACGGCGACGGCAAAAGTTACGGACGCGTATAAGCGCAATATCGAGATTAACGAACTGAATCCCGTAAAATTCGTTTATGAAAGATTTGTACCCGATGACAACACCAAGGCGATAGACAAACCGGTAATTACAAACAGGGAAATAGAGTACACGGGCAATCCCATAACGTTCGTTATCGACGCCTGGGATTCGTATTACAGTAACTATATCTATATTGCCGACGGCAACCTCACGCAGACCGACGTAGGAACTTATTACGTTGTATTGCGCTTCTACAAAAAGGGAGCCGGTGATAAGGGCAACGCTTACTGGAAGGACGGTTCGGCGATAAACGGCGATTACAACCGCGAATCGTATACGCTTTCGTTCACTATTCTTCCTCCCACGCAGTGGCCGCTTCCCTTCCCCGTACTCGAAAATGATTACTTCGTATGGACGGGTCAGGAGTACGAGGTCAAGATATCTAACTGGGTCGCGCTCAGCAGATATATTACCTTCGAGGTATTCTTCAACGGAGAAAGTCTCGGCGACAATCTCTTCCACAGAGACGCGGGACTTTACACGATAATATTCACCATTCCCGAGGATTCCATAGGTTACTGGAAAGACGACGAGCTTGACCCTAAGCGTCAATACACGTTGCAGTTTACCATTCACGACAAGAGCAAGCCTATTGACATAAGGTATCCGACTCTTGATAAAACGATCGCCGAATACGACGGAAGCGAAAAGCAGTTCAATATAGTCAGCTGGGACGGATATTTCAAAAATTATATCACGCTCGAATGCAGTGATCCTAACGTGCGTATCAACGGCGGAACTATCATAGCTTCTATTCCCGGCAATTACAATATCATTGCAAAAACCAAGGAAGGCTTTACTTTCGAAGGCGGAAAAACTTCTTATTCGCTTACGATAGGTATCAAACCTCCCGACGGACCTGACGTCGAAGTCCCCATCACGAAACCTTCGTTCGAAGCGAACGAAAAAGACTACACGGGTGAAGCGGTCGAGTTCAGAATCCCCGGCTGGGCAGGAACTTACGCCGGCAAGCTCGAACTTTCGTGCGAAGATTCTTCGGTCGTCATCGATAATACGAACGGTATCATAAAAGTAACTAATTTCGGTGAATATACTATTAAGATATCAATTAAGGAAGGCGCAAACGTCTACTGGCTGGGCACCGAACACGACAAATCGCCGTTCGAGCTCAGAATAAGAGTAAACGCGCCCAACGATCCGAGTAAAGCCGTTCAGCCTTCGTTCAAGTTCAAGGAATTGCAGTACAACGGAAAGGAACAGGTTTTCGAACTTGTCAACTTTGACAGTACGAAGGTTATGATAGTCGAGGGTGCGGACGCGCTCAGGAAAAAGGAAGTCGGCAAGTATTCTATAACTTTAAGACTTATTAATCCCGACAGCGTCACCTGGCTTGACGGCACGACAGAGGATATAGTAATATCATTCGAAATCGTTAAAGCTCAGATTTCAGACGTTGACATCGGCGAAGACGGAAATCCTATTATCAAGGATAAGGACGGAAACATTATCGACTTCGATATAAGCGATATTTTAGACGTAATTTATATCGATAAAAACGGTAACGTGGTCAATAAAGAAGATCTTATCCCCGGAGAGAAGTATACCGTCCACTTCGTTGTGAAAGATCAGGACAAATTCAACTCTTCGATAGACGACGCTCTTAATCTTTTAGACAAGATAAACAAGGGCAACGAAGAAGGTAAATACGTTATCAATGTCTATACTCCCAAGCCCGACGGCGACAAGGACGACGATAAGGGAGGTTTTAACCCTCTTTGGTGGATAGCGATAGCGGCGGCTATACTCGCGGTGATTGCGATCATCGGAGTTATCATAGGTCTTGCAACGCGCAGGAACGGCGAGGGCTATAACGACGGTTACGGCTACGACGACTATGATGACTATGACGACGAAGAAGACGATGACGACTATGACGACGAGTATGACGATTACGATGAATACGGCGACGGTTATGACGATTACGGCGACGGTTACGATGAGTATTAATAATCAACAGGAGTCAAATTATGTTGGATTTTTTAACTAAACAATTATGGGTATTGCCTGTATGGGCGTGGATCGCGATAGGCGCGGGCATTCTCTTGCTGCTTATTATCATAATAGCGGCAGCGGCATCCAAGAAAAAGAAGAGAAAGGGACCGAGACGTCCCAAGGCTAAGAAAAAAGCCTCTAAGAAGGGTAAAAGGGCTCCTGCAAGACGTCCTAACGGCGCAAACGCCGAACTTATCCGTTCCAAAGCCGACGCAGATATAGCGCGCGCAAGAGCGGAAGCTGCGGCGGAAACCGAGAGAATCCGTTCACATTCTCAGGCGGAAGTCGAAAGGGCGAGGGCAGACGCCGAAATCGCAAGAGCAAGGGCGAACGCCGCTCCTACGCAGACAATGGCGCCTCCTTATCCGTATTATCAGGATAACAGCGCTATCGTCAAGGCTCAGATGGAAGCAGAGCTTGCAAGAGCTCAGGCAAGAAACGAAGTCGAAAGGGCGAGGGCGGACGCCGAGATCGCAAGACTCAAAGAGGAAGCCGAAGACCGCAGAAGACGCGAAGAAGAGGACAGACGCCGCCGCGACGATGACGAAAGACGTCAGCGTTCGGCCGCGCGTTCGCGCGACGCGGAGTCTGCGCCTGCGGAAGATCCGAGAGCGGTGCAGCGCAATAAGAGGGCTGAGGCAGAACGTCAGTCCATTATAGAGGCGCGCCACAGAGCGGAGCTTGCCGCACAGAACGCCAAGAACGAAAAACAGCGCGCAAGGGCTGAAGCGGATATCAAGCGTTTAAGCGCACAGCTTGACGAAGTAAACGCCAAGATGCAGCATATGCAGAGAAACTCTGCGCGCAGAGCAGAGGATAACGGCGACTACGTTAAAGCTCAGGTCAATGCGGAAGTTGCAAGAGTCCGCGCCGAGATGGAAGCCGAGCGCGCAAGAGAAAACGCACGCAATGAAATCGACAGGGCGAGAGCCGAGGCGGAAATTGCCGCGCTCCGCGCCCAGACGGTTGCACAGCATCCTTCCAACGGCGGAAACAACGCCGATTACGTCAAAGCTCAGGTAGACGCCGAGCTTGCACGTGCAAGGGCTGAAATGGAAGCCGAGCGCGCAAAGGCGAAAGCTCAGCAGGAAATCGACCGTGTGAGAGCCGACGCCGAGATCGCAAGACTCAGGGCGCAGGCCGCAAGCAGTGACAGACCCGCATATCAGGGCGCAAGCAGCGACGACGTCCGCGCACGCGTTGATGCGGAAGTCGCAAGAGTCCGTGCCGAGCTCAAAGCCGAAAACGACAGGCTCAACGCCCAGGCTCAGATCGACAAGGCTCAGTCCGATGCGGAGATAGCAAAACTCAAATCACAGATAGCAACAAATCCTTTCCCCGTGCAGTCGCACAGCGAAAGCACCGAGCTTATCAAGGCTAAGGTAGACGCCGAACTCAACCGCGTTCGCGCGGAGATGGAGGCGGAGCGCAACAAGGTACAGGCTCAGGCGGAGATCAACAGAATTACTTCCGAAGCGGAAATCGCCAAGTTGAAGGCACAGATTGCCGAAGCTCAGCGCAATAATCCTCAGCCTCAGCCCGTTCAGCCTCAGATGCAGGTACAGCCTCAGGTTCAGCAGAACAACAACGACAACCTCGCCGCGCTTTTAAAAGCGCAGATGGACGCCGAGCTTGCAAAACAGCAGGCTAAGAGCGAGATCGACCGCGTAAAGGCAGAGGCGGAGATAGCAAAACTCAAATCCGAGATCGCCGAAGCTCAGCGCAATAACGCTCAGCCTCAGGTTCAGCAGAACAATAACGACAATACTGCCGCGCTCTTAAAAGCGCAGATGGATGCCGAGCTTGCAAAACAGCAGGCTAAGAACGAAATCGACCGCATTAAGGCGGATGCAGAAATCGCCAAGCTCAAAGCTCAGATTGCAGAGGCACAGCACAACGTTGCCAACCCTCAGGCACAGGGACAGCAGAACGATACTACCGCTTTATTCAAGGCGCAGATGGAGGCCGAACTTGCAAAGCATCAGGCTAAGAGCGAAATAGAGCGCGTCAAGGCCGACGCCGAGATTGCAAGACTCAAAGCCGAGGTCGAGGACGCGAAACGCAGAGTTTCCGAACAGAATACTTCGAAGAACGACAGAGGCGACAGCGCCGATATGATCAAGGCTAAGGTTGAAGCCGAGCTTGCTATGGCAAGAGCTCAGATGGAAATGGAGCGCGTCAAGGCTCAGGCACAGGCTGAGATTGAAAAGGTAAAGGCAGAAGCCGAAATTTCCAAGCTCAGAGCGCAGGCGATGACTGCGGTCGATACGAACGGCGGAAACAATGCAAATCCTGCTTCCGACGCGGCGCTCGTCAAGGCGAGGGTAGACGCGGAAATCGCTTCCGCAAGGGCTCAGATGGAAGCCGAGCGCGCTAAGGCAAAGGCTCAGGCTGAGATCGAAAAGGTAAAGGCAGAAGCCGAAATCGCAAAAATGCGCGCAGACGCGTACGTTTCGGGTTCGCCCCAGTCTCAGACCCAGTCTCAGACCGGCGACGATATGGTAAAACAGCAGGTTGAAATCGAGCTTGCCAAGGCAAAGGCTCAGATGGAAGCCGACAGAATAAAAGCGCAGTCCGAAGCAGAGATAGAAATGGCAAAGGCCCGCGCAGAAATCGCAAGGCTCAAAGCCGAGATTTCTTCGCACCCTGCCAACGCAAAGAGCAACGATTCCGATCTGTTAAAAGAGAGGGTCGAAATGGAGCTCAGCAAGGCTCGCGCCCAGCTCGAAGCCGAGCGTATGAAGATGCAGGCACAGCAGGAGATAGACAAGGCGCGTTCCGAAGCGGAAATTATGCGTATGAAAGCTCAGCTTACGCCTCCGGCACCCTACGGTATGTCTCCTTACGGTCAGCCGTTCAACCCTTACGGTCAGCCTATGCTCAACGCTATGAACGGAATGAACGCTCAGCCTCAGTCCGACAGTGCGGTTCAGATGATGAAAATGGAAATAGAGATGGAAAAAATGCGTTCCGAACAGCGCGTTCAGCAGGAAGCTAACCGCGCAAATCAGGAAATCGCCGCCATCAAGTTCCAGGCGTCGCAGGAAGCTTCGGCTATGAAGATGGCGAACGAGCTTATGAAAATGCGCTACGACCAGAATCAGCAGACTCCGTACGGTCAGACCCCTTACGGACAGCAGGTACCTTACGGGCAGGCTCCGTACGCTCACGGCAATCCTATGCAACAGCAACTTCCCCCTGCGGTTCAGCCGATAATAATCAATACGGCGGATCAGCAGCCTTCAAAAAAGGTCATTGACGTTGACGCTCAGCAGGCTTACCGTCAGCAGGTCGGAGCTCCTTCGACGAACGTTCCGCCCGATTCCGTTATGACAAGCACTACCACGACGACTACGCGTGTAGAGCCTCAGCAGAAAGGCAGTACGCCCCGTAACAGCAGTAACGACTTTTACGACGTAGACGGCTTCTACGACAGCTACAACGGCAATTTCAACGGAAATAAATAACAATAAAATGTTAAATCTAAAAAAAGTGTTGGCGAAAGCCAACACTTTTTTTATACAAAGAAGTTGGAGAAGAGA
>CAJTXM010000003.1 GCA_910583545.1 uncultured Christensenella sp. | reverse complement strand
TTAAACCGATTTTGCCGTCGATTTCAAAATCGTCGCTTGTCTGCGACAACGCCTCGACCGTACATTCGAGCACGGCGGCGTGAAGCTCCTTCTTAGGTTCGCTCTCGGTTTCGTTGTCCTGAAAGAGCATTAAAAGATAATCTGTCTTTTTCATAACTTCATATCCCCCTTCCAGCCGTTCAGGACCGCGTTTATTGCCGCTCTGCACTTTCCTGCGTTCTCTTCGTTCATTCCGTCCAAAGCCTTTTTTATCTCGCCGCCTAAACGCTGTAAATCCGTGAACTTGATTTTAAAGGTTAGCAAATCGTCCGACGCTATCGTCTTTTTCTGCTCCTTTGCCGCCGCAAGCTGTGCGTTGGTTTCCTTTAACTTCTGTTCTAATTCGTCCGCTCTTGCCTTTTCCGCTGCCGCCTGTTTCTTGCTCTCTTCGTCCGGAACCGTCTTTATTTCCTTCGACGCCTTTGCTGCTGTAGCCTTTGCTGCCGCAAGCTGTTTTTCAAGGTCTGTTTTAGACGTTTCAAGGGCTTTGACTCTATCCTTTGCTTCAAGCAATTCCTTTTTCTTTGCGTCGTATAAGTCCTGCAATTCCGACTTCGACGATTCCGCCGCGTCCAGCTCTTCACGTATTCCGTCAATTTCTTCCTCACGCTCTTTTAACTGCTTTTGCGCCTCGTCCCTCTCTTGCAAAGCCGCCTTTACCGCCGCTTCTACTTCGTCGGTATTCGCTTCAACAACGTCGATTGTTTCTGTTATTTCTTCGCGCTCTTCCTCTGTAACACCTGCCAGCAGTGCAAGCTTTGTAATGCCAAGGTCGGCGTTTTCTACGATATATTTTTCACTGTACGTTTCCGCAAGCTTTATGTAGTTATAAGCCTGACGGCGCTTGACCTTTAAGGCCTGCTCCGTATAATCTTCAAACTTCTTAAAACCGGCGACGGCGTAAAGCTTGTCGTCCCTCATACGCTTTATCTGATTGCACATTTCAAACAAATACCGCCCCGTAAGCTCGCCGCAGGCCACTATCCTGCGATGCACCTCGACAAACTCTTGCTCTTCAAGTGTCAATTTGGCGGACTGCTCTGCCACAATCAACTGTTCATAGTTCCTCATAATTTACTCCTTGAAATTTATTTATTTTGTGCACCCGGGTGCAAAATTTTTCCTTACGGTTTTGGTTTAAAAATATCATATTTGATATTTTTTTAATTAGTATAATATCAAATAACCTATTTGTCAACAATTAAAACAGCTAAAAATTGCTTTTTTGATATTTTTTTTTTAAAATATCATTAAAGGAGGCAAATATGGACATCTCAGGAATAAAAAAATACATGAAATCAAAAAAAATTACTCAAATTGAGCTTGCCGAAAAATCGGGAATACCGCTCCAAACTCTAAGAGGAATTTTTTCAGGTAAAACACTAAATCCTCGGATAGATACTGTTCAAGCAATAGAAAAAGCACTTGAAATAGAAAGCACTATAACAGCCGAAGAACAAATAATCGGAGCTTCGGCGACAAAAAAAATAAGCATTACACCTATTGAAGACGAAATGCTTTACCGTTTCCGGGAAATCGGAAAGAAACATGGTGAACAAGCACAGTGGGCTTTAATCACCGTTGCTGACAAAATGCTATAAGAGGTGTAATTTATGAACTATGTTTTAAGTCTGCTTTCTGATAATTCAGGCGGATTAGGTCCGCCAGTTAGCACAACGCCAGACGATTCGACTAATATCGGACTGGGAATAGCTATTTTATGCACTATTTTGGGCGTGGTTGCATTAATTGTTTTTATAGGTTATATCGTTCATTTTGCTAAAAAATCAAAGAATGATACTTCACTGACTAACTCTATAAAAACAGAAATGCAAAAATCTGACGAAAATGATTTAAATTTAGTAATTTCTTCGAATGAATACGAAATTATTTCAGTTTATAGAAAGTTAGGCGAACAATTTGGTGAACAAGCCCAAAAAGACTTTACCGCCATAGGTAAAAATATGCTACAAGAAAGCGAAAAAAATAAGAACGATTAAACAAAAAATAAAAACATTTGTTTGTATATTTTGTTTTAAAACTGTTAAGTCGTGTTATCTTTAATTTAAAAATATTTAGAGAGGATAGCACGTGAACCAAAACATTTTAACACTTGCAAGCAAGCTTATACTTGCCACCACCACCGACGACGAAAAGGAGCTGCAAATAGTTTCCAAAAACCTTGCCGCCGAACTGACAAAAGAGCATCGGGAAGAGAGCTCCTCTTCCGTTCTCAGACAAGACACTGTTGGTTTTTTAAAAATTCCAGATAAGGAGATTTTAAAAATGCCAAAATCATTCAGACACACCTTCCGTATAGAAGGTAAAACAATTTGTTACCGTAAACGCAAGCGCGGCAAAATTTCTTGCAGCTATGAGGCACGCTACCGCCGACACGGTTATAACCTTTCAGTATCAGCAACTGACTTGGACGACCTTATTCAAAAATTTATCTCTGCACTGCATGCAACTGAGCTTGGCGAAACAGCAACAAAAATTCCCACCACTTTTCACGAATTTGCAATGTACTACTTTGAAAACTTTCGTAAAAGAAAAGTCGGCGCACAGACATACAGGGTAGATTTAAGCCGCTATAAAATTCATATTCAACCGCATTTCGGGTATATTGAAATTCGTCGAATTACTCCGGCACAATGTCAGCAGCTTATAGACAAAATTCTTGCAATCGGTTATGAGCGTACTGCTCAGGATGTTTACTCACTTCTCAACTCAATATTTAAGACTGCTATTGCACACGGTATTGTTGAACGTAATCCCCTTGCTATCGTTCAAACCGTTGAACACGAACGGGAACACGGCAAAGCTTTAACTAAGCTTGAAGAAAAAAAATTGTTAGAAGCCACCACAGGCACGCCTTATCAGCTTATGTTTGCCGTCGCTCTTTATACAGGACTGCGACCGAACGAATACAGCACAGCGCGTATTGAAGGCGAATTTATAATTGCCGTAAACAGCAAGCGGAAAACAAAAAAAGTCGAATATAAAAAAATACCAATTACGCCTATGCTTAAACCGTATCTTATCGGCGTAACGGAATTAAAATTTTTTATAGTCGAATGTATCAGAGAAAAATTTCGCTCGATACTGCCTAATCATAAACTTTATGACTTGCGTACAACTTTTTACACGCGCTGTCAGGAATGCGGAGTTTCAGATGTCGCACGAATGGAGTTTGTCGGTCATAGTTTAGGAAAGCTTGGCAACACATACACCGATTTATCCGACGAATACCTTCTAAAAGAAGGTAAAAAGCTTAATTATTAGGCAATGCCCCCGAAATTGCCCCCAATCAGCTTTTTAAAACTGCAAAAAATAGGCGATATTCGCTTATTTTTGCCCCATTTTTACCCTATAATTAATTTGTGAGAGGTTCGATTCCCGCACGGGTCACCAAAAAAACGAGGTAAAATCGCGTGTTTTACCCCGTTTTTTTCTTATTTTTGGCAGTTTTTAATGAAATTTTAACAATTTTGCCCCAACGTTGCCCCAAACGTTTTTAAAAGAATTGCGTCGTTTTTTTATTTAAATCGTATATCACCATTGCGGGAAATTGCCCGCAGGTATAAAACCGCCGTCGCGTGGATGCGCGCAACCTGCACTTTATCGGACGGCGCGGAACAGTCGCTCCCCTCGGTCAGACGTCAGGGCGAAACAACGTCGTTTATTATTGAGGTCAACGAACGTCGTCAAGCGGTCGGGCGCAGTTTACAGTAATAATCACCTTTTAATAGCCTAAGCCGCGAGAGCGGCTTTTTTCTTATATTGCTTGCCGAAGTACAGCCGTTTAAAGCCTTGCCGCCGTTCGGCAAGCTTCCGCATAGCTTCACCGCGCCCAGCGCGGACATTTTGCGCCGCATTAAATCGCAGGGGTATGCGTGACGCTTTTATTTATTTTTATATGTAAACGGAATAATGTACAAATATATAGTAACCAAACAGAAACCGTACTTTTTAATATCGTAAACCGTACTTTTTATAATTGAAAACCGAACTTTTATTTTTTGAAATAGTACGGTTTTCAATTACTTTTTACGGCAAAAAATAAAAAGCCCGATATTTCAGAAGAAAATCACGCTTTCATATACTGTTTTTGCCCATTGTCGCGCCGTCCGCGTGCGATTAAGGCTTGATTTTACTGTTTTATTCAACGTCTATAAGCGCAGGCACTGCCTACGCTGTCAAATTGCCGTATTCTCGGTATTATCCGTTCGGAAGAACCCGAGAGGGAATATTTGCCGATTTACTTTATGTATTTTAAAATAATGTTCGAG
This sequence comes from uncultured Christensenella sp., assembly GCA_910583545.1. Classification (GTDB taxonomy): domain Bacteria; phylum Bacillota; class Clostridia; order Christensenellales; family Borkfalkiaceae; genus Coproplasma. The sequence goes on along the minus strand of CAJTXM010000003.1, from coordinate 138,974 downwards.
TTCGTCGCCGAGCTTAACCTTTTCGGCTTCGAGCTTTACAAGTGTTTCGGTATCTTCGCCGCAGCTTCTCTTGATTTCCTTGACCTGCGCTTCGTAGTTCGCGTTTATCCGTTCTATCAGTTCGGAGTATTCCGTATCGAGCATAAACCGTTTATGCAGTTCGTCTGCGGTCGGCTCGTAATTAAATAATGCTTTAAGCTCTTGCAATGTGTTCGGGTTCTTAACCTCTTTAATCTGCGGATTCAGGGTGAACAGTGAACAACCGCGCCGACGTTCGTCATTGCCGTTTATTTTTTCATAGTCCAGCACGTCGAACGCTTTAAGCTCGCGGACGGTATCGCCTGCGGTGGACTTCGGCAAGTTCAGAGCCGAGCCTATACGGGCTTGCGAGCTTATAAATACGCCGTCTGTTTTCGGGTTCGTCAAACTACGCTTTAATAAAGCTATTGCCAAGATACGCGAGCGCGCAAGGCGTTTGCGTTTTCCGTCCTTTTCCCATTGACGTTTTAAAAGGTACGTATCTATTTTTAAAAAGTTCTTTTTATCATACTTTGCTTTTATCTTATATCTGCACTGTTTAACGCGCTCTATTATACCTAAATCTAAAAGGTGATTCATATCGGTGCATACGGTCTCCTTAGACATTCCGAGAGCCTCGACAAGCTTGTCGTATGTAATCTTTGCAGGTTTGCCGTTGATTAAATTCATTGTATGGATATAGCACAAAATGAACGGCTCGCTCATATTGAGCCCCGCAAATGCAGTAGCTCTGCCGTCCTTTTTCTTGCCTGTAAAGTCAAGCGGAAACTCTAAGTATAAAGACGTTTCGGGTATATTATTCAGTTGTTTCCATTCTTTAACTTCGTCCTGCATATATTCCTTTAAACGTCTAATTTAAGTTGCTCGTATCCCTCGGGAAGCCAACGTCTGGGCGCGGTGGACTTTCCGTTCGCTCCGCCGAGGCGGTGAGGCGGTGCACACTCGGGGCAGTAACAGTTCTTATAATCGCCTGAAACCGCCCAGCCGTCCGCACGGGCTTTCTTGTAACTCTTGAACACTGCCTTAACGTGGCAGTCGTCGCAGGTGTAGTTTATATTAATTCTCATACGTTGACCTCGATATTTAACAGCGCTCGACGGCTCAGAAACTTGACGACGTTGTTTGACCTCGAATTTGGACGGCGCCGCTTCGCTCCGGTTTTTGACCAGGGACTTTGACTACGTTAATTCGCCCCAGCTCAACGCCATAGCCGAAGCGAACTCTTCAAAAGTCTTGCTTCGGTTCTTCTGTCGGTACTTGCCGAACGAGTTCTTGAAAAGCGGATAATTATTGAAAGTGTATTTCGGTTCTATGACGTTTGTCGGGCAGACGCGCCGTAAACCTTTAAGCCAAAGGTAAGTTGTCTTGCTTACAGGCACGCCGAACATATACGGCTCTACGACCTGCGTCGGTTCGGGAAGTCCGAATAATTTCATAGGTACGGGGTTCTCTATACATATCCTCGGACAGTCCGCATTATAAATCTTATAGAAAAACTCTGCGGCTTGCCGTCCAAGTTTTAGACGCTCTTCTTTTATCTCACCGTTTCGGATAAGGTTACAGCTTCCTGCCTTAGAAAGATAAGTGCAGGGCGGAAAGGCGATAATCATATCCCAGCGCGGCACGGTGTGCCGTACTCCGTCGCAGGTGAGGAACTCTCCGCCGTTCAATATCGGCGTTACATCGTCCCAGATATGCCACTGCGGCGCACCGCCCGAGCAGAACTCAATATCGCAGCTGTAAGCCTCGTGTCCTTTGTCGCGGAACGCTTTACATACTCTTTGACTTTCTTCGCAGGCAATAAGTATTTTCATTTTTAAACCTCAGTTTTACAATGTACCGTCTCAAAAATTGAATAAGCACGGAGCATAATTCATATACAGTTTCTCTGTTCGCATACGACCGCCCTGCGCCTGCGTTTGTTTCTCTACCGAATACCAGCCTTCAAGCATATCGTTATAAAGCGGATTATCATAAGCAGATAAACATATCATTGATTTGCTTGCTTTCAGTAGCTTTAAAAGTTCAATATGCCGGCTGTCTTTCAGCTCGTATTTATAAATATTTCGTTTCCGTATACTTTGCAAATATGGCGGGTCAACATATAATAACGTTTCATAGTTATTGTAACGCTCTATAAGAGTAAAGGCGTCAATGTTTTCTATTTGTGCGTCCTTCAAACGTTCACAGACGTTAAAAACGATTTCGGGCAAGTCACGCCATTGCGACGTAACTTTCGGACCGCCTGCCGTCTGAACATTGCGCCAGCTGGATAGACTTGAATTGCTTGTACCGTAGCTTTGGTGAAATCTTACGACGGTACGCCTGGCACGTTCCAGTTCGTCGCCGTCAGACATATCATAACAATTTTTAAACTCGTCACGCGCCCAAGGCGTAAGTGAAAGTACGGACGCAAGCTCGGCCGGCCGTTCCCGGCAGACTTTAAAAAGATTGACTACATTTCCGTCAATATCGTTTATTGTTTCAATAGCTGAAGGAGCTTTATTGAAGAAAACTCCGCCACTGCCGAAAAACGGTTCGCAGTAAACTTTGTGTTTAGGAAATTGCGATATTATCCAATCTGCAATACGCCATTTACCGCCTGGATATTTTAAAATTGCATTCATTAATTCACCTCGAATTTTAACCGCGCTTGACGGCTCAGAACGTTCGCTCCGGTTTTTGACCGCGCTTATTGACTACGTTGTCGCGCATCCACGCGGCGCGGCTGTATTTTCAGGCGACCGTTCGGTCGTTTTTTAGTTGTTTTTCGCTCTCAATCGCTCGCGGTCGTCATTTTTGCGCACCGCGTCTTTATTTGGGCGGGGGGATACCCCCCGACACCCCCGAATTATTAAAAACACCACGGCGCGCCCGCGGCGAGCCGTATTCGGGCGCGCCTGTATGTTTATTTTCTTTTTTTTCTATTAAAAAGGGTTGTCGCCGTCGTGCTCGGCTCATTGTTTGGGCGTTGGCGGTCTCCTGCAACTCCTCGGCGGTCTCGGTCTCGGCAAGTCAGACAAGTTCAACTGTATCTGCGACGGTTCCTGCACGGGTTCAGTTTTCGGTTCTTCGAAAGCTTCCTGCACGGGTGCGTTATCCGCTATTTTAATTGCCTCGTTCAGCTTTTCGCGCATTTCAAGTGTTAAATCGCGTTTAGATAGCTTCTTTCGCTCTTCCTCTATTGCCCTCTCTTCCGCCGTATGAATAATATCGGCTTCCACCTCTGCGCGCTCTTCGATTATATCCTGCGCACGGTTTGTCAGAGGGCTGAACAGCAACCGCCATAGCCAGCACCTGCGCCAAGGTCTTTGCTCGGCTTCTCGTGCTTTGATTTTCGCTTGCTCCTTGTCGTAGTCAACTTTACGCAACTTAGAAAGCTCTTTAATTTCAAAGTCGTATTTTAAACTTAATATTTCGCACTCTTTTTCTATTTGCGTTACGGAAAGATTAAGAGAGGTTTTAACTTGTTTAAATAATTGCTCGTAACGTTCGTGTAGCTTCTCTATATCTTCGTTTAAAATATATAGTTCAGATACCTTTAAAGAGGACTTTTCTTTTCCCATCTTTAAAGCCGAGGAAAGCGCCGTAATCACTTCTTCCGATGTGTCTTTTGATACGTTAATGTTTATTATACGTTTCAAAGTATTTACCTTCCTTTGGATAAAAGCGACGTTTGAACGCGTAACTGTCATAGAGTTCGTACACGTTGCCGTTATGTATATACATTGTTTCGATATAACCGTCGCTTTTACCGTTCGTTGAAATATATTCTTCGATTGCGCTTGTATCTAAAAATTCGCGGCAATACCAAGTAGTTTTATATAGCCGTTTAAAATCGTCAAACTGATTTACGACTTCGCGTGGCTCTATAAAGCGCGAACCCGACGCGCGTATATCTTTATTTATCAGAACTGCGCGCGGTGCGGCTAATAGCATAATAATTCTATAATGGCGACACTCCATAAAAAATTCAAGCTGTCCGTCTGATAAGTTCTCGCCTTTGGAGCTAAATTCTCGATGAGCTTCGTCCAAAACTATCAGAGGGGCGGGAAATAAGGACTTATAATTTTCTTTATCGTTAGTTATGCCTATTTCCTTTCCCTTAATTGGAATAGGCTTAAAGGGTTTACCGTTACTGTCAGTAAGATTATAGCCTGTATTAGCATACATAGGCGGAGCGTCGGGAAAAGACAAAGGCGTTTCCCGAAGAGCGTTTTCTTCGCGTATAAGTTGCTCAGATAGTTCTTGACGTTGAACCCCTTGCGTTTTAAGGTAATCGTCGGCAAAGTGACCCATAAGAGACGATTTACCTTTGCCCTTTGCTCCGAAAAAAATTACTATCTCGCTTTCGGGATTTAATATTAAGTTTGACGTAGTTTTTTAGCTCCTTGTTTTTCGTTTTCTATTATTTTTCACGACTCCCGACTTGCCTGTGATTATTGTTATAATTTCTTAATTTCCGAATTACTTTCGATAAGGTCGATAATTTCGGTTACGTCAGATTTCGGGACACCAAAGCTTTGACATAAAATTCCCAACTTGTGTTCGCCGTATAGAAAATCGAGCACTCCGTCCAAATCGTCCCAATCAAAAGTAAATAGAAAAAGCTGTATATATTGTTTCGGATATCTTTCCATTACAAGCTTTTGTATATTTACATCGGTTTTCGGTATGGTTTTTATCGGGTGCAGTAACTTTAAAACTTCGTATGCGTTCATTTATCATTCCTTTTTGCCTTTGCGGTTAAACAAAGCGGCTATGCCTCTGAACGGCAGACATAAAAGCCACCAAAGAGCCTTGAATATGCCGACAAATAACTTTAAAACGGTTTTAAGTACCGTCTTAACTACCGCCCAGACAGGCGGAAAGATAATAGACAATACCGTTAAACAGATACTTAAAGGCACAAGAGCTATAAGCAACCACGCCCACCAAGGCATAGAGGTGAAAAAGTTTTTGAACTTGTTCCAAAGGTTATTGAAAAAATCGTTTATGCCGTCTTTAACTGCGTCGCCGAATGTTTCGTCGCCGCCGCCTATAACGTCGTATTCGTCGCTCTTGTTGGATACCGCGCCGAGGTTGTAATGCTTGCCGTCCTTTAAAAACTCTAAGCGGATAACCGTAGCGTCTTTTACTATCGTTGACCTGTAAATCGTTCCGCCGAAAACTGCGCCGACGTAGTTCAGCCAACCGAATACTCCGCCCGTTATATCCTCGTATGCAGTATCCCAGAACGCAAGAACCCACTGTTTATTCCAGAGGTCGTTCTCCATTTCGTCCGACATCTCTATTTTTGCTTCCCCAAGCGTCATTACAAAATCAGCGCCCTTTTGTATTCTGTCCCAAGTCTTTTTGCCCTTGCCGAAAATGTGATCCTCGGAAGTGCCTTTTTCCTTATAATTGACCGTTACCGTTTTGTCGTGCCATTTGTAGCCCGTGTCCTGTCCGTATATGCCTTTTTCTATATAGCTGTACTTAAACGCAACGTCCGCTTCGAGCAGGTCATCCATTTTAATATCAGTGTCGAACGCTATAACGTGCATATCGCAAGAGTACGAGAAAGCGAAGTTAAACCCCTCGGGAACTCTTATAGTTCCGTACAGACAATCCGTTATAGTGATAGTATCTACTTTCTTAACTGCGTACTGCACCGCGCCGCCGACCGTCTCGGCTTTCCAGCACTGCCCAACGTTTACGGCTATGCCGTGCTCGTCTTTGAGCGAGCCGTCGTCGACAAGCTTGTCGTAATCGCGGTATAGCGAAGTTATATTATAAAACCGCTCGTTATCCGAGGAAACCGTTACACCCTCAACAAGGTACTTCGAGAACACACCCCAAGTGCTGACCTGCTTTAATTTGTATAGCCTCGGTTTGTCTGCGCTCTCGGCAATAGTTACTTCACCGCCGAGCTTATCCGAAAACGACATATTGACTTCCCTGCATATAAGCTTTATCGCGCTTTGGCAAGGCTGATATGTATAAATTAACAGCTCGCCGCCCTCGCTCTCGGCTACCTGTATGACCTCTATCGAAAAGTTATAAAGTTCTTCGGGATAGTCTGCAAAGTTGAAGTTCTTGTCGGCGGTGAGGTCTTTTATTACGCTCGATACTTCACTTTCCGCGCGGGCGGAAACGGCGGTACGGTAAACCGCACCGCCGCCCGTTTGGAAAAAAATGAAGATTAACGCTATCGCAAACATTAAGATTGCGTGCGCCGCTCTGTTGGCTGATTTCATTTCCGCTCCGTCAATTAGGTAATACGACGATATTATCGGGCGCGACGTTAATATCGGTTATTGTGCTGATAAGTGACAGACAATCTTTTCTGAACGCCGCGTACAGTCTTGTAGGCTCATCTTTGAAATGGTCGTCGGGGTGCTCGTGGTGGCAGGTCTTGACTACGCTGTACTCGTCGCCGTAGCTGTACGTTATTTCGTATTCTATCCTCGTTACGCCCGCTGTTGTTGTTTCTGAACCTGCTGCGTTTGTCGCCCCGCGCTGGACTATGAAGTTATTAACTACCGCATTAGGTGACGGACCTCCGCCGACTACAAGTCCGCCTTGGACAATGCCGCTGCCACCGTTACCTTGAAAGTTAATTTTGAAGTCTTTGCCAGTGGTATAAAATTTTTGTACGGGATTATAAACCCCGCCCATACTCGAAGTGAAATTATCTAACTTCGATTTTAGCTCGGTTCTGAAATAGGCGTTAGTGGTGAAGGTGGTCTTATAATTTGAGAAAGTCCCCTCGACCGTGCCTTCGCCGAACTTCGGAGTTATCTGAACGGTGTTCATTTTGTCGCCGACGTTTATTCGTCCGATGTCGTTGCCGTAAGAGGGGTTAAGCGTTGCCGTAAACGATTTAAGCTCTTTCAAGTGGTCTACTTGCGCTGTGCCGTAAATGCTACTGTCCATACACGAAGCAACTTTTACCATTACGGGTTCGCTGAACGCTTGCTTTACTATGAGCGTGAAATCAAGCCCGTATTCTACCGTCTGATTGAGCGTTACGTAGTCGTTTATATTCTTGCCCGTTGCCCAAGCGCTCGAACCGTCTCGCCAAAGAACGCTTCCGATAACGCTCTTGTCTACTGCGTCGTCGTTGACCGTTGCCGTGAAGCTGTACGCAGAATTTGCCTGTGCGTCTATTCCGTAGTCCTCGTACTGCTCCGAGGCGATACGGCTCGCTTTGAGGTATATTCCCTTATTCTCGCCAGAGTTGACGAGCTTGTCGTCCGACGGGTCTTTGTCCTCGCCGTTGCCGTTGTTGTCCGTTTGCTCTTGCCTTGTTTCCGTCCAGCGAACAGGGTTCCAGCTCTTGAACACCAACGACAGGACGACGTATGCGCCGACGATAAGCGCAAGAAATAACGCGATAATTGCCGTTATCTTTGCGCCCGAACCGCCGTTGCGCGAGGGGGTGTAATGTTTCTTTGACATTTTCCTTTTACTCCTTCGGGAGCTTTGCCGCCCCCTTATATGAATTTTTTATATCAACGGTTTGCCCCGTCTGATATCCTTTTGACCGCGCTGGTACGCTCAGAACGTTCGCTCCGGTCGTTGACCGTCTTTTAACTCCTGCAATATTTCACCCGATAAGCTTGAAATTGTTGAGCTTAAAATTTTAATAGCTTCCACCGTCACCGTATGCACTTCTTCTACGGGCGAATATTCGCTTAATTCCGCGCCCAGTATCTTTTCCGATATTTCGCCTAAGACCTGCAATTCCGATATGAATTGCTCCAACCGTTCAAGCGGTTCAATAAGTTCTTCGTTTTTCATTTTTGCTCCTCTTTGCTGTCTGGCGTCTGTTCGGGGCTGTCGTATCGTTTGGAAATTTTATCAATAAGCAATGTTACTTTGCCCCACAGCAAAACCGTACATAAGCCGATTATGCTTAATACTACCGTAGCCACAATTTCTAATGCGTTCATAACCTTTTCCCCTCTTAATATTTATTGAAAGTTGACTTTGCCCCCTATGTGTGGTAAAATTTATTTGCGTATTAAATTCTTACATAGGGAGAAAGTCAAATTGAGTATTGCGGAAATTATTAGTCTTTTTGCCTCTATCGGTGCTATGTTATCAGTTGTAGTAGGTGTAATAACTTGTTTTATCAGTGTTCGGTTTAAAAAGCCCAAAATTAGTCTTGTAATAAACCAAAGCCCACAGTCTTGCTATTATTTGTATTTTCAAAAACCATCAGGCGAAATAGTTGGCACTGCATTAATGTCGGTTAGTATTTGTAATTCTTCTGCTGTCCCTGGTACTATCGCAAATATTGAAATTATTTATAAAAAAAGAAGCTATTCTGTTGAAACAATTAATTCAAACTTTAACCCAGAATGGTTTAGAATTAGTCCGACAAACTCATTAAAACAGGATATAGATAAATTTAGATTGAGAGTTCCGCTTGCTGTTCCTGCCTTTTCCGCTTTTGCTGGTTACTTCTTATTACCCGAAATATTTATTACAAATGAAAAAGAAATTTCTGTTACAGTTAGAATGGTAACAGTAGAAAATAAGTTTAAAATTAAATTTTATAAACAAATTCGATTTGAAGAGCATAATAAAAATGCTTCTCGTTACCACGAACACCATATCGACGAAATAAGAAATTATTCTCTTTTTCTTAACAATTCGGAATATTCATTTTTAAATAATTCCTGTACAATCTACTCTTTTAACATTAATACAAACGATTATCAATGATTTATTTTTGGAGGCACGTTTTCTTCAAATACTTCAATTTTCTGATTTTCAATTACATTCAACTCAAAGAAAGATAAAACTTTCTTTGAGTTGTTTTCTATTTGTTCTTTAATAATTCTAACTATCTGCACTATAAAGCAAGTAGTTGTTATTAAAGAACAAACCGCTGTTATTGATGCAAAAACTATTATTAGCACTTTTCTTTTACCTCTCAAACGCTGTCAGACGCCGTATTTTGCGTTCTGACGGCTTTCTTTCGTCGGCTGACCAAGAAGTCAAACGCCGTTTTGAGAAATACTACATTTGTTTAATATTGATTTACATTTGTAGTATTTTATTAAATGATACTACTACATATGCTAATTGTCAAGTATACAAATGTAAATTTTTTTAGAATCACACAAGAAAAGGTTTGTATTTATGAAAAGTTTTGCTGATAGATTAAAATATTTACGCGAGGAAATGGGGCTTACTCAAAAGGAACTTGCAAAAATTTGTAATGTGTCTCCGCAATGTATTTGTTGCTTAGAACAAGAAACACGCAACCCAACAGGAAGCACCGTTGCAGTTTTAGCGCGGACGTTAAATACATCTGCTGATTATCTTCTCGGACTTGAAGACGATTTCGGAATAAGAACCGCCGCGCCGATGGGCGACGGGCTTTCTTCGGAAGAACGCAAGCTTCTTTCTGTTTATCAATCGCTTTCCCCCGATATGCGAGAAACGCTTTGGAGCTTGCTTGCGACGTGGACGCCCGACGCGCAATTTAAATCCGTGAAAAATTGACGAATTACTTTTGTATTGTAGCTTTAAAATACCCCCTACTTAATTGCAGGGGGTTAAAAAATGCAATATTCAATTTACATAAGCGAACAGGACTACACCGACTTTAAAAGACTGTTGCCACTTATAGGCAAAATCATTTACAGCGTAGACCAAACAAAACAGGAGGAAAAACTATATTCAAGATTTGACGAATTAATTAAAAATAACGACGCAATTCTGAATATCCCAAAGGAGAACTCAGAAATGCAAAAACCAAAAACTTTTAAAAGAACAATCAGAATACAAGACCTTGACGTTCATATTAGAACGCGTAAATGCGGAAAGCGGTTAAGCTTTGAACTGCGTTACCGTCGCGACGGGCTGAATATTAACGCTTCTGCGACAGACAAAGAAAAAGCTATCAAAAAATTTACAGATAAGCTTAACGCTATTTACTACTCGATGAACAGTCAGAAAGTTCCGACGAATTTTCACGAATTCACAACGTACTACTTCGAGAACTACCGAAAGCGGAAAGTCGGTAAACAAACTTACAGGGTCGACTTAGGAAGATATACTATTCATATTCAGCCCTATCTCGGAAAGTTTGAATTGCGACAGATTATCCCTGCGCAATGTCAGGAAGTAATTGACAAGGTTTTATCAAGCGGATACGAAAGAACAGCGCAGGACGTTTTTTCCTTGTTAAACGGTATCTTCAAAACGGCTATCGCCCATAATTTAATTGACCGTAACCCGTTGGCAATTCTCTTGCCCGTATCGCACGAACGCGAACACGGAAAAGCCTTGACGAAAGCTGAAGAGCTCAAACTCCTTGAATTAACCGCGGGAACGCCTTATCAACTAATGTTCGCCGTCGCTCTTTATACAGGCTTACGCCCGAACGAATTTAGCACGGCTCACATTGAGGGCGAATTTATAATTGCCGTAAACAGCAAGCGAAAAATGAAAAAAGTCGAATATAAAAAAATTCCTGTTACGCCTATGCTTCGCCCATATCTGGACGGCGTAACGGAATTAAAATTTTATATCGTCGAATGTATCCGCGAAAAATTTCGCTCTATCCTGCCGAATCACAAGCTTTACGATTTAAGAACGACGTTTTACACCCGTTGTCAAGAGTGCGGAGTTTCAGACGTCGCGCGTATGGAGTTCGTCGGGCACAGTTTAGGTAAACTCGGCAACGCTTATACCGATTTATCCGACGAATACCTTCTGAAAGAAGGTAACAAGCTTAAATATTAAAGAATTTTGCCCCAAAACTGCCCCGAAACGAAAAAAGCCGTTTCTTCAAGGCAAAAAACAACGTAAAAACGGATATTTTACCACTAATTTTACCCGAAAAATGCGTAATTTTATCTATTTTCAAGCATTTTTTATTGAAAATCAGGTTCGATTCCCGCACGGGTCACCAAAATAAAGGCAGTAGCAAAGCTACTGCCTTTATTTTGTGCAACTTAACGGTTGCGAGAAACTGCGCGGTTCGCGCGAGCGCAGCGACGCTTTGCGCGTATGCGCAAATTCCCGCACAGCATTGAAAGTTGCGTGCTCGTTTATTCATTTATTCAAGCACCCGCCACAGTGCCATTTTACTTTTTACGGTGTTTATATGGTTGAAAAATCGTATTATATGTGCTATAATAAATTTACTCAAATTGTGCGATAAACAGTAATTTAGCGGAGGATTGATTTCTATGAAAAGAGTATTTTTAAGTATTTTGGTAGGCATTTTTATTGTCTTAACTCTTGCATTATCGGCTTGCGGTGATGATAAAGGCGGAACGTATTATCCTACAAACGACGAAATGAAAAGCAATCTTGAAAATGACGGATATGTTGTTACTTTATATAACGACATATCGGACAATAACGGCAATCATCACGACGGAACATTGTTATTTGCAAGTAAAAGTCGCGAGAACGAACAAGAAGAATACTTATATTTCTATCGCTTTGAAAATGCAAATTCTTGTGAATATCATTATATTTATATGGAAAAAAATTGCGAAAACTATAATTCGCTCGTTAAAATCGAAAATGACGAAAAATTTGGAAATATCGTTTATTGCGGAACGGAAAACGCGATAAATGCCGCAGGTATTAAAGTTGTTAAAGTTAAGGTTTAGTTTATAAATTTCAATTTATCGTGGCGTTTCGGTTTAGTCATTAGGTCGGTCACCACAAGCTAATAATACGAACCCACGGCAAAGTGAGTTCGTATTATTCTTTAATAGAGATTATTTCGGCGTGTGTGTAAAAATGAAAATTGCCTCACCGTCGCCAACTGCACCCAAAGCTTGGATAACAAACAAGCGCGAACACAAAAAATTCATAAAAAATAACCACAACAAAAAAAGCGGACTTCCGTCCGCTTTTTAATTATCTGTTGTCGATTTTTTCGGGATACATATCGTGGTGTGAAAGCCTGTCCCAGGCCACCTGTTCCCACCTGGTTCCCTTTTTTCCGTAGTTGCAATAAGGGTCTATGGAAATTCCGCCGCGGGGCAAAAACTTGCCCCATACCTCAATATATGCAGGGTCCATTAAATCAATAAGGTCGTTCATAATTATATTCACGCAGTCTTCGTGGAAATCACCGCGGTTTCTGAACCCGAAAAGATACAGCTTTAAAGACTTGCTTTCAACCATCTTTTCACGCGGTACGTATGAAATATAGACCGTTGCAAAATCGGGCTGACCCGTAATGGGGCAAAGACTTGTAAATTCGGGACAGTTGAACTTTACGAAATAGTCCCTTTCGGGGTGTTTGTTTGCAAACGTTTCCAAAACGGACGGATCGTATGTCTGCGGATATTCGGTGTTGTTATTACCGAGCAGGGTAATACCTTCGTTCTGTTTTTCTCTTGGCATATTATTCTCCTTTTATTGCAGGATCTTCTGTTCCGTTGACTTTAAACGCCTCGGCACGGTCGCGGCAAGTAGCGCATACGCCGCAAGGTTTTATGCCGCCGGAATAACAGCTCCAGGTATATTTATACGGAACTCCGAGTTCAAGCCCGATTTTTACAACCTGAGATTTATTTAAGTTCACAAACGGCGCAAGAATTTTAAGCTGTCCGCCGCTGCCCGTATAAATAGCTTCGCCCATAGCGGAATTGAACTTTTCGCTGCAATCGGGATAGGCGTTGCCGGCCGCATCGTCGCTGTGCGCGCCGTAATATATCACCTCGCAACCGTGCGACAGCGCCACGCTTGCCGCCGCCGAAAGAAACAGTCCGTTCCTGAAAGGGACGTAGGTTGAAACGGGTTTACCGCCCGTTTCGGAAAGCTGTTCGGCATAACTTTGCAGAGGTATATCATTGGGTGAATCCGCCAAGAGCGAACAGTCTGAACCTTCGAATATGACCGAAAGGTCAAGCCGTTTTAAAACAACGCCGTAAAAATCGGCAACCTTTTGCGCTGCGTCGAGTTCTTTACTGTGGGTCTGACCGTAGTAAACGGACAGGGCGGAAACTTCCTCCGCGCCGTATTTCTGAACCGCCAGTCCGAGGCAGGTTGCGCTGTCCACGCCGCCGCTTAATAAAACAAGTGCTTTCATACCCTGTCCCCCAAAAGATTTTGCAGTGAAACGTCGTCTTTAAACGCACCGAAATAAGTTTTTGTAACCGTTTTCGACGATACGTTTTTTATCCCGCGCGAAGTCATACAGCTGTGGCAACCTTCTATCCTGACGCCGACGTCAGGCGACAAAGCCGCAAGCGAGATTATCTCGGCAATGTCACGCCCCAGACGCTCCTGCAATTGCAGCCGCTTTGCCGCCATATCGCAGATGCGCGCAATTTTACTCAATCCCAGAACTCTTCCGCGCGGAACATACGCCACGTCGACTTTCATATCGTACATAAGCGCCATATGGTGTTCGCAATAGCTGAACACGCTTATATCCTTTATGACTACCGCGCCGCCTGAATTCGGGTCGGACGGAACTTCAAACGTTTTTCCGAACATTTCCGCAATTTCGCGGTTTGTGTATTTTATACCTTCAAACGCTTCTTCATACATTCGCGCCACACGGGCGGGCGTTTCGCGCAGACCTTCCCTGTCGGGATCTTCGCCTATGGCAACCAACAATCCGCGGATATGTTTTTCTATTTCTTTAATATTCATACTTTCTCCTATACCCCGCGCATATCGGGTTCCCAGATAATTTTATGCAACTGCAATTGCAGGCGTACTCCGTTAAGCTTACGCTCTTTCATAAACTCCGCTATTTCTTCGGGTTTGATTTTTCCGAACACGGGGCTGAAATAAATGCGGCACCTGTCTATAAGTCCGTACCCTTTTATAATCTCTTCCGCACGCGCCAAATCGCATTTATCCCCGACCACGAATTTGACCGCGTCCCGTAACGTAAGGTAAGAAAAGTTTTCGGTCAGCATATATTTTTCCATTCCGCTTGAAGGAAGTTTATAATCGGCGGTAACGGCAGGACGCGGTGCAAGAGAAACGATATTTTTCAGCGGCACGCTTCCGTTGGTTTCTATTTCGACATCTGCGCCTGACGCGCCCAGAAGTTCTATAAGATAAGCAATATCCGCCTGCAAAAGCGGTTCGCCGCCCGTCAAGGTAACATTTTTTACACCGGTAGATTTCACGTATGCAACAAGCTCTTCCGCAGAAGCAAGCTTATATTGTACGTCGGCAGTATTTGCCCAGCGCGTGTCACAGTAACCGCAATTGAGGTTGCAGCCGCAAAACCGCAGAAACACGGCAAGCTCGCCGGCGCGCTGCCCTTCGCCGTTTATGCTTACAAACTTTTCGGCAACTTTAAAACAGGACATATCACTCACCGTACACCGCGCAGTTTTCGGGCGTTTCGTACACTTTTACGCTGAAAACGGGCATACCTTTTTTGCAAAGGTCGTTATATATGCAGAAGGCAAAGTTTTCGGCAGTGGGTCTGAAATCTGTTTCAACCAATGCAAATCCTTCTTCTTTCAGCGCGGTAACAGTTGCAGGTTTAAGGGTGCTTTTTTCGTAAATAAGGGTATGGTCAAATCTTTCCGCAAGCTCTTTTACCGCCCTCTTAAAATCACCGAAATCCAGAAGCATACCGCGCTTTTCGCCGTTTTCACGCAATCTGCCGCTGCTTATCTTTACTTCCACAATCCAGTGATGACCGTGGATATTTGCACACTTGCCGTTGTATCCGTGTAGAAAGTGCGCGCTGTCAAAACAAGCCGAAGTTTTTAAATAATACATATCTCTCCCTTTGCGCAAAAAAGTACAGCCGCAACAAAACGACTGCACCCAAAAAGACTATTCCCATTCAGATGCCCTGGTTTTGTTTAAAGACAGGATGGCGCAAACGAACTGTCCGTTTTATTGACTATATAATATCACGCCTCAACACATATGTCAACTCAATAGAAGCGCTTAAAAAGCTTAACCGAAATATTAGCAGGACTTCTGTACGATTTTTAAAAATATCACTCAGTTTTTAAACAAAATATCTTCCGCGCTCTTTAACGGGGTGCGGAAGAGCGTTTTTCCGTCGAGCCCGAATTTGTGCATATCTACCGCCGAAATGCGGTGATTTTCATAGCTCGTGTAATAATAAATACCCTTATCCGCGTTACAGCAAGAGGAATAAACGGTAATTTCATAGCCGTCCTTTCCCACCCTGCACGCGCCGCGAGGTTGAGCCACCGTACCGAGAATATGGAAAAACTGATTTACGCTCGCCTGTTCTCCGTCTTCAGAAACGCTGTTCAGCCTGAAAAAAGCCGCTCTCACAAAGCGCGACTGCGAGGACAGATCGCCCGGCAGCCCCAAAGCGCCCATACCGCGGCTGTAATTTTTCAGACGCAGGTTTTTGGAAAACGTATTTTTTATTTCCGAAGCCGACAGGCGCATATAATTGTTCAGATTGAAAACCTGTCCGTCAAAAGGCGGATTGTTCGTGAGAACGCCTGCATTGTTTTTATAAATTCTGAGTCCGTCCTTTACGAACTCGACGGTTACCGCACCGTTTCTGTCTGCAATAATCCAGTGCAGTTCGGCGGGAGGTAAACTTTTGCTGTAACTTTCGTCGGTCAGATTTATTTTCTTTATTTCCTTTACCGCTTCTTTCACACAGGAAAAACTGCCGAGAATATACGAAATAAACTCGTACTGCGCAATATTTTTTTTGCCCTGCGACGGGGCGCTGTAATGCGCGTTGCCGACGAAATTCAGTCCCGCCATACAAAGCCCCTTCTCGTTTACGGCGTCGTAATACAGCGGATAACCGTCGTTTACAAATGCCGTGCCGATGATTGCAAAGCGGTTGTGAAAACCTTTCCGAAAGCGGAAATTCAGATAATTGCGGGGAGTTATAACTATTTCCTCGCCGTAGGAAAAATCGTTATCGAGCGTGCGCCCGAAGTAAAAGTCTCCGGTCTTATAAGTTATTGCAGTACACATTTAAAATACCCTTATATATTATTTAAACTGATTTTTAACCTTTTCCGCCTTAATTAAACCGCCTTTTCCACAAACCACCTGCCGGAGTGTTTTTCGAAATAAACGACCCTTACTTTGCCGTTTATAATTACGCTGTACCTGCGCGTAAGCACTCCGCCCGTGTGTTCGGGCGGAGCGTTTCTCTCGTCGAGGATTTTATCTATTTTATAGCAAGTCCCGTCCGACCATTCCACGCAAACGGGCTTCATAACGCCCTCTGCGCTGACTTTCAGATAAACCGCAACGTAAACCTTTTCGTAAAACATCAACTCTATTATGAACATAAAAAACGAAAGCGAACCCGTTTTTTAAAAACGTGTCCGCTCATTATTTAAATTTCAAATATCGGTTGTAAGCTCCAGCACCTCTTCATAGCCGCTTTCAGCCGCTATCTCAACCGGCGTAACGCCGTTGTTGTCCGCCCTGTTATAGTCCGCGCCCTTTTTGATTAAATATCGCGCCACGTCCTGCGAGCCGTATCTCAAAGCGTAGTGCAAGGCGGTCTTGCCGCTCTTGTCCGCCGCGTTCACGTCCGCGCCGGCGATAACGAGTTCTTTGACCGTTTCTTTAAAACAATGCTCGTCCGCCGCAATAATTAACGCAGTCCTGCCGTAGTCGTCGGTTTTATTGACGTCCGCACCGCCGTCGAGAATTAAGCTCTGCACCGCTCTGATTAAATTTATATTGCAAAATTGCAGAAGCATAAGCGGCGTTCTTCCGTCGTTTCTCTGCGCGTCGGTATTTTTTAAAAAACTTAATATCTGTTTACAATATTTCTCATCGTTATCGTTCAAGCCGGAGCAGCGTTTTGATAATTTAGAAAAGAGCGTATGGGCGGCGGTTTCGCCCTTGACGTTGCAAACGCTTTCGTCCGCACCGTTTTCAACGAGAGCCTTTACACATTCGACTTTGCGATTAAGGCACGCGATATGAAGCGGCGTGTTGCCTGCCTCCGACGGCGCGTCCTGCGTCACGTTTATATCCGCACCGGCATTTATCATCGCTTTCAGCATTTCCGCGTGTCCCCGTGACGCCGCAAGGTGCATAGCCGAGGTTCCGTCGTTGTCGAGCCTGGTCATACTCTCCGTACTGAAATATCTGACCGTGTCCTCGAAATAGGTACACCTTTCGTTGCTGAAAAGATTCGGCTCGTTCAGCCCCGCAATTATATTTGCCGGCGTCTTGCCCTCGACGACCGCCGAGTTAAGATCGACGCCGAGCGAGGAAAGCTTTTCGACGGCTTTCAGTCCTGCACGGACTGAAAAACATTTATCCCTTAAACACCACGCCGTACCGCGCGTAGTGTATTTTTGAGTAAAGCTTATCTTCGCCGCAACGCAGGCGTCGAGTACGGAGCAGTTTTCGTCTGCGCTGAGCGCATTGAAAAACAGATCCGCGATACAACCGACTTCGTCATCGTCGTCGCTGTCGGCGGATTTTATAATTTTTTCCGCAAGATACAGTGCAATGCCTAACCCGTCGATTTCGTTACCGCAAGCAAAGGCGTTTGAAGCCATAGTCGTAAGTTTTTTCAGATCAGTCCTCTTCTCCGCGGCGTCGCATTCCGCCCCCTTATCCCTGAGCGCGATGCAAAGCCCTTCGCAGTAGAATTGCTTTGCAAGCTTCAACGGAGTCTCGCCTGCGTTATTTACGGCGTTTACGGTTTCGCCGTTAATCAACCGCAGCGCGGAGGTGAAGTGTCTGTTCTTTATTGCAATATGTAAAAGAGTATTACCTTCGCCGTCGATAAAATTGCAGTCCGCGCCCTTTTTTATGAACGCATCTATAAGCGAATACGAAATACTACTATCCTGCGAGGTGAGCATTTTCAAAAGCGGAGTTTTATTTTCGTTATCCATAACGTTAACGCCCTGCGTTAAAATTCCCGCTATAAGCCCGCGCTGTTTATACGTCTTTTCCTTACAGCGGTAGGACTGCGTAAGCCCAGTGCACACGCCGGTCAGATAGTGAAAGCACCCTCTTCCGTCCGCATCGGTAACGGTTTCGCTTGCGCCGTTTTCCAAAAGAAGCTTCGCCATTTTAAAGTTAGCGACGCAGCACGCAAGCATAAGCGCGGTTATCCCCCTGCCTTTGCCGTCGGTAATATCGGGGTCAACGGCTTTTCTTTTAAGAACGTCCTCGACTGCACCGTATAAGTTATGCCATACGAGCAGATGAAAGAGAGTGAAGCCGTTCGTTCCGCAGTGCGCAGATAATACGGACGGCTGAGCCGATCCGACGCAATCTTCGATTTCCGCGACTTCCTCTTTTCTGAATAAAATATATCTGTACGTTCCTTCGGGATCTTCGTCCCACCAGGCTACGCATTTGCCGTTTCTGCCTTCCGCCGATTTAACGAGTAAATCGTTTAATTCGTTTATATTCATTCCCGTCACCTTTTAGCTTTCCGCGCCTGCAATTATCAGCTTTTCGACTATGTCGTTAAAGCCCTTTTCTGTAGCGTAGTACAAAGCGGTGTGACCCGAAATATCCGCGCAAGTGAAGTCCGCGCCTTTTTCAAGCAAAAAGGCGGCTATGAAGTTATAACCCTTTGCCGACGAAATAATAAGCGCGGTTTCGCCGTTTTCGTTGCGCTCATTGATTTTCGCACCGCACGCTATCAGGCGTTTAACGAGTTTTTCGTTGCCGTTATACGATGCGCTGTGCAAAGGAGTGTTGCCGTATTGACCGCTTAAATTCACGTCTGCGCCCGCGTCGATAAGCAGCTCGGCTATGAGTAAATTGTCCTCGTCGCACGCGATGCACAGCGGAGTGCGCTTAAAGTCGTTACGGGCGTTGATATCCGATTTGTTTTTGGCAAGCATAGCTTTAACAACTTCCGACTGGCCGTTATAGCAGGCCTGATGAAGCGAAGTGTTGCCGCTCGAATCTCTGTTCTCCGACGTTGACGACATAGCCTCTATTATCTGCACGAGCCCGAACGCGTTAGCGTAGTCGATGGCTTTGCGACCGTTATTGTCCGCGATATCGGCGTCGATGCCAAGCTCTAAAAGATACTTTGCGGCGTCGGATTTGCGCGCCTCCAACGCATAAATAAGCGCGGTCTTGCCGACTTTATCCGTAGCGTTTATATCCGCACCCGCGTCGAGAAGCAGTTTTATAATCTCTTTGTTGCCGCTTACGCAAGCAAGCTGAAAAGGAGTTACGCTGCGGTTTGAAACAGCGCCGACGTCCGCACCCTTTTCCAGAAGTAATTTAACTATATCCTTATAGCCTTTGAGGCAAGCGTAATGGAGAGAGGAATATCCCTCGCCGTCAACGGCATTCACATTGAGTCCGTCTTTTTTCAAGAATGCAAGCACAACCCCTTTCTGTCCGTTCTGGCAGGCCTTCAACAATAGCTGTTCCATTAATATCCTCCGTTTAAAGCGTATACGCATTTTTTATTTTATTATAGCGGAAAGCAGTTTACTTGTCAAACGGCGTTTAAAAAAATTCAGTCCGCGCTTTGAAAGCGCGGACTGAAAAAAAGATGAACGAAATCCGAATGAACTTAAATTATTCTGATATCTTTTTCCGCCATAATGACGGCAAGTTTATCTATATCGGGAACTAAATGCACGGCTCCCTCCCTTTCCTCTTCGGTATATATATATGCCGTTTCTCCGCCGATTTTAACTTCGGAGAATTTTTCTTTGCCGTAATCCGCGGTATTGACGGCTTCGCCCGAAATCCCGTTGTCCGCGAATTTGAGGTCATAAGGACCGCACTCATACCGCAGCTCTTCCGTGAACGCCTTTTTTACTCCCATTGCGGAAATAAGCTTTTTAGCCGTGTCATCGGGAGCCGCAAATTTCGCGTCGCCGATACCGAGGAAGAATTTAACGACTTTGGCTTTTTTAGTCCTGCCGTCTTTTTCGACCTCTTCGACAACCTTTTCCTTGATAAGTCTGCCCTTCATAACAACCTTGTCAGGCATTGCCGAAACTGCCGTTTCGCCGTCTTTCAAGAACGAAATGCGTTTTAAATCGATGGAAATCTTCTTCTTGCCCTTTTTGATTTCTCCTTCCGAAACGGCGAACATTCTTCTCCCGCCGACTTCGAACGAAACGAGAATTTTGCCGTTAATAACTTCGGAAGAGGCGACGTTCACTTCTATATTTCCGCCGAACGAAATTGCGTCGGAGGGAATTAAAAGTTCGTACTTGCCGTCACCGCAGGTAATTGCAGGAGGAAGCTGGATACTGTTTTCAAGGAAAGTCAGCAAACCGCCCTTGACGGAACAGTCGACGAAGTTGTATTCGGGTATTCTCGGAAGAATGCTGTCCTCTGTTTCCTTATCGAAAAGATGGACTTTGTTCATATCGAGAGCCGCGTCCAGAATATCTCCCGCCTTCAACTCAACGTCGCTGCCTGCCTCGATTATAATTCTCGTCGAGCTCTCGGTATAGCCGTCGCCGTCCATATTTATATCGCCGTAGACGAGCGTCTGATTGCCCAGCTCTTCCTTGTGCGAAACTTTGACTTTGATTTTAGTCTTGCTGTTTTTGACCTCGTCGCGGTTAAGCGAAATGTTTTCCGCGCGCAGTCCTATATACACTTTCTTATCGCCGTTGAGGAACGAAGGGCGCACCTTGTAAAGCATAGAATAAGGAACGGTGACTTTCGCGTCGGAATAGTCGAAGCATATCTCCACTTCCTCGCCCTTCTTTTTGAGCGTGCCCTCGAAAAAGTTCATCTGCGGTGTGCCGATAAAGCCTGCGACGAATTTGTTTGCAGGGTAGACGTAAAGATTTTTGGGGGTGTCTATCTGCTGTACGAAGCCGTTTTTCATTACGACTATGCGCGTACCCATCGTCATAGCCTCTATCTGGTCGTGAGTGACGTAGATAAAAGTAGTGTTGAGCTTTGCGTGCAGTTTGGCTATCTCTGCGCGCATCTGCGTTCTCAGCTTGGCGTCAAGGTTTGAAAGCGGTTCGTCCAGAAGCATTACTTTCGGTTCACGCACGATAGCTCTGCCGAGCGAAACTCTCTGACGCTGACCGCCCGACATCTCCTTCGGCTTTTTACTTAAATACTCCGTTATACCCAAAATTTCCGCCGCTTCGGTTACGCGCCTGTGTATCTCGTCCTTGGGCATTTTTCTCAGCCTTAAACCGAACGCGATATTTTCATAGACCGTCATATGCGGATACAGCGCGTAGTTCTGGAATACCATTGCGATATCCCTGTCCTTGGGCTCGACGTCGTTGACTATCATATCGCCTATCGTAAGCTCGCCTGCGCTGATATCTTCCAAACCCGCTATCATTCTCAGCGTGGTGGATTTTCCGCAGCCGGAGGGTCCTACGAATACTATGAATTCCTTATCCTCGATTTCCATATTGAAATCGTTTACGGCTTTGGTTCCGTTAGGATAGACCTTATATATATGTTTTAAATTTAATCCTGCCATAAATTTACCCCTTTTAAGTTAAAATCGCAATCGAACGCGCAGGCATCTTCAATGCCGAACCCTTTTTGCTGATATTGCCGTCTACGCAGATACTCTGCGCAAGAGCTCCCTCAACGCCGTTTACTTTCTTATCGCCGAGCCCCGTATTGATGACGACCGTCACGCTCTGTCCCTGATACGTCTTTTTCATAATAAGAACTTCTCTGTCGTCGTAATCAATTTTTTCGGGAACTCCGCGCATAAGCGCAGGGAACGCGTTGCGCGCGTTGTTGCAGAGCTTGTAGTAACTGAGTATAGAGCTTTCGTCTTTTTGCTGGGACTTGACGCTGCCGAAAAGGTATTCGGATTTTTCGCTTGCGCCGAACGGAGGGGTCGTGACGTTTTCAATATCGTCCCAAAGTATTCCTATTCTCAGATCGGGATCGCTTTGAGGCTTCACGGCAGTCATACCTATCTCGTCGCCGTAGTAAGTGAAGGTATTACCCGAAAACATCGACAGCAGTCCGTAGGCGAACTTTATCTTGTCGGCTTCGCGCCCGACCTGACCGGCTACTCTGCCCTTGCCGTTGTCGTGATTGCTCAGAAACGGAGCCGCAATATTGCCGTCGGCGGAATCGAAGTTTTTATTTATCGAATTCCATATACTTGTCGACGAATTATTGTTTACGGCTTTGACCACTTCGCCCGTTACTTCGAAGTCAAAGAAGCTGTTCACACCGCTTTGATAAAAAGTCGATTTTAAAATACTTCTCGGAGGTCCCCAGCACTCGCCCACGATATATGCGTTTTCGTTGTATTTTACCGCGGTATCGTGGATAAATTCGCAGAACTCCGCGCTCTTGCCGGTGCCTTCGGACGAATAGTAATAACAGCCGTCGAGACGGAAACCGTCCGTTTTTTTGTCGTCTATCCAGAATTTTATTATGTTGCCGACTTCCTCTCTGAGCGCCGTACCCTCTATATTGAAGTCGGGCATACTCTTATCGAACTGCGACTCGTAATAGACGTTGCCTATCTTTGAGTACTTAGGCTGTTCTGTAGAAGACCAGTTGTAATAGCTTGAATACTTTGAGCTTCCGCCCTGTCCGTTGCGGAAAGCCGCGCCCTCTTTAAACCAGGGGTGCTGATCGGAGGAATGGTTCACGACGAGGTCGATTATTACTTTTATCCCCTTTTCGTGCGCCTTTGTTACAAGATTTTCGTAATCCGCCATAGTGCCGAAATCGGAATTTACTGCGTAATAGTCGGTCACGTCGTAGCCGTGATAGCTCGGACTCGGATGAATAGGCATAAGCCATATTCCCGTATATCCCATATCGCGGATATAGTCGAGTTTTTCGGTAACGCCGTTGAAATCGCCTATTCCGTCGCCGTCTGTATCGTAATACGAACGGACGAAAATCTGATAATAATTATCGTAGTTGTCGTCTATTATGTTTTCCTGCAAAAGATTATAATCCGTTCCTCCGCAGGCGGTAAACGTAAAAGCAGACGCGCAGGCGGTTGCGGCGCAGAGCGCCACCGCGGAAAATTTCATAAATTTGTTTTTCATAACTTACCCCTTTACCGATCCGCCGGTCACGCCCTGAACGTAGTACTTCTGCAACCAGAAGAACAGAGCGGTTATAGGAATCGATATCAATACCGAAGCCGCGCAGAAACGCGTGAAATACTGAGACGCGACTTCCTTGTCGAGCATTGCTTTAAGTCCGACTGCAACATTGTAATAGTCCTGATCGCCGAACGCCATTAAAGATGCGAACATATACTCGCCCCAGGGCGCCATAAACGCCGTAAGTACGGTGTAGATGATTATGGGCTTTGCAAGCGGTAAAATAATTTTGATAAATACCTTGTGCCTGCTTGCGCCGTCAATTCTCGCCGCTTCGTCAAGCGATTTGGGAATAGTGTCGAAGAAGCCCTTGCTGATATAATAGCCCATACACGAGCTTGCGACGTAGACTAAAACCAGACCGACCAAGCTTAAATTCTGCGTAAGACCGAAAAGTTTGAGAAGGAAATACACCGCCGTCATCGACATAAAGCCGGGGAACATTCCTAAAACAAGCATTAAATTCATCAACGGCTTTCTCATTTTGAAACGGAGTCTTGACAGCGCGTAGCTTGTGACAAGCACGAAGACCGTCTGCACCACAGTCACTACTACCGAAATAATAAGCGTAGTGCCGTACCACTTGGGGAAGTTGAAAATCGACTTGTCGGTGAACAGCTTGATATAGTTATCGAAAGTCCACTGCTTGGGCCAGAAATAGGGTGTTGCAATTCCCTGCTCGCCCCTTAAAGACTGAATTACGAGGTACAAAAAGGGAAACAGCCATATGATGCTTATCAGAGTCAGAATTATATAAATTGCAATGTTGGTACCGCGTTCTACGGATTTTTTACTGCGTAATTTCTTAGCCATCACATAAACTCCTCCTCGTTTTTAACTGAACCGGATCTGTTGTAGACGATAAGCGATACAACAGCCGTGATAACGAACATAAGAATACTTATGACCGAAGCCATACCGTAAGCCTTATCCTGCATAACCATTTTGTAGAGCCAGGTTATAAGAAGGTCGGTTTTGCCTGCGGAACCTGCGAAATCCGAAGAAGTGGGAGTTCCTCCCGTCAGAAGGAATATTACGTTGAAGTTGTTCAAATTGCCTATAAACTGAGTTATGAGATAGGGCGCCGTAACGTGAAGCATATACGGAAGCGTTATCTTGAAGAACGCCTTTACGGGACCTGCGCCGTCTATTCTCGCCGACTCGTATAAATCTTCGGGAATGTTCATAAGAATACCCGTCGTTATCAGCATCGTATACGGAATACCTATCCATATATTTACGACGATTATAGTAACTTTCGCTATCGTTGCGTCGCTTAAAAATTTAATAGGCGTATCTATCAAGCCCCAACTTCTCAAAAGCTCGTTGATAGCGCCTCCGTCGGCAAGCATCTGCGACATTAAAAGAAGCGATACAAACTGAGGAACGGCTATCGTCATAACAAGCACCGTTCGCCACAGCTTTTTAAGGCGTATTCCCTTTTTGTTGATGATGATAGAAACTATCATTCCCAGAATGTAGTTCGAGAAAGTTGCAAAGAACGCCCATATCACCGTCCACATCAGAAGCATTGCAAACGTATAGCCGAACTTGCTCGCCTTCGCCATTTCACCGTTGAAGACTTTCGCAAAGTTGTCCCAGCCTATCCAGGTGAACAGCTTTTCGGGGGGCTGATGCCCTGCGTCGTAGTTGGTGAACGCGACGAAAATCATAAAGATTATGGGAATTATCGTAAAGATTGTAAGACCTGCGAGAGGTATTCCCAAAAGCGTTTTGTGGTACTGACCGTCGAGGAGCGACGCCATATCCTGTTTAGCCGTTTCGAGCTTCTGTCCCGCTTCGCATATTTCCTGCGAAATGTACGCCGATTTGATATTTTTATACCAGACGTACGCAAAGACTAAAATAAAGAGAATTGTAAGAAGTCCGTACAGAAGAATCAAAAGGCTGTTGTCGCCGACAATCTTGACTTCGAAGCCGTATTCGTCTTTCACCGACGTCGTTTCTACCGTGCCTAAACTTCCCAAAAGCCCCAGATACTGAGCGCCGAACAGAGCCATATAGAGAATGAACAAGACCTCGAATACGAGTTGCATCACGCCTCTGAGCCACTGTTTTCTTGCAAGCTGGGAAAAGCCGAACACGACGAACGAAGTGCGCGTTTTCCAGTCGCCGTACTTCATTGCCCTGCCTATCGTAAGACCGATATCGGCTATTTTACGACCCTGCCTTATAAACCACTGCGGAATTTTTACTCTGAAAAAATTCAGAAACAGTACCGGAAAGTTCTGAAAGAATAAAACGAAGCGGTAACAGAATTTCTGTCTGCCCGTCATTCTGAGGTAATCCAATTCGGATACTTTCTGCATTAAAATTTACCTCCTGTTATCGGAATCGGGGGCAAAGAAAACTTTGCCCCTCTCTTCGCTTTTTTATAAGGTTTTACGCTTCAAGCCCTGCGATAAGCTGACTGAGTTTATCGTTAAGGTTGCCGTCGTTTATTGTACCGTTGCAGATATCGCCTGCAAAGGTTTTAAGTTCCGACCAATAGTTGTCGGGCAGAGGACCCTGAACGACTGCGTAATCTTTCTGCGCGAACAGCGCCTGCAACGCAACGTTTGCCTTTACTTTTTCGGAATTCTGAACTTTGAGGTTGGAAGGTCCTATTTTCAAAGCGTCGAATCTCTGGTCCTGAGCTGTTTCGCTTGCAAGATACTGCGCAAGCAGGTGAGCTTCTTTGTTGTGTTTTGTATAGCTGTTTACGGCGTACATCTTATAGCCGATGAACGGAGCCATACGATACGTTCTGCCGTCAAGACGGCTCGTGTAGTTGGGGCAGGGCGCAGCTGCGTAATTTTCGCCGAGCGCCTCCTCTATTATAGCCGCGTTCCAGGTTCCCGTAATTACCGCGCCGAGATCTCCTGCTTTAAGTCTCTGGTCGATTACAGTGTCGTTGCCGTGCAGGAAACCGCCTGCCGCCGACTTGTTTTGGGTTACGTCTATACCTGCCGTTGCGCCTACCTGTCCGATAGTATAGGTATCGCTTGCAACGCCGTTGATATCCACTGCCATTTCGTTGAAGTTGCACTTCGCGCTGACGAGTTCGGCGTCGTCCCATTCAGTTTCGTACTTTCCGCCTGCGCCGTAGAAGAACGAGCCGAAGTACCACGCGCCGTCCGTTTGAAGCTGCATAATGAAGTACTTATGACTTCTCTTGCAGGCGTCGATTACGTCTTTGATATTCTTTGCCTGTTCAGCAGTAACTACACTGCTGTCATAGTACATAAAGTAACCGTTGTCCGCAGCGTAAGGATAGCCGTAATAATTGTCGCCTATCTTGCCTGCTTCTACCGCGAGAGGATCGTCCGTCGCTTTGATTTTTTCGACCATACCGTCGGGGATCATTGAAAGTCCTCCGCAGCCTTTCAGGTTCATAAGCTGGTCGTTTGCAAAGCCGTAGACATCCGCGCTTGCCTGAGGGTCGACGCTGACATTAGCGTAAGCGTTGTCCTCACCGCAAATACCGACTTTGACTTCGAGACCGAAATCGGGATTTTCGGCAAGGAAATCGTTGACAAGCTTCTGTACGAGCGTCTGCTGTGTCTGAGGAGCCCATACGGTCAAGGTGTTGTCGCCGCCACCGCAGCCCGTAAGCCCCAGCGTTGCGCCTGCCGAGATTGCTCCGCAGGCAAGTAGTGCAATAAGTTGTTTTTTCATTTTTTTCCTCCGGGATTTTTTTAAGTAACACGACCCGTATTACCGGTCGGTATTATTATGCTCAATTAAAATGTTTTATTGCGCAAGCCGTCAGGCTTGCGCATTTGTTTTTGCGTTAAAAACAAAAAAATTATGGAGAACGAGTATTTTAATATCAGTCGCGTCCGCTGTCTTTCGCAACGGTTTTTAAAAACTGCAATGTTTCAGCTGAAAAATCGCTCTTTACAAACCGCCAGCTCCAGTTCTTGTCGGACACGGTCGAGGGGAGATTTATTCTCGCCTCTCCGCCGAGCGCCAGAAGGTCGCACAGCGGAATTATCACCGTCTTCGCCCTTGAAGCGAAAGCTAAACGCACTACGCTTTTGCACATTGTTTCCGAGTCCGTCAGATCTGCCGTCAGACCTGCCTTCCCGCACTCGTCTATCAGATCTCTTTTGTAGACTTCGAGCGCGTCCGCGCTTAAATCGTCGATATACTGTCTTATGGGGATATTGTCGTGCGTACCCGTATAGCAGACGTAATTTTCGTTATAGTTGGAGGGCTTGTGCTCGTTATACGGCCAGCCGTCGAACGCGAACACGAGGACTTTCATTCCGGGGTAAGCGACGTTTTTCATAAGCCGTCTTACTCCGTCGTCGATTATTCCCAGATCCTCCGCGACTATATTAAGATTGAGTTTATCTTCAAACAGCGCTTCCTTGGGTCCGTCCATCCACTGCCCTTCCCTTGCGGTGAGCGCGTCGGGCGCGACTTCGTAATATCTGTCGAAACCGCGGAAGTGGTCTATTCTTAAAATATCGAACAGCGCAAAACAGTCCGAAATGCGCTTATTCCACCACGAAAACCCGTCGAGGCGCATTTTTTCCCAGTCATAGACGGGATTGCCCCAGAGCTGACCGTCCTCCGTGAACGCGTCGGGCGGACAGCCTGCCACGCCGAGAGGTTTTCTGCTTTCGTCCATACGGAACAGCGCGTTGCCGTATTTCCATACTTCCACGCTGTCGTATGCAATGTACAGCGGAATATCGCCCATTATCGAAATCCCGTTTTCGTTGGCGTAACTTTTAAGCGCTTTCCACTGCTTTGAAAATATATACTGCGTAAAGTGCCAGAAGCGGACTTCGTCCGCGTTTTTTCTGATAAACGACTTTACCTTTTTCTCGTCGTAGACTCTGTACTCTTCGTCCCACTCCGTCCAGGCACGGTGACCGAATCTGCATTTTAAAGCCATAAACACGGAAAAGTCGGAAAATTCGCCCTTCTTTATGAATTTGTCGAATTCTGTTCCGCCCCCGAAACGGCTGAACGCCTTTTTCAAAAGCGCGATTTTATTATTGAACTGCTTGCCGTAATCGACGCGCCTGTCTACCGTTTTAAGGTCGGCGTCTTTAACTTCCTTTCTTGTCAGAAGTCCGTCTTTGACAAGAAAGTCAAGATCGATAAAGTAATAGTTCAGCGCGTTCGACGAACACGACTGATACGGACTGTCGCCGTAATTCGTAGGATTGAGCGGAAGCACCTGCCACACGCCCGCCTTTGCTTTTTTTAAATAATCCACGAAAGCGTACGCGCTCTTGCCGAGCGTACCTATGCCCTCTCCCGACGGCAGTGCCGAAATCGGCATCAAAATTCCGTAATTCCTGTTGTTATTAGACCGCATACCCATACGACTGCCCCGTACGAAAAACTAATTATTATTTTCGAAAATATTATATCATATTTTTCGAATAAGTCAAAGGATTTTATATAAAATATTTCAAATTTTGTAAAGTTTTTTCATTTGTGGGAAATTGAGATTGCTTGACAACCGTACGACATAATTATATAATAAATGCAAATCGAAAGCGGAAAACACAGCCTTTTTCGGTTAAAACGGAAACGGAGCAAACAAATGACGATAAAAGAAATTTCGGAGGCTTTGAACGTGTCTATAAGCACGGTTTCGAAAGCTCTGAACGACGCGACCGATATCGCCGAAGACACCAAACAGCGCATAAGACAGTACGCCGAAAACAGCGGTTACCGCTTAAAATCGAAAGAGAACGGCTCGCGTCGGATACTTGCCCTCTACGAGCGCGTAGACAGCGACACGCGCAACAATATTTTAAACCACGTCATAACCGCGTTTTCGGATATAGCGATAGCGAACAACTTCGAAGTGGTGATAGACTACGTTGCAACCAAGAGCGACGATTTCGATCTGGACGAATTTCTGAAGCAGAACAATTTCAGCGCGGTTTTTATCGTGGGAATGAACTTCAGAAGCAGGGTATATAAACAGCTCCGCTCGCTGTCCGTCCCTGCGGTGCTTCTGGACAACCACCTCTCCGACGCTCCTCTTATAGGCTCGGTTTCGAGCGAGAATACAAGCGCGGTCGTTTCGGCGGTAAAGTATTTGAACAAGCGCGGACACACGCGCATAGGGCTTGTCACCGGCGAAAAAGAGTCGCTTGTTTCCGCAGAAAGACTTGCAGGCTACGTTTTAGGCCTTGCGCGCGTGGGAATAGATTTCAATAACGATTATATCTATTACGGCGATTTTACAAAAGAATCGGGCGAACAGTCGGCAGTGTATTTCAGCGAAACCGACGTCACCGCGATTATAAGCTGTTCCGATATTATGGCAATGGGGCTTATCGACGGACTCGGCTCCTGCGGAAAGAGCGTACCCGACGACGTTTCGGTAATCGGCTTCGACGATTTAAGCCTTCTTAAATTCACCTCTTACAATCTGACTACTATGAAGCAGAAATTCGATAAATTGGGTCAGGCGGCGTTTATGCAGATAAAGGATATGCTCGACGGCAGGCAGGCGCAGAATATAATGATAAACTGCAAGCTTGTTGAGCGCGGAACCGTCGCCGACGCAAAACAGTAATTTAAATAAATTTAAAGTTCTCCGCTCAGAAACGGAGAACTTTTTTTACGGAAAATAATAACGTAAACGCACCGCAGGCAAAACCTGCGGTGCGCGCTTATTTAAGCTTTTACGCTTTTAGTTACGCATTTTTGGTAACGGTAGTAGTTCTTGTGTCGATTACAAACGTAATAGTATGCTCACCCTCAGCTGTAATGAAGGTATTGCCACCGCCGACCCATTCCTGTGCGTCTTTACCTAATAATTCGGTGCCGTATACAACCTGAATAGCAAATACCGAACCTGCGGGGCCCTGCTCTGCTACCCAACCGAACTCAGCAAGCGCACTGACAACGTCAAGCGTACCGGTAACGATATTAGCATCTTCGCCTGCTACAAGCATCGGTGTAAGGTCTTTGACGATATTGAAATTCGTTCCCGTGAAAGTACCGACTGCATAATATTCGAATTTCTCGACCTGGAACGTGTTGGTTTCGGGATCATACTTGATTGCCCATTTGCCTGCCGTAAGAGCAACGTCGTCGCCTGCGGAATACTTCTCGTTGGGTAAACCCTTATTGTTGAACGTTTTAATCGTAACGTCTTCGGTAACGGTGAGGGTTGCAGTCCAGCTTCCGTCAGCCTGTTCGGTCATAGGATAATCTGCGTCAGCTTCTTTCCAACCGTTGAACGAGCCGATAAGATACATTTCGAAAGCGCTTGCGGCAACCGTTACAGATCCGCCGACTTCAGTATCGGTCTTTACTTCAGTAAACGTTACGGTATAAGTGCCTTCCTCCAAAAGAACGCAGTCATATTCCTTGTTGCCTGCAAAGTTCTTTACTTTCTTGAGGATAACGCCTTCGCCTGCTTCGGGTACGAACATTTTGCCGTCGCGCTCGTTGAGAATACAAACAGCCGCATACTGACCGGTAGCTTCGCCGTCTTCGTTAGAAGCTATTGCGCCCTCCGCATCGCGGTAGAGGTCGTTAGCCGTAACTTTGAGTTTGCAAACCCAGGTAGTTGCCGAGCCTTCTACGATATTTTCGGTCATTTCCAATTTTGTTACGCCGAAGTTATTTATATCGCCGATAACGTACATATCGTAATTTACGGCAATTGTAGATTCTTTTTCAACAGTAATTACGGGGTTCATATCCGTGTTCGATTCGGTTTTAAGAGTGAATTTATATCTTCCCTCCTGTCCCTTTGCAAGCGCAATGTTGTTATAGGAACCGTTGTCTGCTTCGGTCCAGAAAACCGTTTCGCCGTCCATTTTGAGAACGGTGTCGGCGTCGGTGCCTTCCTTGCCTTCGAGGTGCTGCATACCTACCTGACGCGTCCAGGGAACGTTTTTCTCGTCGGGAGTTTCCTTGTAAAGGAACTTAAATGCAAGTCCCGTACTTACGTTGCCTGCATAGATGTCAAGCGAGAGCGTGAATACGTTTTCGTTGGTTACCGTGGTGTCCTTAACGAACGCATACTTCGAGTTGTTCTGATCCCAACCCTGATCTTTCAAAGTGCCTTTACTGTCTTTGCCTACGGCAAACCACGTTCTTGTATCTTCTACAAAGCCCGTATTGCCATTATCGGGGTCTTTTTCGTCTCCGCAAGCGGCAAACATTGCGCCACCTGCAACGACCATTGCACACGACAGTGCGAGTGCTGCTAATTTTTTGATCTTCATTTTTTTCCTCCAAAAATTTTTTTGTTTTAAACACAGCCCTTAAAGGGCAGAAGTTCCTGTATTATACCGCAAGCCTGTAAACGTAACAGCTCAAAGGCGCAATGCTCTGCTTGCCTGTAACGCCGCCCTGGCCCTGTAAAACTGCCGAGCCTGCGCGCGTGCCGTCGATATGCAGATTCCAGCTTCCGTCGGGAAGGGTGTAATCGACTGCGATTTCGTTGCCGTTGTAGATGACGAGAAGTTTTTCACCCGTAGCTCTGTCGGCTATCGTCACGGCAATAAACGCGCCGTTGTTTTTCGAAGCTTCGTCCAGAACTACCGCCTGAGGTACGGGACCCTTTCCGCCTGCATTTCTCATACGGAGCGCAGGGCTCGATTTGCGGAATTCGATAAGTCCCTTGTAGTACTGCATCATCTTGTACTGTTCGCTGTTCTCCGAAAGGAGCGACCAGTCGATATTGTTGACTTTGTCGGACGAATTGTAGCTGTTTTCGTTATAAGTTCCGTCGTCGTTCTTTTTCTGGCGGAGCATCTCTTCGCCCGCCTGCATAAACGGAATACCCAGCGACGTCTGAACTATAGCCGCCGAAAGTCTGTTCATTGCAAGGCGTTTGTTGAGGGTGTCGCTTCCCTCGCCGTAAACGTGGCAAATTCTGTCGTAAAGCGTGTTGTTGTCGTGCGCGGAAACGTAGTTTATAACCTGCGTGGGACTGCCTGCGTACCAACCGCCGTCGTTTACACCGCCGCCGGGAACGTAACATCCGCCTGCCATACCGAAGAGAATTTTGTTGATATTGCCCTTCTTCGCGCCCGTAGCAAAGCCCGTGTCGTCGATACTGAACACCGAACCCTTTACGCCGTCGCGAATAACGTCGTTGAACATTGCAATGCCGTTCGTTCCGCGTGTGGAAGTTTCGTTGTTGAGCGCAATAAGGTTTTTAAGCGTTGCCTGCTCGTCTGCCGGAAGCGTTGACGTTCCGCCCGTCCAGCCCTCGCCGTAAATAAGCGCCTTGGGGTTGACGGTGTGAACCTGCTTTTCCACTTCCTGCAACGTCTTCAAATCGTGCAAAGCCATCAAATCGAAACGGAAGCCGTCGAGATTGTATTCACTCTGCCAGTACGCAACCGATTCGACTATGAATTTTCTCATCATCGAGCGGTCGGAAGCCGTTTCGTTACCGCAGCCCGAACCGTTCGAGAAAGTGCCGTTTTCGTTGAATCTGTAATAGTAATAAGGTACGATTTTCTGGAAATTCGAATCGGCGGAATAAGTGTGGTTGTAAACTACGTCCATTACAACGCCGATACCGTTGTCGTGCAGAGCTTTTACCATCCGCTTGTACTCGTTCACCCTCTTGTAGCCGTCGGAAGCGTCGGTTGAATAGCTTCCCTCGGGTACGTTGTAGTTGAGAGGGTCATAGCCCCAGTTGAATTGTCCGTCTTTGCTCTCGTCTACCGAAGCATAGTCGAACGAGGGCAGAAGGTGAACGTAGGTTATTCCTAAGTTTTTAAGATAGTCCACGCCGACGGGCACGCCGTTCATTTTGAGTCCCGTTTCGGTAAACGCAAGGTACTTGCCCTTGTATCTCGACGGGGTTATCCTGTTCGAGAAATCTCTGATATGAACTTCCCATATCTGCGCGTCGGTGTAGTTTTCAAGTCCCGAATCAAACGGGGTATTGCTCCATCCGTCGGGGTCGGTCTTGTCGAGGTCGAGAATCATCCCCCTCTGTCCGTTGAGCCCTGCCGAACGCGCGTAAGGGTCTACCACTTCGTTTTCGCCTACGGAAGTTTTGACTGTGTAGGTGTAATATTTTCCGTCAAGGTCGCCGTTGACAACGCACTGCCATACGCCCTTTGCGCCTCTTTCCAGAGGCTTCTGATCGGAAGCCGTTCCGCCGTTGCCCTTATCATAGAGATTGAGTTTTACCGACGAAGCCGTGGGAGCCCAAAGCCTGAACGTCGTCTTTTCGGCAGAATAGATTGCGCCGAGTTCGCCGTCATAGGTGTATTCGCTTGCAAAAGCCTTGCTGTCGAAATACGTCATAGGAACTACGGGTTTGGGTTCGAGCCCCTCCACCGTAACGGTGTAAGCCACCGCAAGGTCGAGCGGACTTGCAAGCGTTAAAACGTTGCCGTTGACGGCGGTAACCGTAACTGCCGTTCCGTCCGCGGTCTCCACTTTAACTTTGTCTTTCGTCACGGCGGAGCCGTCGGAAAGCGTGACTTTGATATGCGTCGCGTCCTGCATATCCGCCATAGATAAGAATTTTATCACTGTCAGAGTTTTACCTCCGTCGTCGCTCG
The DNA here is from genome assembly GCA_910583545.1 of uncultured Christensenella sp. Taxonomy (GTDB): domain Bacteria; phylum Bacillota; class Clostridia; order Christensenellales; family Borkfalkiaceae; genus Coproplasma. The sequence goes on along the minus strand of CAJTXM010000003.1, from coordinate 105,412 downwards.
TATAGCTGTTAGGGTCGCCCGCCTTGGTATAGATTACCGTGCGCTCGCCCGTCAGCGCGATTTTTCTGTCGGAATCGGTGCCGTCCTTGTTTACTCCGTCCCACGAATCACTGCCGGGTGTGCAGTTGGTTCTTATGATGAAGCCGACTTCTTCGATATTCTCGGGCACGTTCAGAACTACCTTTCCGCCGTATTCGCACCCGTGCAGGGCGTAGCCTCTGCCTGCGACGGTGCCGTACCACATATATATATCGCAGTCGTCGTAGCCTTCCGCACGGTTATAGTAGATAGTAACCTGTCTGTATCCGTCCTCCAGCGGCAGCTCGTACTCTTTGTCGCCGCCGTCGGGTTTGCCGTTTCCGCCGCACGCCGACAAAACGAACACGAACGAGAGCAAAACGCCGAGTATTGCAAGTAACGTCTTTTTCATTTTTTTCTCCTTCCATTCATTTTTATTTATCAATTAAAGCATTGCTCGGACGCAGTCGAAGACTGCGTCCTTTATTATTTCCAAATAATAAACTTTTCCGTCTGCGAAAAACGAAAATCAAGTTTCGAAAATTATTATATCATATTTTCGAAAGATGTCAACAGTTTTGAAGCAATTTCGCAAAAAATGAAAAAAATAAACACAATCGTTTACGGGCGTAAAAAAATACAGCCGTGCAGGGTTGATTTTACTGAGCAAAGGCGTTATAATTATAATATGGTAATAAGATTCGCCGAAGAGCGAGATTTAAACTCAATAGCCGAGCACGATAAGCATATCGCAAAAAGCGAGCTTGAAAACCGTATACGGCAAAAGACGGTGTTCGTTGCGGAGGTAAATTCGCAGTTTTCGGGGTGGCTGAGATACAACCTTTTCTGGGACAACACGCCGTTTATGAATATGCTGTACGTTTTACCGCCTTTTCGGGGCAGAGGCGTCGGCAAGGCGCTTATCGCGCATTTTGAAAAGAAAATGAAAGAGGACGGCTATAACTGCGTTATGACCTCCACTGCCTGCAACGAGACGGCAAAATTTCTCTATGAAAAGCTCGGATACAAAAACGTAGGCGGATTTGACTATCCCGACGATCCGTACGAGATAATCTATCTGAAAAAATTCGATAACTGAAATTATAAAAAGGAGGGCGGAATATGCCGTTTATCGACGTTAAACTTTCAAAGAAAATCACAGACGAGGAAAAAGAACAGCTGAAAAGCGATCTGGGCGGAGCCGTAGCTATTATGCACAAGAGCGAAAGCTATCTTATGGTCGGAATTGCCGACGGGTACGATTTGTACTTTGCAGGAAAAAAGCTTGAAAACGGGGCTTTCGTTTCGGTGAGCGTGTTCGGAAAGGTTTCACCCTCCGACGCGGAAAAAATGACCGCAAAGATATGCGGAATATTGAACGGGCGGTTTTCGGTTTCGGGAAGCGACGTCTATATCACCTACGGCGGTTTTTCCGACTGGGGCTGGAACGGCGGTAATTTTTAATAAAAAAACCGAACGCAGAAGCGTTCGGTTTTTTTTACTTGTTTTCTTCGCACCCGTCCGAAAGTTCGCAGTCGAAAGTGTTTTCAACCATACCGTTTTTCGAAAAGAGGAATTTGACTATGGGCAGAAGCGAAAGCATTCCGCATCCGATTGCCGTAAAGAAACAGCCCGTCGCGCCCAGCACCGTGCAGTTTATTACGAAGAACAGCGCATAGACTACGACGCTCCGCTTGCTTGCAGGGTTGATTTTAATAAACGCAGAAAAGACAATATACAGCGAAGCCAGAATAACGAAGCTTATCCAGCTGACGGGAATAAGTCCGAGCGTTATTCCGAACGACACGGCAATGCTCTTACCGCCGTGAAAGCGGTTGAAAAGTCCGATTGCGTGACCGAGAGCAGGCGCGACTATGACGAAAGAAAACGCTATGCTTTCCGTATTCATAAAAAGGCTTGCCAACAGCACGGGGATAAAGCCCTTCGATACGTCCAGAACAAGACACGGTATGCCTATCTTTTTTCCGCAGTGTTTAATCGCGTTGAATGCGCCGGGGTTGTTGTCGACGCTGATTTTATATATGTCCTTTTTTAAAACGATTTTCGGGATAAGCTCGCAGAACATTATACTGCCGAGCAGAAATCCGCCCGAAATCAGCAAAAACCAGTAAAGTATTTCCATAATTTCATCCTCGGTTATTCGCGGAACGAGTACGCAACCGTATGCGCGTTTTCCGCGTAAGCTTCGGCTTCCGCCCTGAAAGCCGAATATTTGAAAGAGTGACCCGCGTTAGCCGTTTTTATCATCTCTTCCATTTTCCGCATACACTCATCGCTGTCAAACGCAACCGCGCTGTTGAAATATTTCTCTTCGTATTCGGCGCGCTCTGTCGGGCGGTCTATCCAGTAGTCGATGACGCGCGCAAGATCTTTTGCGCTTCTGCGCCTGAATATACACTTGCCGTCTATTGCGAAATTTTTCGTCGCGCTTTTTTCCGAATCGGAAACTATCGTCAGCTTTCCGCACGCGATACTTTCAAGGCAGGCTATCCCCTCCAACTCGGCGACGGCAGGGTGAACGTATAAATCGCAGTAATTCAGTACGTTATTTATCTCGCTTCGTTCAAAAAGTTTAAATACGGGCTTTACGGGAAGGGATTTCGAAAGGCGTTTATACTGCTTTTCCTTTGTGCCCTGTCCTGCGAAAATAAGCTGAATTGCGTCCCTGTGCTTTGAACGCTTTACGGCTTTAATCAGCGTATCCTGCGATTTTTCGCCTGAATACCTGCCCGTGCTTAAAATTACGATTTTGTCTTTGAACTCTTCGGGCTTTTCCGTTTTCCGTCTCTTTACGCAGGAATTGACTCCGTTTGAAATGACGTAGCCGTCAGTGCTCACGCCGATACGGCTTTCGAATACGTCCTTTATAAATTCCGTCGGATAATGTATGCCGTCCGCATAGCGGTAAACGCGTTTGTAAATATATCTGTAAACCAAGTTATTGACAAATCCGACTTTGCTCAATTTAATGTGCGCGGTAAAATTTTCCGCCTGCATATGGAAACCTGCGGTTATAGAGATATCGCGCTCACGCGCAATCTCCACCGCCGCCGTGCCCAGAAACAGCGGCATCATAACGTGAACGTGGTCGCAGCCGTTCAATGCTCTTTCGATAACTTCTTTATCGGGCTTTGCAAGCGAAACACCGACGCGCCTTACTATCGAATCGATAAATTTCCCGAAACTGCGGTTCGGCACGACGAAAAAGTTTTCCTCGCCCGACTTGCTTTGGTCGGCGCAGAGAACGCGCACCGTGTGACCCTGTTTTTTCAAATAGCGTATGAGGTTGTACGACGCCACGGAAGTGCCGTTGTTTTCTTCCCCCAAAACGTCGCATACGACTGTTACTGTCATAAAATATCTCCTTTTATCGTCTGTAACGCAATAATACGCCTTTTTTGTTAAGCAATTATTAAGGTAATTTTATGTTTATGTTATTAACTTAACAATCGAGCCGTAAACCGAAGATATAAAAATACCGCGCAGACTCAAAGTCTGCGCGGTATGTCAGTCTATGCCGAGCGTCACTGTAAAGCGCGAACCTTTATCTATAATGCTCTCCGCCCTTATCCTGCCTTTGACGAGGCGGATAATTTCAAGCGTCAGCGCAAGCCCCAGCCCGTTGCCGGAAGTTTTGTGCGAGGTGTCCGCCTGATAAAACTTTTCGAAAATGTGCCTTAAATCGTTTTCGCTCATTCCGCATCCGCTGTCGGCGACGGTTATCACCGCATATCCGTCCCTCTCTTTTGCGGTAACTTTGACCTCTCCCCCGTCGGGCGCGAATTTGAGCGCGTTCGATAAGAGATTGTTCCATACTATATCCAAAAGATTTTCGTCGGAATTAATATACAGTCCGCTGTCTAAGTCAGTGACTATCTCTATATTCCTCTCCTCCCATATCTTTTCAAAGCCTATTATGCACCGGCAGAGCTGTTCGCTTAAATTATACCTTTCGGGCGAGACGACTATCTTCTGATTTTCAAGCCTGCTCAGTTGCAGAATATCGCTAACGAGGCAGGACAGCCGTTTCGTCTCTTCGGCGATTTTTGCGGAATACTCATTTTTCTCCGCCGCGGTGATACCGTCGCTTTGCAGCATAGAGGAATAATTCGCAATCACCGAAAGCGGAGTTTTTATCTCGTGCGAGACGTTTGCAACGAAGTCGCTTTTCAGCATCTGCACGCTGTCGAGTTCGGAAACCATAGTATTGAAATCTTCAAACAGTAACACGAACGCGTCCTTTTTCCCGTCCTTTCTGAGCGAAGGAAGTCTGACCGAAAAATCGCCCTCGGCTACCTGCTTCGCCGCCTCCGAAAGCTTTTCCAGAGGTTCTATAACCGAACGCCTGTAATTTATGTTCAACAGAGCTATCGAAATTCCGCTCATTACGCCTATGAACGATGCAAGCGCCGCCACGAGATACAGTCTGAGCATTGCGTCGCCCTTCGGCGCGGACAGATATATGCCCAGAAATGCGAGCGAAATTGCGATAAACACGGCAAAGATTATGCAAAAAAACATAAAACCGAACCGTTTGGCGTTTACGCGTTCGTCCTTTTTCCTCTTCACAACAGCACCGCCTTGTATCCCAGACCGCGCACGGTGTCGATTTTAAACCCCGTGCAGGCGGAAAATTTCTGTCTTAAATTCGTGACGTGGACGTCGACAGAACGAAGTCCGCTTTCGCTTTCGTATCCGCTGAATTCGTCTAAAAGCTGACCCCGCGTGAACGTCTTGTTCGGGTACGACAAAAGTTTGTAAATAATCTGAAACTCGCGCAGAGTCAAAACGACGGGAACGCCGTCCACCTCCGCGCTGACAGCGTCCTCGTCGAGCACAAGATTGCCGACGGAAAGCTTTTTGCTTTCGGCTATCTGCGCACGGCGAAGAAGCGCGGTTATCCTTAAAAGCAATTCGTCTAAATCGACGGGCTTTGTCATATACTCGTCTATGCCCAGTCTGTAACCTCTCTCTTTTGCGGAAAAATCGCCCCTCGCGCTCATAAACAGAATGGGAATATTTTTATCGTTTTTACGGATTATTTTCGCAAGAGTGAAGCCGTCGGTTTTCGGCATCATTATATCCGAAATTATCAGATCGTACTTTTCCGCAGCCAGCAGACCGAGCGCCTGAACGGCGTCGGAACAGCCCTTTACAAAATAGCCGTGCGACGACAGATGCCTGCACACCGATAAATTGAGATTCTTATCGTCCTCGGCAACGAGAATTTTTATCATATTTATTTCTCCTGTACTTATCGGATTATACTACGGCTTTGTTAAGATTTTATTAAATATAAACGAATTTTTTATGTTTTATAAATAAAGCCTTCCCCAAAGGGAAGACTTTATCAAACGTTGTAATTGCGATTGCCGAAAATCGCCGTGCCGAGCCGTATCATATTACTGCCCTGCCCGATACACAGCTCATAATCGCCACTCATACCCATCGACAGCGTGCATATGTCTTTATCCGCACTTTTCAGCCTGTCGTATGCGGTGCGCATCATATGCGCGAGGGAACACAGCAGTTCTTTATCCTCGCTTTCGGGAAGCATTGCCATAAGCCCCTTTACTTTAAGGCTGCAAAGCTTGCTTACTTTTTCGTAAACGCCGTCGATTTCATCGATATCGAAACCGCCCTTGCTCTGCTCTCTGCCGATATTCACCTGCAGGAGGATATTCGAGCTCACCCCTGCTCTTTCGCTTCGGCGCGACAGCTCATCAGCAAGGTCAAATCTGTCAACCGAATGGTACAGATCGATTTTGCCGATTAAATACTTTATTTTATTAGTCTGCAACCGTCCTATAAAATGCCGTTCGCAGGGCTGTGAAATCAGTTCGTACTTGTCGCGGAATTCCTGCACGCGGTTGTCGCCTATACAGCGTATCCCTGCCTTTACCGCAGCGTCGATATCCTCCGGCGTCTGTGTTTTCACCGCTCCGACCAACGTTATTTTTTCGCCGAAAGGGTTAGCTTCGGGCAGGCTGTTCAAAAGATTTTTTACGTTTTTTTCTATATCTTTCATACTGCTGAATTTACGCCTGTATTTATTATGTATCCGAATAATAAACGACAAAAAAAGCTTGCTCTCCCGTTTATTTTTTACTGTCCGTCCGCGTGTTTTTAAGACTGCGCATATATTTTAAAACGTTGTCCATCAGATCGTAGTCGTATTTTATTACGTCCGCGGTTTCGTTTAAACCGTAATCTTTGTTGATTTTCGTAACGTAATCGTAGTATTCGTTAAGTCCGTGCGCCGTGGTAATGCAGAGGTGATAAATTTCGTTTTCCGACTTGTTGGAAAATACCGCTTTGCCCTCGCCGTCCTTTTTAAGCGAATTTTTTATCTTCATCGGCATTGCGCCGACGCTAAGTTCAAACGCGTTCCAACGCTCGTGCTCGGAAAAAGCCAGAACGTCGCGCGCCGAAAACTTTCCGCCTGCGGACGCAAGTTTATCGGAATAAACGTAGTTGTTTCTGTCGTTTTCGGGATCGTAGCGCGCAAAAAATTCTTCTTCGCTTGCGCCCTCTTTAAACCTTAACAGTGAAAACTTGAACGGAAGGCTTGCAACCGAATACAGATTCGACTGCTGTTTTATCTGCGACAGCGTGCACCACTCCTTGGTAATATTCTCTTCGGTAACGGGACTGCCCTGATATATACAGCTCTCTGTTTTCGCGCCTCTGAACACGGCGTCGGCAACCACGTTTTCATAAGTGAGAATACTGCTTTCGCTTCCGAAATAGATAAATCCGCCGTTTCCTTCGGGCAAATGCAAGCCGTGACGGCACCTTATAAAGAAAGTGCTGAAACAGTTTTCGCCGAGCACGCAAAGGCTGTCTTTCAGCCGTTTTGCAACCAGCGAATTTTCGCAGTCGCTGTCAAGCGAAACCAGAAAATAGTTGACCTGCGGTTTGACTTTTCCGCGCTCTTTTATTTCGTCGTAAATACGGTTTATGAACTTTTCTTCGCCCGTATTCGTGCCGTAGCGGTAATTGACGTGGGCGGAATAGCTTTCGGGCAGTTCGAAGTAATTCTCTTTTTTATAATCTTCGGGTGTGTATTTCAGAAGCCCGTACGAAAGGGGCAGACTTTCGAGTTTTTTACCCTTGTCGTAGACGAATACGTTCAGCCTCAGCGGCGTAAGTTTTTTGTCCCTGACGGTGACGAACTGCGTTTCCACAAGGATATCCTTTAAGATTGCCTGATTGACTTTGCCCAAACCTAAAACGTATAAATTTATATCGCAGTCCGTAACGGTGCAGTTGCCGTTGAGCAAAGATTCGGGGAAATATTTCGCTAAATTGTGATTTAAAATGAAATCGAAAGCCTTTATCTCGTACTTGTCGAAAACGACGATATTGCCCCTGCTCTCGTCCTGCAATTTCACAGTTTTACCCCTGGCGTTTTCAACGGTTATTCCGTCGGGATTGCCCTTGATAAGTTCCCTGACGAACTGCGTTTTATCGCCCGAAGCCGATATGATGAACTGCACGTTCTTGCCGTAAAGTCCGTTCACGCGCAAAAAGTTCTGCGCACGGGTGACGAAATCGTAAATTTCGCAGTCGGCGTCGAAAAAAGTGATTATGCAGTATTTTTTATTTTTCGAGCGCGTAAGCCTTGACAGCGTTTTATTGAAACTTTTATCGCCGTCGTAGGGCAGTACGAAATATTTTATTCCGTTTTCGTCCAGAAACAGCTTCTCCTTGCTGTAATTTTTCAACTCGCTCTGCTTTAAAACGACGCAGGTGAATTTACGTTGCTGTTTGGTAAGGTTGCGGATATAAATTTCCGCGTCCCCGTTCAGACCGAAAATATAGTTTATTTCTTTTTTGAAAAATTTTATCCTTACGGCGTTTTTGACGATAGTCTTGACGAGCGACAGCGACAGGCTGAACAGCGCAAGCGCCGAAACCGCGTAAAGCATAAAATAGACGGTAAGCATAAACGCGTCTTTTTCATACAGAATCGATGCAAGCGACGTGTCTATCGAAAGTTTTACTATATCGAAAATCTGCGAGAATGCGTACGTCACGTTTTCTAACCAGTTTGCATATTCGAAATATTTCGTATGCGCAGTGCACATAACGAACAAGCCGACAAGCATCAGAAACGGATAGATAGCCGTATCTTTCAAGGATATCTGCTTACACTTTCTTATTTTGTTTAAAAGATAGATAACCATTATTATTTCGCAAATAAGGTATACAACGCATAAAAACGTAAACATATCAATTCACCGCCGTTGAGTTTATTATATCACAAGCTTTTCCCGATTGCAATAAATATTTTTTTCAGGTTAAGAATAGGACGGCAGCAAAAAACGCAATATACATACTTCCACTTATTACAGAATTATACAAGGCAAAAACGTGTTTATCGAGTCATTGTACTCGATAGCTAAAAAACTTAATTTATCTTTATATCAATTATTTTAAGTATTAAAAAAAACGTTGTAATTTTTCAATTACAACGCCTTTTAAAGCTTAATATTTACTCTGCTTTGAAGGGAAGCAAAGCCGAAACCCTTGCGCGTTTGATTGCGGTGGAAAGCTCGCGCTGATGTTTTGCGCAAGTTCCCGTCATTCTGCGGGGCATAATCTTTCCGCTCTCGGCTACGAATTTTTTCAAACGGCTGATATCCTTGTAGTCGATTTCGGTTACCTTTTCCTGACAGAATGCGCAAACTCTTCTGCGGGGCATTCTCTTATAGCTCTTTTTGGGAGCTGCGGTTTTATTTTCTTCCATAATCTTTTTAAGACCTCACTGTTTAATAATTGAGATTTCAAAAACGGTCGCTCGCAAGCTTATCGCCGTATTGCAGTAAGAACGTTTTCAAAATCAGAAAGGGATATCGCTGTCGTCGTCGAACGCCTGCAAGCTTGCCCTCTTCCTGTCGGAAGCAGGAGCCGAAGCGTCGGCAAAGCTGTCGCCGGATCCCTTGGGCGAAAGAAATTCAACGTCCTGCGCCACGATATCGACGCCCGTACGCTTAACGCCCTGACTGTCCTCGTAGTTTCTCAGTTCTATCGAACCGCTTACGGCAACTTTGTTGCCCTTCTTTGCATAGCGCGAAACGGTTTCGCCGAGACCGCGCCAAGCCACTACGTTGAAAAAGTCGGTTTTTCTCTCACCGTCCGCCGAGCCGTAATTTCTGTTTACAGCTATCGAGAAACGGCAGAGAGCCACGCCCGTATTTGTTTCCGTAAGTTCCGGATCACGGGTCAAATTTCCGATTAAAAATACTTTATTCATCCTCTGTACCTTATTGTTTTACCGTAATTACTCTTCTTAAAACTTCGGAAGAAAGGCCTGCAACTCTGTCAAGCTCTTTTACCGCCGAACTTTCCGCTTCGAAAGTCATTAAAACGTAATAGCCGTCGTGCTTATAGTTGATAGGATAAGCTAGCTTTTTAACGCCCCACTTGTCTGCGGAAACGACCTTACCGTTCGCTGCTTCAACGATTGACGCGAACTTCTTTTCAAACGCTTCTTTTCCCTCGTCGGAAACTGCCGCGTCCAAAATGTAAAGCATTTCGTAAGTTTTCATAAATATTCACCTCCCGGACTTAATCGGCATACCACTTTCGGTATGCAAGGTAATAAAATATTACATTAAATTTATTGAATTGTCAATCGAATTTGAGCTTCTGCGCGCGCCTTATAAGAGTTTTTTTGTCGTTGAGGCGCGTATCTATAACGCAATCGTACAAAAAGCTTTTCAGTATCGCCCCGATTTTTTCGGGAGGCACGCCCGACTCAATTAAATCGCTGCCGTTTATTTTCAGCTGTGAAAGCGTGAAAGGCGCGCCACCGTTTTTCATATCGCCGTATATTTTCTTCCATTTTGTAACGCAGGGCGCCTCGGAAGTATCGTCCTTGCAGGCGGAAAAGTCCGCCTGCTTTATCATCAGAAGCTTATCGAAATTTTTCAAGTTATCGACGATAAACTTTTTTATTCTGTTTGCGCGCGTCTGCAAGTCCACGTCGTACATATGAAGGTATGTCAGCGTTTCCGCCTCCTCCGCGATTTTTTTGGGAACTTTCAACCGCGTGCAAATCTGCCTTGCTATCCTTGCGCCCTCCTTTTCGTGCCCGTGATAATTTCCGCTGTCCGCATAACGGCGCGGCTTGCCGATATCGTGCAAAAGAGCGCAAAGACGCACCGCACCGTCGGCGTACAAAACCGCCCTCAAAGAGTGTTCTAAAACGTCATAGCTGTGGTAAGCTTCGTTCTGCATCATACCTCTGCCCAGAGTGAGTTCGGGCAGGATTACGTCCAGAACGCCTATTTCGTCCAGAATTTTCAAACCCCTGTACTGCGCGCCCGCGACGCCGTATTTTTTATCGGCGTGCAGAATAGCGTCAAGCTCGGCATACACCCTTTCGGCAGAAATGTCCGCAATTAGACTTGCGTTCGTCTTTGCTCCCGAAATACATTCTTTCGTCGGGGTAAACCCCGTCTGCGCCGACTGCCGCGCAAGGCGCATAAGGCGCAGTCCGTCCTCGCCGAAAACTTTGTCCGCGTCCGCGACGGTTGAAACGGATTTGTTTTTTATATCCTCCGCTCCGCCGAGAGGGTCGCATATTTCGCCCTTGGCTATATCGTAGTAAACCGCGTTGCATTTAAAATCACGGCGCTTTGCGTCAAGGCGGATATCGTCGGTGAAAAAAGTTTTTACGGGCGTATGCACTCCCCTTACATACTCGTCGGAACGGAAAGAAGTAAATTCGTATTTCTCTTCTCCGAAGCCGAGCTTAACAGTGCCCGTGTTCTTATACGTCGCGTCGATAACCGCACCGCAGCTCTTTGCGGTATTGCAGAACTCTTCCGCACTTACGGGTGCGCAGATATCTATATCGTGCGACGGCGTAAAAAGATCAGCAAGCGCGTCGCGGACGTACCCCCCGACGATATACAGAGGGAAAGCGCATTTTTCGGCTAAATTATAAAGTTTTTCGCTTATCTCGATTTTCATTTCTTTTATTTTAACACTTTTTCAAAATAATTGCAATAAATAAAAATTTATAGTATAATCAAAACAGTCGGCAACTTACCTACGGCGGAAGCCATAGTACCGTAAGAATGAGTTTCGGAAAGACTGCCGTAATTGTAACCGGCGTTTGCCCAGGTGAAAAACGTATTGTAGCCATTGTATTTTCCGGTAATATGAGTTGCGCTTTCCATATTGCTATAAACAATCATCTCGGTGCCGGTGGGCGTATCCCCGTCTATCCGGAAATAACTCGTTCCGGCGTTCCACGAAAAATTGACGGCTGCATTCCAGTGACCGAAGTCTACGTTGCCTCCGGCTGTATTATTTGAATGTGAAGAGTTCGGTCTGTAACAGTTTATCTGAAACATTTCGCCGGGCGCTAATTCGAGGACTGTACAACAAATACTTTAAATAAATATTTAGCAGATTTCAAGGCAAGGTTACCGCTCAGAGAGTTCTGCGACGTCCATCCTGCCGTTGCATTTGCCCACGTGAAAAAATTAAGGTAGCCGTTATACGTTCCGTTATTCGCAGTAGACGAAAGATCGGGAAAACTATTATAGACAAGCATTTCCGTCCCCGAAGGGGTATCTCCGTCTATTACGAAATAACTCGTGCCTGGGTTCCAACTGAAATTAAGATATTCGGACCAGTGAGGATTATTTGGCCAATGATCGCCGGATATATTATAAGCTTTGTTGTTATACGTCGTGCGCACGCAGTTTATTTTAAACATTTCGCCGGGCGCTAATTCGACAACCGCGTGTGAACCTTTTGAAATTTTAATCTGAGAGAAAGAAAAAATGTACCATCTGATAATCAGCAGAAAAAACTGCAAAAAGAAACAAAGGCAATTGAATTCCGTAAAATCGGTATTTGAAAAGGCGGGCAAAGAATTTAAGCTGCACATAACCGATCTTAAACAGGACGTAAAAGACGTCGTTTCCGCGCTATCCTCGCAAAAGGGCAACGATATTATAATTTTAGGCGGTGACGGCACTCTGCACGATATGATAAATTCGTTTGTCGATTTTGAAAACAACTCAGTCGGAATTATCCCTCTCGGTACGGGCAACGACTTTGCCGAATCGGCGCATATCCCCAAAAACCCCGTAAAGGCCGCCGAGCTTATAGTAAACTCGGAACCGGAATACGTCGATTTTATTGAGTTTGAAAACGGACTTAAAAGTCTGAACGCGTTCGGAATGGGAATAGACGTTGACGTTCTCGAACGCACTTACGCAGGAAAAAACGTCAGGCGTTCGAAATATCTTCACTCGCTTATCGTAAGCCTGATAAAGTTCAAAAGCCACGACTTTACCGTGAGATATAACGGAAAAGAGGAAAAGCATTTCGGGCTTATAGCCGCCGTCGGAAACGGCAGGCAGTTCGGCGGAGGGATTAAAATGTTCCCCGACGCAAAAATAAACGACGGATATCTTGACCTTATCATAGTCGACTTTATTTCAAAAATCAAGATCATAGGCGCGTTTATAAAACTTATGAGAGGCAAGATAAACAGCATAAAACAAGCCACCGCCGTCAAAGTCAAAGAGGTGGAATTTATCCCCGACGACACGGATTTCGTATTGCAGGCAGACGGCGAACTGTATAAAAACGTGCCGATAAAAGCAAAAATAATAACGAACAAGTTAAAAATTTATACTGCAATTTAAAATATGACGGGAAAGTATTTGAAAAAGATCATAGACGGCGTACCCACCGCCGTAATGGTCGCAGACAAAAAACTTAATACGCTTCTGACGAACGAAGCTTTTAAAAGCCTATTCCCTTCCGTAAAATCGCGCTCGATAGGCGAAGCTACCTGTTGCGTATATGCCGCAGACTGCGGAGGAGTAAACTGCAAGGGCTGTCAGCTTGCCGACGCATTTGAAGAAGCGGCAAAAAAGGACAAGCAGGTCAACCGCAGAATTTTCCAGAAAGTTAAAAGCGACAGTCTCACGCACGACGTATCGTATTCGCTTACGGTGAAACCGCTCGGCGGCGGTGTGTGTATGGGAATTATAGACGACGCTTTCGAGCTTGAAATAGCGCAGGAACTGCAGACGGCGAAAGACATACAGCAACGGCTTTTACCGGCAGGCAACTGGGCAGGCGGAAAGCGGTATTCGTATATGTATATCCCCTGCCGCGACATAGGCGGAGATCTGCCCGACGTGTTCACTGTCGGAAATTCCGTCTGCGGAGTTATTGCCGACGTTTCGGGCAAGGGAATTTCCGCGGGTATGCTTTCTGCGTTCGTCAAAGCCGCTTACGACAAAAGCGAGTTTTCGCCTGCAAAGGCAATAGAAAACCTCAATAACAAATTCGCGTCTTTGAACCTTGACGAAAGAAACTACGTCACCGTCGCGGTGGTCAGAATAGACGGCGACAGCATCACCTATTCTATGGCGGGACACAACGTTCCTATACTTTTAAAGACGGGCACGGGCATTACGCGCATTATGCTGAATTCCCCTCCCGTTTCTAACTGGTTCGAAAACCCCTCGTACTACGAAGACGTAATACCTTACAAAAAGGGCGATATCCTCGTGCTGTTGACCGACGGAGTTACGGAGTGCAAAAACGCAAGGGGCGAAATGTTCGGCGCGGACGGAGCTATCAAGACCCTTTCGGTTTCGCGCACCGCCGAGGAATTTATAAAAAACTTAGAGAGCAAACTCAGAAACTTCAAATCGTCCTTCGACGACGACATAACCGCAATAGCTTTCGATTTATAAAAAAACACGGATTTGAATATCCGTGTTTTTTTATCACTCCGAACGGTGAACGATATCAAATATTGTATTTTGCCATTAGCTTCAATAACGCGTTGAAGTTTTCGTTGAGTACGTCGGACTCCGCAGGGGAAAGCGTGCCCTTTGTCTGCAAGACGGACAAAGTCGTTTTGAGTTTTTCAAGGTCCTGCCTGTCCGACTTACCTAAATTTTTCTGCAACAGTCTGTCCGTTACGGACATAGCGTGTTCTAACCTTACGCTCGATTTTGCGGCAGGCACGTCGGAGCGCTGGGGCGGAGTCTGAGTCTGCCTTACGGGGAGATAGCTGACCTCGGAAATTTTTACCGGCTCTTCCTTCTGCGGTTTGGACACAAAGCACAGCACGCCGTATAAAAAATAGCCCAGACACCAGAATATGACGGCGGCAAGCGCAGCCTGCGCAAGCGTCTGCCTTGAAAGGAACGCCGCAAGCACCACCGCGGTATATGCGTTTACAAGGCACAGATAGGGCCGTTTTTCCGCTGAGCGGATTTTGGGCACGGCGAAAGCGAGAACAAACAGAAGCGCGGTCACGCCGAGATACGAGCCGAGGATTATCCAGACGAGAGTATCGAAGGATATAGAAGTTACGGAGGAATAAATTTTTTCAATAATACTGCTGAACATAAGTAACTAAATTATATCCGTTCCGAATAAATTTCAGAACGGATATTTTGTCGTATTATAAGTTTATTTGGCTTTTCCTGAAAATATTGACTATGACCGTCTCTATCCTGTCGGGAGGCGTATGCGTAATAAGCGAAACCGCTTTTTTATACAGCGCAAGCTGTTCAGAATAAGTCGCTATAATCTCTTCATCGTTTTTGTGCGAATATTTGTAATCTATTACCTTATATCCGTCCCCCGTCTTTGCAAGCAGATCTATCGCGCCCTGAACAAGCACGCCGTCGTGCGAACGGGTGTTGAGTATTTCGTTTGCAGGGAGCATACACAAAAATTCCTGTTCGCGGAAAAGTTCGGCTTTGCCGAGAGTTGAGAAAATGGGGATATTGACTATCTCGGTAAGAGTGTCCGTATCGAGAAGCGCGTACTGCGTTTCGGTAATAAGCCCCTTTTTCAGGAACGAGTCTTTCTGCCTCTGCACGCTCTCCCTGTCTCTGACCGAAAAATCTTCATAGAGTTCGAGAAACCTGTGGTACGCAATTCCCTTTTCGGCGCTCGTTTCACCCTCGCCCGAAAACAACTGTACGGCCTTTTCCCTGTCCTCTTCGCTCATTTTCAGTATAGCCGTTGCCGAACTCTTTACGGGCAGATTGACCTCGTCTATTAGACCCTTGACGCAGTTCGACGGGTCGTATCCCCTGCCGAAGCTGCATTTTATTCTCTCGTACAGACTTCCGTCGAACTCGGCGCGGCTCCCGATTTCAGTCCTCTTCCGTCCGTTCCGCTCTACGGCGATTTCTTCGCAATCATTGCCGAAGGGGAACAGCTTGGCATAGCACTTCGCTTCGCTCGCCGAAACCGCACTGTATTCGGGAATTTCCTCGGCCAAGATATGCAGACGGCACATAGCCCTCGTGCAGGCAACGTAAAAGAGATTGAGTTCGTTTTTGTACTCATCCCTGTCTTTGAGGTGTTTGACGTATCTTCTCAACAGAGTGTCGTAAGCGAGCATAGCCTCGGTATCGAAGCATCTGGGTGCAAAACCGAACTCGCTTGAAAGCGGAAGTTCGGCGCTGTCCCTGCCCCTGTACGTCGCACATATATCCGA
Organism: uncultured Christensenella sp.; assembly: GCA_910583545.1. Taxonomy (GTDB): domain Bacteria; phylum Bacillota; class Clostridia; order Christensenellales; family Borkfalkiaceae; genus Coproplasma. The sequence continues at coordinate 89,862 of CAJTXM010000003.1, read as the reverse complement.
AATAATGACTACGGGAAATTCAAGTCCCTTGCTCGCGTGCATCGTCATTATCTTTATGCTGTCGGAAGCCGAAGCCGACGGCGCGCTTATTCTGCAGCCGCCTTTGAGTTTTGCCAGAAATTGAGCAAGGCTCATATTTTCTCCCTCGTCAGCAAAACGGCGGATATTTTTCAGCCGTTCGCCTCCGTCTTTCGAATACTCCGCTTCGAGGCAGGTGTCCTCCGAAATTCTGTCTATCAGCTCGGAAGCCGTCAGAACTTCGGCAAGCGAACGAAGCTCCTCTATCTTCGTTTTAAAGTTTTTCAGCTTTGCGCAAAGCGCGTCTCCGCTTTTCAGATAGTATCGGCAGCACTCCCTGAAAGGCACCCTTCCCAAGTCCTTTATCGCCTGCGGAACCAAAGCTTCGCCCTTCAATCTTATTTGCGCAAGCTCGTCGCAGTTAAGTCCGCCTATGGGCGATAACAGCGCGGTTGCAAGAGGGATATCCTGCTGTTTATTGTCTATATACGAGAGGATATCGCGCATCTTCTTGACTTCGGGACGGAATAGAATATCCGCCTCCTGCGCGCCTGCGACGGAATACCCCTCGTCTATCAGCGCGCGCGCTATATCGTCCGCGGCGGCGTTGCGCTTTCTCGTGAGGATACATATATCGCCCTGACCCGTCCTGACGTATTCGCCCCTGTCGGGGTCGTAGTGGGTTTTGGAAAGCTCTTCTTTGACTATCTTCAGAACGGCAAGCGCTTCGCGCGAGCGTCTGACTTCGCGGTTTGCCTCCGCAATCGAATACAGCTTCAATTCCTCTTCTTCTTTGTCGTCCTTACCGAAGATATGAATTTTGGCTTCGCCCTTGAAATCGGCGTATCTTCCGCCGTATATCATAGCCTCTTTAACAGCGTAATCGACTCCGCATCTCTCCCCCGTCATCACAGTTGAAAAAGTTTTGTTTACGAATTTAATGATATTTTCCGCCGAGCGGAAATTGTGCGGAAGAAGAAGCGCGCCGGAGCTTTTTTCAAGCTCTGCAAACTTTTTATCGAAGTAATCGGAACAGCTTCCGCGGAAGCCGTATATTGCCTGTTTTTTATCGCCGACCAGAAAGACGCTGTCTCCGCCGACAGACCTTATTATCTCCTCCTGAACCGCGTTCACGTCCTGATATTCGTCGACGAAAACGAAGGAATACTTACTTTTAATTTCTTCGGCTATCGCCCTGTTCTGAAACAGTTTCAGACAGAAGTGTTCCAGATCGCCGTAGTCGAGCTTGTTCTCGTCCCTCTTTATCTGCGCGTACTCTCTTTCAAAATCTTTAATTACCGCGGTAAAAGCCCTGGCCGCGATTCCGCTTTTCAAAAACCTGTCTTTTTCGGTTTCCCTGTCGCATATATCCGCGCGAACTGCCTTGAACTGAGAATTTATTTCGTCCCTGAACGCCTTGAAAAGCGCACCGAGTTCCTTTTCTTCCTCTGTCTTATCCGCCGGTTTCCTCGTTACGCTCAAAGACGGCGGAACAGAAAACAGGTCGCTTGACATCGACTTTTCTATCGCCGAAATCATCTCGCCGAGAATTATTTTATACGTCTTGTTCGGGTGGCAGAAAGCTTCGGCAAACGATTTCACCGCGTCAAGAAGGCTTACGTATTTTCTGTCCGCTTCGCTCTTTACGGCGGTAACTACGCTTTCGAAGCCCGCGTCTGTGAACAGCGTTCCGCCGATATTTAAAATCTCTTCGTAGTTGCTGTAAACCCTCAGCTCCTCGTAGGATGAAAGTATCAGATTTTTGAGATACGCGTCCCCCCTCTTCCGCCTGTAAAAGGCGAGGAGGGTTTTGAAATTTTCGTCGTCCGTTTCGTAATAATTTTCAAAGAGTTTGTCTACGGCTCGCTGTCTGAACTCCTGCCCCTGCGCGTCGTCGGACGCCATTATGTCGAAAGTGCCGTCTATATCCAGCGCGTAAAAGTAAGTTCTTAAAAGCTTTGCACAGAACGAATGTATCGTGGAAATATCTGCGGACGAAACCTTCGAAAGCTGTACTTTCAGAGCCTGACGCTTTTTGCCGTCCGCCTCCGCTATGCCCGAAATCAGCGCTTTTTTAAGTTTTTCTTTCATCTGCGCCGCCGCCTTTTTTGTGAAAGTCACGGCTAAAACGCTGTCGAGATCTGCGCCGTCCTCAATAGCTTTTACAAGCTTTTGTATCATTACAAAAGTCTTTCCGCTTCCGGCGGAAGCCGAAACTATTACCTTGCCGGACTGATTGATCGCCTTAATCTGCTCGTTGGTTGCGTTCATTACCTCTCACCTCCGCCGTGCGCGATCTTCGCAATATCGGCACACTTCACCGAACGCGCCTTCCGCTCTTCGCCGTCCGCTCCGCAGGAAAAATCACAGCTTCCGCCCATACGGCAGTACTTGCAGGCGTCCTCGGCAGGCGAGGGTGCGATATTGCCCTCGGACATCTCTTTAACGCCCTGACCGGCTAAGAGATATGAGTATTTCAAAAAGTCCGCAAACGTTTCGCTGTCCATCGCGCAATCCAGCTTTTTGCCCGAAAGATAGGCGTCGAAATACTCGCTCTTTTCCTTGGGCTTCACGTTCTTGTCCGAAGCCGAAACGACTTCGTCGCTTCCGTCCATATAACCCTGCAGACGGAACACCCCGTCGGGCTTGGATTTGTATTCGACAGAAGCAGGGAAATAATACGCGCCGACCGCGCGCCCGTTCCCCGACGCCGCCGAAAGATACAGCGGAAGCTGAAGCTTTACGCCCGTATAATACTTCGAGGGAGAACTGTCCACGTTGCCCGTCTTGTAGTCGATTATCCTGACCATATCCCCGAACGTATCCACCCTGTCCACCTTTCCGTTTACTCTGACGGCGGCGCCGTTCGCCGAAACGCCGAGCGGAAGCGAATACCAGCTTTCCGTAGTCGACACCTTGAAAGACGAATTGTTTTCAGACAGTTGCAGATACATTCCGGCGGTGACTTTGCCTGCCTCTTTTATGAGTTCGCCTGCAGTATACTGTCCGCTCTTCGTGCCCGTAAGCGAGGAATATTCCTTCGTTTTCAAAAGCTGTTCCGCCCTTTCGCGTCCGCGGAAATCAGCCTCGCTCTCGTCCTTGCACGAGGCGATGTTCCTTGCCAGATCCTGCAAAACGCGGTGTATGAAGTTGCCCGTGTCGAGGGGACGGATAGCGCCCTCCTCGCGCTCGGAGAGCTTTACGCCCTGCTGTAAAAAATTGCGGTAAGGGCAGGTATAATAAGTTTCGAGCGTGGTAGGAGAAACTCCTCCCGTTCTGGAAATAAACAGCTTTTCTCCGCAGTTTATCTTCCCGTTTCTGCTCAGCGAAGCTTCGGGTATCTCAACGCCGTTTTCAATTAAAACCTTTTCAACGGCAGTGTTGCCGTCCGCAAAATACGCTTTGAGCGCAGGCACTCTCTCACTGCAATAATACTCGGCGAGATTCTGTCTCTCGTCCCTCACGCTCACCGCTTTAAGCGCGTTTCCTCCTGCGGTTCTGAACACTGCGGATGCGTAGGAAATTATCTCGCTTGCTCCGCTCTCTTCTCCGCCCTGACGGACGGGGTAAATCAAAAACAGCTTCTTTTTGAACGAACAGATATTCAGCGCGGTCATCTCGCGCCTGCGCATATTTACCTGACTTATCTTCGGCGAAATATCAATCTTTACGCCCGAGAGAATATTTATCTCCCTGTCGGTCAGAAGCGACGTGTCCGAACTTGTCTTCGGCACGCCGTCGGTAAGAGATGCGGCAAACACCGTGTCCGTGCCCACGTTCGCGGAAGAGGCGATATCGCCGACGTAAACGGCGTTGCTCTTGGGCGGTATCAGCGAAACCTCTGCCGCCGAAAAACCGCTCTTTAATATTTTCAGATACTCGTTCAACGTAACATATGCGCCGTCGAGTACGTTTTCCGCCTCTTCCAGAACGGCTACCGTCTTTGAATAAACCTGCGCCGAAAACGCGCTTGACGACGGCGCCGAATCGCGGAATTCACTGCTTAAAAGAGCAAGTTTCTTTTCGGCTTCGAAGCTTTGCAAAAGCGCGATTACAGCCTTTGTGTAACCGCCTTCGGCTACGCCCGACTTCAATATTTCAAAGCCTTTCAAAAACGCGTTTCTCACCCTCTGCACTCCGTTATAGTCGAAGCGCATTTTGTTTAAAATTTCCCTGTCGGGCTCACGGTAAATCACTGCGCCCCTGAAATCGGCAAGGCGCAGAGAATAATTGCGGAAAGCGTCCCTGTCGTTCCTGTCGGGCTTGTCTCTTTCACCCCTCGCCGTTCCCCTTTCCGCTTCTCTGTCCGCAAAGAACAGAGGCGAAGCTACGACCGCGTCTACGTCCTCAGGCGCGCAGTTTCCGATAACGCAGGAGAGATAAGAACATATAAACGAACACAGCGGATGACTTGACAGAGGTCGGCGTCTGTCGATATAGAAAGGAATTTTATACTGTGAAAATATTCTGCTTATCCGTCTTTCCGCGGAGGCGACGTCGGGGAGCATAACGGCGATATCGCCGTATCTTCCGCCCTCGCTCAAAACCTGCCGTTTGATATTGACGGCAATAAATTCCGCCTCCTCGTCCTCGTCCGCGGCTTCGTAAATATGCACGTTTTCCGTGCGTTTTTTTTCGGAGCTGTTGAAGCTTACGGGATCGAAAAGCGCAGCGCGCAGAATTTCCGCGTCGGGGCAGAGTCCGCCTTTTGCAAACTCGACCTGCGCTCCGCCGTATGCAGCGGCTATACCCTCGAACGCCGAAACGGCTTCGTTGACGTATATCTCTTCCTTTCCGCCGATAAATATGCCCGTTACGCCGACAGCCGATGCGAACACTGCTTTCAGACATTCCGTCAAAGAGTGCGAAAAAGACTGATACCCTAAAAATATCACGTCGCTGTGCCGTATTTTCTCACTTTCGGGAACTACGGTTTCAAGTTCTCTCAGATACGCGTTTCTGTCAGTTTTTCCGCTCTCTTTCAGATACTCTTCGTATAGGGAATATATCAGCGACACGTCCGAAAGCTTGCTTTCCAGAAGTCCGTCGGCAGCCGCGTTTTTAAGATCTTTTGCGGAAATTTTCGAGGCGTATAGCAAAGCTATCGTGTCGTAAACCGCGCTTGCGGCGGACGACGCGGAAAACTTTCCGAAAAGTTTTAATTTGTCTTTATTGTTTTCTATTATTCTTCTTATCGCCATTGCCGAACCCTGAGCCGAAAGGATATTGTCCTTTTTGCCCTTTTCCGCGGCAAGGAAACGCGCGAAGGTATTGACAGAAACGTCGAACGTTCCGCCGAGCGCAGAGCATACCGTTTTTTCCGCGGCAAGCGTAAGCCTGTCCTCGCAGAAGATAATTACACCCCTGCTTTTATTTTTCGCACTCTCCCTTTCAATGAGAATATTTTTCAGTTTTTCAAGCCCTGCCGAAAGCACGGGCACTATTACGGCTTTTATCATTTGATTACCTATCTGAATCTCATTTTATAATTTACGGTGCAAGCAGGGTTTCCCTGCGTCAGCACGCCCCGATTTGTGGCTTCGCCACCTTTGCGCCTTATTATCTGAAACATTTTATAATAAGGTGCGCAAAGCGTCGCTATCGCTCGCGCAGCGGTTGAATTTTCGCAATTATATAATAAGTTTGCCCTTATGATTGCGAAAAGAAGGCAGAGCCTTCAAATCACGGAAAATTTTTGGCGCAGAATAGCCGTAAATTTTCGTGAATTTATTATATTATAACACATTAAAGGCGTAATTTTAAAGAATTTAGGGCATAAAAGTTTTTACAATTTTAAATTTATATGGTATAATGATTTAACGGTTAGATAAAAATTATCAGACCGTGCTTTTTTAAGGATATCTGTCTATGAAAAAAAGATTAAAAATAATAACCGCAGGTTTTGCGGCGGGCGTAGCCGTCACCTTTGCAGGGTGCGGAGGCTGTATGGGCTGTGCAGGCTGTTCGAGCTGCGGAGGCGAAACAACGGTAAACGCGCTTACGCGTTCGAACTGGTTCACGGGTACAAGCTATAACGGAATACAGCCTTCGTTCATCAAGGGCAACGACAAGTTTTCGCCCGAAAAAATAAAGTACGACGTGACGTACCACAAGGAAAACGCGAACAACGCGAACATTTCGCTCGACTATCGGAACGGCTCGTTCACGACCGAATTTTACGGAACGCGTTACGATTGGAATAAAAGCGGTATTCCCGAGGGCTACGCCCCCGAAGACGCAGGCGAGGAAATCGTTTACTATTACAAAACCGAGCTGAAAATTTCCGTGCAGTTCACAATGAAAACGGGAAGCTTGCAGTCGAGCGATTGGTTCAACGACAGCGTAGTGACGGAAGCGTACTTCCGTGCTGCGGGCAATCTTTTAAAACCCGTTTACAGCAAACAGATTGTAAAAAGCCATTCGCCGAAAAGTTATCAGCCCGTTAATCTGGAACAGGCGATAATAGAAGTCGACGAAACTTACGAAAATTTTTACAGCTATGACTGCACAAAAGTAAAGAGTTTCAAAACCGCCGACGGCACGACGGAAGAAAAAGAGTACGGCGGACTCAATAAAGTAAACAAGACGATCTTCGACAATTCGTCGCTGTATATCGCGGTGAGAAGTATGAAGCTTTCAAGCAATTTTTCACAGCCGATTGCGCTCTTCTCGCCTATGGCAGGCGGAATAGACGAATACGCGGTTACCGGTTCGGACAGCGGACTGACCGCCGAAGAAAAGTCGGCTTTCACCGCTATACTCAAAGAAAAAGAACTGTTCGCAGGCGGCGAAGAAGATCTTGTTGAAGCTTCTGCGGCGAATATATCGTTTGCAGGCGGAGATCTTCACGGCACGAGCCAGACGGTATGGTACGCATCCGTAAAGGACAGCGACAACAATATTCCGAGAGCGACTATGCTTAAACTTTCCGTTCCGATAAGTTACAGTCTGGGCACGCTCGACTACACGTTAAAAAGCATTGAAAGCACTCTCTGGAACGGCAAATAAAATCACACTCATACGATTTGTGTTTCTCGTATGATATCCTCCTTTGTTCGGCGCGTCTATGACGCGCCGTTTCCCTTTCAGAACAAAACCGCAGAGCGTGAAATTGCGCCCTGCGGTGAATATTTTACGGATAAGTTTAAATAAGTCCTACAAGCTCAAACAGATTATACTTGCTGAACACAACTACCGCAACCAAAGATACGGTAGACATTATCTTGATGAGTATATCTAAAGACGGCCCTACGGTGTCCTTTAACGGATCGCCCACGGTGTCGCCGACGACGGAAGCGTCGTGCGCGGAAGAGCCCTTGCCCTCGCCCTCGACTCCGCCTGCCTCGATATACTTTTTGGCGTTGTCCCAGGCTCCGCCGGAGTTTCCGCAGAAAATAGCAAGCATTATCGCCGTTACCGTCGCGCCTATCAGCACGCCTGCAACGAACATAGGTCCGAAAATAAAGCCCGTTACTATCGGGAAGAGAATACTCATTATGCAGGGAACTCTCATTTCTTTCAATGCACCCTGCGAAGAAATTTCTATGCAGGTCTTGTAGTCGGGCATCGTTTCGCCTTCCATAAGCCCGTCAATTTCCCTGAACTGCCTGCGCACCTCTTCTACCATCTTTCTCGCCGCTTTCGCAACCGCTTCTATGAGCATTCCCGAGAACAGGAACGGCATAGCCGCACCGCACAGCGCGCCGCAAAGCGTCAGGGGCTGAACGATATTCAAAATCAGCTCCGTCACAGTCTGATCGGTAAACGCGTACAGATACGAAGTCATAAGCGAAAGCGCCGCAAACGCAGCCGAACCTATCGCAAAGCCCTTGCCTATCGCCGCGGTCGTGTTGCCGACACTGTCCAATTTGTCTGTGATTTCTCTCACCGACGGATCGAGTCCGCTCATTTCGGCGATTCCGCCTGCGTTATCCGAAATAGGCCCGTACGTATCAACCGAAACGGTCGCCGCCACGAACGACAGCATACCGAACGCCGCGCACGCAATGCCGTACATTCCGGCAATTGAGTATGAGCCGAAAATAGCAACCGCAAGCACCACGACGGGAAGCATACAGCTTATCATTCCCGTTGCAAGCCCCTGCGTTACGGTTAGCGCAGGTCCCTCTTTCGACGCGCCTGCAATCTTTTTTGTGGGCTTGTAGTCGTAGCTCGTGTAGTACTCGGAAATAATTCCTATTATTATACCTGCGCCGATACCGCACACGGATGCAAGCCACGGGCTGAACGCGCCGACCTTAAAGCCGACGTTTTCGGCTTTAAACACCGCACTGTCTATGTCCCTGAACATAAAATAGCTCAGAACAACGCCTGCGGCGACAGTAACTCCTGCGGATATCCAGGTGGCGATATTCAGTTCCATATGTACGTTTTCCGAAAGTCTCGGCTTCAATAAGATATAGGAAATTCCTATCACGCAGGCGATAAGTCCGCAGCCTGCGAATACCACGGGGAATAAAAGCATTCTGTTTAAGAATACCGTATCGAAAAACGCGTTGTGCATAAACAGCTCGCACGCGAGTATTATCGCAGAAAGAATCGCGCCGACGTAGCTTTCAAGAAGGTCGCTTCCCAAGCCTGCGACGTCGCCGACGTTATCGCCGACGTTGTCGGCAATGGTTGCAGGGTTTCTCGGGTCGTCTTCGGGAATGTGCGCCTCGGTCTTTCCGACGAGGTCTGCGCCCATATCGGCGGCTTTGGTGTAAATTCCGCCCCCGACGCGGTTGAACATTGCTATTATCGAACAGCCCAGCGCATAGCCCGAAAGGGTCATTGTGAAAGACGCAGGCAATGTCGTAATAAAGTTTTTGCCGACGGTGCCCTCCGCAATATCCTTTATCTGACCCGCGGCAAGCCCGAAAATGCAGTAGACGATTATCACGCCCAAAAGCGCGAAGCCCGCAACGCATAGCCCCATAACCGAACCGCCCCTGAATGCCACTTTCAGAGTTTTGCCGAGGTCGCCCGTCTCCCTCGCCTTGTTGGTGACGCGCACGTTCGCATATGTCGCTATTTTCATCCCCAAAAAGCCTGCCGCCGCACTCATCACCGCGCCGATGACGAACGCAATCGCCGCCTGCCAGCTTATCACGATAAACACCAACACGGCAATTACCGAGCCTATTATCGAAACCAGCTTATACTCGTAGCGGATAAACGCGTTTGCGCCGATGCGCACCGCGCCTGCGATTTCGCCCATACGCTCGGTACCTTCTTCCATCTTGCGCACGCAGAGATAGTTGAAAACCGCATACGCCACGGCTATGATCACCGCCGCACCGACGATAATCAGAAGTAAGTTGTCCATATTTCCTCCCTTTTCATTTTTTTATATATTAACATAATATGTCAGATTTTGCAATACCGAAAATAAAATAAATGCACGCCGCGCGGGAATTTCCCGCGCGGCGCGCACCTTTCAATTCTGCAAGTGCTTTAACTGCAATTTGAGAAGCGAGTTTTCGTCGCTTAAATGCTTTATAACCTGCGTTAAACGCTTGTTTTCGTCTTTGAGTCCGCCTGCAAGGCGGTCGTAGAGGTCGTTTATTTCCTCTTCGAGCTTTTTTCTTGCCTCGTCGGAAGAGTTAAGACCGCACTCTTTCATCAGCTTTTCTATTTTTTCGGGCTGTTTTGCAAGCACGTTTCTGTACTTGTTCTGATACCTTAACATCAGTTTGCTGTCCCCGCCCGAAAGGTTCATAACCGCTCGGCGCACGGAAATACCCTTGCTCTTCTGCATAAGTATCGCCTTCAAAATTTCGTCGGTTTCCTTATCTGAAAACTGAACTATTTTTTCCGCCTTCAGATTAGTACCGTTCAACAGCTCCTTTACCCTCTTGTCGCCGCTTGAACGCAGAAGCGCGTAATAGTAATTTCTTACGCTGCCCTTTGCCCTGCCCGTCTTTTTTGCGTAAGACGCAAAAATTCCCGAAAGAGTGTTACCGGAATTGACCCCCTCGCAGACGTAGTTTATCAGACTTTTCGCCTCTTCTTCCGTATACCCGTTGATTTTATTCATATAAACCTCCCCGTTAAAGTAATTTTTGTCAAGAGATTTATTGACATAATTTATTGTATATAAACATTAAATATAATAAATTAATTTGAAAGGTTATCTATGACTGTTTATTTTTTATCGTACCTGCCTGCGGTTTTAAAACTCAACGGAATGTATATCGGTACGGTGGACGGCTTCGAAAGGCATATCGAACTTGACCTGAACGACAGGGTATTTGCGGAATTTATCCCCGACGAAAATCTGAACGGACTGAATTTTTTTCTCGACGAGAAATTTTTTAAAAATCCGCCTATCTTTTGCGACGTTTACCGAATAGACGGCGACGCGCTGATATATATACGCGAATATTCTTCCAAAGACAATAAAATCGAAGTTATTCACCAGCGCAGATTCGAAAACTGTCTTATAACAGTGTTTTCGCAGGGCGGAGTATATCTGTCCGTGGAAGGCGCGGAGTATTCGCTAACACCTCTGCCTGCCTCGTTCAAAAACCTTACTGCGGAACAATACACCCTTGCAGGACGGGAAGTCTACGCTCTGAGCGATAAAAATAACCTTATAGTTATCGGCGGAAACGGCAAAATAATTTTTATGAATTCAGCCTCCGCCTTCGAATTTTCGGACACGTTGAAAGTCACCGCCGACTTCGAAACCTGCACTTCCGCGCAGGCAGACTGCGAATATTCCTTCGACGGAGAAAAGCTTAATCTTGTTTCTGCCGCGGTAAAAGAACTCCGTCCGCCCGAGGATGAAATTCTGCACTTCGCTTTTTTCGAAAGCGTGCTTATAAAAGCCGACTATGAAAAATATCTTTGCGAAGAGCTGAAAAGCAAAGCCGACGCGCTGAAAAGCTATCTCGGCGAATTTTTAAGCGTGACCGTTCCGCCCGAAAAGTTTTTTCTTCTGCACGGCGATATCCGCGCCGCAGGGCTTGTTTATGCCAAGGGTAAAAATCTGTACGAGGTAAAATTCTTCGCCGTGGAGATTGAAAACGGTAAAATTTCAAATATCTTTCCCGTGGAAAACTGAAAAAGTAAAATAAACCGCCGTCCGAAAGGACGGCGGTTCCAAGGTGTAAAAAATAGAAACATTTGGTGTGATCAGCGTTTGGTTACCGTAATTTTTGTAATTACGATGGGCATTGAAATAATTGCGAAAGTCTTTTCGATATCCTTTCCGCCCTCTTCCGCGTACGGATCCGCTCTGTCGACGATCGTTTCAATCGAGGTAGTGAGTGCAGACGATGACGTAAGCGTTTTGGAATAATCGGAAACAGCCTCTTTGAGGTCGTCGAAAACTTCCCTTGCGCTTTCATCTTTAAGTTGACCGAACACGCAGTATTTTGTTTCGGAATAAGCCGTGCTTGACGACATCTGCATAGAGAACAGGCTCGTCGCACAGTTGTACGCATAGTCGCGCGGAAGAATTTCGTTATAGCTCGTCTTTACGGTCACGGTCTGCTGTTCTTTTTCGTAATAGACCATTTTCAGCGTGCCCAAGCCTGCTTTAAGCCCCTTGTCGTCCTCGATTCTGTGTCCGTTAGCCGAAAATTCGCCGATAAGCGTAGTAAGCGCGTCCTCCGTCTTGACGATGGGATTGCCTTTGGAATCGTAAACTTCTCTGCTGTACACAGAAGGCGTGAATTTACCGTTCGTATAACCCTCTTTGACAAGCGCGTGATATGCCTCTTCCTTGCAGTTGCTTTCAAGGTAAATACCCATCTTTTTGCTGTAAGATGCGGCATAGCCCGTCTCTGCGTTATCGTCGTAATTATACGCTCCGCCTATCCAGTCGGAAGAAGTATAGTTGTGAATTATCGTATTGTTATAAAATCCGCTGTCGGCAAGCTCGATAAAGTGCTGAACCGTCTGGGGATACATATTCCTCGAAAGAGTATAGTCGATATCGAAATTACTGCCGTTGAAGCTTATCGATATCGTTACTTCGGGATGCTTTGATTCTGAACAAGCCGTTGCTGTGAACGACGCTCCGACGACCGCCGTAAGCGCAAACGCAAGACAGGCTTTTTTTATTTTATTTGACATAACCGTCACTCCGATTTTTCAGTGAGTTATAATATTACCATATTATTTTACTGTTTATTGCGCCACGTGTCAAGCATTTTTAATCATTGCCGACAATAATAAACGCGTAAAAAACCCGTCGGTTGTCCGACGGGTTTTCGTTTCTGAAATTGAATTATTCCAAAACAGCGGTTGCGCCTGCCGCTTTAAGATCTGCAACGATCTTTTCAGCTTCTTCCTTGGCAACGTTCTCTTTAAGAACTCCGCCTTTTTCAACTGCCTGCTTAGCTTCTACAAGCCCGAGACCCGTGAATGCGCGAACGACTTTGATAACGTCGATCTTCTTGTCGCCTGCGTCCTTCAATACTACGTTGAACTCGGTCTTTTCTTCTGCTGCCGCTGCGGGAGCTGCGCCTGCTGCGGGAGCTGCCGCTACTGCTACGGGAGCCGCTGCGGATACGCCGAATTCCTCTTCAAGTGCTTTAACAAGCTCGTTGAGCTCTAAAACCGTCATAGATTTAACTTCTTCAATAAATTTCTTTACGTCTGCCATTTTATTTATCTCCTATTTTATGTTTTAAATTTTTTATTTTTACGCTTTAAGTCCGCCGACTGTTTTGTTATTAAAATTTCGCAGATACAAGCAAGACAAGGCGTCTGCGGATTTTGCGAGGGAGTTTACAATGAAGTAAATGACCAAGCAAAAACGTAAAGACAACGATGTATTGCGCAGTATATACGGAATTTTACTGCTTCTGAGCTATGCCGTTAAGCACACGCACAATCCCCGACAGCAAATTGCTGAGAACGCCTGCGAAATTCGCAACGGGCGCCTGCATCGAGCCGAGCATCTTTGCAACCAACTCTTCCCTCGACGGCATATCCGCAAGCGCTTTTGCGCTCGCCTTGTCGCAGTAAGCGTTGTCTACGAACGCGCTCTTTACGGTGATTTTACCGTCGTAAGTCTTCGAAGCTTCGCTCATAAGCTTTGCCGCACTCGTTTCGTCTGCGCCGAAAGCAAACGCCATAGGCTTTTGCAGATCGTTATCGAAATCTTTGAAACCGAGTTCGTTGAATGCGCGCCTTACGAGAGTGTTTTTATAAACCTTGTACTCACAGCCTGCCTGCTTGCATTTGTTACGAAGCTCGGAAACTTCCGCAACGGTAAGCTTGTCGTACTCGACTAAAACAACCGATTTCGAAGATTTTATCTTTTCGATAATTTCCTGAACAACCGCTTTTTTAGCTATTAAATTAGCCGATTCCTTCTTTACCTCTTCCAAAGTCAACCTCCTTCAATATTTTGCTCACGCAAATATTCTGCTGCGCTTCATATTTGCCGTGAAATTAATTTGTCGTAAATTTTCTATCCGGCGAAATAAATTCGTCCTTGAAAATTTTCGGCGTTATTATTTAAAAAATATCCCTGCAACCGAAACGGCGCAGGGAAAAATCGTCATAAACGCATAGCTTACAATTGCAAACTATTATCCTGTCCCCTGAGTCGGAAATTAAGCCAAAAAGCGCCGACCGTCTTCGGTTACTGTATTATTTTAAAAAATTATTTTCAAAAAGTCAAACGCTTTTACACTCTTTTTAAAAATTTTACTTGCGTTTTTATTGGGTAATTGTTATAATGATTACGCTTATTTCAGAATTTAATAATTATACTGTTTTGGGACATAATGCCATACGGCATTGTTGTACCTGTTTTTCTGTTGTGTCCTAAAAACAGTAAAAATCTGAAATAAGCAATCATTAAGGGTACTCTTTGCGGGCAACCTTTAATGGTTGCCCTTATTTTTTTATTCACGAAAAATTGTTTATAACAATTTTTCCGTGAAGTTACTTTTGTCGTAAACAAGCTTAACGGCGGAAATAAATTCCGCCTTGCTTGTTTTCGTCGTAATGATTTTTAAGCATTGTTTATGACGTAGTGCGTCTTGAAATTTCTTAACGCAAAAGCCGTTTTGTTGAAATTTCTGCGACAGCCACTGTTCGGAAATTAAATAATAAGGCAAAAAAGTCCGCAAAAAGATTTTAAAGGAGCTAAAAAATGAAGAAAAAACTACTCGTTGCCGCAATGGCAACAACAGCCGTAATTTGCGGCAGCCTGTTCACCGCCTGCGGAAGCGATAATAAAAGAGCTATGACGGAGGAAGAGTGGAAAACCGCATTCGAGACGACGTTTTCGGCAACAAACTATACGATAGAATTCACTGTAAAAAACAGCAACACTGTAAAAATTGCCAAACAGGATTACGAAAGCGGTAACTACGAACTGCCTGCTCTGACAAACTCTCACTCTCAATTTATAAAATATAACGAAACTTTAACTTACTTCGAGACCAAACAAGAAAACATTCAAGAAAAGATTAATCAGGACGACGATCAAAACGACGATCAGGACGAAAGTGAGGACGTAGCTGAAGACGTATATCTATTTACCAAAATTATAGTTTGCAGAGATACTTACCTATACCATATTACCGAAAGCAACGAAAGCTGGGATATTTACATAGGCGAATTCGAAACCGTTGAAAGCCTGAACGAATATTACGTCAAACATTACAGCATAACAGGCGAAGGAGTTTCCCCCGTTAATTTGCTCGACGAAAAATATCAATATTTCACTTACGACTCTGAAACAGATTATTATACGGGTGTACTGCCGTCTGACGAATTCATCGGCGTTTCCGTTTCCACCCCGTATAACATAAACATTAAGCTTAAATTCACAGACGGCAAACTTTGCGAATATATTCACGACATTGTCATTGTCGAAAACAGCAATAGCGAACTTATCAATTTATCCTACACACACGCCGAAATAAAACTTTCGGATTTTAATTCCACCGAAGTTTTAACTCCGGAAGATATGAAAAAAGTCAACGAAGCAATTGAAAATTATAAATAGACTTAATTCCGTATTAAAAAAACGGTTGTCGCCATTCGTGGCACAGCCGTTTTTATTTTACTGTTTATCAATTTTTTTGCCGTACACCGCAGAAATATTGCCGGCGTATTTTTGCATATTGTCGCACGACTTTATTGACACGGCATTTTCGTAGTCGGAAAGTTTTTTCGCCTGTTCGCGCGAAAGTCTTTGAGGAATGTCGATTTCAACGGTCACATAGAGGTTGCCTATTCCGTTGACTGTCTTAACGCCCTTGCCCCTTACGCAGAAGCGCGTACCCGAAGCCGTTCCCTCCGGAACGTTCAGCTCTATCGTATCGTCAGCGCTCGGCACGACTATCTTTCCGCCGAGAACGGCGGTTTTATAAGAGATGGGAACAGTGACGTATAAATCCTTGTCCTCGCGCCTCAACAGCTTGTGCGGTTCGATTCTGAAAAAGATATAAAGATCGCCTGCCTCTCCGCCGTTGCCTGCCGCCTGACCGTAACCGCGCTTTCTTAAACTGCTGTCCTTGTCCACGCCTGCAGGTATGTTGACGGTAAAGCGCGTTTCCTTTCTTAAATAGCCCTTACCCTTGCAGTCGGGGCATTTGTCGGTTATCTGTCTTCCGCTGCCTCCGCAGTCTGGGCATACGCCTACCTGTATCGTCCTGCCAAAGATGGTGTCCTGCGTATATTTTATTCTGCCAGAACCTCCGCAGCAGGTACAAACCTTGAACGAAGTTCCGTTTCTTGCGCCCGTGCCCTTACAGGCAACGCACGGCTCGTTACGGGTATAGCTGACCTGCTTGGTACAGCCCTTGATCGCGTCGAGGAAAGAAAGATAAACGGTCTGCTCGATATCGGCGCCTCTGTTCTTTTTTTCCGCACCGCCCATTCCTCCGCCGCCGAAACCGCCGAAGGGCGAACCTCCGCCGAACATCGAATTGAGAATATCCTCGAAACCGCCCATTCCTCCGCCGCCGAAACCGCCGAAAGGACCTCTTCCGCCTCCGCCCATTCCGGGATGCGACTGCTCGAAGTCGTACTGCTTGCGCTTGCCCTCGTCGGAAAGAACGGCGTTAGCTTCGTTTATTTCTTTGAATTTTTCGGCTGCCGCCTTGTCGCCGGGGTGGAAATCGGGATGATACTGCTTTGCAAGCTTTCTGTACGCCGATTTTATCTCGTCCTGCGTCGCCGTCTTCGACACGCCCAAAATATCGTAATAGTTTTTATTTGCCATATGAAAATATGTCCGATTGATTTATAATCACAAAAATTTACGGCTGAAAACGCCGTAAATTTTAGTTTAAGTTTTAGTGTTTCAAATTTTAACGGTGCAAGCAAGGTTTCCCTGCGTTAGCACGCCCCTGTTTGCGCATACCTGCGGCTCACTGGAAGGGAATTGACGCAACTATATATCTGTGTGCCCTTAAATGTTGCGTCAAGGGAAACTTAGTTTCCGAAAATCACGGGAATTTAAGACATCATCGAACGTCTTAAATTTCGTGAACACTTTTAGTGCTGCCTGAACTCGGTGTCGTCGCCGCCGTCGGGATTTGCGCCCTGCGCGCCGGCGCCCTGCTGATACATCTTTGCAATTACGGGCTGAATTTCGTTCTGCAAAGTATCTATGGCAGCTTTTATTCTGTCGTTATCTCCGCTTTCGAGTTCGGTCTTAGCCTTGGCAACTGCGTTTTCGACAGTGGTTTTGTCTTCGTCGGAAAGCTTGTCGCCAGCCTCTTTTACCGTCTTTTCAAGGCTGTCTATAACGCTTTCGAGATTGTTCTTGTTATCAACCGCCTCTTTGCGCTTCTTGTCTTCTTCGGCGTATCTTTCGGCGTCCTTGACCGCCTTGTTTATATCGTCCTCGGAAAGGTTTGTCGAAGCCGTAATTGTAATGTTCGTGCTCTTGCCCGTGCCGAGATCCTTTGCCGTAACGTTGACTATACCGTTTGCGTCGACGTCGAAAGTAACTTCTATCTGCGGAACTCCTCTCGGTGCGGGGGGGATATCGGTAAGCATAAATTTGCCGAGCGACTTATTGTCGCGTGCGAATTTTCTTTCACCCTGCAATACGTTGATTTCAACGCCGGGCTGATTGTCTGCCGCGGTCGAGAAAACCTGACTCTTCTTTACGGGAATAGTCGTATTTCTCTCGATAAGCGGTGTCGAAACTCCGCCGAGCGTCTCTATGCCGAGAGTAAGGGGCATAACGTCGAGTAAAAGTACGTCCTTGACTTCGCCCGAAAGTACACCGCCCTGAATAGCCGCGCCGATTGCGACGCACTCGTCGGGGTTGATACCCTTGAAAGGTTCCTTGCCCGTCACAGACTTGACTTTATCGAATACGGCAGGAATTCTCGTCGAACCGCCGACCATAATTACTTTGTTGATTTCGTTATAATTGAGCCCTGCGTCCTGCATTGCCTTTCTCATAGGCTCGACCGTCCTTTCTACCAGATCCGCAGTGAGAGAGTCGAATTTCTGTTTGGAAAGGTCGATATCGAGGTGCTGAGGCGCGCCGTCGACTACCGTTATGAAGGGCAGGTTTATGTTGGTTGCGCTCATACCCGAAAGCTCTATCTTCGCCTTTTCAGCCGCCTCTTTGAGCCTTTGCATAGCCATTTTATCTTTGGAAAGATCTACGCCCGTATCCTTTTTAAAGGTCTCTACAAGGTAGTCAATAATCTTGTTATCAAAGTCGTCGCCGCCGAGACGGGTATCGCCGTTTGTAGCCAGAACTTCGAAAACGCCGTCGCCGATTTCGAGAATGGAAACGTCGAACGTTCCTCCGCCGAGGTCGTAAATCATTACTTTCTGACTGCCTTCCTGCTTATCGAGTCCGTAAGCAAGCGCCGCCGCCGTCGGCTCGTTTATGATACGCAGAACGTTGAGTCCTGCGATTTTACCCGCGTCTTTCGTCGCCTGACGCTGAGAGTCGTTGAAGTACGCAGGGCAGGTAATAACCGCGTCTGTGACCTTTCCGCCGAGATAGCTCTCCGCGTCCGCTTTCAGTTTGGTAAGTATCATTGCTGAAATTTCCTGCGGAGAATATCCGCTGTCGATATTTACCTTGTAGCTTTCGCCCATATGGCGCTTAATCGAAATGACCGTCTTATCGGGCTGAGCGACAGCAAGACGCTTTGCCGCCTGTCCGACGATACGGCTTCCGTCGGTTTTGAAAGATACTACCGAAGGGGTAGTTCTGTTGCCCTCGCTGTTAGCTATAACGACGGGTTCACCGCCTTCCATTACAGCTACGCACGAGTTTGTAGTTCCTAAATCTATACCTATTACTTTTCCCATACCAAAAATACCTCACAAATGTATTATCAAAATTTTATTATTTTATATCGTTACGGCTACCTGAGCGAACCTTATTACTCTGTCACCGCTTCTATAGCCTTTTTTCAGAACCTGTTTTACGGTGTTGGGCTTTTCGCCCTCACCGCAGGGGAAGTTTAAAACGGCTTCCGCCACGCTCTCGTCGAACTCGTCGCCGACGTTCAAAACGATTTCTTCCACGCCAAGCGACGCTAAAATGGTGTTAAAATTTTTTATCACCTTGTCGATGCCGGCCCTCGTCTTTTCGTCCTGCGCCGAATCGAGCGCATAGCCGAAAGTGTCCGAAACGGGCAAAAGTTTTAAAATCGCGTCTGCGGTGCCGTCCTGATAGGCGCGCGCAACCGCCTGAGCATTACGCTTGCGGAAATTGTCGTATTCCGCAGAAACCGAATACCACTTACGTTTATAGTCCTCGGCAAGCGCAGAAAGCTTTTCAAGCTCGCTCACCTCGTCCGTCTGCCGTGTATTTTCTTCGTTTAAAATTTCTTCTTCTCTGTTTTCTTCCATTTTGTACTCACAGGTTTTTCTTTTACACTTATTAATATAAAACCTAAAACTCCGTCTTAAACAGAAAATTACATATTTTTTAATTTTTGCCGAAATATTTGTATTAATTATCGTCTATATTGCGAAATGTTTCAGATAAACTGTCACAGAGCAGGCGCAAACACAAATAATGCAGGCGGAGGCAACGTAAGCTCTGTGCACTGGAATACAGCCGTTAATTTCGGCGGGAGCGCCGGTACGAGCTATTTCAGAATAGACGGAGATACGCCTTCGGGTACCGAGATGATAGTTTACAGCTCTATGTCAAACGCAACTCACGATATCTCATACAAATATATGGGCTACAATACGTTTTTCACCTGGGCAAACGCCGGTTACAATTACGGCAGTCTTTCCGAAACTCATTCTTGCGGTACTTTTGTCTTAATAAACATATAGCCATTACTGATATACTCTTTAAAACCCTGCTTGACAGTTTTTTTGCGTTCGTGATATAATGTTTGATATGACAAAGAAAACCGCAGTTTTGCACTTTTTAAAAAGATATCTGCTTATAACCTCAGGCTGTGCTATTTTCGCTTTGGGAATAGCTTTGTTTCTCGACCCGAATAAAGTAGCTTCGGGCGGTGTTTCGGGGCTTGCGATTATTCTCAATTACGCCACGCAGAAGGTCGAATGGCTGAATACCGGCATATGGATAGTTTTTCTGAATATTCCCCTCTTCATACTCGGCTTCATCTTTTTCGGCAGGAAGTTTATACTTTCCACAATATATTCTACCGTTGTTTCGTCGCTGTTTATAGAGCTGTTCGGCTTCATTTTCAAAAAGTTTTTACCGCTCACCGACGACATCGTAATAGCGGGCGTAGTCGGCGGTGCGCTTATGGGGCTTGGAATGGGTATAATTTTCCGGCTCGGAAGCACAACGGGCGGAACGGATATAGTCGTCAAAATACTCAGAAAAAAATTCCGTTTTATCAAGACGGGAATAATTTCGCTCATAGTCGACCTCGTCATTATCGGAATTTCCACGATAGTTTTCAGAGAATTTTCACTCGCATTCTACACCGTGATATCGCTTATTATCACAACCGTTTCGCTTGACTGGGTGCTTTACGGCGGAGATTCGGCAAAGCTTATGTATATAATAACCGACAGCGAACACGCCGAAAAGATAAGCGAAAAAATATTGAAAGAACTTGACATAAGCGCAACTTACATCAACGGCGAGGGTGCCTACACAGGCGAAGGCAAGCGAATTATTATGTGTGCGATTAAAAAATATCTCTATCCCAAACTGAAAGACTACGTTCACGAAATAGACCCCGGAGCCTTTACGATAGTGACCTCGGCAAAGGAGATTTACGGCGAGGGCTACAAAAATCACAAGGACGGCGATCTATGAAAAAATTTTTCTGCGCCTTGACTGCGCTCTTCTGCCTTGCAACGCCCGTAATATCGTTTTCGGGCTGTACTCCGACGGAAACGGTATCGCTCAGATATGAAACCCCGTCAAGCCCGTTCGAGGGCTTCGGCACGAGTCTTTGCTGGTTTGCAAACCGAATAGGTTACTCCGACGCCCTTTCTCAGAAATGTGCAGACGTTTTTTTCGGAAAAGACGGGCTTAATCTGAATATTATGCGCTATAATATCGGCGGAGGCGACGACCCGACGCACCGTCACATAACGCGGACCGACTCCGCAATGCCGGGCTGGATGAACGAAAACGGCGTCTACGACTATACAGCCGATAGAAACCAGCTGAACGTGCTTACGCGCGCGGTTGAAGCCGCAGGCGCCGAGGCAAAGGTGGAACTGTTTTCAAACTCCCCTCCCTACTTTATGACGGTGAGCGGCTGCGCTTCGGGAAGCACGGAAGACAGAAAATATAAAACGAATATCAAAGCCGAGAGCTTCGGCGATTTCGCTGAATATCTCGCGCACGTCACCGATTATATGTGCAACGAATTAAATATGCCCGTCGTAAGTCTTTCGCCCATGAACGAGCCGACGGTCGTAAACTGGCACGCTTACAGCGTAAAGCAAGAGGGTTGCAACGTTGAGGAGGGAGAAGATCAGTCTCGGCTCATAGAGGAAACTTACGCCGCACTGCAAAGACACTCTCTTACCGACAAGGTAGCGCTTTCCGCCTGTGAAGAATCGTTCACGGACAGACAGCTTGACGAGTTTTATTCTCTTACGGACGGGGCGCGCTCCTGCATAGGCAGAGTAAATACTCATAGCTATAAGACGGAAAAAATCAAAAAGTTGGGCAGCGTAGTAAGAGAAAACAACTTAAATCTCTGGATGAGCGAAGTGGACGGCGCGGAAACCGCAGGCGTCGGCGCAGGCGAAATGGGCGCGGCGCTGTGGCTTGGGAATAAAATTATTTACGATATGAATAACCTTGCCCCGTCGGCCTGGGTAATTTGGCAGATCATCGGCAGCCACGTCTCGAAAGACGGTTTTAACGGCAACAAAGACAGCGGAGCGTTTGATCTGAACGGCGGATACTGGGGTGCGGCAATCGCCGACCACGACAGGCAAGAAATAATTCTCACTCAGAAATATTACGCGTTCGGACAGTTTTCGAAATTCATCCGCCCCGAAGCAAAAATAATAAGATGCAGCGGCGAAACGCTTGCGGCGCTGAATAAGGACGGTTCGCTTGCAATCGTAGCGGTAAACGCAAGGCAAAACGAAAAGACTAAAAATTTTGCACTGTCGGGTCTGGATAGATCGTTCACTTCCGTACAGGCTGTGCGCACAAGCGGAAATTCCGACGACGGCGAAAAATGGGCACAAATCACCCCTCCGTCCCTGCACGGCTCCTCCTTCACCGCCGCGTTAAAACCAAATTCCATAACAACTTTTATTCTTAAATAAAAGAGTGGGTTAAGCAAATTTGCTTAACCCACTCTTTTTTTGACATATGAATTTATTTCAGTTCTGTTTTACATAACTCCAAAGCGGACGCAATGACCTGATCCATATCGTAATATTTGTATTCGCCTAGTCTGCCCCCGAAAATTACGCCTCTTTCCTTTTCGGCAAGCTTTTTGTACTCCTTGAACAACTCCCCGTTTTTCTCGTCGTTGACGGGGTAATAAGGTTCGTCGCCTTTTTTCCACTCCGAGCTGTATTCCCTGCTTATAACTGTTTTCGGCTGAGTACCGAACTCAAACCATTTATGCTCGATTATTCTCGTCCACGGCGTCTCTCTGTCCGTATAGTTTACTGCCGCATTGCCCTGAAAATTAGGGATATCCAGAACTTCGGTTTCAAACCTTACCGACCGATATTCGAGCGCGCCCAATTTATAATCGAAATAAGCGTCTATCGCGCCTGTATAAATTACCTTTTCGGCAAGTTTGTCCAACTCTTTCTTGTCCGCAAGATAGTCAGTATTTAAACGCACTTCTATGCCTTCAAGCATATTTTCTACCATTTTGGTATATCCGCCAACCGGAATACCCTGATATAAAGCATTGAAATAATTATTGTCGAAAGTCAGCCTTACAGGCAGTCTTTTTATAATAAACGGCGGCAATTCGGTGCAGGCTCTGCCCCATTGCTTTTCGGTATAACCCTTAATCAGCTTTTCATAAATATCTTTCCCGACGAGAGATATCGCCTGCTCTTCAAGGTTTTGAGGCTCCGTAATACCTGCCGATTTGCGCTGTTCTTCAATTTTTTTCTCAGCCTGTTCGGGAGTTGTGACCCCCCACATTTTATTGAACGTGTACATATTGAAAGGCAGAGAATAAAGCTCTCCCTTATAGTTCGCTACGGGCGAATTAGTAAAACGGTTAAACTCGGCAAATCCGTTTACAAACTGCCATACGTCTTTATTATTCGTGTGAAAGATGTGCGCGCCGTACTTGTGTACGTTTATGCCCTCTACCTCTTCCGTATAGATATTGCCGGCGACGTTCGGACGCTTGTCTATTACAAGCACCTTTTTACCGTTCGCCTTTGCCCTGTTCGCAAAAGTCGCGCCGAAAAGACCGGCTCCGACAATCAGATAATCGTATTTTCTCAAAGTATTCATAAAAAAATTATATCACGGTTCTAAATAAAAGTAAAGTCAGTAAATATACAATCTTGAAAAAGAGTCAAGCGTTTTTAGCATATTTTTAGAAATATTTTAGAATTTTTTTCGCAAGTTATTATAAACGCCATTTTTGCCCTTGTTTGCTCCATTTTGCCATTTCCCTTTCGTTCTCTGCCGTTATATAATACCACTTTTCCGCTCGGCGGTCAATCGTTTCTCTGTTTCTGGGCGCGCCAAAATGCACCCCTTGTTTGGGGGGTGCTGCGCTTCGGGTTGTCGCTTATACTGCCCGGGCAGAATTTTTTACGAACCGAACTTTCGCGTCCGTCATACCCTCTTTTAATATTTCCAATAGCTCGGCTCGCTTTTCAAGCGGGCTTTGCCATGCGTACTTCCCGTATCGGTTGCGGAGTGCCGTGTGGGGCTTGCGGTTGTATCTGCAGAGCCACGCCTGCATTTTCTCTTGCAACTCTTCAAAAGTGGAATACTGCAAATAGTTGTAAAACCTTTCTTGGTCGGTGCGGTGCGACCGCTCGACCTTTCCGTTGTGGCGGGGCGTGTACGGTCTAATAAGTTGGTGCTTGATTCCGAGCCGCTGCATAGTCCGATCGGCAATATGCACCTTACCCTCGCCCGTTCCTTTGGGGTTCGTGAACTCCGTCCCGTTGTCCGTCTGTATTACTTTCGGCGCATAGCCGAAGTACAACACCGCCCTTTGTATAAAATCGGCGGTCGAGTAACCGCTATGCTCTTTGTATGCGTAAATAAACCGCTCACGGGTGGCTTCGTCTATCATTGTATACTGAAACGCCCGCTCGAACGGGTCTTTCCCTGCGTAGCAAACTCGGGGAACGAATTTGACGTCCATTTGCCACTTCTGCCCGAGCATTTCGGGCGTGTCGTACGGCTGCGCAACGTATCGGTCGTATATCTCTGCCGGGCGCAAGTGCAGGCTGCGAATGTATTTGTACATAGTTTTGTAGTGTCGGGAATATGCGTACTTTGCCCGAAGCTCGCCGTATAGCTCCGTATAACCCATTGTCGGGTTTTCTTGCAAGACCTCTAAAATCTCCCGCTTTTCTTCTGTGGTCTGGCTGTTCGGGTGCGGGGTGTGCGGTCTGCTCGATTTGTTCTCCAAGCTCTCGAGCGTTCCGTCGTATTGCTTTTTCCAACGCCAAAGGCTGACCCTCGTGCATTTTTCGTGCTTGCAAACGTAAAGCCAATGCTTATGCTCTACGAGCCACATATCAAGTATTCGTTTCTTTTCCTTTGCTGTAAATTTAACGCCTTTCATTTGTTCCTCCTAAAAAGTAAAAAGGGCGACCGCTGTCAGTCGCCCGATTCTGTGGTAGTGGTCTTTTTTAGCTGCTCCATAGCCCAGCGCAGAAATTCGGCGCGCCCCTTGCCCGTCTGTTTCAGCAATGCGTCAAGCTCCGCTGCGTCCTCGGGCTTTAACCGTGTACCCCACGGAACGCAAACGGGCGGGTGCGTCTGTCGGTAACGCCTATCAGCTGCGCGTTGTGCTTCGCTTCGTGCCATAACCCACCTCCTTGTTTTTAGTGCGTTCATTATATCACGGCTCGCCGTGATATGTCAATACTTTTTTGCAAAGAAAAAAAAGCGGTCGATTACTCGACCGCTTCCGCTGTATTTGTCGTCTGCTCCGCTTTCTCTGCAACCGCTCCCCGCTCTTTCTTTTCTTTCTCGAGGAACTTTTGTATAAAATCAAGGCGTAGCTTCATTTTAGTTAAAAGCGTACCGCGCACAAACGCTTGCCCGTCGCTTGCGCCGAGTGAAACGCTCATTGCCGTGCGGAATAGCTTTGAAAAGGTATTTATCAAAACCGCCACGGCGAATTCGTTTTGCTCGAAGAATAGCGTACTCAAAGCAACCGAAAACGCAATAACCATAAATAGCTTTTTGAATATAAGCTCGCTTATGTGCGCTTGCTCGTTCGTTTCCATGTTCTCGTCGTCCGTTCTGGTGCGCTCGACTCTGCTGAAAATGGTTGCTATCTGTACCCGGTTAAACCGTATACGGTGTACGGGCGACAGCTTTACCGTGTTTCCCTTGGTCGGTATACACTCAATATCTGCCTCGGCTTTATCGAGTAACGCTTGCCACTTCTCTCGGCGTTTTGGTTTCTTGATTTTTGTCAGCTTGAACTGAATAAACGCCTTGTACGCTTTGAGCTTCCGCTCGGCGTTTATGTTGTCTATGTACTCGCCGAACTTTGTTGTCAAGTCGTGGCGTATCAATTCGGCGTGGGCGTTGTCGATCTGCTTTTGAACTTCTACGACCTCGGCGTTCTCCCGCAGTTCTTTCTCGCGGAAGAAGTCCCGGACCGATAGCGTTACCAATACGACCGATAGGCAGGTCAGCCCGAGCATAATCCAATACGACGGGTCGCTGAATATTGCCGGGTTAAACCCTGCGTGTACGTAGTCAATTAAAATGTCCGCTGCGGTTGCGAAAAGTAATACGGCAACCATAAAAAATTGCCGATAGTTAAATCTTCGCTTTACCGAGTCGAGCCTTTCCGTTGCTTTATTCGCCATTGTTGTTTCCTCCGTTCTTTGCGTGTATCTCGCGTGAATATAGCACGTTAAATACAAACCCCACGGCGTAGCTTATGCCGATATAACCGAGCGTCGCCGATAGCGTTACGAGCTGCGCTTCAAGGGCTTTGAATGCGATTATAGCCGCCACTATGAATAGTAGCGGAATTATCGAACCGAATACCGCTTCAAGCGTCTTTATGTTTTTTAGCTCTTTTTCGAGCGCGGCAATCTCGGCGGGGTCTTGCTTTGTTTTTAGGTTGGCAAGCATTATATTCCCCTGCGCTTTGAGGTCGGTCAGCTTCCTATCTATAAACAGCTTTTTTACTACCCAGAATACGAATATTAAAAGCAATACGCCCGTTATAGATATTTTGAAGCCGACCGCCGCTTTCGTGTTTGCAATCGTGCTATATCGTACTATTACAAGTGCGATCGGCACGACCGCCGAAAAAAGCAAATGCAGAAGAAAAAACGCAAGCCGTTTCTTCGTCATTTTCATTTTGCGTCAAGCCCTCCGAAATTTACGCCGCTATCGGTGGCGGCGGGCGTTTCTTCCTCCTCGTCCGCGTCGTCCTCGGGTAACGAAATCGGAGCGAGCTTTACGGTCATAATCTCGTCGTTGGTGGGCGGTTTGTAGTTTGCTTCAAGCAGTGCGATTGCGCTTGCAAGCTCCGCTTTTTCTTCGTCCGTCAAAGCCTTTAACTTGATAATTCCTTTCGCTATGGCAACGAGAATAGCTTTCAGCGCGTTTGTTGCGTCCTCTACTTTTTCGACCCTCACGTCCAACTTCTCGGCGACCTTTTTTAATGCCTTTTCGGTTACGGCGGTTACGTCAATATTGAGCGTTTTGCCCGCCAACTTCTCGGCGGTCTTTTGGGCGACCTTTTCCGTGTTGTACGCTTGCTCGAGCGTGGTGTTGTTCTTCGTGAACAGCTTTTTTACTACTGCGCGCAGAATAACTGCGGTGATTCCGCTGCCGCTTAAAAATGCAAGTACAGCCAAAACGTACGGCTGTATCAATTCCCATACATAGTCCATTTTTTTATTCCTCCGAATTTTACTTGATTATTGTGGGGTCGTAGTTCTTTTCGAGGGCTGCCACCCTCCCCGTAAGGTCGTTGACGACCTTTATTGCTTCGTTGTAACCTTTCGCAAGCGTTTCGTTTGCCGTTTTAACGCTTGCAAGTGCCTTTGTAAGCCCGTTTACGCTTTCGGCGTATTCTCGGGCGGTTTGGGCGAACTCGTCCGCACGGCGCAAATTCTCGTCTTTTAGCTCGTTGAATTCTGCTTGCGTCCGGGCGTGTGC
This sequence comes from uncultured Christensenella sp., assembly GCA_910583545.1. Classification (GTDB taxonomy): domain Bacteria; phylum Bacillota; class Clostridia; order Christensenellales; family Borkfalkiaceae; genus Coproplasma. The sequence goes on along the minus strand of CAJTXM010000003.1, from coordinate 63,110 downwards.
TTTTTCTATCTCGGCAAGTCGGGCGCACAGTTCTCTGTCGTCCATTCCCGCCGTGATTTGCCATTGCGTTTTGCGCAATTCAAGGAACGACCCAACTTTGAGCGGGTGGCATTCCCACGCCTGCGTTACCTCGTCCCCGTCTACCTTGCAAACGGTCAGCCCGATTCGTTGGTTTTTCGTCAGTATCTGCTTCGGCACTTTGGCGACGCTGTCCTTTATGGTTGCCCGGTATTCAACGCCCGCCTCGTCCCGAAAAAGCGCAACGTACGCGCCTGCGTCGGGCAAAACAAAAGACACGCCGAACGTGTCTTTTATATCTCGTAATATGGGGGTCGGGTCGGTTATTACGCCGACACCCGCTCCGTTTATAAGCTCGTACTGCATTTTACTCCTCCAACGCTTGGCGTACTTCTTTGCGCCATTTCTCGGGGACTTGTTCGAGCGTCATTTGCCCCGCCCGTATCAAATCGACGTAAATCTTAACCATTTGCCTTTCCTCCCGCTAATAGCTCGGCAAGCTCCGCAATGGCGAGCTTGTTCTTTATGCTGTCTTGCTTGTACCACTCGGCGTGGGTGTATTGCGTTTCGTCGTACTCCCAACCGTGAAACCCGCGCCGTTCGTCGGTGTCTGGTTCGTCTATGCGCCGAATGTTTTTGCGCTCGTAGACGGTGGTTTTGCCGAACTCCAATTCAAGCGGCTTTGCTTCCTGACTTCCTCTTACTGTTGCCATATTTACCTCCGATAAATTTATTTATTGTTTTTTCTTTTAGGCGGGTGCTGTCGCACCATTCCAAAATTCCTTTGTACGAACCGACCGTGCTTCGGTTCTGTAACGTCAACGACTTTCCGCGTTCAACCTTGCGCCGTAGTCGTTTCGCGGCTTTCTTCAGTCGTCTTTTTGTATTCTTTCGCAGAAGCGTGAACTTGCCAAAATACCGATAACCGACGAAATCTATACCGCGTACGGCGGACGGGAATACTTGCCAATTTTCTTTTACTGTAAGGGCAAGGTTTACCGACAAATACTCCGCTATGTCTTTGCGTAGTTGGTGTAGATATTCTTTGCTATCGCTCAAAATGACGATATCGTCCATATAGCGCAAAAAGTATTTTATGCGCTTTTCCTCTTTCGCCCAATGGTCGAAATACGATAAATAGAAATTGCCGAAGTATTGGCTCGTAAAACTTCCGATCGGTATTCCTTTCGGGTTGCCTTTGTCGTAGCTGTCGACTATGTCGTCCAATAGCCACAGCAAATCTTTGTCTTTGAACTTACGCCGGAATAGCGACTTCAAAATTGCTTTGTCGATATTCGGGAAGAACTTTTTCACGTCGAGCTTCAAGCAATACTTTGTCCCGCTCGGGTCGCTCTCCATGTATTGTCGCAATTTCAAAAGAGCGGCGTGCGGACCTCTCGTGCTTATGCGCTTTTTGAGCTTTTTGTTCCACTTCTTTTCTCCCGGCAACGCTGCGTAGGTCGTCGGTATAAAGTGTTTCATGAAAGGCTTTTCTAATACCTGCATAATCGCCCATTGAATTATTCTGTCGGGGTAATAGGGAAGCTCGGCGATTGTCCGTTGCTTCCCGTTGTCCTCGATCTCGAATATATGGTATTCCGAAGTTGTATACGCTTTATCAATCAGCATTTGCCTTATCTTTACGCAATGCCCCAAAATGTTGCGGTCTACTCTCCGAACTTCTTTGTCTTTGGTCTTGCCCTTGCGCGCGTTTAGGTGAGCGAGGACAATATTGTTAATGTCCACTATTCTCTCGAATAGGTTGCCATATCTTTTCATAGTGGCTTTTGTGTCCTTTCCGGGCTTTCGATTTCTCTACTAACTCGGGTGTTGGTTTTTTATATTTTGCCATGCGGCTCCGGCGATTTTTACCAAAAATTTATTTTCAAAAGATAAGTGTGTGCCGATATTCGGATTCGCATTCGACGTCGAATAATTGCAATTGAAATAGAACGCTCCTGCATTCGTGTCATTCGAGCGATTGCCCCCGAAATAGGGAAGATAAGCGGTTAGTCCTCGCCGTAATAATAGTTTGTTTTTTACCGTTCCTTATGGGGCTATATTACCCATAAAAAGCTAAGCGCGCGCCGAGCCTCGGACTCGCATCCGACGCCGAATAAAGGCAATTGAAAGAGAACGCCCCCGCACTCGCGCCATACGAGCGAACGCCCCCGAAACAGGGAAGATAAGCGGAATTTCCTATGTAGCCATAGTCGCAAAAGTATGTACTCGTACTCGCTCCACCCGTCATTGGTGTAAATGCAAGCGCATTGTCGGCGACAACGTCTTTTATATACGTATAACTAACCCCGCCCGTTCTCGCGTGGCTCTCGTACCCGTCGCCCGTGTCGTTGAAGTTTCCGTCCGCAATCTTTGAAATACCGCTTCCCGATAAATACCCGTCTACCCATTGGTAAAGGTTTCCGTAGAAGTCCTCCATACCCAAAAATTTAACGGTATCGTTTGCGGTGCTTGCCCCTGTCGTTCCGTATGTCATTCCCTTTGCGTTGGTTGCGCCCGTGTCGCGGTATGCACTCGAATTGTTTGTATACCCTTGCCCGAGTGCCGCTTGGCTGTTTAAGTTCTTGAACATTACAAGGTATAAAATTTGTAATGCGGTCAACTTATTGAACGCCAACTGCTCGTAGCCCGCGCCGTTCGCCTGCGCTGCCGTGCGGAATGCACCGATCGTCTTGTTGCCCGTTACGGTCTTGCCCGAAAGCGAGCGCAGCTTGTTGTTTGCGTCTACGTAGCCGAGGTATGCACCGATATAGAACTTGTCTTTCGATTCGCCCTTGTACTTGAACGCATAGTCCGTAAAACCCGCCATTAAAGCGTTTGCAATCTTTACGTCTATATAGTTGCCGTTGCGGGAAATCTTGTAATAGAATTTCGGTATCTCGATCATAACGTCGCCCGCGTCGCCGCTCGTTATGTCTGCGGGCAGTCCCGTATCTGCAAATACCGCAAAATTATTCGGGTTCAAATACCCAACGACCGCCCCGTTTTTGAAAAGGCACGGGCGTATCGAATTGAACGGGTATCTGGTCGCCCAATCGCCTGCGTTGAAATTTCCGTTGTTCCCGTGCGCCGGGAGCATTCCGACCGCGTTGTCGGTATACTCGCAACACGTTTCGGGGTTGCTGTCGGTCGTGTCTATGCGTACGCCGTAAACTTCGACTGCGCTCACGCCGGGCGCGCCCTGCTCGCCGCGGTCGCCCTTGTCCCCCTTATCACCTTTGTCGCCTTTATCGCCCTTTAAGCCACGCGGACCGATAACGCTTCCCAAGTCAAATTCTGCCATTTTTTATTCCTCCAAAAATTTTTATATTGTTAAAATTAAATGTCCGTATTGCGGACTTGTTTCGTCCCGCTCGACGCGCATCGGGCTTTCGTCCATATCGGGCGACACAAGCCATAAATGCCCGTCGGCTCTTACCTCCATACGGAAGAACCCGCTTGCAACGGGGAGCAAGTAACCGGGGTCGCCTTTATCTCCCTTGTCGCCCTTGTCCCCTTTTATACCTTGCGCGCCCGAGAGGTCGGTCAAATACTCGTACCCGTCGGGGGTCTTGATATACAGCTTTGCGTTGTCCTCGTCGTCCACGTTGCCCGTGTCGATTATGACGAAGCCGTACATTCGCACCCCGTCCGTGGCGTAGCCCTCGTTCATAGCTTCAACGCTCGGGTATGTCTTGTCTGCTTTGAACCCCACGCCCTCGGGTATATAGAAATCAAGCACGGGGTCGTTCTCCGTGCCTACGTTTACGACTTGCGCCTCGCTCTCGGGCGGTATCGTTACAACCTTTCCGATTTTTACGAATGCGGGCTTGCCTTGCGGTATCTCGAAATCAAGCACCGCGTCGGTGGTTGTCCCGCTGTTCGTTACTTTGGCGAATTGGTCGTATTGAACCGTTGTTACCTTGCCGACCGTAATTTCGCCCGTGTCGCCTTTCTCGCCTTTCAGCTCGCTGAACTTCAAGCGTCCGTCCTCGGTAAGCTCGACGTTCGGCGTTCCGACCTTGTCCGCATCCGTATTGTCGGGCGGTTGAAGTAAAGCGTCGACGCTGTCCTCCAACTGCTCCATTTTCACGGTCATATCGTTAAGGCGCGCCAATTCGCCGCCCGTCGGGTCTACGGTGTCGCCGCTCGACACGTCGCTGTCGCCCACTGTCGTCTTGTAAATGCCGCTTGCAAGCCTTGTAGCGGCTTTGCTGTCGCTGTCTACTTCCGAGTATGTGAATACGAGTTCAAGCTCGCCCACGGTGTCCGTAAACGCTTTCGGCAGCGGCGTTTCAAAAACCATATATTTGGCGTTTTCGATTTCCGCGTCGTCCACGTAAAGCATATTGTAAATGTCTTTGTTGAACTGCTTACGGTTGCCGAACTTGTCGAGCGTCGTTCTAAATACCGTACAGAGCGGGCTTGTCGTTGGCGAGCGGTTCTGCGTGTACGGAACGTACGCCTGCAATACGACGAACCCGTAGCCGCCTTTGTAGAGCCTTGTTTCGGCGAGTGGTATCGCCGTACCGCTCACGCCGAGCAAAACCGCAATTTTGCGTAGTTGCTGAATTTCTTTCATTGGAATACCTCCGATTTAATTTGACAATTTTTTATAAAGTCTTTATAATAGAACCACCCTTTGTAGAGGTGGTTTATGCAAAATGAAAAATCTGTTAAAAGTTACCCCCCCCCCCCCCGAAAAATTTAGTTATCCACATTTAATTCGGGTTTGGGCGTTCGTCCTGCTTTTTGTCTTTGTTTTTGTGTTTACAGGCTGCGCGGATTCCACAGAGCCGCCGCCCTCCGAACCTGCAACTTATCAAAAGCAATACGCATTATATTTGCCGGTTGAAAGGTATGAAAATATCGACTGTGAAATCGATTATTATTTTACAACTCCGCCCTCTGGCAATATACATAACCTCCCGCATACTTCGCTGTATGCTTGGAATTTATACCACTTGGAAGAACGGGACGACGGCGATTTTGTTGTAACTTACAATAGGGAAACCGAATACCCTTTTACAAAAACGCTAAAAATTAACTATGACGGTTTAGATAACGAAGCCTTTGCTTATATCTGCGGTAGTCAGTCGGACACAAACGAGCTTTATTACTCGACCTATGTCGTAGAAAATTTCGAGGTCGACCATAGCGCGCCTTACGCTCCAAGACGAATTTGGACGATTCGGGCGTTCGTCATTCTTATCGAAGAAAACAACCGCATTTTAATGCGTGAATTTCTGCTCCGCGCTGCGCTTGAATGCGTACACGACGAAAACGGAAACGAAGTATACGAGGGTGCGCATCTGCTCGACGATAATTACTATCGCAGACTACTTTCGCAAAATTACACCCCCGCTTAATCGTTGTATACCGGGTAAATATATAAACGTTGCAGCTTGTTCCCGTCGGGCAATCTCGCAACGTTTTTTACTATATAGGCGGTTCGCCCTCCGTCTGGGTTCTCGCAATAAAATACAATCGATTTTACTTGCGAAATGTTCGCCCCGTCAATCCATGTCGGGTTTCCGAATGTTATTGTAATGCTGCCCTTGCTTGAAGTTCCAAACGAATACGTTACGTTGTCCGCTAACATTTGCGCGCTTGTTATACTCACGTTTTCGTCGAATTGCGACTGCTCTTGGTTTAATAAGCATACTTTCAAATCGTTGTCTTTTTCCCCGAACAGATTCGGAAACGTGATAAAGTCCTCGGTGTCGTCTTGCGTCGGGCGGTGTAAAAGGTTTATTTGGTAGTTGAACGATAATTCTTCGCGGTTGTCCTTATCGAGGGCTATCGCTATTTTTTCGTTGCCTTGCACTCCGATAATGCTATTAGCGGGCGGCTCGATAACAGCTTTCGGTAATTGTTGCGTCTGTGCCTCCGTCCAATTGCTTTTATTGAATAGCGCAAAACGGAACAGATCCGCTCGCCCCATTATGTCTACGTAACGAAGCGACTGCTGCGCCATATATGCCCCGTCCACGGTGCTGCCTTTCCCGCTGACCCCGCTGTCGATATAGTCCCCCGCTTTGAAGTTGTCCTCCATGTCCCATTCAAAAACGATTCCGTCGTGCAACGGGAAGTGTAAAAGCGGAACTATGCAGTCGGCGTGGTCGCTCGACGCTAACGGCTTTATGGTGTTATTCCCCGTTTTTTCATAATCGCTTGACGGGAATAATTCGTCCGCTGTCGTGTAACCGCTGTTTGCGCTTGTATGCTTTCGCAGTCGGTCTGCCTTAAAGCTCATCCACGCAAAATTCGGCAGCGTCCTGCTTTTGTAGAATAAAAGGCTTTTTACAAAGTTTGCCCACGCGGTTGTCATATACACCGGGGCGTTCTGCGCTTTCGTTGCCTGCGTTTCCTTTGAGGAAAGCTCGAAAAACTCTTGTATTCTTACTTCGCGCCGTACTTTCGAACGCTCGCTGACCTCGTAAAAACGCGGCTCGCTCGGTATGCCGACTATGTTCGATAATTGGTTGAAGTTCTTTGAATATGTTACTTTCTGCATTATCGCGTCGGGGTAGTATTCGTTTTCGGTTGCGATTACGTAGTAAGCCTCCTCGTTTATCGTTACAAGGTCGCCGCTCTCTTTTTCGTTCTCGCTTTCGGCGTACTCTTGCCGCTGATATATTGCGTTGCCCACTCGTATCAATTTTCCGTATAGGTTTGCCGAGAACCGCTCGCTGTCGATTATTTTGTCTTGCTGTCCGTAGTATTGCTCGTGGTGCGGGTATTTCTCGTACGAACTGTTTTTCATAAAGTCTTGCAAGTTGGGACGAAATTGCGTAATGCGTGCTTCGTCTTGTGTGCGGTATTTTATTCTAAAACGCAAATTATTGAACGTATATGTCTGCGTCCACACGCTCGGGTTTACCCCGAATAGCTTTTGCATTATATACTTGAGAGCCATTAAATTGTCGCTGTTTGCGCTCGGCGCAACGTAGGAAAGCCCCTCTATCTTATTGCCTCCGAGTGTATAGTAAATCGAATTTCCCTTTGCGGGCGAAATTTGCGACGGGTCGGCGTTTGTTAAAATCTCGTATACTGATTTTTCAAAAATTACCGACAGCGCGCTTTTCGCTGTTCCGTTGTAGATAATGTCGAATTCTATTATCTCGGTAATAGGGTATTTGAGCTGTATTTCTGCGGTATCGTTGGAAACTAAATACGACGGGTCGCTCGTCTTGCAAGTCACCCACTCTTCGCACAAATTCTGCGGGGAGAATAGGTTTGTAACATAGCTGTCGTACTGCGTGAAATATTCCGCTAAATTTAGGCTGTTAAATACCGTGATTTTTCGGCTTGTATCGGCTTTTGTTTTTGTATTTCCAAGCTGTCGAAATTTTAATAAAAACCTGTCCGTTCCGTCGTCCGTAAACTCAAGGTATGGTATTGCGTGTAAATAGTAGCCTATCTGCAGTAATACCTCCCATAAATTTTTTTGCTCGAATACTGTTTCTTGCATCTTGGCTGTCTTAAGGCGTGACAGCCAATTTTCGTCCGGGTTATCGCTCACGATTATAGGGTAATCAAGGCTTTTTACTTCGACCATGTCGCCGTTGCTCGCGTCGGTAACCCCGTATTCGTCAAGGCAAGTATCTTCGTTATTTAGTAACCGAGTATCGCAAGTCAATAGTGCTTTTCGTAAAAGGTCGTAGCATGAATATTTTACGCCCTTTCTAACGAACGGCGCGTTCGCTCCCTCCGAAAGGTTTATACAATATATTGTCGTATCAACCCTGATAAGGCTCGAACTTTCTTTGTTCAAGTCCTTTGTGGTACAAGTCGTTGTTCCTTTTGTAAGGTTTAACCCGGGGCTTTGAACGGACATATAGTCTTGCTTTGAATAGCTAACCATTCCGTCTTGGTATGCCTCGTCAGCGGTAATTATAATTTCGTAATCTATCGTATAGCCCGCGTCCAACTCGTCATTGCTTAAAACGTCCGTCGAGAATGTTGCTTGTTGCGGGTGCGACGATTTCGCCTCAGCAACGATCGGGAATGTGTCGTATATACCCTCGAAGCTCTCGCGGTAATTGTAATTATTCTCGTTTAATTCTTGAACTTTGCGCAAGCGCGCCACGCCTCCGCTGCAATAGCAATATGAGTCGTTTCGGTCTGCGATTGTTGTAGCTCCCGAACGAATTGCGGTGCTTCCATTTGAAAACGTAACCGCTGTTTTTGAAACTTGGTTTCCGTTGTATCTTAAAATTTTATTTACTCGCGTTACGGTGTTTAACTGAAAAAGCGGCGAGCCGTTCCACGCTGTGTCGTTACTGCTTCCCCAAACGAATAACTTCGGTATAGTGAACGTTACTTCCGCGGAATTTGCCGCGTGTATATTGAGCGTTAAATTTTTGATTCCTGTACTGCCGTTTAGCGAATTTATGTCCCATTCGTATTTGTACGAATTTATAAAAGAGCCTTGATTGTAACGGACGGTTGCATTGTGCAGCGTTATGGTTTCGCCCTTTGCGGGCTTTTGGTTTGTTCCGTTGGTTAAGCCGTACAAATCTGACACCTTTGTCGTGTCGCTCTTTACGACCTTATAGTTCAAGTCTACGTCTTGCAACTCGTATGTAAGGGCGATATTGTCAACGTGCATTCCCTGCGCTATGACTGACGCTTCGATTAAATTCACGCGGTGGGTGCAAATCTCGGGGCAGCCCTCGTATTCTTCCACGTCGTCGTGTTCAACTACGAAATCCCATTTGCGGGGTTCGTCGGTGTAGTCCTCTTTCGTGTAGCGTTCAAGACGGAACTTCGTTTTCGGCGGGAATGCGTTGCGTGTCGCAATCGGCATAGCTTTCAGCACAACCTCGCCGCTGTCGAGCGTTTCGTCGAGCTTATCTTCAATAAAAATCGGCGCGACGCAATATTTCGTGTAGTCGACCGTTTTATGTCCGTTTTCCCATAAAAAAACTCGCCAATAGTACATTTAACGCGCCCTCCCGGTATATGCTGAATAATTCGCCCTTGCCATTTGGTAGGCTTGCGAGGTGTTCTCTTTGAACATTGTGTGTTGGTATTCCCTTTCCCGCTCGGCGTACTTGAAGCCGAGGCTTATGCCGGACGCCGCCGCCCCGATAACCGCGCCTATTACTGCGCCCACCGGTCCCGCCATAGCTCCCGCCGCTGCGCCGCTTAATGCTCCTTGCCCGACGCTCAATGCGTCGGTTACTTTTTCAATTTTGCGGTTCACGATCGCTTGGTAGTTGCTGTCGCCGTTGGCGCGTCCTATGTCGCTAACGAAGTAATTTATCGCTTCGCGCCCGGTCTGCACCGCAAGGCTCACGCCCTGCTGTACGGCGAAGAACGTTGTCGGGCTTGTCGATTGCTTGACCTTGTTCCGTATGGTCGAGTTGTAATTCAGCACCTTATACAAAAGCGATTTTTTGTTGTCGCTCCCGGTGCCGCTCTCGCCCTTGTTGTCGCCTGAGCCGCCGAATATTCCGTCGCCCGCCTTTCCTCCGTCGTAGACGATTATTTTCAAATTGTGAAGTGCCATATTAAATACCCCGCCTTGTAAGCGACAGCGTGTGCGTTTCGTTGCCCGTGTCTGCGTTAACCACGGTCTGGTGGTCTTTGACGACAACCGTATGCGTGTAGGTCTTTCCCGCTCGGGTAACGCGCATTGTGAACTGCTCGTTGTTGTCCACCTTGCCGCTTGCAAGCTGCTTGTCGGTTATGTAGTTTATGAACGGGTTGTTGTACCCCTCGAATACCAAAACGAACGAAACAGCGCGGGAAAGGTTTATATTTCCCACTTGCTCTTTCGCTTGTATTCCGGGGAGTGCGTCCTGCGTCATAGTTTCCGCAATCGAAAAGCTCGACAGCGGAATGTCTGCGTTCTTTGCGACCCCGTTCTCCGTGAACCCAATATTCACGGTGTAGTCGCTGTAACTTACGACGTCGGGGTATAGCAAAATTGCTATATCGACGTCAACGTTCGCCATTTCCCCGAACGGGGCGGCGGTCTGTATATCGCTTACAAGCGGGCGGTCGAAAAGGACGACCGCTTTGCGGGTTTCGCTCCCGAATTGCACGGGTATGCGTAAGCCGCTCGTCGCAATGTTGCTGTCCTCGATTAAATATTCAAGCAGCTTTATTTTTTCGGTCTGTATGTAGTATTGAAGTTTTGCGCCCAAAACTACCATATCGACGTCTTTTGAAAAAAGCCGCTCGATAGTTTCCAACGTTAAAAGCCCGTATGCGCAATTCAGCGCACCGAGTTCGTTCGTCTGCCCTTTCTCGGCGAGTATCGCATTTATAGCGTCCTGCGTCGATTTCGGGCGGTGTTTATATGTGTAATACTCAACGTTGAGTATCTCCGAAACGGTCTTACCTTGCCAACCCTCGGGGGCTTCGGGGTCGTCGATTACAATGTCGACGTCCTCGTCCTCGAAAATTCCGCGAATTATGGCAAGCACCGCGTCGGCGGATATTCGTACTTTGTTCATACCTTTTTCAGCCTCCTATACCCGACTTTTTTCTCCCACGCCTTTTTGTTGCGGTCGAATTGTTCGGGGTTCTCTTTCTTTACGCTGTTTAACGCGCCGAGGTCGGGGTTGTATTGGAAGTTGTCCATTACTGCCCGCATAGCTTTTATTTTGCCCGCGGTGGTCTTGGTGTCCTCGAGCTGTTTCAGCGTTGCGTACGGTAGGTATAACGGGGCGTTCTTTCGTAACGCCTGCACTACTTTCGGCATATCGTTAATAAAGCCCTCTATAACGGCTTGCAAGGCTCGCACACGGCTCAAAACGGCGGGCTGTTTCCCTTTTACCGCAATAGACCCGTCGGCGGTTATAGTGCCGTTTAACGCGGCGACGAGGTAGTCCCGCACCCGCTTTTCGGTCTGCGCAAAGGAATATACGTTTTGTAGCTTCTCGCCCGGGGCGAACTGCGGAAATACTCCCGCAAGGCGGGGGTTCATAAAAAGGTCGCGCATTCGCAGGCTGTTGTTGTATTGTTGCATATCAACTCAACCCCACGCTTGAAAGCGGTATAAATTGGAACGCCTGCACGGGTTTCGGTGTGTAGACGATTTGCGTTTCCTTTCCGTCCGTTACGATCCAATAGCCCGCAAAGGGTGTACCTTTCGGCAACTCTATCAAGTCGCCGTCGTCAATGGTCTTGAGCGTGTTCGTCTTTATGGTCATATAGGAATTTGGAACAATAAGCCCGTCGAGCGGTTGCTCGTCCGTGTCCTGCTTTGTGGTGTTCTCGATCCACTTTATTTTGCCGACGCAGACGTAGCGGTTATTTTGAACCGTTATCGTTTCGCCGTTCTTAAGCTCGACCGGCATATCGTTTGTTAGCCGCTTGAATAGCTTTGCTTTCGGATGCGGCGTGAACATTTGGTATTCTACGGTTTGCGCCATTGTCCCCTCCTAATATTCCGATAGCTGCATTCGCCATTCGCCGATTGCGTTCGGGTCGGTAAGGTAATTCGTGCGTAGCCAAATTAAAACCTCGTCGTCGAGCCAATAGCCCGTAGACAAATCGACGTCGTTATCGCGCACACGTCCGCTCTCGGGGTTGACGACCATTTTCGGGGTGCGCTTTGCGTCGCCGAAATCGTTTATAAACTCGGCTTGCTTGACAAGCATTCGCTCTACTTCAAGCCGCCCCTCTTTGGCGGTCTTTACTCTCCCGAATAGGCTTTTCGCTATGCGGTAACACATAAGGTTGTACTTGGTCTGCGCCATTACTGCGATATAGCTGTAAATATGGTCGGTCGCCGTGCGTATCAGCCTTTTGACCTCGCTCTGCTCGCAGTCGATTCCGTAATACTCAATGGCAGCGTCCGTCAAATAATAGCGGTGGTCGGTTTTATCGTAGCGCAACCGCTCCGTGTCGCACGGGTATTTTGCGTCGCTCGGTATTTCGTCGTAGAACGGAATTATAAGCGCGCTGTTGTCGTTTTGCTGTTGCATGGTTAACTCCTCGATATAAGTCGACTGCCCGTCGACCACTTCTCGTTGCTTTCTCGGGTCTTGTAGCCCGGGAGCGTTCGCACCGTAACGTCGCGTTGGCTCGAAACGTCAAGCCCTTGCTGTTGGGCAATTTCGAGCCTTTGGCTGACGTTCTTCGGTCTAATGTCTTTGTTGGGGTCGGTCAAGTTGTCTGCTTTCTGCTCCCACTTCGCCGTTCCCTCGTCGGTGGTAAGCTGTACGACCGCAAGCGTATTGTACAGCTTGTGGCTTTTGGCGTGTTCTACGGGTACGACTACGACGTCGCCGGTGCGATAGTTTTTGTCGGTTTCGTAATCGTACAGCTTCCCGCTCGGCGAACCGTGTCCGTAGCTGACCGATATAATTCTACTCGGCATAGCTTCGCACCTCCCGTGTTAATCTCCGTCCGTATCGTCGGCGGGCTTTTTCTTTTCCTCGGGTTCGTCGTCCGACTCGTCGCCGTTGTTCAAACCCTCGAAGTGTTCGCTCCAATGGTTCGCCGCCGCCCAGCACTCGGTTAACGCCTTTTTGCTCTTTGCCTTAACCTCGGCGACGCAAGCCTTTATATCCTCGCGCTCGGGGTTCTCGTCGGCTGCCATTTGCATTTCGTCGAGGGCGTAGCCCAATTCGTCGAGGGCGTGTTGTGCGCCGCTCATAACCCTGTCGTTAAGTCGGCTCATATATCTGTCGATATTGTTCATTTTGCATTCCTCCGTTTTGGTGTAACGAAATCAAAGGGAGCAGGTCGCCCCGCTCCCGTTGTTCCGTTTTGTTCTTTAAGACGCCGTAGTGTACTTCTTTGCAAGTGCCTTTTTCGTATTGCGAATGCGTCCGCCGCAAACGGTCAAAATCGAAATAAGGCTGCTGTTATGCTCGATTGCGCTGTAATCGATTAAACCGATATAGCGCGCAACGTTGATAATGCAAAGCGTTTTGTGGTCGTACAAAATGTACTCGATTTTGCTCCAATCCCACAGAGCCTTTTCCTTTTCCCACTCTGCCTTTTCGGTTGCGTCGGTGGGCGCGGTTGCGGAAATGCCGACGAGCGTCGAGTTGTCCTGCCCGACTGCGTTCGACGTGAACACGCGAACCTTGCCGCTGAAAAGCGTACCCGCGAATACCTGACCGAATACGGCGGTTTCGCTTGCGCTTGCAACGCTGAAGTAGTTACGGCTGCCGATATACTTCAAAAATACCGCGTCGGTATCTTCGGAAATAATCAGCGTGTCGGGGTCTGCGCCCGCCTTGCGGAGCGTCGCTCTGTCGTCGATAATGTTATCGAGGACGTTGTCCTTGGTGCATCTCGTCGTGTTCGAGGACGCGGGTGCGCCCACGTCCGTTGCGTCGGGCGAGCCGCCACCGTTGATAAGGTACGAAAGGTAGCGAAGCTCTTTGATTTCGTCGTAGCTCTCCGAAGCGAGCGCGACTCTGTCTGCGGTCTTGCCGCTGACTCTCGCCTCGTCGATCGGCTCGTTTACGACCTCCGCAACCTTTAATACGTCGTTGCACTTGACTTCGATAAAGTCGCCGTCGGACTGCGTGGGTACGACGCGGAACGCTCCGTCTGCGGTTGCTTTCGTGAGCGTAACCTTTACCTTGTCGAGCTTACGAATGAATGCAACTGCGAATTTGTTGTCAATCATAAGCGACTCGACGTCGGTTGCGAACGTTACGCCGGGAAGCATAACCTTGTTGCGGAAGATATTCGGCTCGAGCATTGCAATAACGCCGCCGTCTACCTTTGCGCCCGCGGTGGGAAGTTTGGTATCGGGATTCCAATTCTGGAATGCATCACCTAAAGTAATTGCCATTTTTGTTTCTCCTTGTTATTGAAAAATTTTAATCGGGCAACCCTGCTTTTTTCCGTGCCGCTGCGACTGCTTTTTCAAAGTCGTTAAGCACGGGCTGACCGCCGGGGGTTGCAACTGTTTTGTCAGCGAGGGGCGGTGCTTTTGAAAGCACCACGCGCGCCCCCTCCTGCGCTTTCCACTCGGGGTATTTTGCGACGAACTCGTCTACCTTGCCGAAGTCTGCGCCCTCGGCAATAAATAACTTCTTCGCCGCTTCGATTCGCTCGGTCGTTATACCGGCTTTAAGCAAGGCGTTCTCTGCTTTGAGGTTCAATACCTCGTCGGCGGGGTCGGTCTTTGCTTTCGGTTGCTCCGTACTCGGTTGCGCGGTCGGTTCTTCCTTTTTCGTCAACCTCGTTACTACGCCCGCCGCAAGCTCTTTCACGCTCGGCGTTTCGCCCTGCATGACTTTCTGCTTTACGAGCATTTTAACTTCGGTGTCCTCAAAAGCGTTGTACCGGTCGGGCAGGCTTGCCTTTGCCGTTTTGGAAATGCGACGGAGCGTTTCGTTGTATAAGTCGAATTGCTCTGCGGTCATTTCGCGCGCCGGTTCTTCTTTCTTCGGCTCGGCTTTGGGTTCTTCCTTGCCCTGCGCTCCTGCGTCCGTTTCTTCCACGGCGGGATTCTCCGTGGTCTTGGGCTGTTCGGTGGGCTGCGCTTCCGCTTGGGGTTGTGCTTCCACTTTTACTTCGCCCGGGTTCTTAACTTCTCCCTCGTTGGGTTGCTGAACTTGTCCGTCCATTGTTTGTTCCTCCTTTAACGTCTGGGTGACTGATTTTTATATTTAACCGTAAAGGTCAATACCGTTGTTATTTTGGCGATTTCTCGCCCTTTTGCTTGTCGTCGGCTTGTTCCCCGTCGTCGGGGTCGTCCGTGTCTTGCAAGCCCTTTCCTGCGCCCTCTGCGGGGTTTCCCTCGCCCTTTTCTTCGGGCGATATAACGACGCTTTCCTCGGGCGGTTTTGTGGGGTCTACGATTTGCATAGCTGCGCCCGCTTTCTCGGCGTAGATAAGGTTTGTTTCCTTGTAGATTGCCTCGTCGTCCCACTCGGGGTGCTGCTCTCTTACCGCCGCAAAAATGCTCATAAGGTTGGCGCGTACTTTCTCGGCGAGAACCTTGCTGACTTCCTCGGGGGTGTCGACTATGTACTTGCGGAACGTTGCTTTTATTCCGTGGTATTCGTCGGCGACCACCGCCGTTTCGCCGGTGCTTTCGTCGGTCGCTATCGTGTTGCCGTTAATGTAATCTTCGTACTGAAGCAATACGGCGAATAGCTTTTCGAGGTGGCGTTGGTAGTCTGCGGCGAACGTGTTACGGGTGCGTATGCTGTTTCGCTCTTTGGCGTTCTGCGTCGCCTCCGATTCTATGTGTCCCGAAAGCTGCAAGCCGAGCGTGGCTGCGTTTATGCCCACTTTGTTGAGGGCGATATTGATTTGAAACTTCACGCTGTCGACGAACTCGGTTGTGTTGAGCTTCGCTTGTATCTGCTGTAACAGCTTTTCGGCTTCCTTTGCGTTCTTCGGTAAAAGGAACGAATGCCTGCGGGTGCTGAACGCGCTTTTGTCTTTGTCGCCCGTAATGTCCGACGGTATCATTTGTTCGTCGATTAGCAAATACGGGAACGACTTGCGTACGGTGTCGACGCAATTCGATAAAATTTCGTCAATAGCCCCCGACACGCTATCAAGCCCGAAAACTACGCCGTACGGTCTTGCGCCCGTGCATCTGGTCGCCCCTTGCGCGTTGTTTAGGTTGTTCGGCAAGTATACGATCGGGAAATCTACGAGAGGCAGGACTGCCTGCTCTTGTACTCCGTACGCCGTAAAAATTTGCTTCTTCAGTTCGGTGTTGTTGTCTTGGAAACGCGACCCGTCAAATATGCGGTGTCGCTGTAAAATTCCGTCGTCCACGTAGCGGGTCGCCCCGTTGACTTCGACCTTTTTCTTTCGGCGGGTGTATACCGTGTGTAATTCGTACGGCTGCGGCTCGTCGTTCAGCACGACCTGCTGTTTGACCGTGTATTCAATGACGCGGTTTCCTTTCTTTTTTAACGCAAGCCGTTCGGGTGGTACAAGCTCTATAATCGGCAGGCTCGATATTTCGTTGTCAAAGTATACGTGCCACGCCGCGTCCCCAAGCCCGAGCGTTTCGATCATACTCGACTTTAAGACTTCGGTGTCGAACTCGTTTTCGTCGAGTATCGGCTGTAAGCGGTTCTTTATCTCGGGCGGCACGTTGTCGGCGAAATCGTACCCGCTGCCGCATACGAGCTTTGCTATGCTCTCGCATATCATTGGAATTATGCCGAAGAACTCCTCGGCGTTTTCCACGAACTCGTCGCCGTAGTAAAACGAACGCTGCAGCTCGGTTATCTTGTACACGTCCGGGAAGAACTTTCCCGCTTCGTGCTTGTACCAATATTTGATAACGGTCGGGTCGTTAGAAAGCAACGCCCGGTATTTCGCCGTATTGAACGCCCAGAACGCGCCTTGATTGTATAGCTTCGTTTTGTTGGCTTCTATCAAGTCCATTTGGTACGGGTTTTTGATTTCGTCCATGTGTGTTGCCCTCTCTCTTTATTTGAGCGCGGTCAGCTTCATTTCCTTTGAAGCGTCCACGGGTTGCTTGACCGTGCGCTCTTTCGTCCAATCGTCCGTGACGACCGTCCACCCGTTTTTCTTGTAACCCAAGCGTTCGTAATCTTCCTCGAATATTACGGTTTTAATCGTGCCGCTTTTGTCCTGTATGCAGATTCGGCTGTCGCTTCGTACGTCGCTCATTTCTTCGCCGCCTCCGCTTTAATCAGTCCGTCGTCGACCGCTTCTCTCTCGCCCTCTGCGGTTTTGGCTGCGTCGACTGCGTCGTTAACCTTTTTGTCGGGCGCGCTGTTCTTACCCTTGCCGCCGCCCTTACCCTTGCCTTTTCCCTCGCTTTCGTTTGCTTCGCCGATCGCCTTGTCAATGCGTTTGTCCGCGTCGTCTTTGGCTTTCTCGGCGGTGGTGGTTTCTTTCCAACCGTTCGCAAGGTATTCGGGAATTCTGCGGTCGTCGTCGTCCACGGTCGTGGTGAGTGTGCCTTTGGTAAATGTTTTCATTTTT
The DNA here is from genome assembly GCA_910583545.1 of uncultured Christensenella sp. Taxonomy (GTDB): domain Bacteria; phylum Bacillota; class Clostridia; order Christensenellales; family Borkfalkiaceae; genus Coproplasma. The sequence goes on along the minus strand of CAJTXM010000003.1, from coordinate 46,181 downwards.
GGGTGTCCTCCGTATTTGTTTTATTTCCGGTAAGCTGCCCGAGAGCCGCTTCCTTTTGCTTGGTTAATTCTTCGGCGAGCGTCCTTATTGTTGCCGAAATAGCCGTAATCGGTTGCCCGAGTACTTTGTCAATGTACAGAACCTCGAAGTCCTCTTGCGTCAAGGACGGGTCGCTGTCGTGCGTGTGCATCTTGCATACGTTGAGTATGCCCTCCCGTATCGCCGCAAGGTTCTTGTTCAAGTGGTCGTTCGCCTTGCGGGTGAGCTTGAACGCCGGGGTGTTCTTCTGCTTTCTTTTTGCCATTGGGTTGCCTCCTAATAGAATTGAATTTGTGTTTTGTTGCGGTCTGTCTTGTCCGCAAGTATCTTTACTATGCGCCATAAAATTAGGTACGAGAAGCAATCGGCGTAGTCCTGCCATACGTTGGCTTGGTCTAACTCCGACCCGTCCTTGTCTTGCAGAATTTGTCGGTGGGCTTTAAGCATATCGGGGTCGCACCATACAATTCGGCTTGTCGGGTATTGCTTGCTGCGCATCATAAGTTGGCACTTGACCGCCGCCCTTGCGGGTAGGTCGGGGCAAAGGTCTTTTACGGTCTTTACGCACCCGAGAACGCTTATCTTGCCGCGCCACCTGCTGTGGTTCTGCCAAGTGCTGACGAGCTTATAATCGGCTTTATCGATTAGTATTGCCTTGAACTTGCCGTATAGTTTAAGCCAATACTTATACAGCCACTCCTCGGCTTCGTCTATAATGTCGCGGTGTTCTATGCTCTCGATTTTCTTCGAGGCTATCGCAACGACGCGGTGGTATTGCCTCGTATAACCGCCGATAGCGACTATCGTATGCGACGTGCTATCGTCGTCGCCGTTCACGCTTGCGCCAACGTCTACCGTGGCGACTACTTCCTCAAATGCGGAAAGGTTCAAGTCGTCGAAGTCTACGACCTCAACGTCCCCGAGAAGCTGTGCGTACAGCGCGCCCTCTGCGTAGCCCCTGCACCCGAGTATTTTGGAATAGTGGTAGAAACTCCCGACGGGGTAGCTATTGCAAAGCCTTTCGGTCTGCTCGGCTGTTTTGTGCGGGCAGTCGTCGTGTAGGTTGAAATGATAGTAATGCTCGTCGGGTCTGTCCTCGACCATTTCGTCGAGTTCGATTTTGGGTACGGTGTCGCGGAACTGCACCGTTGAGTGGTTTACAAGCTCGCCGTAAAACTCTTGCGCCGGGTTGCCGCCGTTGGTCGTCGTTATCAACCACCCGCGGTATGCCAAACGCTGAACGCGCCCGTATGCTTCGCGCCACACGTCGGGGTGTAGCACCGATAGCTCGTCGAGCAATATGCCGCCCAAGTCAAGCGATAGAATGTTTGTGAAGCTCGTTTTATTGTCTGCACCCGCTATGTAGACGATTTTCTTTCCCGTCTTGCCGTATATGCAGAAATGCGAACCCGCCGCGTCCTTGTCCCCGTCGCTGAACGGCGTACAAAGCCCGCGGTGTATGTTGTATAGGCTGTCAGCCTTATCTACGAAGTTACGCTTTACGAGTACGGACGAAACGCCTATAATCGCAAATTGGTTGACGTTGGCGGGTGCGTTCATTACCCGGTCGAAAAACAAAAGCCCGGCGACAAGGGTTTTACTTGTACCCATTGCCCCGCATAAGTGAATGACCGGTGCGTCGTCTGCGAATATCGCCCGCATTTTGTCCGTCCATATCACTTGGTCGAATGTCATTTCTTCTTCGTCCTTTTGATAGCCGCCGCCGCTCGGTCGTATGCGTCCCGCGCTTCGGTATTGACTTCAAGGTTTACGGTCGACGCCGCCGCTTCCCCTCTTATTTCGAGCAATAGCTTGTTTGCCCCCGCGTCCCCTTGCTCGGCTTTCTTCTGCAGTTGTAACAGCCGTAGCGTTTGCCGCGTCCGCATATCTTCGGGAATGCCGAGCGTTTCCATTATTGCGTTGTTGTTTTCGTTAACCGGCAAGCTGTCGAGCAGTTCGACTATCTCTCGGGACGTCTTTGCTTTGGCTCTCGCCTCGCCGCTTGCCTTGCCGCCCGTCTGTCCTTGCTTCACGGCTTCTTCGTGGGTTAAGGGTGGCTTATCTTTCCCGAACTTTTTAAGGTTCTGTTCGTTTGCCATTGTGTACCTCCGTTTAGAAAAGCCCCCACTCTGCAAACTTTTCAAAACCGCCGATATCGTTTATATAGCGTCTGGCTATCTCTACTATTTCGGCGTAGGGCTTTCCGTCGATTGTTGTGTCGCCTATGGCGCAGGACAGCTCTACGGGCTTGCCCGTTTCCTGCGCTTTAAGGAATGCGTATATATTGACGCTCACGTCTGCCTTGGTTAAGTCTTTACCGTGTAGACCGCCGCCCGTTACCGAATGCCCCATATCGCTGCCGAGCTTTCGGTTGGTTGCTCCCGTGTCTACGTTCAAACCGCCAAGCCAATCGCCGAGCGGGTTTATTATGATTCTGCTGCCTTTCTGCGTCAGCTTCTCCCGCAATTCGTTCGTGGTTGCGTGGCTCTGGCAGACGACTATTTTGTCGCCGTCTACTATGTACTTACCGTCTGCGCCGTATTCGTCGTATAAGGCTCTTGCAAGCCACGACGCCCGCTGTTCTTCGTCCGTTAGCGGAATTCCTTTGAATATTCCGTTGTCGCCACAGCGTGGCTCACGGCTTTGATTTTTAGCGAGCGCGGAGTCTTGCTCGTATCTTGCGAAATCTACCGCACACGCCCCCGCTATGCGCGCCACGGCGCGTTGTACTTCGTCCGGGCGTAACGCCACCGAGCTTTCGGCTATTATGTGGGCTTTGCCGTGTCCGATTAGTACCTCGACCGCAATCTTCGGGTCTTTGTCTTTCATATACGCCATGTCGACGAGTGCGCCCGCTATGCGGTCGGCTATCTTGTCGGGGTGGCTCGGGTTTACTTTCTCGATCATATTTTTACTGCCTTTTCGCCCGTCAGCTTTTCCCAACGGTCGATTATTACGTCACAATATTTCGGGTCGAATTCCATTGTGTAGCAAATGCGCCCGAGTTGTTCGCAGGCGATCAGCGTTGAACCGCTCCCGCCGAACGGGTCGAGTACCGTTTCGCCCGGGTGGGTGCTGTTGCGTATTAGTCTTGCAAGCAATTTGACGGGCTTCATTGTGGGGTGTTCTGCGCTCCGTGCGGGTTTGTCCTCGTTAATGACCGTCGTGCTTTGCTTGTCGCTGAATATGTCTTGCAAGAGCTTTATGGCTTCGTCCTTTTTCAGCTTTTTAAGGTCGATTCCTTTATCTTCGTAAACGGTTGCCTGCGTCCTGTCGTCGACGAAGTAATGCGCCGCCCCGTCTTTCCAACCGTAGAGGCACGGCTCGTGCTTCCATTGGTAGTCTTGGCGACCGAGGACTATGGTGTTTTTATTCCATACAAGGCATTGCCTTACCTTTCCCAACTTCTCGCGCGCCGCTCGGCGGAAGTTCTCGCCCTCGCTGTCTGCGTGGAATATATACCAAACGCCGCCCGGCTTTAATGCTTCGGCGGCGTTCTCGAATGCGTCACTCAAAAATTCAAAAAAGGACGCATCGTCCTTTTTGTCGTTCTCGATTTTCAGTTTGTCCTTTGTCTTGCCCTCGTAGTCTACGTTATACGGCGGGTCGGTCAATAGTAAATCGAGTACACCCCCCCCCCCGTGAGCCTTGCGTAGCTCGCTGCGCTTGTAGCGTCGCCGCACAAAAGGTAGTGCTTGCCGAGCTTGAACATTTCGCCCGGTTTCGTTTTCGGCTCTGCGGGCGGCTCCGGCTCGTAGTTGTCCTCGTACGGCTCGCCGGGTGTGGTTGTGGTATCGAACCCGAAGTCCGACATATCGAGCTTTATGTCCTCAAGCTCTAACTGTAAAAGCTCGAAGTCCCATTCTGCAAGCTCGGCGGTCTTGTTGTCCGCAAGGCGAAACGCTTTTATTTGGTCGGGCGTTAGGTCGTCCGCTATTATGCACGGCACTTCGGCAAGTCCGAGCTTCTGCGCCGCTTTCAGCCTTGTATGTCCCGCGATAATCTCTCCGTCCGTATCGATTACGATCGGAACTTTGAACCCGAATTCTTTTATGCTCGCTGCGACTGCGTCGACCGCCCCGTCGTTGTTGCGTGGGTTGCGCTTGTACGGTTTCAGCTCGTCTATTGCCTTGTATACAATCTGCACTCTGTACTCCCTCAAAAACAAAACCCCGCCGCTTTTCTCGGGGCGAGGTTGCTGTTGGTAAAATTTTCAACGATAATATTATATCACATAAAATCGGCTATTTACACGCAGGCTTTGTGTGTAACGAATATTTTTTTACAAAAGCCCGAACTTCTTTGCCCATTTGTATGCGTATTCGAGCCAATGGTCGCGCCAACGGTAAAAGGTCGTTTCCCATAGCCCGTCGCAAAGCAATTCTTTTAGCTTGCGCCCCTTTATGTACAATTCGCACATAACCTTGTATTCCGGCTCGAACCGAAACGCTATAAAGGTATTGCGCACCACCGTCGCCCACGACTGCTCTGCGTCGAGTTCGTATAGTTTAATCGCCTTTGCTTCGGTCGGGCTGCTTATGCTGTTACCGCCGCTCCCGACCCCGCCGTAATTCGGCGTAAGCCCCGATTCCAATATGTCCCGCACTTTCTCGTTGTATAACGCTATATCAGCGTTGTAGTTCTTGAAGTGCCACTCGATTTGTCCGCGTATTCTTTTTGTAAGCATTGTGTTATTCTCCTATGAAAAATAAAGCTCTTTTATCGTCTTTCCGTCCGCTCTCGGTATGTAGTCCATAAACTCGCACGTGCGGAATATAATTCTGTTATTGCACCACCGCTGCAAGTCTTTTAGAACCTGCGGAGCTGTCGGCTTTCGGTATATTCTTACGTCGGGCAAATACCCAAGGGCGCGCACTAAATTTACGCGGTATAGGTCGTCGACGATCGTTGTGTCGTAGTTTGTTAGTATATAGACAATGGCTTTATCGTCCGAAAGGTTGCTGACCCGCTTGTAGATTTCAAGCCCGCGCTTTATCGCCTTTTCGTTCTTCATAAAGTCAAATGCGAAATGCACCCGCTTTGTCTTTACTGTCGTTAGAAGCTCGGCGACCTCTTGCGTTATAAACCGCGCGTCAAGCCCTTGACTGAAATTTACCCACGCCCGGCTTGCCGAAAGCTGACCTATCAATTCCGCGCGGTCTTTGCAGGCGAGTAGGTTTGCGTCGAGCAGCTCTATATTTTTCTGCCCTCTCCAAAACTCCGAAAGGTCGGCGACCTTTGTACTGCATAACCCCTCTTTTTTGCTTACTATGCAAAACCCGCAATTGTTACAGCAGCCCCGTGTAAGGAAACCGTAAGCCGTATTTTTCGTAAGCTCTGGGTACAGCTCGTAATCTGGGTATATATGCTCAATCTCTGGCGGGAGGTTCGGGTCGCGGTCTTTGTGATATACTTCTTTTCCGTTCTCAATCGTGATTGCAAAACCCGTCCCTCCGTAGACGATTTCGTCTGCCCGCATTTGGTAATTTTTGAAATCGCTGTATTCGTCGCCGAAAACTTTGCTTATGTATATTTTGTCGTAGTGCCTTGATAGCGTTTCAACCGGAGAAACAAATTCTACGCTGTCGCCCTGCGCTTTGTGCCACGCCGATATCTTCATAAGCGGAAGATTTGGGTATTTCGTTTTGTCTGCGTCGTATAGTCCGATTCGCATTCCTGCCTCCTATCTCGCCACCGATAAAAACAAAATCGGCATAATCGAAACTGCAATTATCAATAAAATTTTGCGCTTCATTGTTTTGCCCTCGCCCTTATGTACTCGGCGTACAGCCCCCGGTCCCTTACGAACTGTAATTTGAACGGGTCGATAAAGCCGTGGGGTGATTTGCGTTCATCCTCGATTAGCTTCTGTATAAGCTCGTCGTCTGTCATTCGCTCGATTTCTTCCTCAAATGCAGCGGGCATTACCGCCTTTCCGCACGGGGTGTCTACGTATTTCACTTTTCTTTCAGCTCCTCCGTTAGCTCTGTAATTTTTTGCTTGTAGTCGACCTCGAGCAATAGCCCGAATATCGCCATAAGGCAAGCGGTTACTATGCTATCGCCCGCCAAATGGTAAAGGCTCGACATTGATTGCTTTTTTGCGATCCGCTCGAAGTCCTCGCTCTTTACGCCCATTAAGCGGAAACACTCCCGCTCGGTCAGCTTTCGTATGCGGTAATTTAGCTCAACTACGCGATTATTGTGTTTTGGGCTGTTCCCGTCCGTCGTTAGCGTCCCGACCGTCCCGTCTTTGCGTAAGTAGCCGTTTTGCTCGTCGTAGGCGGTAGGCTCTGCAATTTTCAATTCTTGCTGTCCTCCACCCGCCGTGTGTACCGTCGGCGACAACCCGTCTATACCGTAGACCCTGCGGCTTATGTCGTGTAGTTTGTCCCACTTCCCGCCGCTTAACATTCCGACCTGCTCGCACTTCACTTCGACGACTGCATTCATTGTGTCAAAACCCGTCCCGAAGCCTTTGTAATCTCTCGCGCATAGCGTCTTTGCAACCTCCGTGTCGATTTTATCAATGCGCTTGCGTGTGGCGTAAACGGTTGTGCTTTCTGCGATCGTTATTTGTTCTTTTAGCTTTTCCGCCGCCTCGTCCGATATGTAATACTTTTCGTCAACTCTGCGCTCGATAAAATCTTTCAAACGGTATTGGAGCGGTAGTTCTGGCGGGAATATGTAATCGTAGTCGCCGAGAATGCTTACCATAAAGCAGCGGTTTCGGTTTTGCGGTATTCCGTAGCCTTTGGCGTTCATAAGCTGCGTGTAGTTCTTGTAGCCCAACCCCTCGAGGAACTCTCGCCATTGTACGAAGTCGGCTATCGCACCGCCGCCTATAACTTGGGGTACGTTCTCCATAAGCAATACTTGAGGCAGGTCGTACCCCCCCCCGCGGGCGATTTCGTTCAAAAGCCTTTCTACTTCCCAAAGTAGCCCGCTCCGCGTCCCGCTGCCTTTGCTCATTCCTGCGCCATTGCCCGCCGCACTCAAATCTTGACAAGGAAACGAATACGTCATTATGTAAAGGAATTCTGCGGTATTTACGATCGCCAAGTCGTCGGCGGTTGCTTGCGTTATGCTTCCGATATTCCTCGTCGCTCGCATATTGTTGTACAGTGTTCGGGCGGTCTTTTCGCTGAACCGCCCGATTTGCTCTGCGGTTGCGGGGGTGCTGTAATCGGTCGATATTTTGCCCGTAAGCCACGCTTTTATCTTGGCGAGTGTTAACCCTTGCGAGTAGTCCGTGCGGTCGTCCGTGGCGTGTAAGTCCTTGTACGCTTGAATTGACTTTGTCGCCCACTCGCTTATGCGGTAATGCTCGAACTGAACGCCGAGGTATTTCAGCGCGAGTGCTTGGCTTCCATACCCGGCGAATAGCTCAATAAGGCGTATCGGCTTATCGTTGCGGAACTTCTGCGTCCCGTCAAAAAAACTCATTTGCTTCATATATACTTTGAAAAATCGAAGTCGTCGTAATCGGCTTGTATATGGTTCGCCCGCGCCCATTCGTTAAACGCCCGGACGCAGGGTCTGCCATAGCTGTTGTCGGTGCAATAGTCGCAAAAGTCCATATACCCGCATTTACCGCTCGGCGTTGTATCGTCTTGCGCCTTTTTATCGCTGTACGCTTGAAATGCCTTTTGCCACTTCTCTTTCTTGCGCCGGTCGGCTTTTTTCTTCTCGTCTGGTATTTGCTCTAACTCTGGGCAGAGCGGAAGCTGCTTTGCTTTGCTCATTTTTTGCCGCCCCTCAAAAGTTCGGGGTTGTCGAATATATTGCCGAGAACCTCTACGCTGTCTATGTCGCCGCAGTAGTCGTAGAAATCGTAGGAAGCGGAGCGGGGGTCGTACTGCACCACACACGTTTGCGTGTATGGCGAGTAGCCGTTGTTTGACCTTGTTACTTTTACAATATCGCCCTCGAATATCTTTTTCCCGTTCTTGTCTTGCAAGCCCGTATACTGTCCGACAGTTTCAGGTATAACCTCGGATTGTAAGTGTTGGTTCGGCAAACCCCAATCAGTCATACGTGAAAAAACGATTGTGTGGTGCGTATTTTCGGGGTGGCGGTCGTAGTCCTCTTTGAAGCAGTATGTTGTGTCGTCGTATGCTCTGTATGCCCCCTCGTACCATTTCCCGTCGTCTTTGTCTTTCCCACGGAATAAGAACCGTTCCCGCCTTTTCTGTTCTTCTTCGGCAATAATGGCGTTGGCGTGTTCTTTAAGCTCTCGGTCGTTTTGCTCTTTCGGACAGTAACCGTCTTTTATGCACTTATGTGTCCCGTAAGCTATTTTGTCGCAAACCGCACCCGTATCGCCGCTCCAGAAGCAATACCCGTTGCAATAGTAACTGCATTTCATTTTGCGCCCTCCCGCTTACAACGCTTTGCCACCGTGCTTGAATGGACGCCTTTTGTTGAATTCGTGTTTTTCTGCAATCGCTTTTTCGAGGTCGATTCCATAGTATTCCGATAAATCCATTACGCGAATTACAATGTCCGCAAGCTCGCTTGGTACACCCTCCATTTTGCCTTTTTCGGAGTAGTAAGTTTCGGTCATTGCGTGGTTGTTTCTTACTTCCTCGAACGCCTCCGAAACCTCCGAAACGACGAGCATTAGCAATTCCCCCGGCATTCTCGGCTTGTCCCACCACCCGTGGTCGATTGCGTTTTGGTGTATTTCTTTTTGCCATTGACGTATTGGCTTCTGCTCGTCCGCTTTTATAGCGTCCCACCTTAAAAATTCTTTAACCGCTTTCTGGGCGAAGCTGTCCGCAACCTTTTCGTTTTCTTCCAAATCTTCGGGATTTGGAAGTTTCCCGTACTTCTGCAAAAAATGACCGTATTCGTGCGCTAATTTGATAAGCGTGTAATTTTCCTCGTAGAACTTCGGGGCGGGGTTTCCTGCGCTGTCAAATATGCCGTTCGTCGGCTTCTCGGTCGTCAGCATTACGAGGTCAGCTTCCGGTATAAAAAGGCTTTGCTCTTCTTTCCCGTCCTCGCTCACACAGACGCTGTCTTGGCAGTTAAAAACCGAAACTATGCACTCGGCTTCCGTGCCATAGTTCTGATTTAAGAAATCGATAAACTTTTTCGTTTGGTCGTCGATAATTCGTATCATTTGTTTTTACCTCCGACAAGTCGTACGGGCAGTATGAGCTGCGTGTTTTCGTAGTCGCTGTTTATGGCTTTGAAAAGCACGGGGCGGGTTGCGTTCTCTTTCCCCTCAATGGTCGCTAAATGGTTGCGCCCCTCGTCTACTTTCGCTAACGCCTGCATGGCTTGGGCGAGGTATTTGGCGTTGATTCCCGTTTCCCGATCGTGTTCCTCTGCGTCCGCATATATCTGCGCAATGTTCGGGAACTCGCTCCCTCTGGTATTGAAACGGTAAACGATTTCGCCGTACTCTGTTTCGTACTGCACCGAAGTCGTCGACTTCTCGTCGAGCGTAATAAAGACTTGCCTTGTTCCGCTTTTGGTTTCCTTAAAGGGTACGGGCTTTATGTAGCAGACGAACTCGTCGGGGTTATCGGTCTTGCGGTTAATTACGAACCGCGACGCTCTGTACCCGTCGAGCGTGTATGCCGTGATTTTGTTCTTCTCCACCTCAATGCGTATATACTGAAGCACGGGGCGGCTGTCGTCGGTTGCGACGGAATGCTTTACTCCGTCGAGTAGGTCTTTGAATTCGCTTTCGCTCAATGTGAGCTGTTTCATTTTTTCGTTCCTCCGTTAATGAAATCGTAGAATTTTTGTAACGCTTTTTCTTGCGTTTTGTTGGGCTTATTTGCCTTTATAACCGCCGTAAGATGTAAGTCGAATAAATGCTTGACTTCCTTTCTGGCGTTCTCGTAGCCTTGTTGCAAGCCGTCGTGGTAGCCTTTTGCGGGGCGGTTGTCGTCAATGCCAAACTTCCCGCTATCTTGCCCGCCTGCGGTCTTGTTGCGCAGTTGGTAGCCCCGGTTTGCGTATGTTGCTATCAGTTGCCGCTCGGTATCGTCGAGCGCATCTTCGGGGTAGTTTGCGCATACTACTTGCCAACCCGTCGGGTTCTCTTTGCTGTATAGCCCGTGCCGCTTAATTGAAAGGTCGATATGTTGGTAGCCGTTCAAATGTTGGGCGAGCCTCGTCAGCAGGTGCTTTGCTTGTCCTATGTATGCGTATTTGAATTCGCCCTCGTATCGCTGAAATACGTATATTCCGCTTTCGTCGTTTGCGCTCGGGCAAATCTCAAGTATGCGCTTTTTGTTCTTTGCTTCAATGGCTTTAAGCTGTTTCCAATTCGTCGGCATTGTTACTCCTTACCGCAAAAAGCCAAGCGCGCGCCGATATGCGGAGTCGCACTCGACGTCGAATAATTGCAAGCGAAACAGAACGCCCCCGCATACGCGCCATCCGAGCGATAGCCCCCGAAACAGGCAAGATAAGCGGTTTCGCTTCTCCAAGTCGATCCGTAGTTGCAATAGTAGCCCTCGCCCATGTTCATATCTTCGTCGGTGGTTTTCGGTGTAAAGCCGAGTTTGTTGTTGCCGTGTACGTCGGTTATAACCCCGCCGTATACCGTTTCGGGCAAGTCTGCGACCGCTTCGTAACCGTCGCCTTTATCGTTGAAGTTCCCGTCCGCTATCTTGATTTTGTCGGTGGTAACGAAACCGTCCACCCATTCGAGAACGTTGCCCCAGAAGTCCTCTATGCCGTGGCATTTAATCTGCTTTGTCCCGTCTTGGCTGCCGCTGTATAACCCGTCCGTATCTGCGCCGCCCGTCGCCTTGTATTCGCTCGATTCCGTTACTCCCTTACCGAGCGCAGCTCTGCTGTCAAGGTTCTTGTAGCGTATCAAAAACAGCACCTGCAGAAGCGTCAACTTGTTGAAAGGCAATATCTCGTACCCGGTCCCGTTGGCTTGCGCCGCTTTGCGGAATGCTCCGATCGTCTTGTTACCCGTGGGAAGTTCGCCGAATATCGAGCGGAGCTTGCCGTTCTTGATTACACCCTTATATGCGCCGATATAGAACTTGTCGCGCACCTTGCCTTTGTAGCTGTATGCGTAGTCCGTGAAGCCGTACTCGAGCGACGCGGGGTCGTCCGTAACCTCTGCGTAGGTGTAACGGTTGTCTTGCGTTATGCGGTAATACAATTTCCCGAACTCGACCATTGTGTCGAAGTAGTCGCGCAGCCCGTCTACCGACAGCCCGTTTTCCGCTTGGCGGTAGTTGTTCGGGTTGAGGTATATCGCAACGCCGCCCTCTGCCATAAGGCAAGGCTTTATTTTGTTGAATATGGGGTGGTTCTCCCAACTTCCGGGGTTTGCCCCTCTTGCGGGTTCGTAGCCCTGCGCTTCACCTATGTATTCGACCGCTTTCTCGGGGTCTTTGACCGTGCGGTCTATTCTTACGCCCCACGCCTTATATTTCGGCGTTTCCTTTGCTTCTGCTTTCGGGGCTTCCTTAAGCTCAACCGTTGCGGTATACTTAACGCCCGATATTTCAATTTCAATTTTTCCGCTGATAGCGTTCTTTTTTGCCATGTCTTGGCTCTCCTTTTAGATTCCTAATTTTTTTGCGAGGTCGCTTTTGCTCTGCCTTGCGGTTGAGCGGAAGTCGTCGCCCTCAAGTTTTAGTGTGCGGGTTGCCATTTCGTTCACCCGCTCAACGATTGCTTTGTCAAGGTTTAGTACGCTTGCAAGCTCGCTGATTTCGTAGTTCGACGAGAATATCGTCGGTTTTTGCGCGTTGTATCTGGCGTTGATTACCTCGAACAGCTTTTCCTCTGCCCATTTGGAAGAACTTGCGTTATACTCTCGCCCGAGAAACTCTTTGCCGAAATCGTCTATAAATGCGAAGTCGTACGCTTGCAGGCGGTTCAAAAGTTCGCACTCGCCCATTCCGTTCTTGTCGTAGCTTCCCCGTATCTCGTTCAAAATCGTTGCAAGGTTCGTATATACGCATCTAAACCCCTGCCATAATAGCTCGTTGCAAATACACGCCGTAAGGTAGGTTTTGCCGCTGCTGTTGTCGCCGTATATGTAAAGCCCGATATTGTTCTCCCGCATTGCCTTTGCGTTCGTAACGTAGTTTCGGCACTTCTCGTAGACCGCTCGGTTGCTCTCGGTAATCGTTGCGTCCTTAAGGCGAATGCCTCTGTATCGGTTGCCGAGCATTGAAAGGCTGCTTCGGCTGTTAAACTCGGCGATTAGCTTTTGGCGCGCTTCTTCTTTCTTTCTGCGCTCCTCGGCTTCGGCTTCGCATTTGCACATACAGCGGGCGACGAAGTGCTTATCGTCCGACGCCCACATTCTCGGGGCTTTACAATTCTTGCAATATGGCAGTCCGTTTTCGCCGATATATTCGTCGTCGCGGATTTGAAGCTCGCCGCTTGCAATTTGTTTGACTACGGTGTCGAGGTTCATTTGTTAGTCCTCCCGCTTGTACTTGTCGCCGTTAGCTTTGCCCGCCGTAGATTTCCCCGATCCGCTCGTTTGCTCTCGGCGTTCCCAAGTACGGACGCAGGCTTTCCAATCTTTCATTGGCTTGTTTCCTACGCGCCACCCGACGCTCTCGTAGAAATCGAAGAACGCTTGCGGGTCAACGTTGTTTTTGCGTTCGGTGCAGTAAGCGGTTATTTCTTCAAGGGTCGGCTTCTTAAATCGGGTATTGGAAGCGGCGACGCTCTGCGGCGCATCTTCTTCTAATCTTCCCTTATCTAACCTAACCTTATCTTCCCTAACTTCTTCTGACTTAACCTGTGGCAACCGTTCGGCAACCGTCTGGCAACCGAGTACGTATTCCCCGCTTTCTTTTAGTCCGAGAAGTTGCAACTCGTCTTGAAAATTTGTCGGGGTGTAGCGGTCTTTTCGCAGGGTGTTATGCATTCGCCAATGTCTAATTACAATGACCCCGCTCTCGAACCGTATTACGAAATTTTTAAGCATTAGTATTTTTAGATCGTCAATACTTGCGTGCGCCTTAAATAAAGCGGTTTGAACTTGCTTGTTAAACCCGTCGTCGTCTGCTTCTTGGTTAAGGTGGAAGTAAAGGGCTTGCGCGGACGACGGTAGGCTTATAAACTCGTCGTCGTTCGTGACTTTCTTTGTAAACATTCTACGTTCTGCCATTTCTACTCCTCCAATTTAACGCCGAGCCTTTCCGCTATCTCCCGCCCCTTTTTATCAAGCGAGCGCAATTGGTATAGCTTTTGGCGCAACGCTTTGTTGGCGGTATCGCGGGCAAGTTTTACATACGGCGATTTTGAAAGCCTTTCAATCTCGGCGTTTATTTCCTCGGCGGTCATTGCTTGTTTGCTCATAAAACCCCTCCGTTAAAACGGGCAGTCGAAGTCGTCGGCGAGCGGTTGCAGGCTCGGCTTTCTGCCGCCTTGCCCTGCGGGGTTGCTTTGCTGTTCGCCCTCGCTTACGGGCGATAAAAACTCGATTTCGTCTGCCATAATCTCGGTAACGTATTTCTTCCCGTTCTCGGTTTCATAGCTGCGGTTTTGAATACTGCCTGCCACCGCTATTTTCTTGCCTTTACTCAAAAACTTTGCGCAGTTTTCGGCAAGCCCGCGCCATGCAACGATATTGAAGAAGTCCGTTTCTCTCTCGCCGTTTGCGTTCGTAAAATTGCGGTTTACGGCGATTGACATTTTGCATACCGACACCCCGCTCGGCGTTTCCGAAAGCTCGGGGTCGCGTGTTAAGTTTCCGATTAAAAATGTTTTGTTCATTTTTTGCTCCTATTTTTTATAAATTCGTTGTTCGTCGGGAAAGTCGCCGTACCATAATTCGAGGTGTTCCTTTACTCTCAAAAGCAGGGCTTTTCTTTCCGTGGTATTGTCTAACTTGTCGTGGCACGGGCGGCATAGTGTTACAATGTTTTGCTCTATGCCAAGCCCGCCCTTGCTTCTCGGTATGTAGTGCGCCTCGGGAAGTCCGACCGCTCCACATAAAATGCACCGCCCCCGATCCCGTTTGTAGACCGCCTCTTTAACTTCCTTGCTTATTGCACACGCTTTCGTTCTGGCGTTCACGGCTTGCCACCCTCCCAATTCTCAATAAGGCTTGCGAGTTCGTCGGGGGTTCGGGTTTCAATTCCTAACTCCTGCGCCTCGTAAACGACCCCGTCTATAAGGCGCGCCATTTCTGCCTTGTCGAGCGTGTGGGTGTGTTTGTAGAAAATGTACTGACTGTACTCTTTCCCGTTCTTCGTCGTGAAATCGGAAATCCACCGAGCGTATGTGTAATAGTCCGTTACGTTGGCGGTCTTGGGTAATGCCACGATTACGGGGTCGCCGCACTCGGTGGCGATCGCTCCGTAGTCGAGAACCATTTTGACCTTTACTTCGTCCGCGCCGAGGTTCATTACTTCGGCTATTCTCCCGACTAAAAGGTGGAAGTATGCGTTTGCGTTAAGGCTTCGGGTTTCCTTGTACCAACCGACCGCCGCTGTAAGCCGTTCTTTACCGCTTGCAAGCCCCGTACGAATGGCGGCAACCGTTTGCTTGGCGGTAAAGGTTTCGCCCTTTGGTACGCGCAACGAAAGCACAAGCGACCCGTCCGCGTCCGTAAGGCAATTTTCAAACGTGCAGTTAAATTTCCCGATTTCCTTTGCCACTCTTACGCCTCCCGAAGCGTGATTTTTACATACCCGCTTACGGTCGAGGTCTTGCTGTACTTCTCCGCAATCTCGGGCATTTCCTTTTTGAGCTTCGTGCTGTCAATGCTTGTTTTGGTGGTCGGGGCGACGCAGGTTATGAGCATAGATTTGTCGGCGGTTTCCCAACTCGAAATATTCTGCTCGCGCATCAGCTCGTACAGCTTTTGTCTGTACTGCTTGGCGGTTTCCTCGGCGGCTTTCTTTTCTTCCTCGGCAAGCTTCAGCTCTGCTTCGGCTTGCTGTGCGCGCGCCAATAATTCCGTACCGATTACAAGCCCCGGCTCTTTGTAAATCGTGCCGTTCGCTTCGCATTCGAGCAGTCTGTCGATTCCCGCTTCGGGTATACGCTCGACGGGTATCGCTTTCGACTTCTTTCCCAAATGGAAGATATACATTTTTTCAAACCTTACGCCCGCCAACCTTTCGTACAGCGAAAGCTGCCAAGCGCAGGCGCGCATATCGACCTTTTGCGTCGTCTTTATGTCTGCCAAAACGTACCCGTCGCCAATCTTGCCGATAAGGTCTGCCGTTCCTGCGTAGAAATATTCGCCCGCTTTGTCCTCGGGAATTTCCCCCGCCGGGAGTATAACCTCGCTGCCCTCTGCCGTGAACTTCAAATCTTCCGTTATGTCGATATAATCGATAAGCTCGGAAGTGAACCCGACGTCGCCGCTCTTGATATAGTTCTCGATTTCCTTATGAACCGCAGTTCCCTTGTTGGCTGCTTTCTCTAAAACCTCCGCGTCTACGCCCGAATAGTTCGTAGACAGCCCGTGCTTTTTCAAAAGCTGCGTAACGCTGATAAGGGTCTTTTCGCCGAGCGTGTATGTATGCTCGGTTTCGTTGAATACTACTCTCATGCGTTACCTCCCGCGGCGGCGGCTTTCTTCTTCAAAGCCTTTTGCTTCATTTCGATAGCGTTGGCGAGAATGTCCTTGCTAATTTCCTCGACCTTGCACTTTGCGTATGCGGCTAACCCGTCAAGGTTGATGCCGAGTTCCTCTGCCTGCGCCAACTGCTCGGCGGTGGGTTTCTCGAACTTCTTTTTGCCCAAATTCCCGCTCGGATTCGCGTCGGGGTCGTCGCCCGTTTGAATTTTGTACGCTTTCAAAAGTGCATACTTGTCGGCGTAGGTCATAGCCTTGCCCGGTGCCTTGTCCTGCGTGTCTACTCCGTCGCCGTAAGTCGTAATGTCGATATGCTCCTCGGGGTTGTCCGTATTGACGAAACGGTATACGGTTTCAAGCCGCATGAAGAACGTTGTTTTCTCGCTCTTGCGCCCGTCGTATTCGCTCGTCGTGGTGTACGCCTCGTCCTTGATAATCTTGCGGGAAATGGGGTACGAATAAATACCGTACTTTTCCTCGATCGGCTTTACCGCTTCCAGAACGTCCGACTCCGCAACCGCCTTGTAAGATTGGCTTTTGCTTATGTCGACTTTAAGGTTCTTTGCGACGCGGTTGATTTCGCTCGTCGCTGCAAGCATACGCTGAAAAATATTGAGGGTTGCGGGCTTGTCCGCAGTCTTTTTCGGCGTGGTTGCCTTTGTTTCGGTCGTCTGCTTTTCGGTTGTGGCTGCCATTATTTTTTGCCCTCCTTTTCTTCTGTGTACTGCTTGCGGGCGTATGCGACTGCGCCCTCGGCTTCTTCCATAATTGCGCCGTAAAGTGCTAACTCGTCAGCCTTAATTTTTCCGTCATTGAGTCTTGCGGCGATAGCTTCGTTAATAAGTGCCTGCGTCGTTTCCTTAATGGCGACCTGCTGTTCCTTGTAGCCGTTCTCGTAGCTTGCGTAAACTTTCATTTTTTGTTTGCCTCCTATTTGACAAAAGTTTTTGATTTTGATAGAATTGTGTCGGTCGGGGTATTTGTGGATTGCCTCGCTCCGACTGCTCCGTGTGCCTTGTTGCGTAAGGCATTGCGGGGCTTTTTTTCTGCGCTGATAATTGCGTCGTATTGACTTTTGAGCCGCTGTACGCAAACCGCAACCCATTCGTTAATACTTTTATAGCCGCATTTTTGTAGCACTTCCCGCGTAAGCACTTGTCGGCTATCGTTCCCGAGTCGTACGGTCATTTTGTATTCCGTCGGCTCTGCTGTCGTTCTTGCCCCGCCCGTGGCTTCCACTCTGTTTGCGTTCGGCAGAAGCCTTACTTCGTCGGGGCTGTAAATCTCGATCGGCAGGCAGTTCAATGCTTCGACTATTCTCTCGAAGTCCGTCGGTATCGGTAACGCCCGATAGTTCTCGAACCGTGAATACAGCGTCGGGTCAATGCCCGCCTGCTCTGCGACCTGCTTGGCTTGTAAGCCTTTTTCTTCGCGTAGCTCTCTAAACTTTGGCATTTTTCACCTCCTCTTTTCTCCGTCGTCTACGCTTCCCGCTTTGCTAAGTCGTCTTTAATGAGCTTGCGAACGTATGCGCTCACGCTCGTATCTTCCTGCTTTGCCTGCTCGGTCAACTTGTCGAACATAGCTTGCGAAACGCAAAGCGTAAGCCTCTTTTCCTTGCTCAAGTTCTCGCCGCTCTTTCCCATTCTGCACCTCCTTTTTGTAGTGGGTTTCCCCCCGGACGCACCGCCTCCCTCGGTGCGTTTCGTCTTAATTTTCAAAGACTCGTCAGCGGGTTTAGTAATTTATTCAGTCCACAACTTGAACCGTAATTCCGTCAGCCTATTGCCTGCGCTTATAACCTCCGACCCGGCGAGAGCAGCTTTCTTTTTCAGCTCTGCAATCTGTGCCTCGTAGTCTGCAAGTTTTTCCTCTGCGGCTCTTTTTTCCTGCTTCAACTCGTCGAGGTTTTTTGTGTACTCGACAATTTCTTCAAGTGTGAGCGGGTGTTTCAAAATATCAATGCCGAACATATTTATTGCGAATTGCACTTCTTCCTCTTTGAATGCTTGGCATTGCTTTATCCAAGTGTTGCCGTCCATTATGCGGTGTTCTGCCCCGCCGAGGCTTATGTCCTCGCTCGTTTCTAAAATCACCGAGAAGTGTCTGTTTACTACGATAAATGTCTTTGTCATTTTTGCTTTCCTCCAAAAATAAAAAATCGGCTCGTAACTTTCGTTACGAACCGTATAAAAAATAGGTCTGTAACCATGTTACAAACCTACTTTACCATTACAGTAAATATACAATCTACTCCCATATCAAAAAATCTGTATGCATCGATTGCGCTGTTAATTGTAAAAACCATAACGTAAATGTCGTATTCGTGCATTATCGATACCCACTCCGCTTTAACATTTGATTCTATAGATAAAAAATTGACATTATTATTTTGACACCATTTACTAATCTCCCTGATATTGTCATCATTTATAGGAGCCGCGCTGTCGTAGTATTCGGCATAAAGATAATTCGCGAAAGAACAATAATTTTTAGCAATGTTAAACATATCGGTTTTATTGTTAGGCAATATTTCAAGAATCAACCTTTCATATAAATTTCCGGTTGGATCAACATTTTTTAAAATTTTATCAAATTCGCTAAACAGAACCACAAAATTATCGTCGACGTCTTTATAATGCCCATAATAAACACTCAGCACATCAAAATCAACCATCGCGTCGTTGTATTTCATTAATAAATTTAAAAACTCGTTTAAATCTAACGGTGTATAATTTTCGGTTTTAGTGGCTTTAAACTCATCATAAGTTATGCGGCTGTCAAGAAAATGTCCACACACTATTTTATCATCAGAAGTCAACGAAATATCAACTTCAAAAAATCTCTCACCCTTGTTATACCAATATTCGAAAGCCTCTTTTGAATTAAGATACTTTTTCCCGTCTATTCCGCCCAAACCGTGCGCAATAGTCTTTGAGGCATCTGGAACAATTGCCGTTTCACTCATCGCAGAAAAAACTGCGCGGAGAGTGATATCGGGGATATTACTTTCAGAAGTAAAATAAGTATTTATTATATTTAACGGCGTTTCGCTGTTATATCCGGCATAGACTCCCGTAAATTCCCAACGGTCGAAAATTTTAAAAGATGCATAGCCGACGATTTTATTCAAATCGAGAGTTTTAAAATCATTTAAATAATATTCTCTCACTAACAAATTTTCAGAATAAAACAGAACCTTTATACGCTCAAATTGCGCCTTGATATTTTTATTTTCGGATACATTTCTGTCCAAGCGTTGAGCGCTCTCGATCCCGTCACTCCATCCCGTAAATCTGTAACCTTCGTGCGCTTCTGCGTAAACCTGCGTGCAGTCCTGTCCGCTTTCTACAGTCTGGTTTATTTCCCCGTATACTATTCCGCCTTCTTCCGCAGTATAATTCACATTTACATATTCTATCTTTTCAAACTGTGCGGTTATTGTTTTATTTTCCGTTACGTTCTGCTCTATCCTCTGAGCGCTCTTTGTTCCGTCACTCCATCCCGCAAATCTGTAACCTTCGTGCGCTTCTGCGTAAACCTGCGTGCAGTCCTGTCCGCTTTCTACAGTCTGGTTTATTTCCCCGTATACTATTCCGCCTTCTTCCGCAGTATAATTCACATTTACATATTCTATCTTTTCAAACTGTGCGGTTATTGTTTTATTTTCCGTTACGTTCTGCTCTATCCTCTGAGCGCTCTTTGTTCCGTCACTCCATCCCGCAAATCTGTAACCTTCGTGCGCTTCTGCGTAAACCTGAGTACCGTTTTTGCCTTTTTCCACTGTCTGAAAAATATTACCGTAAATTATCCCGCCAATGTCCGACTTGTATTCTAAATTAACATATTCGATCTTCTCGAAGCAAGCCGATACATCTCTGCTTTCGCGTACATTTCTATCCACGCGTTGCGCGCTTTCAACGCCGTCACTCCAGCCAGTAAATCGGTATCCTTCACTTGCTACGGCATACACCTGAGTACAGTTACCGCCCACTTCGACCGTTTGACTTAGTTCTCCATAAATTATCCCGCCGTTAGAAGCTGAATAGTTAATATATACATACTCTATCTTTTCAAAATGTGCTGTAACAGTTTTATCTTCTTTGATGTTTAAATCAAGCCTTTGAGAATTCTTTAATCCGTCGCTCCAACCGGTAAACCTGTATCCCTCTTCCGCTTCCGCGTAGACCTGTGTGCAATTCTTTCCGCTTTCTACAGTCTGGTTTATTTCTCCGTAAACTATTCCGCCCTCTTCCGCTATGTATTTAACGTTGAACATTTCTTTACCGCAAGCGAAAAGAGTTACAAAAAATAAGCTTAATACACAAATCGATATTAAAATTATCAATCGTTTTTTCATATTTTTTTTCCTTTGCCATTAATAGTGTTTAGGAGTATTGCGTAGCAATACTCCACCGAGACATAGAAAATGTCTCGGAAAAATTCCGATACATTATATATTAAGTTATTATTTACGGTTAGTCAAATTTTTCCGTCAATCAAATTTTTCCATTGATTTTTTAAATAAATCCATTGCGCCACCGATATTTTTACTGATGCTGTCATCCATATAAAAATTTCTCTCTAAATTTGAAACGCAACGGACAAATTGAACCAGTTCTGTTCGTAGTCCCTCGCCTTCATTATCATAAAAATACGGTTTATTCTGTGCAGAATTTTCATATCTGACTTCAAAGTAACCAGACTTCCACCAAGGCGACGGCACATAAATATACCCTTTCGTGCCGGAAATTCTTAAATCGCCCTCCGATTTTATACCGATGCCAACGTTAACGGTAGCAATAGCTTCTTTGTATTTAATCGTAATTTTTGTAAATATATCTTTAATTCCATCAGAATTGAGTGTAAGGAAAAAGATATCATCAAACTCGCAGCCTAAAATTTTAAAAACCGGCAATAACGCAATCGACCCCCAACCCGTAAAACTTGTATAATACTTTGTCTTTTTTAACCACTCGTACATTTCAAGGCTTGTACAGGTTACATCTATATTTTTTATTTCGCCGATAATCCCACTCTTAACGAGCAAAACCAAACGCAAAAAAGGCAAAGCATACGCGGTTTTGATTGAATCAAAAAGTTGCAAATTGTTTTTTTGGGCTATTTCAAATAATTCTTCTGTTCTGTCGGCAGACAGCGCAATAGGAGACTCTGAAATTACGTGTTTTTTTGATTCAAGCGCCTGCCTGATATATTTATAACGTTCTTCGGGGCGCACAGCCACATAGACCACGTCATTATTTAAAAGTAATTCGCTGTAATCCGAATAACGTATAACGGATCTTAAATCAAATTCAATATTTTCTTCACTTAAAATACCGTTTATTTTAAGCCCATTTACAAACTGAACCTGTTTATAAAATTTTAAAAGCGTAGGATCGCTTCCAACAATTCCTATATTCAGACATTTATCGGACCTTAACTGAGTGCTTGAAACCCCTTCTGTTCTCGGCAAATATACTACCTGACAATATTCGTTCAGATAATCGAATTTACCTTTCCAATCCGAGCCAATTGCAAAAACCGAAACGCCATTTCTTATTATGTCGTCAATTTTCTGCCCGACGTATTCTTCGGGTATAACCTCATCGGCGATTCCAGTATTTTTTACGGCCTCCATTCTTTCCATCAAGCTTTGACGCACGTTTATCTTACCGCGCGTAACGTCAAAATTTTCCGTCGTTACGCCTACAATAAGATAATCACCCAAAGCTTTGGCTCGTTTCAAAACATTAATATGCCCTTGATGCAGCAAATCAAATGTTCCGTAAGTTATTACCTTAATCACAATTTATCTTCTCCGACAGTAAACATTCAGACAGCGCATTTACAAGCTTATCATAATCATTTTCGCATAAATCACCCATATGTCCTACACGAAAAACCTTTTCTTTCAAATTCCCACCGTTAGGACATACAAAAATTCCGTATTCATTCATTAATAATTCAAAGAGTTTATATGCGGATTTGTTCGATTTTGTAATAGTTAAGGAAGTAACCGAATTTGAACATTCATCTGCAAATATTTGTAACGGTAATTTGCGTATTGACGCACGAAAATATTCTGCTTTATGGCGAGCTTTTTGCAATTCGTTTTCTATTCCGCCTAAACTGATTATATTATTCAATCTCTTATTTAACTGTAAAATCACGCCTACCGCAGGCGTAAAAGGCGTTTGTCCGCGTTTACCGTCAGCAAGATATTTTTTTAAATCAAAATAAAATGAATTTATATTATTTGCATTAATTCTATTTAATGCATTTTCGCTAAAACACATAATTGAAAGTCCGGGAGCTAAACCGAGAGCTTTTTGCGAACCAGTTATCAATACATCTATTGCGTTTGCCGTCATATCGATTTTATCGCATAAAAATGCACTTACCGCATCTACTATTAAAAATAATTTATTCCTTTTACAAAAATCCGAGATTAAATTCAAATCATATAAAACTCCTGTTGAAGTTTCACATAAATTAAAAATGAACGCAGTATAATTTTTACCGTCAAAATCAGACAGTTGAGACGCAGTCAGTGTTTTACCTGCTTCGCACTTTATTTCGTCGTAAGGAATTTCGTGAACATCGCAAATTTCACAAAATCTCGCCCCGAATGAACCGCCGTTTACTATTATTGCCTTATCGTTTCGTGTTAAAGTATTTAATACGGATGCCTCCATAGAAGCAGTACCCGAACCCGTCATAAAGACTGAACAGGAGTTTCTCGGCGCATTCAGAAGTTCACATATCAACTTGTCGTTTTGTTTCATTACGGCAGAAAATTTTTCCGTGCGAAAATATGGTATTTGTTCAGCACCAATATTCAGAATAGACTGCTCCATCATAACGGGACCGACTGCAAAGTTTAACATTATCACTCCTATAAAGAAAATTTATCAATTAAATCTAATAAATCTTTATTTGTATATTTCGTATAATTTTTATAAGACTTTTCTGTATCAAAAAAACATCTGCCGTGAATACTGACACCGTTTAAATCTTTCGGCAATTGCATATAGTCACCGAATTCTGTACGCAATACCTCATCATATTTTATGGGAATATTTATTACTATATCTTCAAATTTACATTTTTCGGTTTCTTCAAACCACTCTTTCTTCCAGACGTTTTTCTCATAACCCGGTAAAAATGAAACAAGCGCTACGGTGTCAGTCTGTCCGTTATATTTTTGAGAAAGCACATCGATTTTTTCGATAGTTTTTTGAAGCGAATGAAATAAAAAGTAAACCGATTGAATTATATTTTTTATAAAGCCCTTAACGCTTTTACTCTTATAAATTCTGTAAAAACAGATTTTTTTAAGGAACTTGATTTTTTTAGCCTGTTTGTCGCGTTTTTTCCTGTCGTCGGGAACTTCATCGTAGGGGAAAATATCAATAAAAATTCCGCAGTTTTTACCAGCTTTTAAATCAGCAAAGCTTGTACTTATTAAACACGTAGTCTCGCTGCTACGTATTTGAGCGTGTCCGTTGATATATTTTTTTTCTGTTTTATAATGTTGCAGGAAAAATTTTTCCGATAATTCGGCTTGCGCAACTTCTATAAACTTTTCAAAATCGCTTCTCGGCATCATTAAATCGATATCGTCGTCCCAAGGAATAAATCCTCGATGCCTCACTGCGCCTAAAAGGGTACCGCCCGACGCAACGTATTTCAGATTATGCTTTTCGCATATATCTATAAATATTTTAACCATTTCAAGTTCTTTTTCCCAAACTTTTCTTCGTTCGGAACTGACCTTGAAATTGCAGATTATTTCTTCTTTCGTACACATTTCGTCCTTCCTTTGTAAACCTTCTACGTCTTTCACTCCGTCCGTCACAATTTCTTCTTCACGCCCGCCGTCGTCGACAACTGTTTTTTTTCTGAACTTAGAACAAATTTTATTTTTATATATCCTAAGATAATAAAATACAAAATCTACTTTCAATATAAGTAATAAAACAAAATAAACCGCAATACCTGCGCCTATTTCAAGGACTAAAACCCAAAGCGTTTCAGGAAGAAAATAATCCATAACGAAAACGGGAACGAACATAATCAACGACGCAATTAAATATTTGTAACCGATTTTAATAAACATTTTCGGATTTATAAACTTTCTTGCAAATACAATATACAATACCGCAATCGCAAATTCTGCGCTTACCGAGGCAATTGCGGCACCGACTGACTGCAAAAGATATATAAGGAACGAGTTTAATATCAGATTTATTACTGCGCCTGCAATGAGAAACAAATTACTCGTCTTTTGTTTATTAAAAGGCGTGTAATAATGCGTACCGATAAGATTACTTATAGAAATTATAGGAATTATAGGCGAAAAAACGTATAACAACAAAATACATTTATCATAACCTTCACCGAGATATATGGGTACCAACGTTCGTGCAACGGCAATTATCCCGGTCATCATAGGCAAGGAAAAGCCGAATGCCACATTTGCAGATTTGCTTATGAGATCGGATATCTTGCCATACTCTTCCTGCGAATAATAATAAGAAATGCGCGAGCGTATTATTACAAATAAAGTAGTAACAAGCGTTAAAGGAATTTTTACAAGCTTTTCCGCCTGTTCATAGTAACCGTTTTCAAAGTCCGAATGAGTGATCAAGCCTATCATAGTCTTGTCCAGAACCGTGTAAATCTGTACTGCAACAGTCGGAATGAAATAGACCAAACATTCTTTAAAATGGCTGAACGGACGTATTTTCTCCTCTAATTTGCCTTTCAGATATTTCCTGAAAAACGGAAGACTTAAAAAGAAAGGCAAAACCGTATTCATAACCGAAAGACCGGAAGCAAGAGCCAGATCCGATTTCGATTTTACAAGGACGAATACCAAAACAACGTATATTAGTCTTGTAATTATATTTGATACGGCGAGAATTTTAAAATCTTCGACGCCCTGAAAAAACCAAGTGAAATCAAAAATAACCGAAAAAATGGACAGCGCAAAAATTGCATATATTGCGTTATTCGAAGAGTTGAATTTACTTATAAAGAAAAAACTATACGGAAGAAGGCAGGCAACTGTAAGAATAGATCGCAGTATAGTTATTTCGTAAAAAAACTTTTTTATATATGCAGGCTCTTCTCTATGAATCGCAATAACTCTCTGTCCGTAAGTTTCAATACCTAAATTTGCAAAAAGAACAAAATAAGAAGCAATTGAAGCAATAAAACTTATTGCGCCGTTACCGTCAGGTTCAAGAACACGCGCAAGGTGGGGTGTCACCAGAATAGGAACTAACACCGCAAAAAGTTTATTTATTAAACTGAATATATAATTTTTCTTTATGCTCTTGTTTGACATATTTCATATAAGTTTATAAAAGTTAGAATAAACTCATTCGCATTTAACCGTATAAAAATCTCTTTAACGCAATCAATATGCTTTTCGGAAATTTATGTTTCTCTTCTGTATTTATGATACCCGTTTCACACAACTTGTATTTTTTATATTTAATAAATACCGTAAACAGTCTTTCCGATAAAAAGCCGAATATTCTTTTTTGGTAATTATCATATTCACTTATATCGCACAATTCTTCAACTTTGAAAAGTATATTAAATAACCATTCGCAATACTCGTTTAATATGTTTGATTTAGTTATAAACATATTGTAGAAATAAACATAATTATTGTTGAATACATCGTCAAAATCATTTAAATATTCGTGGTATAATTCAGATATAACTTTTCTCGTCAATTCTATATCTTTTTTAAACCCCGACCGCTCGCAATACTGCGCTAAAACGCTTGTCTTCAATTTTCTGCGAAAAGGAACGATCATATCGTAACTTTTAAGCTTTTTAAGAATTGTTTTTTCCTTAAGAATTTTTTTGGAACTTAAAGAATTACAAAAATATCTTCTGTAATGGACTATTCCCGCATAATCATCGTTTGTATTCTTCCAAATCCAGTACAGCCCGGTCAATTCACAATAGTTTGCATTTTTTTCGGAAATATTATCACCGTTATCGTCGTTTAAAACATATTCTCCAAGTATATGCCCTTTATATGCTCCGACAAGCAAAGTTTTATAACAAGCTATTTCCGGTTTCTTATAATTTTTATGCGTGACAACGTAAACGCTCATAGTTTAATACGTACCTAAATATATTTTTCTTATCATTTCTGCAGTATCTGCAATACTATAACCTTTATCGATTAAACGTTGGGTATTATCCAAACGCGGAGTATCGATAAAGTGACATATTTCATCAACCCACGGTTCAACATCTTCCGACAAATCAAGAAAAACAACGTTTTTACCTATATTCAATTCATCAGAAACATTTTTCGAAGTAATCACGGGCAATCCCGACGCCTGCGCCTCTACCCCAACGATGGGCAACCCCTCAAACCGTGAAGGCAAAACAAAAACGTTCATTGCCTGATAATAATCTTCCGCATTATTGACGTTGCCGACAAAAATCACTCTGTCGTCTAAACATAATTCTTTTGTCTGCTTAACTACATCTTCCAGCAGCTCGCCAGAGCCCAACAGCAACAGATAAGATTTTTCAATCCTGTTTTTTAATGCACTGAATATTTTTATTAAAAACTCGTGATTTTTCTGATAAGAAAATCTTCCTACGTGTCCCACAACAAAAGCATTCTCGGGAATCCCGTATTTTTTTCTTATATCAGCATCTTTGCGTCTATTGTATCTGAATTTTTCTATATCAACGCCATTTCTTATTTCGATAAGTTTTTTTGATGCGATTTTCTTTGGAAATTTCCAAAACCCTGCGACTTGCGAACAAGCGCAATAATGAGTGGGACATTTTGAAATAGCTGAAAATGACAAAGCCTTGACTATTCGATACTTCAACGTTTTCTTATCTGCGGCGCAATGAGAATGTACCAAGATTTTTTCTATCTTAGCTTTTTTCGCCGCTTGTGACGCATATTTCAAAACAGATATACTGCCAGAATGAATATGAATTGCATCATAACTGTTTTTCTTTAAAAATTCCAGTAATACTTTGTAAATATTTTTTCTGCTTTTTCCCGGTGTAAATGGGAGATTAAACGCAAAGACTTGTCCGCCTCTGCTTTCAACTACTGATTTATAAAAATCATTTTCACAATAATATGGAGTCAAACAGTCTATCTGCAACTCCGACATATCAATCGTATTTATTACGTTTATAACAAATGCTTCCTGTCCGCCGTTACTTATCGGCTCCCCGAAAACTTCAAGAATTTTCATTGTTCACACCCGATTCATCTAATTTAAACTTTTAAGCATTTATAATTTGTTCCCAAAAATCCAAGTATATGGCAAAACTTCGTAATTCCCTCTCAAAACTACAGTATAAACCAAGTAAGCTATATATAAAATGATATAAAATACTATAAAACCAACTCTGTTACTATGGTCTTCAATTTTATTGCAACAATACGGAATAAGCAACACTTGAAATATTTGGGTATACATAAGAAGCCTTCCGATAAGCTCCGGTATATTTATAAACAGACAGCAAAGAGATATCCATAGCGACAAATATTGCATCATTAAGAGCACGTAAGCTGAATTGTCTTTTCTGTAATATTTTCTTAAAATATAATACGTTAGTACAGTGAAAACAGCATTGTATAATATATTCAGTTTTCCGTGCGACCCGTTATTAAATCCATCATTGAAGTAATAAGCATATTTAGTTCCGCTAAGCGAATACTCCAAAATCTTGCTAATAACGGGCAGTAACAGCAAGAAGATAATTATAAAGGGCAAGAAATTTTGTCTTATAAATTTAATGTGTACTAATATATAAGGTAATAACATTATGAATGCCGAAATGTGGAACAACGAACCGGCCAATATGCACAGGGAATACTTAAAAAATTTCCCGTTTACAAGATAGGGATATCCGGCAAATACTATTACTACAGCTAACGCCTGACGAATATTATTCAAGGACCAAAAATATATACATGATAAGAATAGTATCGATAAAGACAGAACAGATATTTGTGAATAGTGAATGATAGTGCGTAATACGACAACAAAGAAAATTGCACTTGTTACAACGAAAAGCCATTGAGAGTCATTTGTAAACCACTGTATAATCACGTTGAGAGTATTAAACCCCCACTCAGTATAATAAGGCTTACCGTTTAATATGCTGTTAAATCCCGGGACATAAGTAAAAAAGTAATCTGTACCTACTCCATAGCGAACTGCAGAAATGAAAAATGGCGGCAAAAAAGCCATAAGAAAGAAAAACAAGTATTTCAACCTGTAATTTCGGCGGTTTTCGTACGAATTAATTTGCTTTAACCCAGTCTGATTACTGTCTGCCTTGACATACGGCCGATATTTATATTTTTTATAGTTGCGAGAAGCCTCCATAAGAAAAGGAAGACTTATGGCAAATGCAAGAAAGTATGCTAACATTACAACTAAATTATTTCCTTATGCAAATTTGAACATTAAAACTTTTTTAAGACTACAGTATTTCAATTCTAATTTTTCTTCTCTGGATACTCTATTTGCGGTTTGAATTTTATTCCCTCGCGCGTTCCTTTTATTACCATTCCGATACGTTTAAACCTTTTATTCTTTGCTTTAAATAAAATCCTTAACATATGAAAATTTATTCTTGTCAACTCATAAAAAAATCCTTTTATGCCTTCTCGTCTGTACAGATATACGTCGTTTCTGTATAAATATCTGTATCTGGGCAGTCTTTCGAGAGAATCATTTTCTATTTTTGCGCCTATATTCTGTGCCGATTTGTGAATTACAACACTATCAGTTACAACATAACTTAAATATTTACGGGAAATGCGCCTTGTAAATTCCCAATCATCTGTCCATATGAAAAACTCTTTTATAGGCAATCCCAACTCATAAACAGTGCTGCTTTTGAAAAACAACGATACAAAAGACGCCATAACCACCGTAATTCTTTTCTGAGAAAAATCGGTTACATTCTTGGTCATTGTGCGCCTTTGTAGATTCATCTGACAAACATTTCCGTCTGTCCATAACACTTTGCTTGAAAGAAAACCGTATTGCCCGTTCAGCTCGCTGTCAGATTTCATAAACTCTTCAAGGGCATTTTCCGTAGGCATACAATCATCGTCCATTACCCATACAAACTCGTACCCAAGTTCACAGGCTAACTTGATACCACAGTGAAATCCACCTGCTCCCCCCAAGTTCTCACAAGTGTTATGATATATAATTTTTTTGTCCCGTATATAACAAGAAAGAGCTTCTTCTGTCCCATCGCTACTACAGTTATCTATGATAATGATATCCAAATTATCATAGCTTTGATGCAACAGACATTCTATATTTTCAAGTAACAACTTTTTACGGTTATAAGTAACTACAACAGCTGCAACTTTTTTCATTAAAACCTCTTTTAATCTTTATTTAAATCTGTTTCATTGCGTAAAAAATTTCAATTTAAATCTTTACTTTAAATTTTCTTTTTACAAAATTGAAACTTTTTTTTAACCAACTTTGTTTTTCCATATACATATACGGAATATCTTTATAATTTATTTTATTCTTCAAAATCCACACGTCAAGCAAGCGCTCCGAAAGATACCCGAAAACTCTCTGTTCGGACTGATTCCAGTCGGATATGTCTATTCTTTCTTCGACTTTCCCCAAAATATCGAATAGCCATTCGCAGTACTTGTCCGCAAGACTTTTTTTCATTATAAACATATTGAAACGGTGTCCGGATCTTTTTTTCATCACGGCGTCCCAGGACGGCAAATATTCGGAATAAAATTCTTTTATTACGTTTTCCGTTTCCTGAAGCCCGATTGCGTGATGCGCGTGCAGATACTGACTTCTGTTTGTTTCAATATAATAATGACGTTTTTTAGGCAATAAGACGTCATATTTTTTTAACTTCTTTTCTAATTGCGCTGCCGTCAGTATTTTTTTGAATTTAGGCAAAAACAAACAAGCTTTACCTTTAAAATGCCTTCTGTAATGAGCTAATCCCAAATACTCGCATTCAAGATTTTTCCACGCCCAATAGAGCCCCGTCAGCTCACAATAATACGGATTCTTTTCCGAAATATTTTCGCCTTCGTTGTCTTTCCTGTAGCCTATATCGGATTTGCCTTCCGCCCCGACCTGCAACGGCAAATACAAACTGTCTGCAGGCATTGTATAGCGTTTATGAGCAGCAACTATTATTACTTTTTCCCCTTGCATATATTTTATCCTTCCCCAATTATTTTTTGAGAATATAAAAGCGTATTCGTGTTTTCACGCAAAGTTCACAATTCTAAAAGAAAAGGCGAGCTTTGCGTTATGTAAAACAAAAATACGCTTAAATTTCGCAGGGCTGTCCTGCGAATAAATATTAAATTTTAAGAATTATATTTCTGAAATATCTTGAAAGTCGGAGCGCTGTGACAGACGCGGACACCGTAATTTATCTCCTCGTCCGAGGAAGACGTTCTGACTATCCTCATAATCGTTTTGTAAACAAAACGGATTGTAAGCCCGATCGACAGCGCAAGGCACGAAACGAATCCTACCATTAAAGAATACAGTGCAAGCATCTGCAACGCCATAAACGCCGAATCTACGCCGAAAATCAGTTTCAGACAGCTTTTCAGACCGCTCACGGAACTTGCCGAAAGCACTTCTTTCAAAAGTCCAGTTATATCCGAATAGCAGGCGAGCACGAAAACCGATGCAAGCACTACTATCCACGAGAAAGACATTACGTACACCGCGAGTCGCCTTACGAACACGCGCAGCGAAGCAACGACGTTAAAACCGCGGTTTTTGGTATAAACGAGGGTGCAAACGGTTATAAAGACAGCTAAAACTGCTATTAAGCTCTGCATATGACACCCTCCTTTTAAAACTTCAAGATAAAGATTATACTTTCCGCACAGTTTATTATAAGTAAAATGTAAAATTATGTCAATGAAATTTCACGTTATTTTCAAACTTAGCCCTGTGAGCAGGCTCAACTTTACGTTTTCTTCTTTAAAGTATGCGCATTTTATGCGATTTTAAAGCAAAAAATAAAAGTCCCGAAAATAGGGACTTTTCATTTATTTTGCTCCTGTGCCTTTAAATACGTTTATTATCGTCTTGAATAAAATTTTCGTATCCATCCAGAACGAGCAGTGATCCACGTAATACAGCTCTAACTTCTGCCTCTCTCCGCTCTCGTATGTTACGTTGCTTCTGCCGTTAGCCGACCACCAGCCCGTAATTCCCGGCTTGACCGAAACGAGCTTTTCGGCGTCCTCGCCGTACTTTTCTTCCAGCTCTTCGCGCATAAGCGGACGCGGTCCTATAACCGAAATATCCCCTATAAAAATAGAGAAAATATTCGGCAGTTCGTCAAGGCTGGTCTTGCGTAAAAACCTGCCCACTTTCGTAATTCTCGGATCGTTGTCGATTTTATACTCGCGCTTATACTGCTCCAACTGTTCGGGCGTGAGCATTTCTTCGAGTTTGTCCGCGTTCTTTTTCATACTGCGGAACTTGGGTATCTTTATCACTTTTCCGTTTTTCCCCACCCTCGGATGGAAATAAAAAACCTTGCCTCCGTCACCGCACTTGACTATCAACGCTATAATCAGATACAGCCAACAGAAAAGCAGGATAAACATACCCGAAGTAATTATATCGAACGTTCTTTTAAAAAACCTGTAAACGCCGTACTTAAAACCGCGTTTACCGTAATTTTTTTTCTCTGTTACAGTTTCTTCATTTTCCATTTTAATTATTTCCGTAAACTATTCCCGTCTTATTTTGTGTATAAAATCATAATTTTATTACAGTAAATATACACCGTCATAAAATTCAGTTACATAATTCGACAATATTATACAGTAACCGACAAAATAAGTCAATAATTTATCTTAAAATTAAACTTTTCGGCAAATATATAAAAACAGGCGTTCAAACGCCTGTTTTTATTATTCCGCATAGATGATTTCTATCTGATAGATACTCAACTCGTTATCGATGCTTTCAAGAAAATAGTCACCCGACGCCGAAATATCGTAAGTAATCAACTGTTTTTCGCCGTTGACAAGTCCGGTTAACGCCGTACCCT
Organism: uncultured Christensenella sp.; assembly: GCA_910583545.1. Lineage (GTDB taxonomy): Bacteria > Bacillota > Clostridia > Christensenellales > Borkfalkiaceae > Coproplasma. Next base: position 14,489 of record CAJTXM010000003.1, on the reverse strand, counting down.
CCGCCAACGTCGTTGCCTCCGCATCTTTGTAAATACCTATATTACGGCTTTTCGTGTCGGTTGAACTGCCGTTCGCGACGTAAACTCTGACAGTGCAAGCGCCCGTTACGGACAACTTAAAATAATTGCCTTTGCCCTTTAATACAACTCTGTGGGTAAACAATTTACCCTCTATTTCGTTATTATGCTCCGTCACCTTGGTTTTATTGCCCGTGGTGTTCAGCACTATACCTTCTGCAAGAGTTACGTTATCAATATTATGCGCCGTAGTGTTTACTGCAAGTATGTTTTCGTTTACAGCTTCTGCAACGTTCATAGTCACCGTTTTAGCAGTCGGCTCGACGGGAGGGTCGGGCTCAGGATCGGGATCGGGTACGGGAGGCTCGGGGTCGACCGTTCCGCCGAGGTCGATATTCGAATTTCTGTGCATAACGCCGGCAACCTCGGGAATTACTTTTTTGACCTCGGACGTGGCGAGCATATCGGAAACGGTATAAAAATCTTTATCCTGTTCGAAATTGAGTCCGTAGAGGTTACCGCCCTCGACGACAGCCGTCCTGTCACTGCCAACGTAGAGATTTTTCACTCCGCTGATTGCGTTGGAAATTTTCTTTTCGTCTATGTCGCAGTTTATGACTTTTGCGGAAGGCACGCCATAGCTTCCCTTGACAAGCTCGATAGGTCTCGTCGTGCTCTTACCGCTTGTAAACACGCAGTTTTCGATGAACGCATACGCGCCTGCCCTGAGCGATATGCTGTACAGTCCCGAACCTGCATAGTAATTGTTGTACATATGCATATTCGCCTGCCTGCCGAGAGGCATACGCTGGTCACAGCCGTTGTAGTAGTTGTGGTGGAAAGTAAAGCAAGCCTGACGCGCCGAATCGCTTCCGCCGACAAGTCCTGTCTTGTGCGTGCCGTTATAGCGGTTGTACGAAACGGTTATATGCGAGAGATATTTGAAGTCTGTAGAGCCGTCGCCGTCGTGTTTGTCCTGTTCTTTGCACACGTCCCAGTAGTTTACGCCGATATCGAACGTGTTATGGTGTATCCAGAAGTTTTTGTGTTTGAAACCAGAAAGCGTAGTTGAGTTTTCACTTCCCTCGATAGAACACGCGTCTTCGGTATAGTCGTAAAATCTTATGTTGCGGACTTCTACGGAATTACAGTTTTTGAACGTCATTCCCCACTGGAAAATTTCCGCGTCCTCGCCCACACCCTCTACGGTTATATTCTTTACTTCCCTGATCTGGCAGTCGTTCCAACAGCTGTCGAATTCTTGCTTGGACGAATCCCATTTTACCGTACTGCTCAGCCCTCTGAGCTCGGCAAACCTGCTTGTGTCAAGCACGTTGTATCCGCCCGCTACAAGCTCCGCCTGCGTCCAGTTCTTTTGATCAAGCGCCTTGCCGTTAGCGCCGACGATCGCTTCGGGCAGAAGGTTGCCTTCACTGTCGGTGTTGCCTGAAGTTTTGGTGTAAGTGACATTACCTTCTTTCCAGGTCGCGGCGCCGACGGTGCCGATGATTCTTACGACAATCGGTTTTTTGTTGCCGCGCGCCGAAGCCAAATATTCGGCAATGCTTTTTCCGCTGCCGTCGACGTTGTTTTTGTTTTCTTCGGTAACGTAAATCACCGTTGCGTCCGATTTCAGCGTGCCGTCGTCGTTATACGCGCCCACTCCGCCGGTATAGTTGTAATGTGCATAGCCAGAGCGGTCGTGAGAAGAAATTTCAACGCCCGTTATGATTTTTATTTTGCCCCCGCCCGTAGTTATTCTGAAATCGTACTTCGCTCCGCCTTTCAGTCCTAAGATATCGACGCGCGCAGTATCCGCGGAAATCTGCCTGATAAGCTCTTTATCAACCGGAATATAAGAGTTCGACGATGAAAGCTTGTATTCGGCTTTCGCTTTATTCGCGTCGGCGTCTTTCCATTCAAAAGCCGCGCACTCTTCGCCCGAATGGGCGTAAGTTATAATGTCGTCCTCGATGGGAACGTCGGGATCGGGCGGAATAACGGGTTCGTCTTTTGCGATTACGCCGATTTCGCAAACCGCCGTAACGCCGCCTGCCGTTGCGGTTATATTCGCCGTACCCACGCCGACTGCGGTAACTATACCGTCGGCAACGGTTGCAACGGAGGTATTGTCCGAATTCCATGTTATTTCGGTTTCTGTCGCATCCGAAGGCGCGATAAGAGCCGTAAGCGTAAACGTTTCGTCTACTTTAAGTTCAAGACTTTCCCTGTTGAGCGTGACGCTCTCAACGGGAATAAATTCGGGTTCTGCGTTCTTTACGATGACGGTACAGCTCGCGCTCTTACCGCCTGCCGCCGCGGTTATCTTCGCCGTGCCCTCGCCGACTGCCGTTACGGTTCCGTTTGAAACCCTGACTACGTCCGAATCCGAGGTCGTCCATTTTACCGCTTTGTCGGTTGCGTTTTCGGGCGTGACGGTCGCGCTCAGAGTGAAAGCTTCGTTTAATCCGAGTTCGAGGCTGTTTCTGTTGAGAGTGACGCTCTCAACGGGGATAATCTCTGTTTCTTCCTTTTCGACTGTAACCGTACAGCTTGCGCTCTTACCGCCCGCCGCCGCGGTTATCTTTGCCGTACCCTCGCCGACTGCGGTTACGGTTCCGTTTGAAACCCTGACTACGCCAGAATTCGAAGTCGTCCATTTTACCGCTTTGTCGGTTGCGTTTTCGGGTGCGACGGTCGCGCTCAGAGTGAAAGTTTCGTTTACCTTCAATGAAAGAGAAGTTCTGTCAAGCGTAACTTCCGTTACGGCAACTATCGTCTTTTCAACGGTGACGGCGCAGGTCGCGCTTTTACCGCCTGCCTCGGCTTTTATTGTGGAAGTCCCCTCGGCAATCGCCTGTATTACGCCCCTGTCGGAAACGGTCACAGTCTTTTCGTTGGAAGACGACCATTTAACCTGTCTGTCCGTCGCGTTGGCAGGCAGGACTGTGGGTATAAGCGTATAGCTTGCGCCTATGGCGAGCGTATAAACGCTCTGATTTAAAGTAACGCTTGTTACGGGAACGGTAACGGCGGTTTCGGGCGTGACGGTAACGGTGCAGACCGCCTGCTTGTTGCCCGACTTTGCCGTAATTTCGGCTTCGCCCTCTTTCTTTGCCGTAATAAGCCCGTCGGAAACGGAAGCGACGTCAGAATCGGACGACGACCATATCAGCGTTTTATCCGTCGCGTTGCTCGGAAGAACTGTTGCGTTCAGCTTGTAAGTTTCACCGACTTCGAGCTCTAAAACGTTTTTGTTGAATCCGACGCTCGCAACGGGTATCCCCGTATCCTCTTCGCCTCCGCAGGCGGCGAAACCGCAGGCGAGCGAGAGAGATATACACAGCGAAAAAATAATTAAAAACAGTTTTTTGAATTTCATAATTTTCCCCGACTATTTATCCAAAAATTTTTTTATTGCTTCAAACGATGACTTTGAAATAATATGCTCCATCTTGCAGGCGTCCGCCTCGGCGTCGGAAGCGTTTACACCGATTTTTTGCAGAAATTCTTTTAAAATGCAGTGCCTGCCGTAAATTTCGGAGGCGTATTTTTCGCCCTTCTGCGTGAGGTAAATGTGCATTCCGTCAAATTCCACGAAGTCCGATGCCTGCAAAATTTTTACTGCCTTCTGTACGGCAGGCTGTGAAACGCCTATACGGCGCGCAACGTCGACCCTGTGCACGTCTTTATTTTCACGCGACAGAAGCAGAATACATTCCAGATAATCTTCCGATGACTGATTGTTTTTCATATTCAGCATTATATAATATAATAAAAATTTTGTCAATAAACCTTATCGTTTAAATACCGCGTCAAGTTGTTGCATTTCAGCCGCTTTTATTATATAATAAATAAAAAAATTTACAGAGGCGGTTATGTATATTTGGATAGGCTGTGATATAAGTCCCCGTTTTACGGAATTTCGGGAAAAAATTATTGCTCTCAGCGACGAACTCGGACTTGACAAAACCGTTTTCAATTTCCCCCAGCATATTTCGCTGAAAATCGTATTCGATACCGAAGAGGAAATTGCAAAGCACTGCATTAAAGATATTATAGAGCTGTTGAAAGCCGAAAAGCCCTTCACTGTGAAAATCACGGATATGGAAAGACGCGAGGGGATAATCTGGCTGAAAACCGAACAGCACGAACGGCTGAAATATCTTCACGAAGAGCTTGACGAAATAGGAAAGAGCTACGCAGTAAAACCCGACAAGCTGGATAAAGAATTTATTTTCCACACGACCCTTGCTATGGACGGCGACGAAACAAAACTTGACGAAGCGTATGAAAAATTGCAGGGCATCCCCTACCCCGACGAAGTAAAAATCAATACCTTCCTCGTAGCGCACTCAACGGATAAAGTCAATTTCAAAGTAGACAGACGAATCAAAGTAAAATGAAAATACGGACGGTCAGCCGTCCGTATTTTTGTATTTTTTAAGACAGATATATTTAACGAAAGGATAAGTCAGCGCAAGCACCGAACCGAGCCACGCGGCGGGATCGGCAAAACACAGCGCCACATACGATAAAAACGAAGCTTCGCAGTTTATCGCTCCGCCGTTGATTGCGCGCGGAAGCAGAAAGCAGACTGAAATTCTTGCTATCAACTCCGCCGTACCGGCAAGAAGCGTGAAAAATGATTTTTCTATCCCCTGCACCGCCGAACGCCACACAAACAAAATACCCAATATGAAATACAGCGAAAGCGCGACGTAGAGATAACCGTTACCGAATTTCATCGACTGCGGAGTAATTTTGTCCGCGCTTAAAAACAGCTTTAAATACGCCCCGTTTATCGTCAGCAACAGCCCCGTGCCGGCAAGTACCGCATAGAAAATAAATATCATAAACGTTGCCTGCACGGTTCCGCGCTTTATTCTCGAATATTCGCGCGCGCCGAAGTTCTGGGCGTTGAAGCTTACCAGAGCGGTGCCGAACGCGTTCATCGGCGACATTAAAAAATTGCCGAGTTTGCACGCCGCGCCGTAGCCGTTCTGCGCAGGGTTGCCCGCAACCATTGCGCCTTCGGGAGTCAGGTCGAAGCGCACGACTTCGCCCTGCAAGACGATAAGACCTATCGCAAGCACCGAAAATTGCAGTCCGAGAGGCACGCCCTGTTTTATATGGTTGAGGTATTCGCCTGCTTCCGCCCTGAAGTCGGAGCGTTTAAGTCTAAGCTGTCTGAACTTTACAAAGGTATATATAAAACACGCAAACGTACTCAAAGCCTGCGCGATAACCGTCGCGGACGCCGCGCCGACTACGCCCCAGTTAAATACTGAGATAAACAGAATATCGAGCGCGATATTTACTACGGTGGAAATAAAAAGAAAGACAAGCGGAGTTACCGAATCGCCTACGCTGCGCAGAACCGAACAGATGAAATTATAAAACATCTGCGCGAAAATACCTGCAAAGATTATCATACAGTAGGTGTACGCCGAGGTGTAGACCGCCTCGTTTTCGGGCGTGACGTTTATCCACTTCAAAAGCGGTTTTAAACTGAGCATAGAGACGGCGGTCAGAACTACGGTAATCACCGCGCAAAGAATTATCTGCACGGCAAAAGAACGGCGTATACCGTCGCTGTCGGAATTGCCTATTCGGTCGGAAATAATTACGGTAAAGCCAGCCGTACAGCCGAAAGCGAACTGTAAAAATACGAAAATGAGCGACGAAACGTCGTTTACGCCCGCAACCTCGTCCGCGGAAAGAGTCTGTCCGCATATTATCGCGTCGCTTATCGTATAGACCTGCTGTAAAAGATACGACACGATAACAGGCAGGGAAAATTTAAGCAGTACCTTCCACTCTTTTCCCTGCCTTAAATCTATCGGCGTAAAAAAATTCTTTATTCTTTCTTTAAAAGTCATATAGTCAATAATTTTATTTTTTGTTGAAATACAAAGCTTATCGGACGTAAAACAAATCTTCGCTTACGAGAAGCTGGTTATACAAGGAAATGCCGATGATGCCGACAGGAGTTTACATAGACGTAAACGACTTAGGCGTTATCCGTATTGACGCAGTAGAACGAAGCTTATCGGAAGCGAAACTACTCTTCGCCTGCGAGCTGAGCCTCCCTCTCTGCAACAGTCAACGCCTCTGTCATTTCCCCGATATCGCCCATTATGAATGTGTCGAGCGAATACAGCGACAATCCGATTCTGTGGTCGGTTACTCTGCCCTGCGGAAAGTTATAGGTGCGGATGCGTTCGCTTCTGTCACCGCGTCCGACAAGACTTTTTCTGTGCTCGTCGTAATTTGCGCGGTTCTGCGTGCTGTAATAGTCATAGAGGCGCGAGCGAAGCACTTTGAAAGCCTTGTCCTTGTTTTTAAGCTGGCTCCTCTCGTCCTGACAGGTGACGACAAGCCCCGTCGGGAAATGCGTAATTCTTATAGCCGTCTCGGTCTTATTGACCTTCTGACCGCCTGCGCCGGACGAGCGGTATACGTCGATACGGATGTCTTCGTCCTTTATCTCCACTTCTACGTCCTCGGCTTCGGGAAGCACGGCGACCGTAGCGGTGGACGTGTGTATTCTGCCCTGCGATTCGGTTTCGGGAACACGCTGAACGCGGTGAACGCCGCTCTCGAATTTGAGCTGTTTATAGGCGTCTTTTCCGTTTACGTTGAACACTACTTCCTTAATACCGCCGAGTTCGGTTTCGTTTATGTCGACGAGTTCTACTTTGAGTCGGTGCCTTTCGCAGTAGTTTAAATACATTCTGTAAAGCTCGTACGCGAAAAGAGCGGCTTCGTCACCGCCTGCTCCTCCCCTTATTTCGACGATACAGTTCCTGTCGTCGTTTTTGTCCTTGGGCAGAAGCGCAATTTTCAATTCTTCTTTGAGCTTTTCGGCCGAAGCGGAACACTCCTCTATTTCGGATAAAAACAGCTCACGCATTTCGGGATCGCTCTCCTCCCTTATTCCTGCGTCGGCTTGTTTAAGCCTGTTCATAACCGAAAGATACTCTTCGTAGAGCTGAGAAACTTCGGTTATTTCCGCCTGTTCTTTGGCGGTCTTTGTCCACAGCGCGGTATCGGCGATAACGTCCGCGTCGCTGAGTTTCGCCGAAAGCTCTTTATAGCGTTCGTAAATATCCTGAAGCTTAATCAAAAATTTTTCCATAAAAACCTATAAACAAATTTGCGCCGATTACCGACGCAAATTTTTACTTTTAACCAAATTTACAAAACTTCACTAAAATGCAATCTTAATAAATCTGTCAACACCGCTCAAATCTTTCATTACCATCGCGTAATCGCGCTTTTCGAAGAGTTTTAAAATTTCTTCAGCCTGACCTTCACCGCATTCGAGAAGCAGAATACCGTCCTTTGCAAGATAACTTCTTATGCTCTTTGATATGCGCCTGTAAAAATCGAGCCCGTCGTCGCCCCCGTCCAAAGCTATCTTCGGTTCGAAATTTTTGACTTCGCGCTGGAGGTTGGGAATATCCGAACTCTTTATATACGGAGGATTGCAGACGATAAGATTATATCTGCCGTGAACGTTAGTGAACAAATCGCTCTGGACGAAGTCAATGGAAACGCTGTTGTACCTTGCGTTTTCCTTTGCAAGCATAATCGCCGCGTCCGAGAGATCCGACGCCGTGACCGATACGCGCTTAGGCAGACAGTTCTTGGCAATTGATACCGCGATACAGCCCGAACCCGTGCAGAGGTCTAAAACCTTGTCGCCCTCTTCTATAGACTTAACCGCATAGTCGGCAAGTATCTCGGTTTCGGGACGGGGAATAAGCGCCCTTTCGTCGACTTTGATTTTACAGCCGTTGAATTCGGTGTCGCCTATTATATACCAAAGCGGTCTTCCCGTCAGTCTTTCGGTGACTATTTTATTTATCTTTTTACTTTCGTAGGAAGTTATTATCCGCTCGTTTTTAAGATTTTCGCGCTTGACACCGAGCGCTATAGAATATATCCATTCGGCGTCGCTTTCGTCTATCTGTTCCCGTCTGAACTTCTCCTTCGTTGCCGTCAGCATCTTTGAAAGTATTCCGCTTGTGACAAACTCGGTTTCGGGGACGGTTGCGTCCGCGTCCATTTCAAGAACTTTTTTGAACGCCTCTATCGCAACCGAAATCATTTCCTCGTCCGGCTCTCTGGTAGTCAGAGTTTTCTGCAACAGCTTGCCGGGGGCCTTGAAAAAGTTCACGAATTTATTGTCGAACTTAGCAAGGAATTTCAAAACCTCGTAGGATATTCCGGCAATGAGCGGAAGCAAAACAAGCTCTATTACGAACTTGATGAAGAACCTTGCCACTCTGTTGGTGACGTCGGGAGCGACGTAGGTAAAGAACGCCCAGTTTACAGCAGAGATTACTACGATGTTGATGAACAGGACTATGAACAGGAACGACGTTCCGCATCTGTCGTGAATACGCGAACATTCTTTCACCTTTTCGGGAGTCAATTCCACTCCGCACTCGAAAGCGTTGATGGTCTTGTGTTCCGCGCCGTGGTACATATACAGCCTGCGGATATCTTTCATCAACAATATAAGCGATAGATAACCTATGAATATTATAAGTTTCAATACGCCCAACAAAACGTAATAAGCCCAGTGGGTTTCGTTAATGGGCGACACCTTGCCCAAAAGCCCGACTAAAAACTGCGGAAGGAAGATAAATATTCCGATAGCCAGAACCACGCCTAATATTACGGAGATAATAGAAATTATATCCATAACGTTGACTTTGAACTTTTCGGCAAACCATTTCTGTATTCTTCCCGCCTCTTCACCGTCCTCGCCGTAAACAGCCGCTGAGCGCATAAGCGTTCCCGTGCCCCTTACAAGCGACAGCACGAGGTTTACCGTACCGCGCACGAACGGGATTTTGGTTGCACGCGAAAGATGAGGCCCCTTCTTTATTCGCTTGGCCTCTATCTGGATCTCGCCGTCGGGATCGCGCACCGCAGTCGCCATTGAGGTTTTACCCATCATCATAACGCCTTCGAGCACCGCCTGTCCGCCGACATACGTGCAGTTTTTCTTACGCTTTTTCTCAGACATAATTACCTATTTAGTATATGTGGCTCCAAAAGATTTGGAGCCAGCATTTCTTAGATATTGTATCTTTTCTTGAACTTGTCTACACGGCCGCCTGTATCCACAAGCTTTTGCTTACCGGTGAAGAAAGGGTGGCACTTGTTGCAGATATCAACTTTCATCGTTTCAACTTTTTTAGTCGTTCCGGTCTTGAACGTAGCTCCGCAAGCGCATACAACCGTAACTTCGTGATAATCGGGATGTATTTCGGGCTTCATATATGTTCACCTCGCTATTAGTCTTTTCGTACTTGTTAATTATATACGAATAAAATCTTTAAGTCAATTGATTTTACAGCCGATAAAAAAATTTATTCTTCGCCCCGGACTTAAAAAATTTGAAACAGATTGACATATCTAAGTAAAGTTGCTAATATAATAGGAGAGAGAAAAAATTATTTTCAAGGAGGGCGGTATGAACTTTGATAAATGGTTTAACAGTCAGGATAGGCTTTTGCAGGTAATTTTGCTTATCATTCCTTTCGTCGGATGGATAGTAGAGCTTCTTGTAAGGCTTTCTGTTATGCTCAGAACGATGAGTGCGGTTCACGTGGTCGTATTCATTCTGTTCCTTGTGCTCGGCTGGGGCTGGTTCCTTTGCCTTATCGATCTTATCTATCTGGCAGTTAAAGGACATCTTATTCTTGCATAAAAACGGTAACGGAACACACTGTAAGTGTGTTCCGCTCGTTTATATTTTCTGTCGCATTTTGTTGACAAATCTATTGAAAGTGATATAATATAATCAATAAAAACAAGGAGTGTTTGAAGATGGATAAATGGTTTCATAAGCAAAACAAGCTTGTTCAGGTACTTTTACTTTTAATTCCTTTTGTAAACTGGATTACGGAAGTATTGGTAAGATGGTCTGCGTTCCTTAAAAAGGGCGGAGCTCTCAGACTTGTTATCAGCCTCGTTGTAACGATTTTCGGCGTGGTAATCGGCTGGCTCGACGCTATCTGGACGTTGATTTTCAACAAGCTTATCTGCGAATAATCGAAGAAAAAACTCCGTCGGGATTTTTCCCGACGGAGTTTTTTATGTATTAATAATCATTATTATCAGTCTTATCCTGTTCAGTTTCGTTATTTAACCGTTTTTTATTTCTTTTTTCAACAATATACAAAGTTAAATAAAAAATAAACATCAAAGCCGAACCTGCTAAACCTAAATAGCTTCCTATCGTTTTCAGTAACTCTTTATTACTGAATAAAAAACAAAAGGCAATTATCATAATAACGGAATAAACAGCAGCAAATAAAACTTTAAATTTCTTTTTCATAATTTTTAGAGATAAATCATTTTCTTCTGACGATTATTTTTCTTCGTACTATTTGCGGACGTCTGACGGGCGCAGGCATAGGTTTTACGACGGGAGCGCTTTCACTTAAAGGCTCGTCCTCTTCTTTTATTTCAAGTTCGTCGTAAGCCGTACCGTCAAGATTTTTGAAGATAAATCTGCGGTTTTCGTAAACTAAGTAACCGTGTACCGAGCCCTCTTTCGGCAGTGAAACCGAACCGGGGTTGAGGTGGTAATATCCGTCCGTCATCTCGTTCACGGGAACGTGAGTGTGTCCTGTTAAATAGACGTCGCCCTTTTTTAAAGGAGGCGCGGCGTTATGCCCGTGCGCGAAATAGATTTCTATCCCGTCCGAAAAAACCGCACCGAAGGACGGCAGAACAGGGAAAGGCAAAAGACGGGTATCGATATCCGCGTCGCAGTTGCCCTGTACGCAGATAATTTTATCTTTGACGGTTTCAAGCTGATTTAAAACAGACTTGGGCGAATATTCCTCCGGCAGATCGTTTCTCGGACCGTGGTACAGTATATCGCCTAAAAGCAGAAGTTTGTCGGCGTTCTCTCTTTTGAATGCTTCAATTAACTGACGGCAGTATTCAGCCGAGCCGTGCAAATCGGACGCAATTAGAATTTTCATACCGTTATTATATATTAGCAGGAAATTTTTGTCAACGGATAAACTAAAATAACGGAGCGAACAGCCTGAGAAAAAACCTGTAAACGCGTCTTGTCCTCGAAGCGGGTTTTACGATGAAAGGACTTGAAAGACGGGCGCAGTTCCAGAAATCTTTGTCCGCCGTTTCGCAGATTTCACCGTTTAAGATAACTCCGCATTCATAATTGAGTCTCAGCGAACGGAAATCGAAATTATGCGTTCCTATAAACGCCTCCCCGTCGCAGATCAGGCACTTTGCGTGCATAAATCCGGGGGTGTATTCGTAAACCTTGACGCCTGCCTCTATCAGTTCAGCGGCGTATGATTTGGTGAGTTCGAAAGCGTATTTTTTGTCGGGAATATGCGGAATTATTATCCTTACGTCGACTCCGCGCATAGCCGCGAGCGTCAGCGCCGAATTTATCCTTTCGCCTGCGCACAGATACGGCGTAAAGACGTGTACGCGCTCCCTTGCCGAACTTATCGCCGTAGTGAACAGATTTTCAGCCACGCCCGAAACCGACGGAGGACTGTCGTAGTAGGGTTGGCAGACGTATTTTCCGCCTTCGGGAATTTCAGTTTCATATCCCCTGTTCCACACCGAGAGGAACATTCCTTTGAACAGCACGGCAACTCCGCCGTACAGAGCCACGCCCGCGTCCTTCCAGTACCCGAAACGGCTTTCGACGTTTGCGTATTCGTCGCCGATATTGTATCCGCCCGTGAACACCACCCTGTCGTCTATGACGGCGATTTTTCTGTGGTCGCGGTTGTTCAGACCCGTATAAAACAGAGGTTTGAGGCGGTGAAAGAGCTTGACCTCCACCCCTGCCGAGCGCAGCAGCCTGATCTCTTTTCTGCCCGTCTTGAACGCCGAACCGATACCGTCGATTATGAATTTTACTTCCGCTCCGTTTTTTCTGGCAACGCGTATTGCCGAAATCAGGCGGTTGAACATCTGACCTCTTCCGACGATAAAATATTCGAGGCAGACCGACTTTTCCGCCTTTTCTATCTCTTTGAACAAAAGCGAAAAAAATTCTTCTCCGTTTTTGAAATATTCCGCCTTATCGTATCCGCAGCTGCACGTTCCGCACAGCGCACCGCAAATTCCGCCGAAGCCGTCCGAGCGCACCGCGCCTTTGACTTTGAGCAGTCCTCTTCTCTGTTTTTTGAAAGCCGACAAAAGATAGCCCATCGCCCCGACGAGCGGAAGAGCGATTATCAGTAAAATGAGCGAACAGTTTATTTCCGGAGAGTTTCCCCTCGAATAAACTGCGACCGCCGCGAAAATATCCGATAGCCACACCGCAATAAATCCGACCGCAAGCGGAAGGGCGGACGGAAGCCACCAGCATAAAAAAATAATTGCGGCGATTTCAGCCGCAATCAGTATTAAATATAAAAAATTCAAAGAAAATAAATTGCGCACTATGTACAAGCAAGCCAAATGCTTGACCGACGTATCTTAATTGCGTTAGCAATAGAAAAACTTACCGCAAATCAAACTTAAATATAAAATTAATATGGCGTAAGCAGGGTTTCCCTGCGCCGCACGCCCCTTGATGCGAATACTTTCGCCTTTGCGCCTTATTACCTGAAACTTTTTACAATAAGGTGCGCAAAGCGTCGCTATCGCTCGAACGAACGTCAGTAAATCCGCGAGCTTTAAAACATTAATTTCAAAACGGTTAAATTGCTCTTGTTGGACGCGCTTATTCTCTCGCTCAGATCGGTGAGAATTTTGACGGGGTCGAACTGATTGACGATTTCCTTATCGAAACTGTCGATATTGACCGCGCCGTGCACAAGCATATTTATGACCGAATCGGTATAGTTCGCGGCGTTCGTAACACCGAAAACGTGCAGATCTTTTTCGAGTACGTCCCTTAAATCTATCGCGCTGTGAAGCGAAGTGAAACCGCTTAAAACGATTGATTTCTGCTTGCCGACTATCCTCGACGCAAGGGAAGCGGGAAGACGCGAACTCGCCGAATATATCGCCGCATCGCAAAGATTTCCGTTCGTCGCCTCCATTACGTTGGATACGACTTCGTCGTCCGCAGAATAGGCGTAATAAATTCCGTTAGTGCGCGCTTTGTCAAGATTGCTCTGCGTATTGTCTATCACGATAGGAATTATTTTGTGGTATTGCAGTACCTGCGCGATTATGTTTCCGAGCGTATCTCCGCCGATGACGGCAACGCGCTGTCCCTGCGAAAGGTTGAGCTTATCATAGATATTTTCGGCAATGCCGACGTATTCTATGCACAAAGCCTGCAAATTATCGACGGAATCGGGCAGAGGCGAAACGCGCGTGTATTCGCACACGACGAAATCCCTCAAAAATCCGTCAAAATCCCTGCCGGCAAGCTTAATGTCGTTGCAATCATCCTTTTTACCGCTCTTGCAACTTAAACATTCACCGCAGGAAACCGCCGATTCGAGGTAAACTCTGTCGCCCTTTTTAACGCCGTAACACTGTTCGCCGACCTCCGTGACGATGCCCACCGCGAACCTTCCTATAGTTTTCGGGAACTGCGCCGCGATGTCGCCGTTGAAGATGAGCGCGTCAAAGTTGGAAACGAGAACGTGCGTAACCTTGACTTTGACCTGCGTCGGCGTAATTTCAATCGCCTCGACAGGCTCGTTTACAAGATTGCGTACTCCTTTTAAAACCCAGTTATCCATATATCAAATTATACGCTTTTTTTTGCATTTTGGCAACTAAAATCATTGATTTTACAGAATGTTTTAATAACTGTTCACCTGATGGAAAATATCAAAAAAGCCGTCAAAAACTTATAAATTGTAACAAAATTAAAAAGAACCGAGCAAAACAAACACTGTTTTAATGAAACTCCCCGAAATGGAATTACTGACATAAACAAAAACAGAGAGTACTTTTGCACTCTCTGTTTTTGTTGAAATCCGGCAACTACCTTCTCATTCGCCGTATGGACAACGGCGAACTCGGTCAACGCAAACGCAGGCATAGGCGTTTGCTCATCTCGGACGGCATAACACGCCAAATCAAGGCGTGTTCTGAGAAATCCCGTCCTCGTCCTTACGGGGCGCCCCGCAAGAGAAATACTGACATAAACAAAAACAGAGAGTACAAATGTACTCTCTATTTTTGTTGAAATCCGGCAACTACCTATCCTTGCGGGGCATTATACCCAACTACTTTCGGCGTAAACGAGCTTAACTTCTGTGTTCGGAATGAGAACAGGTGGATCCTCGTTGCTATCGCCACCGGAATGGCTCCGCTTGTTGGACTTGAACCAACGACACTGCGGTTAACAGCCGCATGCTCTACCGACTGAGCTAAAGCGGAATAACAGCACGTCGCCCGCACTTACTGCAAGCAATGTGCACGGCTTAAAGCCTGACAACTGCAAAGTAATAAAGAAAGGATGAAACGAGGGAGGAAGTTAA
>CAJTXM010000002.1 GCA_910583545.1 uncultured Christensenella sp. | reverse complement strand
AATATTTTCCCGATTTCTATGCGCACAAAGCCGAGTTGGATTGGTTGAACGGCAAATTTCCGCTTTCCATTCAAACCGTACGCGATATGGTAATAGACCGTTGCGATTTGCCCGAAGGCTTTGACGTAAATAATTATGAAATATTTCAAGGAACGCCTACAAAGGTGTTAAGCGGAGGCGAGATAATTGACATCGGCAATAGAAAAATCAAAGTCCTGCATACCGCAGGACATTCGCCCGGACACCTTTGTTTTTGGGAGCAAGAACGAGGTTACATATTTACAGGCGACTTGATTTACAAAGATACTTTATTTGCATATTATCCGACGACTGACCCGGCTGCTTATCTTAATTCTCTTGAAACGATAGCGGCGTTACCGTCAAAACGGTTATTTCCCGCTCATCATTCGCTTGATATACAACCCGAAATTGCAGTTAGAATGAGAGATGCTTTCCGTGAACTGAAAGCACAAGGAAAGCTGCATCACGGAGGGGGAACATTTGATTACGGTGACTGGGCTGTATGGTTATAAATATTAACAAGAAATAAGGCGAATTCCTTTAAGGAATTCGCCTTATAATTTTTAATTATTAGTTTTCGGAAAGCTTTTTGTAAGTTTCAAATCTTTCTTTTGCCGACTCTTCCGTCTTCTTGAAAAGATCATTTGCAACGTCAGCACCCTGAGTTTTGACAAGTGATGCATATCTCGTTTCGCCGGCAAGGAACGCCTGATAATCGCCGGTAGGTTCTTTTGAGTCAAGCGTAAACTTTTCTCCGTCGGGATTGTATCTGTAAAGCTGCCAGTAACCGCAGTCGACAGCCGCTTTTTCTTCAAGCTGGCTCTTCGTCATATTGATTCCGTGGTTGATGCAGGGAGCATATGCAATGATGAGCGAAGGACCGTGGTAAGCCTCGGCCTCAGTCAGAGCTTTTAAAAGCTGTGCGGGGTTAGAACCCATAGCGACCTGAGCTACGTAAACATAGCCGTAGGATTTGGCAATCATACCTAAATCCTTTTTCTTTACTCTCTTACCTGCCGAAGCAAATTTTGCAACCGCGCCGATATTTGTAGATTTGGAAGCCTGTCCGCCTGTATTGGAATACACTTCGGTGTCGAGTACGAGTACGTTGACGTCTTCGCCTGAAGCGAGAACGTGATCGAGACCGCCGTAACCGATGTCGTAAGCCCAACCGTCTCCGCCGAATATCCAGATGGATTTCTTTGCAAGACAGTCTTTGTCCGCAAGTATTTCTTTTACGAGCGCGTCGCTTTCACAACCGCATCCTTCGCAGGTTTCAAGTCCTTTCACAAGTTCTGCGCTTGCTTTCTTGGAAGCTTCTCTGTCATCGAATGAATTGATATAATCCGTGCAAAGTTTCTTTGCGTCGCCCGTCCATATCTCAGCAAGCTTTTCGACTTTTGATTTTATGGTATTTCTTCTTGCGGTGTAAGCAAGATTCATTCCGTAGCCGAATTCTGCATTATCTTCAAACAGTGAGTTAGCCCAGGCGGGACCGCGGCCCTGTTTATTGGTGGTGTAGGGGCAAGTAGGGGAGGAACCGCCGTAAATCGACGAGCAGCCCGTTGCGTTTGCTATTACCATATCTTCGCCGAACAGCTGGGTAATTACCTTTACGTAAGGAGTTTCGCCGCAACCCGCGCAAGCGCCCGAGAACTCGAAGAGGGGGGTAGCAAACTGACAACCTTTAACGGTGTTTTTCTTGAATTTGGAAGTGTCAACTTCGGGAAGCTCTACGGCGAATTCCCAGTTTTTATCTTCACCCTTTTCAAGAGATTCCGCAAGAGGTATCATCTTGATAGCTCCGCCGTCTTTTACGGGGCATACCGTAGCGCAGACTCCGCACCCCATACAGTCGAGGGGGGAAACCTGCATTTTGTATTCAAGTCCTGCAAGACCGATAGCAGGCTTTAATGTGAGCGTGTCGGGCTTAGCCGTTCCTTCCGCCATAATCGCAGGTCTGAGGCAAGCGTGAGGGCATACGAAAGAACATGTTCCGCACTGAATACATTTATCCTGAATGATTTCGGGTACGAGGACGGCAACGCCGCGTTTTTCGTATTTTGTCGTGCCCGTAGGAACGTGTCCGTCTGCATTGAACTGCGAAGATTTAAGTTTGTCGCCTTCAAGGTAGAGGATGGGTTTGATTATTTCCTGATAATAAGCGTTATCGGCGCCTTTGACCATCTCTGCGCCTGTCGTAGCTTTTGCCCAGGAGGCAGGAACGTCGATTTTAATGAGGTTGTCGCCTGCCGCCGAATCAATGGCGTTATAGTTCATCTGAACAACGGCGTCGCCCTTTCTGCCGAACGATTTTTTAGCCATATATTTCATATATTCAATAGCTTTGTCGTAAGGCATAATCTGGGGATTTACACGGAAGAAAGCGGACTGTAAAATGGTGTTCGTTCTTCCTCTTAAACCTAAATCAGCTGCAATGCTTATTGCATCGATAACATAAAGATTGATATGTTTTTTCGCAATATCCTTTTTAACGTTGGCAGGAAGGAACTCTTCAAGAGCTTCCACTGTCGTTGCGTTCGTATTAATAAGAAACGTACCGCCTTCCTTGATATCGCTTGTCATATCGTAACGTGTAACGTACGAAGGGTTCGAGCACTGTACAAAATCGGCAGAGTCGATAAGATACTCGGACTGAATGGGCGAATCGCCGAAACGGAGGTGGGAAACGGTTATTCCGCCTGATTTTTTCGAATCATAGAAGAAGTAAGCCTGAGCATGTTTATCTGTATGGTCGCCGATTATCTTTATGGAGTTCTTGTTTGCGCCTACGGTACCGTCTGAACCTAAGCCGTAGAATTTACAGCTTGTAGAGCCTTCGGGAGCGGCGTCGAACTTTTCCGAGAAATTAAGCGAAGAATTCGTTACGTCTTCGTGGATACCTATGGTGAAGTGATTCTTCGGCTTGTCCTTTTCAAGGTTCTTGTAAACGGCAAGCACCATAGAAGGGGTAAATTCTTTCGAACCCAAGCCGTATCTTCCGCCGACTACTTTTATGTCCGTTACGCCTTTTTCCAAAAGAGCCGAGCATACGTCAAGGTATAAAGGTTCGCCGAGAGAGCCGGGTTCTTTCGTCCTGTCGAGGACCGCGATTTTTTTTGCGGTTTTGGGCAGAGCTTTGACAAATGCGTTTGCAACGAAAGGTCTGTAAAGACGTACTTTGACAAGTCCGTATTTTTTACCCGATTTATTCAGTTTATTGATAGATTCCTCTATAGTTTCGCAACCCGAACCCATAGCAACTATGACCTGTTCTGCGTCTTTTGCGCCGACGTAGTCAAACAAGTGATACTTTCTTCCGCACTTAGCAGAAACTACGTCCATCATTTTCTGTACGATGTCGGGAGTAGCTTCATAGTAGCTGTTTGCGGTTTCCCTGTTCTGGAAGTATGTGTCGCCGTTCTGTGCGGTACCTTTCTGTATAGGATGTTCGGGGTTTAAAGAACGGGATTTAAAATCAGCGATATCGGCGCTGAGCCCGACTTCTTCACAGATTGCTCTTATTTCGGCGTAGTTATCGGTTTCGTCCCATACGTCGATTTTAGCAACTTCGTGCGAAGTTCTGAAACCGTCGAAGAAGTTAATGAAGGGAACTTTAGCTTTGAGCGTAGAAAGGTGCGCAACCAAAGCAAGATCCATAACTTCCTGAACCGAACCGTCGCAAATCATTGCAAAACCTGTCTGACGGCAAGCCATAACGTCGGCGTGGTCTCCGAAAATATTCAATGAGTGAGCCGCAAGTGCGCGCGCCGAAACGTGCATAACCATAGGCATAAGCTCGCCGGAAATTTTATACATATTCGGAATCATAAGTAAAAGTCCCTGCGAAGCCGTATAAGTGGTTGTCAGAGCGCCTGCGCAAAGCGAGCCGTGAACAGCGCCGGCAGCGCCGCCTTCCGACTGCATTTCCGCAATCTTAACTTGCTGACCCCACATATTGGTCCTGCCTCCGGTAGCCCATTCATCGGCAACCTCTGCCATAGGAGAAGAGGGAGTGATGGGATAAATTGCCGCAACTTCGGAAAAAGCGTAGGCAACGTGGCTAGCGGCGGTATTACCGTCAATAGTCAATTTTTTCATTAAAAAACCTCCGATAATTATATTAAAATCAAATGCGTTTCCGCACTCATATAATTATAAGTTAAAATAAAAAAAAAGTCAACAGACAAGCCCGCATTTTGTTGTTAAAAATGAATTTTAATGTTATAATTTCAATATGGCTGAAATTGAGGAAAATATAATTAAGTTTGAAAAAGTTAAATTCTCTTACCCCGGCTCCGAAAACATCTATGCGTTGAACGGCGTCGATCTCACGGTCAGAAAGGGTGAGTTTCTTTCCGTAATCGGTCATAACGGCAGCGGAAAATCTACGCTTGCCCGCCTTATAAACGGACTTTTAGAAGCTGACGGCGGAAAAATCGAAGTTTTGGGTATGAACGTTGCCGAGGGTAAAAATTCTCTTGAAATAAGAAAACACGTCGGTATAGTGTTTCAGAATCCGGATAATCAGATGGTTGCTTCCATAGTCGAGGACGACGTTGCTTTCGGCCCTGAAAATATAGGTATCGAACGTGAGGAAATCGGCAGAAGGATCGAGTGGGCGTTAAAAGCGGTAGGTATGGAAAAATACCGCACTTCAACGCCTTCGCGTCTTTCCGGAGGACAGAAACAGCGTATCGCAATTGCGGGCGTTCTTGCTGTGAAACCTGAAATTTTAGTGCTTGACGAATCAACCGCTATGCTCGACCCTAAGGGCAGACGTGAAGTTATCGAAGTGGTAAAACGTCTCAATCAAGAAGAGGGTATGACGGTAATTTTAATTACCCATTTTATGGAAGAAGCCCTTCTCGCCGACAGAACGGTTGTTATGAACAGGGGTGAAATCGTTTTATCGGGTACGCCCGAAGAAATTTTCGAAAACGGCGATAAATTAGAAGCTTACAATTTATGCCTGCCCCGTATTACCGGGATTATCAACACATTAAACGAAAACGGTATGAACGTGAAAAATGTTTTGAGGGCGGAAGAGCTTGCCGTGTCCATTGCCGAAAATTTTAAAAGTAAGGGTATCGACAGAGCGGCTTCTCCGAAGGCAGAAGATCCTGCGATAAAATCTGATCACGAGTTCGATATAGATATAAAAAATCTGTCCTTTACCTATTCGAGAAAATCTGCGTTTGCAACCAAAGCTTTGAAAGATATTGACCTGCATATAGACGAAGGCGAGTTCTTCGGTATCATAGGTCATACGGGCAGCGGAAAATCAACGCTTATCCAGCATCTCAACGCGTTAATCAAATTACCTCAGGCGGAAAAAAGGTACCGTAAAAAGCGCGTAAAAAAGGGACAGCCTCAACCCGTTTCTCCGTCGATAACAATCGGCAGCTACGACCTTACGCAGAAAAAATGTGATTTCAAGTCGCTTCGCGCAGACGTCGGAATGGTTTTTCAGTATCCAGAATATCAGCTTTTCGCCGAAAGCGTGTTTTCGGACGTCGAATTCGGACTTAAAAATTTCAAAAAAGATTTATCAAAAGAACAAATAGAAGAAGCGGTCAGAAGCAGTATCGAAATGGTAGGGCTTGACTATAACGAAGTCAAGGATAAATCGCCGTTCGATTTATCCGGCGGACAGAAGCGGAGAGTTGCCATTGCTGGCGTAATTGTTACACGTCCCAAAATTTTAATTTTAGACGAACCTGCCGCAGGGCTCGATCCTCTCGGTAAAAAGGAGATATGCGCGCTTTTGCATAAGCTTCACGAGGAATGGTGCAGAACGGTCATAATTGTTTCTCACGATATGGACGAAATTGCGGAAAACTGCACGCGTGCAGTGGTTGTTTCGGACGGCAGAGCAGTTGCGTGCGATACTCCGTCAAACCTCTTTTCGGGCGGCGCGTCTATGCGTGCGTTGGGGCTTGACGTTCCGTTGACTTCCGTGATATGCGAAGAACTTTCAAGGTTCGATATAAACATAAACTGCAACTGCACAGTAAAAGATTTTACGGACAAAGTTTTAGAAGTTTACGGAGGTAAGAATGCTTAACGACGTAACTTTCGGGCAGTATTATCCTGTAAAATCTTTTGTCCATAAATCTGATCCGAGAATAAAACTTCTTGCCCTGATAGCGTACATTGTCGCACTGTTCCTTGCAAAAAACTTTTATTCGCTTGCTATATGTTTTGTCGTAGTATCCATTGCTATAATCTTTTCAAGGGTTCCGCTCGGCAGTGTGCTGCGTTCGATAAAAGCTATTATCGTACTTTTGATATTCACCGCAATTTTAAATCTGTTTTTTCACGGCGGCGAGCATTTGCTTGCAAGCTGGGGAATAATAAAGATTTACCGCGAAGCCATAATTTTTACGGTATTTTTCGTGTTCAGGCTTTTCTTTTTGGTAATGGGTTCGGCTTTGCTTACGCTGACTACGACGCCCGTCGAACTTACCGACGGTATAGAAAGTCTGTTGACGCCTCTCAAATGGATACGTTTCCCCGTTCACGAACTCGCGTTGATAATGTCGATAGCTTTAAGGTTTATTCCTACGCTGATAGACGAAACCAACAGGATTATTTCCGCGCAGAAAGCGAGGGGAGCAGATTTCGAAAGCGGAAATATTTTTAAACGCATTAAGGCGATAGTGCCTGTTTTGATACCCCTTCTGATTAGCGCGTTCAGACGCGCGGAAGAGCTCGGCGACGCGATGGACGCGCGCTGTTATTCGGGTTCGAAGAACAGAACCAAATATAAAAAACTCAAACTCAGCTGGCGCGATTTGATAATAACCTTGCTGTTCGCTTCTCTTATTACGGGAGTGGTATTACTGAATATCTATGCAGACCGTATTTTTCCCGAAATTTACGAGTTTATAAGGTTGAGCTGATGAGATACGCTTTGCTTATTTCTTACGACGGAACAAATTACGGCGGTTGGCAGATACAGAAAAATGCAGTTACCGTTCAGCAGAAGCTTACTGAGGCTTTGTATGATTTGCTCGGCTGTAAGTGCAACCTTATAGCGAGCGGAAGGACGGACAGCGGAGTTCACGCAAAAGCGCAGGTTTGCCATTTCGATGCGGAAACTTCTGTTCCTGCCGAAAAAATCGCAGATGCACTTAACGTCAGATTGCCTCAGGATATCAGCGTTTTGCAGTCTGTCAAGGCGCCCGAAGGGTTTGACGCACAGTCGAGCGCGAAACAGAAAACTTACTGTTACAGAATATATTTATCAGAACGCAGGCATCCTTTAAAGGACAGAAATTCCGTTCAGATAAAGTATAATATCGATTTGAAAAAGCTTGAACTCTCGGCGAAATTTTTCGAAGGCGAACACGATTTCAAAGCCTATTGTGCGTCGGGTTCGCAGGTGCTTACCACCGTTCGCAAAGTCTATAAAACTGAAGTGAAAATAAATAAATCGGACGTTGAAATTTACGTTACGGGCAACGGCTTTTTGTATAATATGGTAAGAACGCTTGCCGGTACAATGATTTATTTTTCTGCTGGCAGGCTGAACGGTGAAGATATAAAAAATTCTTTGCTGAACGGTGACAGAAATTCGGTCGGCAAAACGATGCCGGCAAAAGGGCTTACTTTGGAGAGCGTTGATTACGGAATAGATCTTTTTAACAGTAATTTCACATAACTGTTTTAATATTCTCATTTAAAGATAATATAATATAAGGGAATTTAAGGAAAATAAAATAATATGGATTTTTTTGAATACGCTTCAATGGCTGATATATTTGCGCCTACCAAACTGTGGGTACAGCTTTTAATAGGCGGTCTGTGCTTCGCGATAGTTTTCATTTTTGAAGCAATAGGTCTTTATACGATTGCTGTTCGTAACGGTTATAAGAACAAATGGATGGCGTTTATTCCGTTTTTCAATACTTACTATATAGGCGTCTGCGCGCAGAAAAACAAGTTTTACAACGTCAACACAAAAACGATAGGACTTATTGCCGCCATAACAGAGGCAGTTTTGGTCTTTTTGTATATTTTTGCTTTGATTTCGGGAAGCCTTGTCGATAAATATCTTGAAAAAGTGACGGAAACTCACTGGCTTTTCGGAGAATACGAAACCTATACCCTGAATATCGGTGCGGTACCCGATAATTTGCAGTGGGCGGCGTGGGTATACAGATATATGAGCACTTATATTCTGAGTATTCTCGATTTAGTGTTCAATATTATGCAGATAATTCTGCTCATATGTTTTTTCCAGACTTATGCAAGCCGCAGGTACGTTCTGTTTGCACTTACAAGCGTTCTCTTCCCGATAATGGGAATTCTGTTCTTTATCGTCCGCAATAACAAGGGTGTTAATTACAGGGATTTTATCCGTGCGGAACAGGCAAGACAATATCAGCAGTATCAACAGTATCAGCAGAATTTCAATCAGAACCCTTATAATCAGAATCCTTATAACCGCAACCCTTATAATAATCCCACACCCTCGAACGGCGGAAGCGGAAGCGATCCGTTTGACGAATTCGGCGGAAACGGACAAAGTGACGGAACGGGCGCAAATTCGGGAAGCGATCCTTTCGAAGATTTCGATAAATAATATTTAAAATAAAGGCAGTCTTTATCGGCTGCCTGATTTGTTGCAAACGGCTTTTTTAAATGCTATAATCGAAATATAAAAAATAAAAGGTGTTATATGGTCATTTCAGCCATTTCAACGGCTCACGGCACGGGCGGAGTTGCAATAGTCAGATTGAGCGGTGACGGCGCACTTGAAATCGCAGAAAAAATGTTTTTTCCGCTTTGCGCAACTGCAGTTAAAAATTTCAAACCCAATATGATGTACGTCGGCAATATCGACGGCGGAGGATTTTACGATTTGGGAATGTGCGTATATTTCAAAGCTCCCAAATCGTTTACGGGCGAAGACGTAGTAGAATTTCATTGTCACGGCGGTGTCGAGCTGACGAGAAGCATATTCAGACAAACTTTAAAATTCGGCGCAAGGTCGGCAGATAAGGGTGAATTTACCAAGCGCGCGTTTATCAACGGTAAACTTTCGCTTTCTTCGGCGGAGGGTATGATAGATATGATAAACGCCGAAAGCTCGGCGTCTCTTCGTGCAGGCAGTATGCTTTACGGCGAAAAGCTCACGCGCGAAATCAAATCGGTTCAGTCCGAACTTACAGACGTTTTAGCAAAAATTGCGGTGGATATAGATTATCCCGACGAAGCGGACGAAACTTCGGCTTTGAATATTGAGACAGATATAAAAAATATTTCGGATAAACTGAAAAAACTTTCTTCGCAGTATTCGAGCGGTAAGAAAATAAAAGACGGGGTAACGGTCGCAATTTTCGGCAAACCGAATACGGGCAAAAGCTCGCTTTTGAACGCTCTGTTGGGTTATGATAAAGCGATAGTGTCTTCCGAGGCAGGAACGACGCGCGACGCGGTCGAGGGCGAAATTATAATCGACGGCGTAAAATTTAATCTTATCGATACCGCAGGCATAAGAAGCAGGGCAGGCGAAGTCGAAGCGATTGGCATCGAACGCGCAAAAAAAATAATTTCTTCCGCCGATATAATTTTGTCCGTCAGCGACGGCGGAGGCGAAGCGGAAATTCCTCCTTACAGCGGAAAGCTTATTAGAGTATTCAATAAAACAGATATAACCGAACCCCGTGGAAACTACGATATCGCTGTTTCCGCGAAATCTCATTCTAATCTTGAAAAGCTTAAAACCGTCCTTTCCGAAAAATCTTTGGGAGGAACGGCGCTCGGTGAAGTATTAGTAATAGAGGAACGCCATTATTCCGCGCTTATACGGGCAGAAAATTCTTTGAATTCCGCAATGGAAAACGCGGATAACTGCACGCTCGACCTGCTGTCTATAGATTTGAAAGACGCGTGGGACTCGCTCGGCGAAATAACGGGCGAAACCGCCAACGAGGAGATTATAAGCACCGTTTTCGCAAAATTTTGCGTCGGCAAATGAATTAATAAAAAAATGCAGGCTGTTGCTGAAATATGCAACAGTCTCAATTTTTTATTAAAAATAAAAGTGTTGACAAATTATAAAAGTTATTCTATAATGATAATACAAAAAAATAATAGCGATATTATAACTTTTTTCAGGTAAGGCCTATGAAAAACACAAGAAAAATATTCAGATTGAAAAATTTCAGGGGGGGGGGTACACACTTTTTAGTAAGCCGTAGCCGTAGGCTGTGGCTGTCTTTAATAGTGTTTTTGTTTAGCACAGTACTCGTATTCTGTGCTTTTTTCGTGCCTCTTAAAAATAATAAATCAGCAAAAGCATATAAAACAAGCGCAATGCCTACAAGTATTGGCTCAATAACTTTCTCCGATTATGCCGATAAAGAAACCGTCTTTGACGCAGCGGTTTTAAAAAAGCTTTACGGCAAAATTTTAGGTCAGACAACAGCAAGCTATCAGGATCTTGCAGCGGCGATTTCTGGCGGTTATAAAAACTATGGGCAATTCGGCGATATAGTTCTGGAATTCGGCGGTCAAAAATGGGCGGTAACTTATGTCACTGAAGCAAATAGCGGAGATATTGCCGCTACGTTAATTCTTGCTGATAACACTGATGAACGCATGCAGTGGAATGTATATACTTCTGGAACAAATGTAGACTATCCTTCTAATATGTATTCGTCAAGTCAGATAAGAGTTAAAGCGTTGAATGCTGGCGGCGATAATGGTACACACGCCTATAACAGTAGTAGCGACGGTTCAGCAAAATTTTCAAATGACGGTACTAATCTTACAACGGTCAGCAGAAACGACAGGGTTAATAACCGTTGGTCGGCTTTTACTTTGAGTAGTGATATAATCGGCAAAAAAAGTCTTACCGATTATATTCTGCAACCTAAATTTCTTGATTATCAAAGTAACGAAAATTATATGAATATATATAATGCAGACGCGTCTACGACGGCTTCAGCTAGTGGGTGTTATTTAACTCCGAATGAAGCTTACGGGATACCTGAACCTAATAACAGTAAAGCAGGAAGCAATCGTTGGTATATTGACAGTGCTGTTAACGATAATTACGGCGGAGATACTTCTACGGGACAGTCAACTAATAATAAGATCGGCTATTCAGACTGGCAGCACGATTATCTATGGCTTCCAAGTATTGCTGAGATAGGTACTCCGTCTTTGTTGTTGGGCAGAGCAGTAAACAGTCTTTGGGGTATTCCGTCGAACAGAGGACCTAATTCAAGTATCAGAGCGGGCACTAATGATTATTGGCTTCGCAATGGCACAGGGGTGATAAGTACAGTTTTTTATATGGAAACCTACATGACTAGTTTAAACGATTGCGGTACCATTAGTACTCTTGACGTAAACTATTCATACGGTGGTAATATCGGTTTAAAATATCGTCCTTGTCTGCATTTGAATTTAACCGCTTCGGAAAGCGCTTCCAAAGTAAAAGCGCCCACAGCAGACACTACAGAATTTGCGTACGACGGGGGAACAAAAACTTATACTCCCGAGGGGTTCGATTCTAACGTTATGAATATTTCGGGCAATACCGCCGTCGACGTAGGCAAAACTACGGTTTCGGTTTCCTTGAAATCGGGCTACGTTTGGAGCGACGGCGCAACCGAAGCCGACGGTGTAACGCCAAAAATATACACTTTCGATTTCGAAATAGGGAAAGGAACACCTATTGTAAATCCGAAATACGATCCCGTAAACAAGCGGTATCCTGCGTTAGGATTGCCGACGCTGACAAACACGGGAACGGCAGGAACTTTTACCTGGAAAGAGGGGCAGACGCCTACTGTCGGAACAAACAATTACGCGTACGTCTTTACCCCAACGGATACTGACAAATGGAAAACGTACGACGGCACTATAAGTATTACTTACGTTCAGCCTACCGTTAAATCTTTGTCGATAAGCGTTAAGTCGGGCTCTAAAATTTACGACGTTTTCACGGCGGAAGAGCTTAACGACTATCTGACGGTTGTTGCGACTTACGACGACAACACGACGCATACTCTGATTTCATCCGAGTTTACGGTTACCATAACCACAAACAACGGAAAACTTACCGCGGACGGAACCAACGAAATTTACGTCGAAGAGACAATAAGCAGTTCGAACAACGTCGGCGACAGCTTTTCGATTCCTTCGGTAGAAGCGTCTAAGATAGACAGCTTCGTGCTTGTTAAACTTTCTGCGACTTCTTTCACTTATCCCGTTACTGCGGACGATATCAAAGACGCGCTGTCTCAGGTCAAAGTAAAATGGAACTATAATCCGAGCACCGCTGTTGACCTTACTGATTATGATATGCTTGAAGTCGTCGGAACTCTCGACGCAGGCAATCAGTCTTTGAAGTTGAAATGCGGTGACGTTGAAAGCAGTGCGTTCAGCGTAACAATCGCAAAGGGCGACTTTGATATAAAAGCTACTCTTGACGGCGACACCGTCGCTTATGACGGCAACTCTCACGGACTTGAAGTCGTCTGGCAGGAGGAGATAGACGGCGTTACGGCAGAATATCTTTACGTCGGCGACGGTTATTCTGACATTGCCGCTCCCGTCAACGCAGGAGAATATACCGTTACGGTAAGCTTTACTCACGAAAACCCGAACTACAACGCCGTTACGGCGACCCTTACCGCAACGCTTACCATAGAGCAGGCAGATTATCCCGACGCGGACAAAATAACCTTTGCGGACGCAACTAAAACTTACGGCGGTCAACACAGTATCGTTGCGGAAAACGTCCCCTCAGGTGTTAAAGTGGTTTACGTTTACGACGGTAATGAACAGGAGACTCCGTTCGTATTTTCCGACCTCAGCGAAAGCGGATACGAAGTCGAAGCCAAATTCGTTTTCGTAGACGTAGCCGACGCTGTAAATTATAAAGCGATACCTTCAAAGACGGCAAAACTTATTATCACAAATAAAACGCTGTATTTGAAAGACGATCTGACCGTATCGGGCGACGGTGTGACCGTCGACGGAAATCAGCTTTCGGCGACGTACAACGGCGAAGAATTTACTCTTTCCGCCGTCGGCAAAGTCAAAGATAAGGACGGCGCGGAAGTTACAAGCAGTTATACGGCAGAAATAAAGGTGACGAAAAACGGCGCCGAAGTCAGCGAAATTAAAGATGCGGGTTCCTACGAAATTACGGTTGTTTATACTATGCCTGCCGAGGGCGCATACGCCGACTACGAGCAGAGTTTCGAAATAAAATATACGCTCACCGTCGAAAAAGCCGATTTCGTGCTCGACTTTACGTTCGTTGACAAAACTGTCGAATATAACAGTAAAAATCAAACTATTGCAGTAACGGGGGAAGTGCCCGAGTGGCTTACCGTCGAATACTTTCTTGGAGGAGAAAAATTCGACGGGGAGAAAGAAATCGGCGAGTATGAAATTACTGCTAAATTTACGCACGAAAATTCGGCGTATGATCCGATTGCGGATATGACGGCAAAGCTTATAATAGTCAAAGCAAAGATAAGCGCGCCAAAGTTTACGGGCATGTATTCGTACACGGGTACTGGAATAATAGTCAAAAGCAGTGATTTCGAAAGTTTCGATTCTGCGGTTTTAAAACTTGAAACCTCAAAAGGAACAGGGGCAGGCGAGTACAAAGCGCAATTCACTTTGCTCGATACCGAACATTACGAGTGGGCAGAGGAGGGCGCAGGCGAAACAGTCTGGAATATCGACAAAGCAAAAATCACCGCGACAAAAACTTCCGGAAGACTGCCCGAATATTCAAGCGAAACCTATAAGGGCGAATTCGGACAAATCGTAAATTATAAATATTACACCGACGAAACTTGCAGTGAAGAGGTTCACCCCGACGATCTGGAAGAGAACAAAGAATACTTTGTTAAAGCAGTGCTTACCGACGGAGATAATTTCGAAATCGACGAAAATGCCGTGACTTATTTTGAACTCGGCTTCAAACATTCCATAGGCGAAGCGGAGCAAAAAAGTAATTTCTTCAAAGATAACTGGATGTGGCTTGCAATAGGAGCAGGCGCATTGCTGTTGCTGTTAATACTTATTTTAGCTTTGACAAGACGCCGTGCTCACGCTGACGGTTACGACGATTACGACTATGCTGACGATGAGGACGAAGATGACGAAGAAGATTACGATGACGAATATGATGATTACGAAGATGACGATTATTGATTAAAATTAAAATGACGAATATCCGCCGTTTGTTTTACGGCGGATATTTTACTTGATTTTTAGGGCGGAAGATGTTAAAATTTAAGTAATGAAATTTACCGATCTGAAAAACAGTTTAAATGAAGAGGGCGCAAAGAGCATTTATCTTTTAGAGGGCGACGACGCCTATTTCAGAAATAAAGCCGAAGCAATGATAAAAAAGCGTTTCGTGCAGATGCCGGAGCTCAATTTTACGATTTTAAACGGAGAAACACTCAAAGGCGGTTCGCTCACCGAACTTATTTCGGCAGTCGAAAGCGTTCCGTTTATGTCAGAAAAACGGCTTGTCAAAGTCGTGGAATTTCATCCGAGCGATATCGATTACGAAAAATACCTTAAAAAAACGTTTGAAAATTTTCCGCCCGAAACCGTTTTACTGATAGTAAATACCGAAGGCAGAAAGGGCGTGGAATTGAAGCGCAAGGCTTGCGTCACGTTCGTGGATTGCAACCGTGCCGACGAAGAAACTGTCGCACGGTGGGCGTACGTCACTTTGAAGCGCGCAGACATCACGGCTTCCGCCGAAATTTGTCTTATGATTGCAAAATACTGCCTTTGCAATATGTCGAGGGTTTCGGTTGAAGTTGAGAAAATAATCGATTATAAAAAGAGCGGAACGCTTTCAAAAGAAGAAGTCGACGCTCTTGTTTACAAGGACGCGGAATATAAAATTTACGAAATGACCAACGCGGTTGCGCGCCGTGACTTCGATACGTTTGTCGCAATACAGACGGATCTGTGCCGAAAGGCAGGGGACGAAAACAGTATTTTAGCTGGCTTGTTTTCATATTTCAAAACACTGTTGACAATAATTTTATCTGATGAAAGCGACAGACAGCTTTCCGAGCTTCTGAAAATGAAAGAATACGGAGTAAAACGTAGCCGAGAACAAGCGTTGAATATCGGCGAGGAGAAATTGAAGAGTCTGGTTGAAACGGTTTATTCGGTTCAATCGGATATCAAATTCGGAAAACTTTCAACCGAAAACGCGTTGCAGACGGTGAACAATGCAATATTTTTCAAATAATTAAAAATAAAGCGATACAAACGCTTTATTTTTTGCTTTTTAAATTATATAATATTTAATGTATATTATTGTCGGAGAATTGCGATGAATCAGTGGGACGTGATTAGACAGCATATTATAGATAAATTCAGTGCAAGCGGATTTTCTGCGAACTGGGTAACTTATTTATTTCAGTTCATTTCATTTGCTATCGTCTATTATCTTGTGTTTAAAGTATTGAGAAATAACAAAGCGGATAAATTTACGGGAATTATAGTATTTTTTGTCGTGCTTGCAGGAATTTCTCTTGTATTTTCGCAGGATCTTAGTTCAGGTTTCCTCTTCATAATCATAGCAATGATCGCGCTCGTAGTATTTACTATGTTCCATACGGAAATAAAGCGTTCGCTTTTGGATCTCGGCGTAAAGAAAAGTAAGTCCGAACCCGTAAACGTCACGGGTGTTGAACTCATTATGGACGAAATAGTCCGTGCCGTTCAGAATATGTCAAAAAACGACATCGGCGCTCTTATAGTTCTTTCAAACGACAATCTGCCTGACGGAATCATAGAAAGCGGAACGGTTATAAATGCTCAGATAACATCGCAGATGATAGAGGCTATATTCTATCCCAAAGCTCCGCTTCACGACGGTGCGCTTGTGATTGAGGGCAATAAGCTCTACGCCGCAGGCTGTTTCCTGCCTTTGGCGCAGGACGAAAGATTGCCCAAAGAAATGGGAAGCCGTCACCGCGCCGCGCTTGGTGTTACGATGGTGGCAAGCGTTACGGCGATTGTCGTTTCCGAAGAAACGGGTATAATTTCAATAGTCAAAAACGGTATAGTCAAAAAGAAATATGCCGACGCAACGGATATAAAAGAGGCTTTAAGCGATTATTACTGGTCGGATCTTACTGCCGAAGCGGTGATTTAAAGGAGGTTTTAAAATGAAAAAATTCGGAAAATTTTTAAAAGATTTTTTTACAACTAATATTCCTATCAAATTGCTTGCCGTGGCATTAGCAGTGCTTTCCGTACTTTTTGTCAACATCTGATAAAAATAGCCCGAATCGCATTTCAAGGCGGTGAGGGCGATTTTATTGATTAAGCGACCTTGTCAAAGGCGGAATTAAAATCATATCTTATAATAGGCGCAGTTTGCGCCGAGTTCAGATTTCAAGGTATAAAAATGGCGGTAAAAGTTTGCAAATTCGGCGGTACGTCAATGGCGGATGCCGACATAATCAAAAGCGTTAAAAATATAATCGAAAGTGACGGCGACCGTCGTTTTGTGGTCGTTTCCGCTCCCGGTAAAAGGTATTCGGGCGATAAAAAAATTACAGATATGCTTTTTGGCTGTCATAAAGAGCTGATAAACAGCGGTAACTGCACAAAAAGTTTTTCCGCCGTCCGCGCACGTTTTAAGGATATAGCGGACAGACTTGAAATAAAATCAGATTTTAATGCCGTTCTCGATAAAACGCTTTGCAGAATCGAGAAAGAAAAAAGCGAACAGTTTACGGTTTCGCGCGGTGAATATCTTTGCGCACGGCTTGTTGCCGAATATTTGGAATTCGAATTTATTGATACGGAAAAAGTTGTATTTTTCAACGATGACGGGACTTTGAACGGCGAAAAAACTTACAAAGCCGTAGCTTCGGTTGCAAATGTTGTTAGAAGAGCGGTTTTTCCCGGTTTTTACGGCGTTGACGACAACGGCAAAGTCAGAACTTTTTCAAGGGGAGGTTCAGATATTTCCGGCGCTATCGTTGCGCGCGCTGTAAA
The DNA here is from genome assembly GCA_910583545.1 of uncultured Christensenella sp. Taxonomy (GTDB): domain Bacteria; phylum Bacillota; class Clostridia; order Christensenellales; family Borkfalkiaceae; genus Coproplasma. The sequence goes on along the minus strand of CAJTXM010000002.1, from coordinate 164,690 downwards.
TGCGTCCGTTTACGAAAACTGGACCGACGTCCCCGGCTTTTTGGCGTGCGATCCGCATATAGTCGAAAGTCCGAAAATTATCGAGGCGCTGTCATACAAGGAGTTGCGCGAACTCAGTTATATGGGCGCAGGCGTCTTACATAGCGAATCGATTTTTCCCGTAAGAAAAGCAAATATTCCTATTCAGATAAAGAATACTTTCCGTCCCCAGGATAAAGGAACAACTATAGTTCCTACTTCTCGGTATCTTCCCGCCGGCAGTACGGTTACGGGAATAGCAGGTAAAAAAAACTTCACGGTAATTTTTATCGAAAAATCTTTAATGAATGCGGAAATAGGTTTCGTAAGGAAGATACTTTCGGTGATTGAAAGCGAAAATATTTCCGTCGAACATATTCCCACCGGCATAGACACGGTTTCTCTCATTATCGAAAACGAACATCTTACGGAATTAAAATTGAACCGTATACTCGAAGGTATAAAATGCGAAGTCGAGCCTGACTTTATCCGCGTTATTGAAAATATTGCACTTATAGCAACCGTCGGACACGGTATGTCGTCCTCGGTCGGTACAAGTGCAAGGTTGTTCAATGCCATTGCCAATGCGGACATAAATATAAAAATGATAGATCAGGGTTCAAGCGAACTTAACATAGTGGTCGGCGTCAAAAATGAAGATTACGAACGCTGTATAAGCGCAATTTATTACGAATTTTTCGGCAATTAAGGAGGTGTGAAATGCTTTTGCTTGCAAATGAAATGTCGCGCGGACAAGCAGTCACTCTCATTTTACTGTGCGTATTTTTGGTGATATTTATTGTCGTGGACGTGCTTCTGGTCTTTTCCCTGCGAAGGAAGAATAAGGCTCTTGCCAAAAAAGCAGAATTGTCAGATAACGAAACCGAAAACGCAGAACAGGCGGATTTATAAAGGGTATTATGAAAAATCGTATCGAAGTTGTCGGCGCCGCTATAGTCAAAGACGGTCGTATTCTTGCTCTTCGCAGAAGTGACGGAATCGATCAGGTAAAACATAAATTTGAGTTTGCCGGCGGAAAAGTTGAAAAGGGCGAAACACATTATCAGGCGCTTATGCGCGAATGTATGGAGGAGCTTTCGCTTGAAATCGAAGTCGGCGATTTTTTAAATAAAATCGAATACGAATATCCCGATTTATCGGTGTGTCTTTCGATTTATTTTGTTAAACCGCTGTCGGGATTTGAGCTGAAAGTTCACGAAGAGGCGCGTTGGATGGATTATACCGCGCTCGATGCAGCGGAATGGGCTCCTGCCGACAGGACTTTTTTGAATTCGCTGAAAAGCGGTTTTATCAAATTCAGAAAAGCGCAAAATAGTGACGTTTCCGTTATTAGAGAAATCGCAAATTCAGTTATTGCCGATCCACAAAAATCGGTCAATATTATCGAAAACGTATTTTTCGCGGAAAACGTTTTTATAGTTAATTTCAACGGGGAAGATGCGGGATTTTTTGCGTATTCGCCTTCGTCCGATTACGACAGGGATTTAACAGACGACGGAACATACGTTACGCATATGTATCTGAAACAGTTTGCAAGAAATAAGAAGATAATGACTAAATTTTTGGCAAACCTGCCGCGCCCTGTTTATATAGAAATTTTGCGCGAAAATATTACAGGCGTCAATATTCTGAAACATGTCGGCTTCAGAATATTAAAAACCGTAAAAGGCAGTTCGGCAGACGGCATTAACGACAACGGTTTTTTAATGGTTTTGAATTGATTTTAAGGAGTACCAATGAGTAGAGCAGACGAGATTTTTATTGCTAATATGCGCGATATTCTGGAAAACGGAGTTACGGACGCAGATTTGGAAGTCCGTCCCAAATGGAGCGACGGAACTTCTGCGCACACAGTGAAGAAATTCGGAATAGTAAACAGATATAATTTGCAGGAAGAATTTCCCATTTTGACCATACGCAAAACGTTCTTCAAATCCTGCGTCAAAGAACTATTATGGATATGGCAGAAAAAAAGCAACAATATCAATGATTTAGGTCTTAAAATCTGGGATCAGTGGGCGGATGAGAACGGTTCGATAGGCAAGGCTTACGGATATCAGCTCGGAATAAAGCACAAATATGCCGAAGGCGAGTTTGATCAGGTCGACAGAGTAATTTATGATTTGAAAAATAATCCTGCCAGCCGTCGGATAATGACGAATATTTTCAATTTCGAAGATTTGCACGAGATGAATTTATATCCCTGTGCGTATTCTATGACGTTCAACGTTTCAAACGGAACTTTGAACGGAATATTGAACCAACGTTCAAACGATATGCTTACGGCGAACAACTGGAACGTTGCGCAGTATTCCGTGCTTTTGATTATGCTTGCGCAGGTTTCGGGACTTAAAGCGGGGGAGCTTGTGCACGTTATTGCCGACGCGCATATTTATGATAGACATATTCCGATTGTCAAGGAAATAATTGAAATGAAGCGTTACGCCGCGCCTGTACTTAAAGTCGATAAGTCGGTCAAGAATTTTTATGACTTTACCGTAGACAGCTTTGAGCTTGTTGACTATAAATGCAACGATAAAAAATATAATATACCTGTGGCGGAGTAAACTATGAAAGCGATTTTGCACGTTGACAAAGAGTGGGGAATAGGCAAAAGCAATGCGCTTATGTTCAGAATTCCCGAGGATATGAAGTTTTTCAAGCAAACCACGGTTGGCAACGTAGTGGTTTTAGGAGCGAATACGTTAAAATCTTTTCCGAACGGAAAACCACTCAAAGACAGAGTCAATATAGTTTTTTATCCGCAGGGCGAAAAAAGAGACGACTGTACCGTAGTCGGTTCGCTTGAAGAATTGTTTTGCGAAATTAAAAAATATGACACGGATAATGTGTTTGTTATAGGCGGTGCAATGACTTATAAAACGCTGTTGCCTTACTGCGACGAGGTGCTTGTTACCAAGGTTGACGCCGTAGGCGGTGCGGATACTTTTTTTGAAAATCTCGATATTAATTCGGATTTTAAACTTATATACGAAAGCCCTTATATAGAAACAAACGGCTATAAAATAAAATTTACGACTTATAAAAATACAGCCGTAAAAGCGTATTGAAAATGAACAAAAAAGAAAAATATATAATTTTGATAATCAATACCCTGCTGTGCATCGGTGCAATTGTATTTACTGCAACAATGATGTACGGTTGGGGTGTTTTTGTTAAAATAGTGTGTTACATTATTCCTTCCGTGTGTTTGATTACGGCGGTCGTCACTCTTTTATTAAAGAAATATATCCTATACAAGACGTGTTTTGTAGTATCCGTCTGCGCGTTTATTATTGTCTGCGCAATTTCAATAATCAGTACAACCGCTCAGCTTGACAAATACGCTACGGATTCGCAAAAGATAGAAAGACTTACCGAAATTATCAGAAATACCGGGAAATGGGGAATGATAGTTTTCGTTTTGATTCAGATTTTGCAGGTAGTAATTCTTCCGTTGCCTGCCGTCGTTTGCTACGTTCCGGGAAGCCGGATATGGGGAGCGGGAATAGCAACGCTTCTTGCATCGGCAGGAGTATTGATAGGCTCGTTAACTGCTTATTTTATAGGCAGATTTTTCGGGAAAAGGGCTGTCGAATGGATCGCAGGAAAGGAAACTACCGAAAAATATATTAATTATATCGGCAATAAGGGCAAAATTATTTTTGTTTTAATGCAGATTCTTCCGTTTTTCCCCGACGACATTCTCTGTATGATAGCAGGACTTACCGCAATGAATTTTCCGTTCTTTTTAGCTGTAATGGTTATTATAAGACCTATGATTATTGCGGCGTACTGTTATTTGGGCAACGGCAGTGTAATACCTTTCAGCGGTTGGGGAATACCCGTTTGGATAGCGATATTTACAGTATGTATCGTGCTTGCGCTTTTGTCTTTAAAATATCAGGACAGAGTGGAAAAATGGCTCGTTGCAAAATTCAGGAAGAAAAATACCGATGACGACAACGACGAAGTGCAGGAAAACAGGGATAAAGAATAAACACAAAATTTGTAACCGTTTCATAAAATAGAGTGTACAAAAGTAAAACTCAGGAGAAAATTAATGTGGAATGGTTTATAAGTCTTGAAGGCTGGCAGCAGGCTTTAATTGCCACAACGTTTACTTGGGCGTTGACGGCGTTGGGCGCGTTGCCTGTTTTTTTCTGTAAAAGCGTGAGTAAAAACGCATTCTCTTTTATGATGAGCAGTGCGGCAGGCATAATGCTTGCTTCAACTTTCTTTTCGCTTCTTATGCCGGCAATGGAAACGGCAAACGATTACGCTTTTCTGATTCTGACTTTCGGTTTCGTGTTCGGCGGTCTTACGATAATTCTTACCGATATAATAACTTCGAAACTGCATATATTTTCGGACAATACAAAAAAACGAAGCTGTGCAGTAATGTGTATCGCTGTAACTGTACATAATATTCCCGAAGGGCTTGCCGTCGGAGTTGCGTTCGGTGCGCTTGCTCTCGGTAACGGGGTAGAGGCCGTTGCGGCGATAATGCTTGCCGTTGGAATAGGAATACAAAATTTTCCCGAGGGTATGTGCGTGGCTTTTCCTCTGCGCGCAAACGGAGTCGGAAGGTTCAAGTCGTTCTTTATAGGTCAGATTTCGGGTGCAGTGGAAATTATTGCAGGCGTGTTCGGCGCTCTCGCGGTATCTTTTTCAAACGGAATTCTGCCGTACGCACTGTCCTTTTCGGCAGGCGCAATGGTGGCGGTTGTTTGTTCCGAATTGATTCCCGAAAGTTTTTCGGAGGGCAAGGTCAAAGCGACTATCGGCGTAACGTTCGGTTTCGCGTTGATGATGATTTTGGATCTTGCTTTCGGTTAATTTAAATATTTAAACGGCAACGGTTATCACCGTTGCCGTTTTTCATTTGCCGTAGAATAAAAAGTATTATTTTTCTCAATATATTTTTATGGAGCATACTAAACGCGCAATTGTCGTAGGGGGAAGTTCGGGAATAGGTTTTGAAGTTTGTTCGAAACTTATAAACAGAAACTGGAACGTAACAAATATTTCACGAACGCCTTGCAAATTGGAAAAAGTCATAAACGAAATTGCAGACGTTACGGCAGGCAGTACGTTTACTGATATTATAGACAGAGCGTGCAGAAAAAACGCAACTGTGGATGTGCTTATTTACAGCGCAGGTTTTTCGATGGCTTCACCGATTGAATTTGCAAAGGAGAAGGATTACAGATATCTTTTCGACGTAAACTTTTTCGGCGCGTTAAAAGCTATGCAGGCAGTTATTCCTTATATGAAAGTAAACGGCGGTAAAATAATTTTAGTCGGTTCTCTCGGCGGAGAACTGCCGATACTATTCGATTCGTTTTATTCCGCTTCGAAGGCGGCGCTTGAAATGCTTGCAAGGGAGGCATATTTAGAGCTGAAGCCCTATAATATTTTTGTAACTGCGTTTTTACCCGGAGGAACGAAAACCGAATTTACTTTTAAAAGAAAAGTATATTCGGAAGATGAAAGCAGAGATTATACCAAAGACGTGAAACAGGCGGTTGAAGCACTGGCTGAGATGGAGCAAAACGGTATGTCGCCTTGCAGGGTTGCCGACGATCTATATGAAATAATTCTTTCTGATAAACCGCCGGTAGTCAAAGTAAGCGGATTAAAAAATTCTGCATATAGATTTTTGTCGCACGTTGTGCCCGAAAAAATGACTTTATATTTTGATGACAGGATGTACAGAGAATGAGAAAGGAATTCGATTTGACTCGCCGTGACGAGCGTGAAAGCTACGTTAAAGAAACTAAGGACGGAGGGGTAAAAAATGACAGGAAAGACAACTGAAAATTTTAACAGTAATTATCTCAATTATATTAAATCACAGGATCCGCCCACACAGCACTTCAAAAACTGTCTTTCTGCATTCGGCGTAGGCGGATTGATTTGCTGTATCGGTCAGTTTATCAGATTTATGCTTGAATATATCGGACTGTCGGGTGACGAGCTTGCCGGTACCACGTCAGTAGTTCTGATTTTTTTGGGCTGTCTTTTAACGGGTTTAGGAGTGTACGACAGAATAGGAAGATATGCGGGAGCCGGCTCGATAGTGCCGATTACGGGATTCGCAAATAGCGTAACTTCGCCTGCAATCGAATTTAAAACGGAGGGTTGGATTTACGGTATGGCTGCAAAGATGTTCACGGTTGCAGGCGCTATTGTCGTATTCGGAGTATTTTCCGGCGTCATCGTAGGTCTGATATATTATTTTATATAATGAAAAAAGGTAATACGGTATTTTTTAAAAATAAACCTTGTATCGAATCTTTTTCAGCTGTATGCGGAAGTAAAGAAAAAGAGGGGATAATAGGTCAATATGCTGATATTGCGCTTGACGACGATATGTACGGTGAAAGTACTTATGAAAAAGCCGAGTGCAAAATGCTTACAACTGCGATTTTACAGTGCATTGAAAAGCGCGGAATGACCGAAAAAGACGTCGACGTTCTTATATCGGGCGATCTTTTGAATCAGATTATTTCCGCAAGCTTCGCGGCAAGGGATTACGATATACCTTTTTTAGGCGTTTATTCGGCTTGTTCTACTATGTCTGAAAGCATAATGCTCGGGGCCATGCTTGTCAATGCAGGTTACGTCAAACGCGCAGTTGCCGCAACGGGAAGTCACTTTGCGTCCGCGGAAAGGCAGTACAGATATCCTCTTGAACTCGGCTGTACGCGGCCTCCGCAGTCACAATGGACGGTTACGGGTGCAGGTAGCTGTATGATAGGCAAAAGCGGAAAAATAAAAATAGTGAGTGCTACTATGGGTAAAGTCTGTGACTTCGGTGTGACAGACGTCAACAATATGGGCGCGGCAATGGCTCCTGCGGCGGCGGATTCTATCATGCAGCATTTAAAAGATACGGGCACTCAGTCTGACGATTACGATATGATACTTACGGGTGATTTGGGCGCTTTGGGAAGCCGTATAGTTAAAGACTTATGCTGGGAAAAAGGATTTGATATTTCTAAGGTTCACGTTGACTGCGGAGAAATAATTTACAAGGTTGTGGAAAACGAGTTTCAGGGCGGCAGCGGAGCGGGATGTTCGGCTACCGTGTTAAATTCTTACGTACTGACAAAAATGCAGGCAGGGCTGTATAAGCGCATCTTATTTGCCGCTACGGGCGCTTTACTTTCAACCGTTTCCTCGGGGCAGGGCGAAAGTATTCCCTGTATAAGTCACGTGGTTGAAATGGAGTTATAATATGGGACAGGAAATCTTAATCATTGCTTTGGCATATTTAAAAGCTTTTGCCGTAGGCGGAGGAATATGTCTTATAGCACAGTTTATTATCAATTTTACCGATTTGACGGCAGGTAAAATTCTGGTCTATTTTATGCTTGCAGGCGTAGTATTGACGGCAATAGGTTTATATCAACCGCTCGTTGACTTCGCCGGCGCAGGCGCTACCGTGCCGATTTCGGGCTTTGGATATTTGCTTGCAAACGGTGCAATGCGCGGTGCGGAGAAAGGACTTTTCTACGCGGTAACGGGTGCGCTCTCGGCGGCAAGCGCAGGAGTTACGGCCGCCGTGGTGTTTGCTTTTATAATGTCTTTAATTTTTAAATCAAGAACGAAGCGCAGCTGACATACAATATTGTATGGCAAAGAAAAACCGCAAGTTCAAGCGCTTTAAAATTATTTTTGTGCTGATATGTCTATTGACAATCGGCACTTTGGTGTATTTTCAGCGAAACGTTACAAAGGTGCTGATCTCGATAAGCGAAGCGACTATTCGCTCGATAACTACAGTTGCCGTGAACGACGCGATTTACTATACGTTAAACGACGCAATGCGCTATGATGATTTGATCAGTATCGTGAGGGACAGTGACGGAAACGTAACGTCTATTACGACAGACAGTCTTAAAATCAACCGAATTGCAAGGGACACTGCTTATCTTTCTCAGGAAAACCTTACGAAGATGAGCGCAGAGGGGATTATGGTTCCCATAGGCGCGCTAACGGGAATAGAAGCTCTGGCAGGTTTCGGACAGAAAATAAATATAAAGATAATTCCTATAAGCAACGTTGAATGCCGATTTGTATCCAAATTCAGACAGGCGGGAATCAATCAGACGCTTCATTCACTGTACCTTGAAATTGTTTCCGACATCTCGATTATACTTCCGTCCAAAAGTACAAACCTCGCTTCTACCATCGAAGTGCTGATATGCGAAAGCGTGATAACGGGTAAAATTCCCGACGTGTATCTGCAAGCTTCAATGTCTGGAGAGAACGGAGTTTTAGTGCCTAAAAAGTAGTTGACAACATTTTTATTTTGGGATATAATTAAGAAAATTTTCGAGGTGAGGAATGTACATTAAGTAATTCATTAATTTAATAGCAGGTAACTGCCGTAAATGGATTACTTTTTTTCATACCCGAAAAAACTATATATTTTACACACAAATTCCGTTTGCGTTTATTTCGCAAACGGACAATTTTTTTATGGGAGGTTTTAAATGCTTCAACTTAAAAACATAAATATCAAACTTAAAAAGAACGGTAATTTTCTTTTTGAAAATCTGAATTACACTTTGCAAAGAGGTGTTAAATGCGCGGTTATCGGCGAAGAAGGCGACGGAAAATCGACGTTGCTCAAATTTATCTATGATCCGCAGTCTGTATCGGAATACTGCGAAGTTTCGGGTCAGGCGATAAAAGACGGAGCGTCGGCTTATCTTCCGCAATTTCTTGACGGCAAAGAATTGAATAAAACCGTTATGGAATATCTTGACGGTGTTGCGGTGTATGAAAATATGCGCCTTTTAAAAAATATGAAATTGTCGCAGGATATTGTATTTTCGGAGCAGAAACTCAACACGCTTTCGGGCGGAGAAAGAATTAAATTGAGACTTTTCAAACTTCTTTGCAAAAATCCCGATATTCTGCTTTTAGACGAGCCGTCAAACGATATCGATTACAGCTCTTTGATCTGGCTTAAAGATTTTTTGAAAAACTGTAAACTTTCTGTTTTGTTCGTTTCGCACGACAGATTGCTTTTGGAGGACATTGCGGAAAACGTTATTCACGTCGAACAGCTTATTAAAAAGACAAGAAGCAAGGTGACAGTGTTTCAGGGCGGATACAGTGATTATTTGTCTTACAGTGAGTCAAATTTGAACAGACAGACGCAGATTGCGCTTAAACAGCGTGAAGAGTACGATAAGCGTTATAAACGTTGGCAACAGATTTACGAAAGAGTAAACCACGAACAAAAAAGTATTTCAAGAAACGATCCGCACGGCGGAAGACTTTTGAAAAAGAAAATGAAATCAGTTATCTCGCAGAAAGAGCGTTTTGAAAAAGATAAGGAAAATTTTATCGAAATACCCGACAGGGAAAACGCTATCATTACCTTTTTTCCGTATGATATAACTGTTCCCAACGGAAAGATAGTTTTAGATTTCAAAGAGGATAAGCTTAATGCCGGTGAAAAAATACTTGCGGAAAATATAGAATTGAAAGTAGTCGGAAATGCTAAGATAGCGATTATAGGCGAAAACGGCACAGGAAAAACAACTTTATTAAAAAGAATATGGCAAGTCTTGAAAAAAAGAAATGACATCAAGTGCTCCTATATGCCGCAGGAATATTCAGAAGCAATCGATTTTAATGCAACTCCGCTTGAATATCTTTCGCCTTTCGGTGAAAACATCTCACTCATAAGACAGTATCTCGGCAATCTGAATTTTAAAGCGGACGAGATGATTTCAAAAACGGGGAATCTCAGCGGAGGCCAGCAGGCAAAAATAATATACCTTAAAATGGTGCTTGACAAAAGCAACGTTCTTTTACTTGATGAACCGACGCGAAACTTTTCTCCCACGTCTGCGCCCGTTGTATGTAATGCGCTAAAAAATTTCGGAGGAGCGATCATTAGTGTCTCACACGATTTGAAGTATGTAGAGGAAGTGTGCGATAAGGTCTATATTTTAAAAGATAAACGTCTAACGGAATTATAAAAAATTTCTGCCTGCAAAAAAGCAGGCAGAAATACTGTTTAAAACTCGTATTTAATTTTTTTCTGTTTTACGAAGTAAATTACAGTCGTTATAAAATACGTCGCGTATACTGAAACTAAGGTAATTACGAGCATAAATGAGGTATAATCGTTATAAACCCATTCATAGAAACCGTATTTTCCTTTTTTATATTTGAAACTTTCCTGAATTTCCTGCTCTCCCCAAAATTTTTCGTTTATAGTAAGTTTTACGTTATTATATGAATAATAGTCATCGCCTGAATTTAAAACAAAGTTAAAGAATCTTGAATAACGCACGTTCACAAATTCATTGCCGTTCAGTTTCATTATCAGCACTGTTTTAATATCTCTATATTCGTCATTGTATTTATAATACAAGTTCCAGGCGTTTTTCACCGCTTTTTTTCCGTATATTCCGTTTTCGTTCAATTCGTAAAAAGTATCTTCTTGCGGATTTTCAGGAAATTGAAGAACGTAATCGCCTGCCGAATAGTTATAGTAATTAACAGCAGTGTCTCCTTGATTAATAGTAAGAGTTTGTGTATTGTCGCGGAACGCATTAAAATCTTTACTTTCGAAGTAAGCGGTTTCCGTTACCTGCAAAAATATACAGCACACAGTACAGATAAGCAATAGCACCACAGCAGGTATTGTTCCTAATCCGTAAACCTTTAAAGCATATTTTCTATTTGTTTTTAAAACGCCGATTTGTTCTTCGGTACCTAAATTGATTATATTTACTTTGCGGTAAATCAAAGAAAAAATAAACAACGCGAGTCCTGTTACGGAATATATAATTAGCAGTATAAACGGAAGAAGATAGAGCCACAGAAATATCAGTTCCATTACAAGAATGAATATTACGAGCGCGAGAATAAGCGATATGATAAGAGTGAAGCTGATAATTTTTCTTTTTGACGATAAAAGAAGCTGTTTATTTTCCTGCGTCAGATCTTCTTTTAATATAATACCTTCTTTGATTCGCAGCCGGTATTCGAAATAGAACAAAAGCACTAAGCTTACGGCAATGCTGACTCCGCCGAAAACTCCGAGCAGGATATCGAGCCATAAGGGCGACACGGTGAAGGGAAGAATGACGGAAGTCAGCAAAAGAATAAAAGAACCTATTATTGCAATTCCGGCAATAAGCGTTGATTGCGAAATAAATTTTCCGTAGTTATTTTTTCTCGCAGCAATCAGTGCATTTTTGCTTATTGTGTTGCCTGATTTCTCCGACCGCTCTCCGCGCAAAATTTCATCGACTGTTACGCCGTACAGATCTGCAAGCGCAGGCAGTAACAGCAGGTCGGGCATCGTTCTGTCCGTTTCCCAACTTGAAAGAGTTCTGTCAGATATATTAAGTTTTTCGGCTATTTCACTTTGCGTATAACCGTGAGCTTTTCTGAGCATAGCCAGAAATTCACCTGCCGTCTGTTTTGCCATTTCGACCTCCGTAAAATTAAATTATCTGTTTAAATTCTACAACTGATGGGGAAAGAGTGCAACGAAGAATGTGTTGATTTCACTCTACAAAGTGTAGAAAAGCCCACGAATAAGTGAGCTTTTCTTTTATCTGAGCGTTATATTAAGCTTGAATTTCAGATTATTCAATATTTTTTTAACAAATCCGTCAATTTTATCGTCGATAGGCTCGTCTTTCGGAGTAAATGTTACACTGTACGCCATACTTTTTTTATCTTTGCCGATTTGCTCGCCTGCATAGATATCGAACAGGTGCACGTCGGAAACATATTTGCACGCCGAATAGATTTCTTTTTCTATTTCGCCCGAACTTATCGAACAGTCGCATACAAGAGCAAGATCGCGCGTAAATTCTGTGAACTTCGGCAGAGGATTATATCTGAATGGTTTAGCGAGCGTTATCAGTTTACCGTAATCTATTTCGCCGATTGCGACAATTCTGTCTATCGCAAGGCTTTCCGAGACGGTCGGCGCAAGTATGCCGAAATATCCGATATCTTCGCCATGGCATATAATTTTTGCCGTTTTGCCGGGGTGGAGGAAAGGTTTTTCGGAAGGTTTGTATTCGAATTTCATATTAAGGTGTTCTGCAAGACTTTCGATAATGCCTTTGAGGTGGAAGAAGGTACAGTTGCCCCACATACCCAAACTCAGCATTTTCATCTCGTTCGGAAAATTCTTGACGGGAATTTCGTTTGCAGCGTAAATTTTAGCAAGTTCGAAAAGTCTTCCGTTTAAATTTCCCCGTCTTAAATTTCTGACTATGACGTTCACCATAGACGGGGCAAGCGTGGTGCGCATAACCGACAGATCTTCACTTATGGGATTCAAAATTTTAATTGCTTTTCTTTCCGCACAGTCGGATGGAAAATTGAGAATATCAAAATCTTTTTCGGAAATGAAAGAATAACTTGATATTTCGAATAAGCCCTTGCTTACAAGTAAATCTTTGATTTTGTTTTCTGTCTTTTGCTCTTTTGTAAATCCTCCGCTCGTAACCGATGCGGTGGGGATAAAGGTGGGAACGATATGCCCGTAACCGTACATTCTTATTATTTCTTCCGCAATGTCGGGATATCCGTCGATATCTTCGCGGTAACGGGGCACGGTAATAAGCATTTCATCACCGTTCGTTTCAACCTTGAAATTAAGATTTTTTAAAATCTTTTGCATCTCTTCCGTCGGAACGGTTATGCCAAGAAGCGCGTTTATTTTTTTAATGCTTACTGTCAGCTGTTTTTCTTTAAGATTCGAATAGGCAGTAGTGACGTCTATGTGAACGTCCGTAACTTTACCGCAGCCGAGCTTGTCCATAAGGTGAAGTGCACGCTCTATCGCCATTTCTACGGTGTACTCGTTTACGCCCTTTTCAAACAGCGCCGAAGAGTCGGAGTGCTGTCCTAATGCGCGAGCCGTGCGCCTTACGTTATCGCGTGCGAATTTTGCCGATTCGAATAGTACTTCCGTCGTATCGTCCTTAATCTCGCTGTTAAGCCCGCCCATAATTCCTGCAAGCGCGCAAGGCTTTTCACTGTCGCAAATAACAAGATTTTCTTCATTGAGATTGAATTCGTTTTTATCGAGCGTGACGATTTTTTCGTCTTTTTTTGCGCGTCTTATGTGCACTGTACCGCCTGCAAGCGTTCTGAGATCGAATGCGTGCATAGGCTGTCCCAATTCAAGCAATACAAAGTTAGTGATGTCCACGACGTTGTTTATGGAGCGCAGTCCGCATAGTGCAAGTTTCTTTTTAAGCCAGGCAGGAGAGGGGGCTGTTTTTACGTCTTTGACGTAATGTCCTATATATCGGAAACAGAGTTCGGGCGCCGAATTTGTAATTTCTATTTCTTTATTGCCTTTCACTGCTTTATATGAGCAGTCAGGTTCTTTTATTTTTTTGCCGAGAACGGCCGCAACTTCTCTTGCGATTCCGTATATGCTTTGACAGTCGGGACGGTTTGCGGTTATCGCAATATCGAAAATATAATCGTCAAGCCCTAATTCGTGTTTAACGTCGTCGCCGTTTTGTAAAGCGTTCGGCAGGATAAGCAGACCGTTGTAATCTGCGCCTTCGTACATATCTCCGTTTACGCCGAGTTCGACTCCCGAACAGAGCATACCTTCGGATTCTATTCCGCGCAGTTTGCCTTTTTTGATAGTTACCACGCCTTCTACTGTAACGTGGTCTTTTGCTGTGGCGTAAACTGTTGCGCCTGCGAGCGCGCAGGGAGCTTTTATTCCGACTTTTACGTTATCGGCACCGCAACAGATCTGAAAAACGCCTTTACTTCCGCAGTCAACTTTGCAAACGGAGAGATGCGTGCCTTCAACTTTTTCACATTCAATAACTTCGCCGACAACGACGCCGGAGACATCTTTTCCTAATTCGTATAATTCTTCGACTTCGAAACCGCAGGAGAACAGCTTTGCCTGTAATTCCTCTGCGGAAACGTCGATATCAACGTAATCTTTAAGCCAACTTAAAGGTGCTTTCATAATTTTCTCCTTTTAACCTTTGAACTGCTTTAAAAAGCGTGTGTCGCCTTCAAATAATAGCTTCATATTGTTAATGCCGTATTTCAGCATTGCAATTCTCTCTATTCCCAAACCGAACGCAAAGCCTGTATATTCGTCGGGATCGATATTGCAGCCTTCCAAAACACGTCTGTTTACCATACCTGCGCCTCCGACTTCTATCCAGCCGGTGCCTTTGCAAAGGCGACATCCTTTTCCTCCGCATTCAAAACAGCTTACGTCAACTTCGACGGAAGGCTCGGTAAAGGGGAAGTATGAGGGACGGAGTCTTGTTTTAACGTCCGAACCGAAAATCTTTTTGACGAACTCGTCAAGCATTCCCTGTAAATCGCAGAGAGTAAGCCCCTTGTCGACTACAAGCATTTCCATCTGCGAGAACATAGGAGAGTGGGTTGCGTCGTCGTCACTGCGGTAAACTTTTCCCGGTGAAAGGATTTTAATGGGAGGTTTCTTCGTTTCCATTACTCTGATCTGTCCTGCGGAGGTCTGTGTGCGGAGCAGGAGATTTTCCGCAAGATAGAACGTATCCTGCATATCTCTTGCCGGGTGATCCTGCGGTGTGTTCAAAGCCGTGAAATTGTAATAATCGTTTTCGATTTCTGGGCCTTCGAATATTTCGAACCCCATTCCGAGGAAAATAGAAATAAGCTCGTTAGTTATAAGCGTATTCGGATGATACGCTCCGTCGGGTACGGGAATACCGGGCATAGTTACGTCTATTTTTTCTTCGGCATATTTCTTTTTGAGTTCGATAGATTTAAGCCCTGCTTCAAGTTTATCGAATTTTTCTTCAGTCCACTGTCTGAGCGCATTCAGAAGTTTACCCATACTCGGTCGTTCTTCGGGCGGAACGTCGCGCATATTCTTCATAAGCGAAGAAATTTCGCCTGTTTTGCCTAAAAATTTCATTTTGATTTCAAGCAAAGTCTGACTTGATTCTATATCCTTGACAGTTTCCTCAATCTGTTTTTCGATTTGCTTGATTTTTTCTTTTACGTCCATAAAAACCTCATATAAAAAATATACCCGCCCCGTAAACACAGGGCGAGTTAAATCGCTGTACCACCTGATTTTGCAGTAAATACTGCCTCGTTTAACCTTTCACGCAGGTATACGGAACAAATTACAGGGTATAAAACCTTTCATAAGTCCGGCTCGCAAGTGAATACCGTTTTTGCCTGATAAAGAATTTTTCAGCCTATGAATTCTTCTCTCTGAAAGAGGCGTATAAAACGTCTGTCTTGGTCGTTGCCTTTACAATATTGATATAATTATATAGAATACATTTTTCAATGTCAACTCATTTAATTATCTTTAAGTCAATAAATGCAGTTGCCGTAGCTGTCGCAGGCGACTATAACAGGGAAGTTCTTAACTTCAAGTTTATAAACCGCCTCCGTAAGCAAATCTTCAAAAGCAATACATTCGCTTTTATTTATTCGGCTTGCATAAAGCGCACCGGCTCCGCCGATAGCCGAAAAATATATTGCACCGTTTCTTTTTATCGCAGTTACGACTTCTTTTGAAATTTCGCCTTTTCCTATAATTGCTCTTAAACCCAAATCCAAAAGACGCGGAGCAAATGACTCCATTCTCGAAGAGGTGGTGGGACCGCAACTGCCCGATGCCATACCGTTTTTTGCCGGGCACGGACCGGCGTAGTAAATTACGCTGTCCTTTATTTCAAAAGGAAGCTGTTTATTTCCGTCGAGATATTCGTCAATTCTTTTGTGCGCGCAGTCTCTTGCAGTAAGTACGGCGCCCGAGAGAAAAACGCTGTCGCCGGCTTTCAAATTCTTTATGTCGTTTAAAGACAGGGGTAGAGTAAGTATCATATTTCCGCCTTTTCACATCTTACGCAATGACACTGAATGTTGACTGCGACAGGTAAGCCTGCAATATGCGTAGGAGCATATTCACAGCTTACGCCCAAAGCAGTCGTTTCGCCGTGGAAGCCCTGACATCCTATTTTTAACTCGTTTATCTTTTTAAGAGCCTGCCGTTCGATTTCGGCTATTTCGCTCCGTTCGTTTCGGCTGCCTATTTCACGGGTCAAGGCCTTTTTTGCAAGGTATGCGCAGTACTCGAACGTACCGCCTATGCCGACGCCCAAGTAAACGGGAGGACAGGGACGCGAGCCTGCAATTTTTACGGTTTCGACAATAGCGTCTATTATTCCGCAGGTGCCTTGCGAAGGTTTAAGCATATATATTTTCGACATATTTTCACTGCCGAAACCTTTCGGCATAAATGTTATTCCGATTTTTTCTCCTGCAACTATTTCGCTGTGAATGACGGCAGGAGTATTGTCGCCCGTATTTACACGCGTAAGAGGATCGCAAACCGAATTTCTGAAAAGCCCGTCTCTGTATGCTCTTTTAACGCCGTCGTTGACCGCATCGGCAAGATTTTTGCCTTCAAGGAAAACGTTTTGTCCTATTTCTAAGAATACGGTTGCAATGCCCGTATCCTGACAAACGGGAATATTCATTTTTTTTGCAATCTCATTATTTTGTATAAGGGTTTCGAGTGCAAATTCACATTGTTTTCCCGTTTCGTTTTTCAATGCGTTTTCAAGCGCATTTTTGCAGTTCGGGGTTATCGATACGCACGCTTTCAAAGCCAGTTTATACACACATTCTTCAATCAGTTTACAATTCACTTTACGCATAATTTAATTTTATAACATTTGCTTTTAAAAGTAAAATATTTGTTTACATTATTTTCTTTTTAGTATATAATCTGTCTATGGACAAAAACGAAAAAGAAACCGAAAATAATGAAGGTGTAGAGTTTTTCGAACAGGAAAACAGGTCTGAAATGCAAACAGTAAATTCAGGGCTTAATTCCAAAACGGGCGGTATTTCGTATACTGTGCTCGTTATAATTTACTGCATTTTCACGCTTGTGGCTTCGGCTGTCACTGCGTTGATAGCCAACAGTATTATGAGTAAATACGGCTATACCGATTTGTCGGAAGCTCTCGGTCATATTCAGAAAACGGACGCTTTTATTTACGTCAATTATCTTTTGGCGCCGATAATGATTGCGCTTTGCGTCACTTTTACAATCAAGCGCAACAAAATAAGCTTTGCACAGATTTTCCGTGTTAAATGTAAACCGAAATATTATCTTATTGCCGCTTTATTGATTTTCGGGTTACAGTTTTCTTTAAGTCATTTAAACGGGCTTTCTGTGGAATTTTTTAAATTATTCGGTTATAAACCCCGTCCTTCAGAAAGCTATTTCCCCGATTTAGCCGGCGGTATGGTCATACCTGCGCTTATCGTCATAGCTGTCATACCTGCCTTATTTGAAGAAGTGATGTTCAGAGGTTTAATTTTAAATTGTACTGAAAACGGCGCAGGAAGTATTAGGGCAATTCTTATTACAGGTTTCTGTTTTTCGCTTTTCCACGCATCGCCCGAACAAACTGTTTATCAGTTTATCTCGGGCTGTATGTTCGCCTTTATAGCAATAAGATCGCGTTCGTTATTGCCGTCGGTTTTAATGCATTTTATAAACAATGCTTTAATAGTAATATTCGGAGCCTGCAATCTTTTTGACGAAGCGGGGAATCTGATTTTATCCGATACGGCAAATATCATACTTATCGTATTTTCGGCTATTTCTTTTATAGGAGCGACAGTGTGGCTGATATTGGATAAAACGAAATTCAAAAAATGCGAAAAAGGCGGTGTATTGGTTTTCTTTAAGTATGCTTCTGCTGGAATAGGTGCGTTGGGAATTATCTGGATTCTTTCGCTTTTCGGGGTGGCGTGATGCAGAAAATCAATATTGTCTGCGTGGGAAAAATAAAGGAAAAATTTTTTAAAGAGGCGCTTGAAGAGTATTTAAAAAGACTCTCGCGTTTTGCTAAAATCGAAATCAAAGAAGTGGCTGAGTGCAGAAATCTCGAAGAAGAGGCTAAGCTTATTTTGAATGCTGTTAAGGGCAAAGTCATTGCACTGTGCGTTGAGGGCAAAAAACTTGCAAGCGAAACTTTAGCCGAACAGATTAAAATGTTTACGGATACGGGCACGGAAAGTACTTTTGTAATAGGCTCTTCGCACGGCTTGGCGGAAGAGGTCAAAGCAAAAGCCGATTTAAAGCTTTCTTTTTCGGATATGACTTTTCCGTATCAGTTGATGCGCGTAATTTTACTTGAACAGATATACAGATCGTTTATGATAAACGGCGGAGGCGAATATCACAAGTAGAGAATGAATAATCTATTGTGTGATATATGAAAAAATAAGCAAGTTTTACGAAGGTTATAACGGCAGAAAATGTGTAATAGGTTACTCGTTCAGAGGTAAAGAAATTTATGCTATGCATGTGGGAAGTCCTACGGGCAGGCAGTTTATTTCAACTTACGCCATACACGGCAGAGAATGGATTACTGCAAAGCTTGCGCTGAAACATATCAAGATAGGGGTAAAAAAGGGCGGAGGCTGGATTATTCCGCTTGTAAATCCCGACGGTGCGGCTATAAGTGAGGATATCCGACCTATGTGGAAGGCTAATGCCCGCGGTGTTGATCTGAATTGTAATTTCGATGCGGACTGGGGGAGCGGTAGGCTGAATACTAAACGCAGAGGAGCGGAAAACTGCATCGGCGATTTTCCGTTTTCAGAGAGTGAAACGAAAGCGCTTAAAGAGTTTACACAGAAAATACGTCCGTTTGCAACTCTCAGTTTTCACACCAAAGGCGAAGAAATCTACTGGCAGTATAACGGTCAGGGTGATGAGCGCGGAGCAAAAATTCTTGCCGAAGCAACGGGTTACAAGCCCGTGCTGATTTACGGTTCGGCAGGCGGATATAAAGACTGGTGTATTCAGAAGCTGAATATACCTGCTTATACGGTGGAGTGCGGAGCCGACGGGTTGGAGCATCCTATTACGGATATACAGGATCTTAAAAAGTGCTATAACGCGCTAAAAATATTTATGGATAATTATGCAGAATAAATTTATGAAAGCCGCCTTAAAGTGCGCGCAAAAGGCGTTTGGCGAGGGCGAAGTGCCGATAGGTGCTGTTGTTGTTTGTGACGGAAAAATTATTTCACGCGGACACAACAGGCGCACGAAAAAACAAATCGCTACCGCGCACGCGGAAATCGAAGCTATTGAAAAGGCGTGCAGAAAACTGAAAAGCTGGCGAATACCCGAATGTGAACTATACGTCACTTTGGAGCCTTGTCCTATGTGTATGGGCGCAATGCTCAACGCGAGGGTAAAAAAAGTCTATTTCGGAGCTTACGAGGCAAAAGGACGTTCTATGACGGAGCAAATAGCCGAGTCGAACCTTTTAAACCACAGGATAGAGGTTGAGGGCGGAGTTATGCAGGAGGAGTGTTCTCGTACTTTATCAACATTTTTTTCGCAAATGCGTGAAAGATTAAAACAGTAATTGTTTTTAATTCGATTTATTTGACTTTGTGGGGATATAATAATAGAATATTGGTAAGCATTGAAAGGCGTTCGGTCTTTATTTACGTCAAGAAAACAGCGGAGGAAAGCTTAATGATCAATCACGGAAGTGAAATCAAACTTTTTTCAGGATCTTCAAACAGACCGCTTGCGGAAGCAATAGCTTCAAAGCTGAACACATCGTTGGGTGAAATAGAGATAACGCATTTTTGTGACGGCGAAATTTATGTAAGATACAACGAATCGATAAGAGGCAAAGACGTATTCCTTATTCAGTCGACAAGCAGTCCCGTCAACAATAATCTTATGGAACTGCTTATTATGATAGATGCGGCACGCCGTGCAAGCGCCGGCAGAATTACTGCGGTTATGCCGTATTTCGGTTACGCGCGTCAGGACAGAAAAGCTCGTTCGCGCGAGCCGATTACAGCGAAACTCGTTGCCAATCTTATTACTTCGGCAGGGGCTGACAGAGTGCTTACTATGGATCTGCACTGTTTGCAGATACAGGGCTTTTTCGATATTCCTCTTGATAATCTCGTCGGAGGACCTACGCTATATAATTATTTTAAGCCTAAGGTGGACGACGATTTCGTGGTAGTATCGCCTGATATCGGTTCGGTTGCAAGAGCAAGAAAAGTTGCTGCAAGAATGAACGCGAAGATGGCTATAGTGGACAAGCGCCGTCCTAAGGCAAACGTAATGGAAGTTATGAATATTATCGGCGACGTGAAAGGTAAAAACTGTCTTATGGTCGACGATATGATAGATACGGCAGGCACTATAGTGCAGGGCGCTGTTGCGCTGAAAGAAGCGGGAGCTAAGGAAATTTACGGCTGTTGTTCGCACGGCGTTCTGTCGGGTTCCGCAATCGAAAAAATTTCTTCTTCGCCGATAACGCAGCTTGCGATTCTTGATACTATAAATATACCTGATGAGAAAAAACTTCCCATAATCAAAATGATTTCTACGGCGCCGATATTCGCTTCGGCGATAGAAAACGTTTACCTTGACAGACCTATGTCTAAAATTTACGATTAATTATTTTATCGCCGCAGTAATGCGGCGAGTTTCGGCTAATATATGAAAATTATCGTTGGACTCGGGAATCCCGAAGAAAAATATCTCAAAACTTTTCATAATATCGGTTATATTGCCGTCGGCGACATTGCGGCGAAGCTTGGCGTGAAGTTCAAAAAGAAGGAATGCGAGGCGTTTACAGCCGAGGCGAATATCGGCGGAGAAAAAATTATTATGGCGCGCCCGGTGACGTATATGAACAACAGCGGAAGAGCGGTGAAGCAACTGTTTGCAAAGTATAAGGCTTCCGCACAGGATCTTATCGTCATATATGATGATTACGATATATCGAAGGGCGGTTTGAGAATTCGACCGTCGGGCAGTGCAGGCACGCATAACGGTATGCGGTCTGTCATAGATGAAATAGGCACTCAGTCGTTTACGCGGATAAGAATCGGCATTAGAGACAATGCTGTAAGTATTCCGCTTATCAATTACGTTCTTTCGGAAGTTAAAAAAGAAGACTACGATTTGTTTGTTTACGTCTGTGAAAGAGCGGCTGACGCGGCGATAGCGATTGCAGGCGGAGCACCCGTCGAAAAGGCAATGACAGATTATAATCTTAACGTAAAGGATTGATTTGAACAGGAGCTTTTTTACTTACAAAAGTTTAGGAGCGGATTATACCGTTCTTCAAAATGAACTCCGCCTCGGCACGCCGACGGCGGTTTTCGGCGTATCGGAAGCACACAAATATTTTTTGGCTTCACTTTCGGAATTCAAAACCCTTTATATAACTTCCGATTCCGTTTCCGCAGGAAAAGCTTATTCAGCGATAAGCGCAATATCAGGTAAAAAATGCGTATTGCTTCCGGCAAAGGATGAAGTTATATTGTATAAAGACGCTCTTTCAAAGGATGCGCTTTTCAAAAGACTTACTGCCGTTCATCAGATTTTAAGCGGAGCAGACGTAATTGTTTCCAGTATCGAAGCGGTAATTCAGCTTTTCCCGAAGTCGCTTGAAAGCATAGATTTCGAGGTTAACGGCGAATATGATTATCAGTCGTTACCGCAAAAACTTATACAGATAGGATATTCCCGCGAGTATTCCGCGGAAAGTAAAGGCACTTTTGCCGTCAGGGGCGATATTTTAGATATTTATCCCGTCAATTGCGAAAATCCCGTAAGGGTCGATTTTTTCGGCGACACGGTTGAAAAAATCCGTCCGTACGATGCGGTAAGCGGTGAACGGCTTCCCGAGTTAAACAAATTATCTGTTGTAGGAGCTACCGACGCATCGTATAAAAAAACAGAAATCCCGTATATTAAAAAAGTTTTATCCGAAAGTTTAAAAAAATGTACGGATTCAACTGCTTATAAACGTGCGCGCGCTATTGCGGACGAAATTATGTTAAAACTTGAAAACGGCGTTCCGTTTGCGGGCGCGTCGTTTCTTATGCCCGTACTCAATTGTAGCTGTACTCTGTTCGATTTAATAGATAAGGATACACAGATAATTTTCGATGAGTGCAAACTTATTTCCGATATGCTTGGCGGAGTGTTTAAAGAACATAACGAACGCGTAAACGAATTAAAAAAAGGCGGAGAAGCTCTCGATTTTTCTATAAATCAGTTGCTTTCACCCGAAATATTTTTGCGGAAAATTTCGTCTTACCGCTCGTATGCTTTACAGACTTTTACTACGAGCACGCAGTTTTTCCGCCCTCTGAAAACTTTCAATTTCAAATCTACGCCGTCGCCTGCTTATCTCAATTCGGTGCCTCAGCTTTTAATTGATTTAAAGCGTTGGCTTTCGAATAATTACAGAGTTCTTATTTATACCGGTAGCGTTCAGCGCACGGAAAAACTGTGTGCAATGCTTGCGGATGAATATATTCCGCTTTATCCTCTGCCTTTGAGCCTCGAAGCCTTGCAGGGTGTATCAGTCACGAGCGAGGAACTGCCTCACGGCTTGATTATTCACGAAAGCAAACTCGTAATTATAGGCAGTGGAGATATTTATACAAAGTCAGTTGCAAAGCGTATCCGCAAAAAACGCGGAGATATGTTCACCGCGCCCGAAATCGGCGATTACGCCGTTCACGAAAAACACGGAATAGGCAGAATTACAGGCACTAAAAAGATAGAAACTACGGACGGTATAAAAGAGTATGTCGCCATCGAATACAGGGGCGGTGACGTTTTGTATGTTCCCGTCGAGCAGATGGACGTGCTTTCTAAATACGTCGGCGACAGTAATCCCGCGCTCTCTAAAATAGGCGGAGCGGAATTTGACAGGGTAAAGGAAAGAGTTAAAAAATCAATTCGCGAACTCTCGTTCGATCTTAAACAGCTGTATGCCGAGCGCAACGGAAGAAGAGGTTTTCGTTTTCCGGAAAACTTGGTTATGATGCAGGAGTTTGAAGATGCTTTTTCGTATGAAGAAACTCCCGATCAGCTTGAATCTATTGCAGAGATAAAAGCCGATATGTGTTCGGATAAGGTTATGGACAGACTTCTCTGCGGAGACGTCGGCTTCGGCAAGACTGAGGTTGCGCTCAGAGCCGTGTATCTATGCGTGCTCGGCGGAAAACAGGCGGTTTTGATGTGTCCGGGCACGGTTTTGTCTGAACAGCACTTCAATACCGCTCTTGAACGGTTTGAAGATTTCGGCGTAAGAGTTGAAAAGCTGAACCGTTTCAAAACACCGAAACAACAGGCCGAAACGCTGGCAAGGCTTGCAAAGGGCGAAATAGATTTTATTATAGGAACGCACAGGTTGCTTTCGGCAGACGTAAAATTTTACGATCTGGGTTTGCTTGTCCTCGATGAAGAACAGCGTTTCGGCGTAGAGCACAAGGAGAAAATCAAACATATTAAAAACGATGTCGACTGTCTTACAATGACGGCAACACCTATACCGCGCACCCTTCATATGTCGCTTGCGGGAATACGCGATATCAGCACTATCAATACTCCTCCGCAAAAACGCTTACCTGTGCAGACTTACGTCGTCGAAGAAACCGAAACGCTCATCCGCGATGCTTGTATAAGGGAGCTTTCGCGCGGAGGGCAGGTTTTTATTCTCTATAACAAAGTGGAAACCATATCCTCTTTCGCAGGCAGAATAACTGAAATTATTCCGGAAGGAAAAGTATGTTATGCTCACGGCAGAATGGATAGGGAAATGCTGGAAAATAACGTTTTTTCGTTTTACCGCGGAGAAAAAAATATTTTGGTTACGACGACTATTATAGAAAACGGCATCGACCTGCCCAATGCCAATACTATAATCGTTATAGATTCGGACAGGCTCGGAATTTCACAGCTTTACCAGTTGCGAGGAAGAGTTGGGAGGGGGGCCCGTCTCGCTAATGCGTATTTCACTTTTAAGCCTGAAAAAATACTCACGTCCGACGCGGCGGAGAGGCTTAAAGCTATTATGCAGTTCACCGAACTCGGTTCGGGTTTTAAAGTTGCAATGCGTGATCTTGAAATTCGCGGTGCGGGCAACGTGCTCGGTGCGGAACAGCACGGGCATATGGATAAAGTCGGATACGAGCTTTACTCAAAACTTCTTAAAGAAGAATTGACGGGTGAAAGTCAGTTTTCGCCCGAACTCGATATTAAAGCTACCGCTTATATTCCCGAAGCATATATCGAATCGGGCGCAGGCAGAATGGACTGTTATAAACAAATTGCGGAGATCAGAACGGTTGAAGATTATAAACGCGTCTGTCTGTCGATAGAGGACAATTACGGACCTATGCCGGACGAAGTTTTGAATCTGCTGATTATTGCGGTTTTAAAATCTTACGCTTCCGGATTCAACGTCAGAAAAATCGAAGTCGGCAGTGACGGCGGAGCCCTGGAGCTTCCTTCTATAAACTCTTTGAAGGATGCGCGTATTAAAGCAGCTCTGGACAGGTATTCGGACAGAATTTCTCTGTCTATGGCGAAAGCGCCGCTCGTATTGTTCCGTCCTCATACAAATCCGGCGAAAACTATGCTCGATATGACAAAATTTTTGAAATTTGCAATAAGTTTTGCGTAAATCAAGCAAAAATGATTTGCTTAAATGCGGAAAACATTATATAATTATGGTTGATATTTTATATTAGGGTAACTTTGTTTGCTCTAACCTGATTGCAGGAGTAACTTTATGAAGAAAAAAACATTTGCGGCAATCGCTTTAACTTCGTGTATAGCGTTCGGTGCTACGTTTACGGGCTGTTCTCTGATTTCCACGAATAACAGGCTCGATATGGAGCAGGTTATTGCGACTGTCGATATTTCAAAATCGGAAAAGTTCGATACGGGAGAATTAAAAGATTACAAAAGCGTTGTATCTTCTTCCGAAATAATAAAGAGGGAGCTTATTTCGTACTTCCTGAACGTTGGCTATTCTTACGTTCAGAACGGTTCTTCTTATGAGGAAACGTTTAATATGCTTCTCAATGCATTGATAGATAATTCGGTACTCGTTCAGTATTCGACCGTTGAACTTTATAAAAAAGCAACGGATGAAAATAAAGCTAAATTCAACAATGCAAAAGACGAAGCTGAAAAATACGAAGCGCTTCTCGACGAAGACGAAATAAATTTGGCTACCTACAAGCTTTATTCGTCTGTAAACTCGGCAATTGATAATTTCGAAAAGAGCGTTATCGAAGAAGAGGATGGCTTTAAAGGTACGGGAACGCGTTCTACGCCCGTAAACGTAAATACCGAGCAGGATGATTATTATCCTGCAAAGACCGAAAATAATGAAAAAGTTCTCGATTACGGCATTTATACGGGTTACGGCAAATACATTCTTGATAACAGCGGTACTTATAAGGATGACGCACTCGACGGAACTACTATGGCAACGCGCGTCAAGGCTTACAACAGCTTCCTGAACAACCTGCGCCGTAACAACCTCGTCGACGGCAAGACCGAAGCTGAAAACCTTACCGATATTTTAGCTTTGGAATATATAAAAATAGAATACGTTTCGCAGCTTGAGTCCCGTATTATCAATAAGTATTATGATATGTACGAGGACGAGCAGGAGGAAAAACTTCTTTTAAATAACGATTATATTAACAGCGTTTACGAAGAATTGCTGTCTGCACAGACAGAAAATTACGGCAAATCGACTTCTGCATTCGAATCGGCAATGAGCAGTATGTCATCGACTTCGTTTATTCTTTATTCTCCGGACACTTCCGACAGCGACTGGACGGAATTTGACGAGAACTTGAATTTTGCACAGTTCGGCTTTATATATAATATACTGTTGCCGTTCAATTCCCGTCAGAGCGTTCAGTTGAATACGCTGAAAAGTATTCAGACCGACGACAGTGACGACGATTATTATTATACGCAGAGAAACAATCTTTTGAGGGATATCAAAACCGAAGATCAGCGCAGTGCCTGGTTCAACGGCGAAACCGATTACAGCTTTGAAGCTGAAGGCAACGATTTTTATAAAGGCAACGATACTCAGCAGTCATACCGCAACTATCTTTTCTTTGAAGATAATCTAAACAACAGCGGAGACGACGGCAGATATAAAAAGCTTCAGGCATACGAAGGAAAGTATTCTTATAACGGTAAAGTTTTCAAAAACGAAGACGAAAGCTATACACTTGTACCTAATAAGCTCAATATTGACCAGATGCTTGCCGAGTTTGAAAGCTATGTAAACTACGTTGTCGGTGACGGCAGTGTCAAATTCGCTAATAATTATACGCCGTCCAAAGAGAATAAGGATTACTATAAAACCGATACTTTCAAAAAGAGCGGTAATGGTGAAGACAATGATGATATAGATTATTCCAAGTTTATTTATGCCGAAGGTAAAGTAGATTTCGGCGAGTTTGACAATAGAAACATAATGTTGCCCGACTCTCCCCAGTATAAGGCAATGAGCGCCGTAAACGAGTTGCAGTTTGCTTATACTACCGATACAAGCGTATTGTCCAACTATATCGGCTATTCTCTTTCAGCTTACGATACAAGCTATATCAAAGAGTTTGAATATGCAGCAAAGAAAGCCGTTGCCGGCGGCGTCGGAACGTTTGCGGTCTGCGCAGGCGATTACGGTTGGCACCTTATTTACGTTACTAACGTATTTAAGGCAGAGGGCGGTGCGGTCTATGTACCCGACTGGAAAAATATCGAAGTCGAAGGAACGTTTGAAAATCTGTTTTTTGAATGGATAAAAGGCAACGATCTGTCCGACGTCAGTACGACTATCAGAACGAAAATACTGAACGACTATAATAAGGACACTACCGTAACGAAATATCAGAGCAGATATCAGGATCTGCTTGATTTAGGCAAATAAATGGAAATCTGGCAGGCTATAATATTAGGTCTTACACAGGGACTGACGGAGTTTTTACCGGTATCGTCAAGCGGACATCTTGCGTTTTTGTTGCGCGTGTTCGGAATTGACGAGGGCGGACTGTTCTTTTCGATTATTTTGCATCTCGGAACTTTGGTCGCGGTTTGCGCCATCTATTATAAAGATATAATTGCGCTGTTTAAAAAGCCTTTTAAAACGTTAGGTTTTCTTGTAATAGCTTCGGTGCCTGCCGCTGTCGTGGGGTTCCTGCTTGAAGACATAATTGACGAAAAGTTGTTAGGTTCAGCCTATCTCGGCATTATACTTGCCGTATTCTTTACAGTTACGGCAACTGTATTGTTCACCACAGAAATAATAGCAAAGAAAAGAAAGAACGAGCTTCCTCTTTGTTGGCGTACTGTAATTCCGATGGGTGTTGCTCAGGCAGTTGCGGTTCTTCCCGGTATATCGAGGAGCGGTTCTACTATTTGCGCGGGAACCATTGCAGGCGGAAAGAGTGAAGAAGTAGCTAAATTTTCTTTCCTTATGAGCATACCCGTAATTTTGGGTAGTTTCGTCGTGTCGCTTGCCAAGGGGCTTTATAAAGGCGAAATACAGGCGGATTTTTCCGCCAACGGTTCAACTTACGGTTGGTGTATTGCGCTCGGATTTATCGTTTCCGCCTTAGCCGGACTTCTTGCAATCAAAGTAATGCTCAAAATTATTGCAAAAGCCAATTATAAATGGTTCAGCGTCTATCTTTTGACGCTTGCAATAGTTTGCATTGTTTTGTATTGTTGCGGAAAATTCTGATAATAAAAGCAAGGTGAATATTTATCCTTGCTTTTTTTATAATAAATCAAAAAAGCCCGTTAAATACGCTTGACAAATTTTTCAGGGGGGGGGGTATACTAATATGGATAATAATACAGTTGAGGATACAATGGAAGAAATTTTAAAGGTTGAAAATTTATCTAAGACATTCAGGCTGTCTAAAAAACAGCAAAAAATTGAGCGTGCCGATAAAGCTTTGAAGGTTGCTGTCGACAATATTTCGTTTACGGCGTACAGAGGCGAAATTTTCGGTTTATTGGGGCCGAACGGCGCTGGCAAAACCACCACGTTAAGAATGTTGGCAACTTTGATCAAGCCCGACAGCGGTGACGCTTTTATCGACGGAAAGAGCATAGTATCAAGCGATGAGGAAGTGCGCCACAATATAGGCTTTCTTACAAGCGAATTAAAACTTGAAGATTTTTTTACTCCGAATTATCTTTTTAACTTTTTCGGCGAACTTTACGGAATGGAAAAGAATGCGATAGAAAATCGCAAGCGTGTTCTGTTTTCGCGATTCGGGATAGACAGATTTGCGGAAGTCAAATTTTCAAATCTTTCTACGGGAATGAAACAAAAAGTTTCTCTCGTCGTATCCATAGTGCACGACCCCGATTTTATTATATTCGACGAACCGACAAACGGGCTTGACGTTCTTACGGCGAAAGTTGTCACCGACTTTTTAAGCGATCTTAAAAATGACGGTAAGACGATTATTCTTTCCACCCATATATTCAGCCTTGTGGAAAAACTTTGCGATCGCGTGGGCATAATTATTAACGGCAAAATCGCAAAGATAGATACGCTTAAAAATCTGACAGCGGAAAAAAGTCTTGAGGATACGTTTTTCGGAATTTACAGGGAAGTGGCAGGTGACGTCATATGAAGAATATATTAACAATTATTAAAAAAGAGTTTGCCCGTTTTTTTAAAGACAGACGAATGGTTTTATCGGTTTTTCTTCCCGGTATTATGATATTTTTACTCTATACTTTAATGGGCACGGTTATGTCAGACGTAAATAAAGTTGACGAAGATTACAAATATACTGCATATGTAATCAATATACCGGAGGACGATAAAATCTCGCCGTTGCTTCTTTCCGTGCTTGATTTAAAGCAATACGAATCCGAAGAGGCGGCTAAAACCGCAGTAACAGACGGAAATCTCGATCTTGTGATTTCATTTCCGAAAGATTTCATTGAAGGAATCGGCGGTGATGTTCCGCCCGACGTTAAAATATATTTCAATGCTTCTGTAGATAATTCTTTGAACGGTTTTAATGTGGTAAACGCGATTTTGGAAGTTTTTAAAAGTCCTGCGTTCAGCGTCAACGTAAGCGGAGGTGGCGACGTTGCAGAAGAAAAGGATATGGCAGGTAAAATTCTTTCAATGGTAATGCCTATGCTTATGTTCTCGCTTTTAGCGTCGGGCTGTATTGCTTTTGCGCCAGAAGCGATTGCAGGCGAAAAGGAGAGAGGGACGCTTTCAACCGTACTAATAACTCCGATAAAGCGTTGGCAACTTGCTTTGGGAAAAATAATCAGTCTTGCATGCTTTGCGACGTTGAGCGGACTTTCAAGTTTTATCGGGCTGATATTGTCTTTGCCGAAACTTATGGACGGAGCAGTTTCTGGTGCAACGGCGGCGTTCTATTCTGTCGGAGATTACTTTATGTTGCTCGGTCTGATAGTTTCCGTCGTGCTTGTCATAATTTCTCTGTTCTCAATCGTATCGGCGTTTGCAAAGAGTGTGAAAGAAGCTAATTCGTTAATTGCTCCTTTGATGATAGTTATTATTCTTTTAGGTGTATTTTCAATGTTTACGACTGCGCCGGCTGTCGGCTTATTTGCAATACCTTTGCTCGGTAGCGGACTTGCATTTTCGGCTTTAATGTCGTTTACACTGACGCCGCTCGGTTTTGTGCTTGCAATAATTTCAAATTTGGTTGTTGCCGCGGCTTTGATAACGCTGTTAAGCTTTATGTTCAAGAGCGAGAGGATTATGTTCAACAGATAAAAAATAACCGTCCGAAAATTTTTCGGACGGATTATTTTTTTAAAAGCTGTGCAGTCTTTTTTGCCGCAATAAGCCGAAGCGTAAACCTTACAGGTAGCTACTTCAAAGCTACCTTATGGCACACCGAATTAGCTGTTTAGTGCTGCTATATCCCTATCCTGACACGGTTCGCAGCGTTCGGTTGCATAAGACCTTGATATCAACACCCCTTATAAGGCGCAGCCTTCCACATATTGCGTCGAGAAAGACGTTCGGTCCTGCTATAGCGGATTGCAGGTACAGGGCACCGCTAACTCCCCACTTAGCACAGTAAAATAATTCTAACAGAAAACGATTAGTTTGGCAAGTAACTTTACTATGTTTTGTTTGACAATTTTTTGTCTATATTCTAAAATAGTGTAGAAGAGAGGTAAAAAATGTCAGAAAATTGTTCTCACGACTGTTCGTCGTGCAAAGAAAACTGTTCTTCGCGCGATAAGAAAAGTCTTATCAAAGAACCCAATAAATTCAGCGATATAAAAAAAGTAATCGCAGTCGTCAGCGGAAAAGGCGGTGTGGGCAAGTCTATGACATGCGCAATGCTTGCTTCAGCCGCACAGAACAGCGGACGTGTAACTGCAATCATGGATGCAGATATTACCGGGCCTTCCATTCCTAAAATGTTCGGTGTGAAAGACAGGGCAAGGGGAAGTGAAAACGGCATATTGCCTGTTGTGACCGACAGCGGTATTCAGATTATGTCTATGAACGTGCTGTTGGAAAATGAAGCGGAGCCGGTTGTTTGGCGCGGTTCGCTAATATCCGGCACGGTCTCGCAGTTCTGGACAGACGTTATATGGACGGGAGTAGATATAATGTTTATCGATATGCCGCCGGGAACTGGCGACGTTCCGCTTACGGTATTTCAGAGCATTCCGTTAGACGGAATAATTATCGTTACCACTCCGCAGGATTTGGTTGGAATGATAGTGCAGAAAGCTGTAAATATGGCTAATATGATGAATGTTCCCATTCTCGGAATCGTTGAAAATATGAGCTATATCAACTGCCCCGACTGCGGTAGAAAAATTTCCGTATTCGGAGAAAGCGGAGTTGACGCTTTCGCTAAGGAGAACGGAATAACCGCCGTTGCAAAATTACCTATCGACAGGGAGCTGACTAAATCTGCAGACAGCGGAAAAATCGATAGTCTGAAAAATAATTATCTTTCGGAATTCTATGAAAAAATTATGAAAAATTTAAATTGATAAACAGGGCGCATATGTTTGCGCCCTGTTTTAATCTTGTTTTTCAGGCAAAAATTTCCAGTACCGTACAGGCATACTGCCTTTCATTTGTTTTGTGTGCGGACGGCTTTCAATGTTTACCGATTTATAATACTTTTTCCACAGATTTTCAAATTCCTTTTCGCGTTCGGAAACGTAAATTTCCGCATTGCCGACTTTTCCTGTAAGAAGACTGTTGCCGTCATAGATGGTCGCAAGCTTTCTTTTGATGTCATGTATTACGAATTTTTCGCAAGACAGCCTGTGTTTGAAGTGTTCGGCAAGTAAATCCGTAATATTATTATCGGGCGAATACGGAGCGTAGAGTACGCCGTTTTCACATTCGATAAAGCGCAGCAGTCCTTTCAGGCGGTGCAGCTCGCCCGTGATTTTATAAGTTAATGCGTTGAATTTCAAAATTTCGTCTAAGTTCATACGCTTTATGACGGGCGCTTTCGTTTTAAGCAGAATTTTAACGTAACCGAATACCGTTTGTTCTTTGTTGTTGTCACCGCTTCGCAGAGCGAACGCTATATCGTCGCTTGCATATCTGTCGTATAGCAATAAAGCCGTTTTCACTTCTTCGCATTTAGTGCAGTCGTTTTCAACGTTTATTACGGTATCGCCGAGTGTGAGCTGAAAGTCCTGTCGCGACGTGATTATTCCTCCGCTTTTTAAGCAATCGAAAATTGCTGTATAAAACGCGTTTATATCGCTGTCGGATACAAAATAAATAATCATATCTGCCCCGTCAATGCTGACAGGGCGGTGGAATTTTCCGAAAACATCGTCAGTTGTTCGTTGACTTCACCGCCGTCTGAAATTAATAGTGAATTACTTATCGCTGTAATGGAACCGCTACCGTAGAATTTGCCTTTACAGGTTATGAAATGCTTTGCCCGTTTTAATACTACGCGCATTTTTGCAAGATTGTCGAAGTCAAGATTTGCGTACCTTCGTGCTTCTGTTATCTTATATGCGCTTTTTGCCCCTATGCCGGGTACGCGAAGTAACGTTTCGAGCGGTGCCGTATTGATTTCTACGGGGAATAGGTGCATATTTTTGAGCGCCCACGCGCATTTGGGGTCATACTCAACTGAAAGATTTTCATCTTCATTACAGATTTCGTTTACGTCAAATCCGTAAAACCTGATAAGCCAATCTGCCTGATACAGTCTGTGTTCCCTTAAAAGACCTGCGCCAGTGTCGGGGAGCTTACTGCTTTTCACTACGGGCAGATAGGAAGAATAGTATACCCGTTTTAAGTTCATTTTTCTGTACAGCGCTTCGGTAAGTTTTAATATCTGACCGTCGCTCTCGGGGGAAGCGCCTATGATCATCTGTGTAGTTTGTCCTGCCGGAAGAGCTCTGTTTCGTACTTTATTTAATTTATCGCTTTCAATTGCATTTTTAAGTTCTTTCATAGGCATGAGCAAACTGTCTTTGGTTTTTTGCGGAGCAAGCAGTTTAAGTGATTTTTCACTCGGCAATTCCACGTTATAACTCATCCTGTCGACTAATCTCGCGGCTTTCTCTACGATAGTTTTGTCGGCATAAGGAATGCCCTTTAAATGAATATAACCGTTAAAGTTATACTCTTTTCTAAGCTTACGCACCGTTTCGGCCAACAGCTCCATAGTTCTGTTCGGCGTTTCGAAAACGGCAGAGGAAAGGAACAGACCTTCTATATAGTTTCGTTTATAAAAATTAATAACAAGTTCGCAGATTTCGTCGGGGGTGATTTTTGCGCGCGGCACGTCTGCGCTGTTTCTGTTCGGGCAGTATTCGCAATCATATATACATTCGTTGCTCATAAGAATTTTCAACAGGGAAATACATCTGCCGTCAGGAGTAAACGAATGGCAGATACCGCTGGCATAGGCGTTGCCTATGCCGCTTTCCGTATTTTTCCTGCGCGATCCCGAAGAGGAGCAGGAAACGTCGTATTTTGCGCTTGACGTTAAAATTTCTAACCGTGTTTCATCGATCATAAAATAAAAATTCTTCCGCCGTTATGGCATAGGAGCGGCGGAAGAAACCCTGTGCCGTTGCTGTAAACCCGAAATTACAACATACGAACATTTGTTTATATTTGTATTATATACTGTTTTTATGATATTGTCAACGATTTTTTTTAAAGATTGACTAAATTTTTTTTATATGTTAAAATAAATATGATTTCACAAAAATTTCATTAAAAATTGTTTTTGCGGTTATAAGACTGTGTTATTATAAAATTAAGGAATTGTTGGTGGTAATTATGAAAGTATTGATAGTCGATGACGAGGAAATGATAAGAGGAGTATTGAGGGAATACGTCGAATTTGAGGGGGGAACGGCCTTTGAAGCCGCTGACGGTATGCAGGCGGTAAGAATGTGCCGTGACGAAAATTTCGATATTATTTTAATGGATGTTATGATGCCGCGTCTTGACGGGTTTTCGGCTGTAAAGGAAATTAAGAAAATAAAGGATATTCCCGTAATTATGCTTTCTGCGAGAAGCGAAGAATATGATAAACTTTTCGGCTTCGAAATAGGAGCAGACGATTACGTTACAAAGCCTTTTTCCCCCAAGGAAGTTATGGCAAGAGTACACGCTGTGTTGAAACGCCGCGGTGGTGAGGATAATAACAGGGATGTCGTAACTTATGAAGGACTCACTATTGATATGGCGGGGCGCAATGTATATGTTGACGGCGAAAAAGCCGAGCTTACGCCTAAAGAATACGAAATTCTCTTTTACTTCGTTAAAAATAAAGGTATTGCCCTGACGCGTGAAAAGCTTTTAATGGACGTATGGGGATTCGATTTTTACGGCGACGACAGAACGGTTGACACGCATATAAAAATGCTGAGATCAAATTTGAAGCAATACAGAAAATATATTGTAACATTAAGAGGCTTAGGATATAAATTTGAAGTTTAAAAAGCGTAAAAATCAGCTGAACAGCATTAACCGTATTCTTTTAAGGCATTTCATTTTGATTTCGCTTTTGCTTGTTGTGCTTATAGAATTGATTTGTTTTCTGATTGTAAGCGGTACCACGAAGACAACGGCAAAGGAAAAGCTTATCCGTGTCGGCAACGAAGTTGTCGCGTTTGTGCACGATAAAGAAGACGTAAACACTGAAGCGATTACGGAATATATAAACGGGCACAGGCAGGAAGGGATTGTTGTTTATATCCTTTCCCCGAAAGGCGAGGTTTATCTTCCGTCAGGGTCTCCCGGGTGGAACGGCGATATAGAGGAGATTGCAGAAAAAATAAACGGATCCGATAAAGGTTTTTCGCCTGTTATCTATTCAAAAGACAATTCTTTGAATTATGCCGTCTATCTCCAATATAAAGGAGGCAGTTACCTCGTAGCTACCTATTCGATAAGCGTATTTAACAGCGCTCTGCGCTCATTGCTGTTTTATTTTATAACGGTGGGAGTAATCGTAATTCTGCTTGCCGCGCTCGTATCTTTAAACGTATCGCAGAAGTTGACGAGCGGACTTAAAAATCTTTCGTCAACTGCTGTAAGATTTTCAAAGGGCGATTTTAACGTGGAGTTTGAAAATGCAGAATATCAGGAACTTGCTTCGCTTTCCGATACACTCAACTCAGTGCGCGACGAAGTAAAAAAAAGCGGTGATTTTCAGCGCGATTTGCTTGCAAATGTTTCACACGATTTAAAGACCCCTTTGACTATGATAAAAGCGTACGCTTCGATGATACGCGAAATATCGGGCAATAATCCTGAAAAGAGAGATAAGCACCTGCAAGTCATAATTGATGAGGCGGACAGACTTACAGGGCTTGTAAACGACGTACTAAACGTTTCTAAACTTACTTCCAATCTGGACGAAATAAAATTTAAAGTATTCAATCTTACCGAATACTTATACGGAATAATTAATAAATTCGAATACTTGCAGGAAACGCAGGGATATACTTTTATGGTCGATATCGATCCGAATTTGTATACTCGTGCGGACGAAGAAAAAATAGGGCAGGTGATTTATAACCTTTTGGGCAATGCTGTAAATTATACGGGTAGCGATAAAACCGTGTATATAAGTTTAAAACTCAATTTATCAGACGAAAGAATTAAACTTAGCATCCGCGATACGGGTAAAGGTATAGCAAAAGACGATTTACAGGATATCTGGAACAGATACTATCGCGTAAAAGAAAATCATCAGCGTCCCGTTAAGGGTACGGGACTGGGACTCAATATAGTTAAAATCATTTTAAAGAATCATTCATTCGATTACGGGGTGGAATCAGAATTAGACAAGGGCTCGACGTTTTGGGTTGATTTCCCTTCGGTTCCCGAAAAAATGGAAGAAAATTAAAACGGACAAGGTGTGTTCAGGCATACCTTGTTTTGTTTTTGAGTGATTTTATTTGACAATTTAATACGTTTAGTTTAAAATAGTATTAAAACATACGTTTGATTTGTGTTTTGTTGTAATAATAATAGAATTAGGATATAATCATACCGATGAAATTTGAACTGCATTCGAAATTCGAGCCGACGGGCGACCAGCCTCGGGCAATAGAGAGCCTCACCGAAGGGGTATTGGACGGTATAAGAACACAGGTTCTCGTGGGCGTCACCGGAAGCGGAAAGACGTTTACAATGGCAAACGTCATTAAAAACGTAAACAGACCTACGCTTGTTATTGCGCATAACAAGACGCTTGCCGCACAGCTTTGCAATGAATTCAAAGAGTTTTTTCCGAATAACCGCGTTGAATATTTCGTTTCATATTACGATTATTATCAGCCTGAAAGCTATATTCCTTCCACCGATACTTATATTGAAAAGGATATGAGTCTTAACGACGAGATAGATAAACTCAGAAACTCGGCGACGAGCTCGCTCGGAGAGCGAGAAGACGTAATAGTTGTGGCATCTGTAAGCTGTATTTACGGTTTGGGCGCGCCGGAAGAATATTTTCGGCTTGCCGTTTCACTGCGTCCCGGTATGCAGTTGGAACGTGACGCGCTCTTGCGCAGATTAGTAGAAATTCAGTATGCAAGAAGAGATATCGATTTCAAACGATCTTCGTTTCGTGTCCGCGGTGATACGGTTGAGATTTTTCCTGCAAGCAATTCGGAAGTTGCTATTCGCGTTGAATTTTTCGGCGACGAAATTGATAGGATATGCGAAGAAGACGCTTTAACCGGAAATATTGTTTCCGAATTGAAACACGTACTTATATTCCCTGCGACTCAATATGCCGTCGGTTCGGATAAAATGAAAACAGCGCTTTCAATGATTGAAACAGATATGCGGAATGAAGTAAAAGCATTTAAAGACGAGGGAAAAATTTTAGAGGCGCAGCGCCTTGAACAGCGCACGACTTACGACCTTGAAATGATGCGCGAAATCGGGTACTGTACGGGCGTTGAAAATTACAGTCGGTATTTTGACGGACGACTTCCGGGCGAAGCGTCGTTTACGCTACTCGATTATTTTCCTGCGGGAAAATTTTTAGTTTTCATTGACGAAAGTCATATGACGATACCTCAGATAAGAGCAATGTATCACGGCGACAGGTCGAGAAAAGAAAACCTCGTCGGTTACGGTTTCAGGCTGAAAGCAGCATATGACAACCGCCCTTTGACATTTGAAGAATTTGATGCGCGCGTTCCGCAGTTGATATGTGTTTCTGCAACGCCTGCGCCGTACGAAATGGAACAGGCAGGCAATGTCGTCGAACAGCTCATAAGACCTACGGGGCTGATTGATCCCGAAGTTTCTATAAGACCGACAAAAGGTCAGATAGACGATTTGCTCGGTGAAATCAATGCCGTTATTAAAAACAAAGGCAGAGTTTTAGTTACGACGATGACGAAGCGGATGGCGGAAAGTTTGACCGATTATTTAAAAGAGCACGGACTGAAAGTAAGATATATGCACAGCGATATAGATGCGTTGGAGCGTATTGATATAATAAACGGTTTAAGAAGCGGAGAATTTGACGTGTTGTGCGGAATTAATCTTTTGCGTGAAGGACTCGACCTGCCGGAAGTAAAGCTCGTAGCGATACTTGACGCTGATAAAGAGGGCTTTTTGCGCAGCGAAACGTCGCTGGTTCAGACCATAGGCAGAGCGGCAAGGAATTCAGAGGGAAGAGTTATAATGTACGCGGACGTAATCACTGGCAGTATGAAACGGGCAATCGACGAAACAAACCGTCGCCGGGCCATTCAGGCGGAGTATAACAAAGAACACGGTATAATTCCTAAAACAATAATTAAAGAAGTTAAAAATACCATAGGTATTACGGGTAAAAAAAGTTCTGCGGACGATGTAAAACTTTGCGATATCCCCAACGAAATAGAAAAATTGAAAGCGCTTATGAAAATTGCGTCAGCTCAGCTCGATTTTGAGCGCGCGATAGAAATAAGAGACGCAATTAGCGAGCTGAAAAAGAAACTTTTAAAAGCGAAACACAAATAGGCAGAATAATTTTATGAAAGAAGAAATTTATGTAAAAGGCGCAAAAGAGAATAATTTAAAAAACGTAGATGTCCGTATACCGCGGAATTCACTGACGGTATTTACGGGACTTTCGGGAAGCGGTAAATCTACGCTTGCCTTCGATACGATTTTTGCGGAAGGGCAAAGAAGGTACATTGAGAGCCTTTCTTCATATGCAAGACAGTTTTTAGGTCAGATGAATAAGCCCGACGTCGAATTAATCGACGGGCTTTCTCCTGCAATTTCTATAGATCAGAAGACGACTTCGCATAATCCGCGTTCGACAGTAGGTACGGTAACTGAAATATATGATTATTTCAGACTGCTTTTTGCAAGAGTTGGAATTCCGCATTGCCCCGAGTGCGGAAGAGAGATACGCCGCCAGTCGGTTGACGAAATAGCGGACAGGGTTATGACATTGCCCGATGGCAGTAAAATTATGGTCGAAGCTCCGGTAGTCAGAGGCAAAAAGGGCGAGTTCGTCAAGGAACTTGCAGGCTTCAAAAAAAGCGGGTACGGAAGAGTAAAAATTGACGGAATCACATATGATTTACAGGAAGAGTTGCATCTCGAAAAGAACGTAAGACATAATATTTCCGTAATAGTCGACAGGCTCGTTATAAAAGACGGCATTTCAAAACGCCTTACGGACAGTCTTGAAAATGCTTTGAAACTTGCCGACGGTATAGTTATTATTGATAATGAAGGTAAGGAAGAACTTTATTCTTCAAAATATGCCTGTCCCGAATGCGGTATTTCGATAGAGGAAATAGAGCCGCGTCTATTCTCGTTCAATACGCCTTGGGGGGCGTGTCCCGAATGTTTGGGCTTAGGCTTTAAACAGGTAGTAGATCCAGATCTGATTTGTCCGGATAAAAGCAAATCATTACGCGACGGAGCGATAAAAATAAGCGGTTGGAATCTTGACTCGTCTACAATGACGCAGATGTATCTGAATTCGCTTTCCAAAGTATACGGATTTTCGCTTGATGTTCCGGTTAAAGAGTTACCGCAGAATATTTATGATATGCTTATGTACGGTAACGGCGGAGAAAAAATCGAACTTGAATACAACGCATACCGCTTTTCGGGCAGTTACAAATCGGCTTGGGAAGGTTTTGTAACTAATTTGCAGCGACGGTACAATCAAACGTCTTCGGACGGCGTTAAGTACGATATCGAAAGATATATGCGCGTGTGTGACTGTCCTGCGTGTAAAGGAAAAAGGCTTAAAAAAGAAGCTCTTGCCGTTACCGTGGGCGGTAAAAACATAATGGAAGTGTGCGGACTTTCGGTGGACGAGCTGAACGGTTTTACTGATTTCGGCTTTTTCAGTGAAACCGACCATATGATTGCGGACAGTATAATAAAAGAAATAAACGCGAGATTGAGCTTTCTGTCAAACGTAGGACTCGGATATCTTACTCTGTCGCGAAATGCCGCAACGCTATCAGGCGGAGAAAGTCAGCGTATAAGGCTTGCTACACAAATAGGCAGCGCTTTGACGGGAGTGCTTTACATTTTAGATGAACCGAGCATAGGTTTGCATCAGCGCGACAATCAAAAGCTTTTAAACTCGCTTTTAGGTTTGAGGGATATAGGAAATACGCTTATCGTAGTTGAGCACGACGAGGATACAATGCGTGCCGCAGACTACATCGTGGATATAGGACCCAAGGCAGGCGTGCACGGCGGAGAAGTCGTAGCGTGCGGTACGCTCGATGATATCATAAAAGAACCCCGTTCCATTACAGGTGATTATCTTTCTGGACGTAAAAAAATCGAAGTACCGGAAATGCGTGCAAAGCCCGACGGCAGATGGTTGAAGATAAGCGGCTGTAAACAGAATAATCTTAAAAATATTACCGCTGAAATTCCTGTGGGGCTAATCACTGCAGTAACCGGGGTTTCCGGCAGCGGAAAGTCAAGTCTTGTCAACGGTATTATTCATCCCTACCTTGCCGACAAGCTTAACGGGGCAAGGCAGCCGCTCGGTAATTCCGGTAACTTCGAAGGATTGGAACATTTTGACAAAGTCATAGCAATAGACCAACAGCCGATAGGGCGAACGCCGAGAAGCAACCCTGCAACATACACGGGCGTTTTTACGGCAATAAGAGATCTGTTTGCCGCAACGCCTGATGCAAAAGAAAGAGGGTATAAGAGCGGTAGATTTTCATTCAACGTCGCAGGCGGAAGATGCGAACACTGTCAGGGCGACGGAATTATACAGATAGCTATGCACTTTTTACCCGATATATTCGTTCCCTGCGAAGTGTGCGGAGGGAAGAGGTATAACCGTGAAACATTGGAAGTAAAGTATAAAGGGAAAAGTATTGCCGATATACTTGAGATGACGGTAGAGGAGTCCGCTGAATTTTTTAAACCCGTTTCGGCTATTTACAACAAACTGTCTACGATTTGCGACGTCGGTCTCGGCTATATACAGCTCGGTCAGAGCGCTACTACTCTATCTGGTGGTGAAGCACAACGTGTAAAACTTGCTACAGAGCTGTCAAAAAGAAGTACGGGAAAAACGTTCTATATCCTTGACGAACCTACGACGGGACTGCACAGTTATGACGTTGACAAGCTCATCAAAATAATTACAAGACTGAGAAGCGGAGGCAATACCGTCTTGGTCATCGAGCATAACCTTGACGTTATCAAGACTGCCGACTGGATAATAGATCTGGGACCCGAAGGCGGTGATAAAGGCGGAACTATAGTGGCTTGCGGAACTCCCGAACAGGTGGCAGAATGTGAAAAAAGCTATACAGGACAATTTCTTAAATCTATGTTATAAAGCAATAAAAAGCGACCAAAAAGTCGCTTTTTATTGCGATTTAAGGTTAATTTAAGTACTATGCGTGACGTAAAACGTGTTTTTTGCAGTTGACACCAAAAAAATACTTATATCATAGTATGTTATTATGTCTGAGCCTTTAATAATCAAATCCGATTATCCTACTACCGATAATCTCTGTCACGACGCTTATAGCGTATCTGTGATTTCTCCTGCGTTTGCTTCGCCTTCAGGTGAGTTGAATGCTATTTTGCAGTACTTTTATCATTATTTTAATTTCGAAAAACAGGGGCTCAATGAATATGCTTCCGCGATGGAAAGTATTGCAATTGCCGAAATGATTCATCTGAAATTGTTGGGCAAGACGATAACAGCCTTAGGTGCTCCGCCTATATACTGTCAGAATCCGCCTACGGCTTACAATTTTTATTCGACAAAATACGTCACATACTCGCGTGACTTTGTCAATATGATAGAGGATGATATTTTAGGCGAAAGACATGCAATCTGCC
The DNA here is from genome assembly GCA_910583545.1 of uncultured Christensenella sp. GTDB lineage: Bacteria > Bacillota > Clostridia > Christensenellales > Borkfalkiaceae > Coproplasma. Next base: position 123,906 of record CAJTXM010000002.1, on the reverse strand, counting down.
AATATACAAAAATGCTTTCAAGACTTAGAAACGAACAGGTTAAAAATATTGTTTCACGCATTCTCGAAGATGAAAAACTGCACCTTGAAAAATTAAAACAGATTTTATGCGAACTCAAAAGTTGACAGTGTTCTGTTTTTATACTACAATGTGGCTATGAAATATGATGTAGCGGTAATCGGCGGAGGAGCATCGGGACTTGCCTGCGCCGTCCGTTTGTTAAGAAAATCGCGGAAAATTAAATTAGCGCTTATCGATGCAAATGAAAGATTGGGTAAAAAACTTGCGTCGACAGGCAACGGACAGGGCAACGTTACTAATCTAAATATGTCGCCCGATAAATATTTCAGCAGTAATATAAATACCGTAAAAGACATAGCTCTTTCTTCAAACGGCATTGCGCCCGAGAAAGAGCTGTTTCACTGTATTTTGCAGTCGGACGAAAAGGGCAGAGTTTATCCGAGTGGCAGACAGGCTTCTGCGCTTGTCGACAGTCTGCTGTCGGAGATTGGGGGCGGAAACGTTGACGTATTCAAGGGCATAAAAGTTACTGAAATTGAAACGGGTTTTAAAATAACGCTTTCCGACGGTCAGAAAATTTTTTCGGATTATGTGGTTGTTGCCACAGGCGGTAAAGCGCAGAAACAGTTCAAAACCGACGGATCTTCTTACGGACTCGTAAAAAAATTCGGACACGAAACGACGCCACTTTTTCCATCCCTCGTTCAATTAAAAACCGATACGCAGTATACTAAATCGTTAAAGGGAATACGGATTAACTGTATAGTTACTGCTTTATGTAAAAATCAAGAGATTGCAACTGCGGCTGGGGACGTTATTTTTACCGATTACGGCGTATCCGGTAATGCGGTATTTTCCGTTTCGCCTTACGTTGCGGACAAGCAGAACGCTGTGCTGTCGCTATGTTTGCTTGATGAAGCGGATGAAAATATTATTGCGGATATCAGAAATAAAAAGAACCTCGGATATCCGAAGTCCGAACTTTTAAGCGGCACTCTTCACAATCAGATAGGAAGAGCAGTAATAAACCGCTGTCAAAGCGATGACGAAAAAGTCATTTGCAATACGCTTAAAAATTTTACGCTCAAAGTTTTTGGAACGCTCGGCTTTGATTATGCGCAGGTAACTAAGGGCGGAATCGAAATGAGCGGAGTTACAGACGAATTGGAAAGCAAATTCAAGAAAAATCTTTTTTTCGCAGGCGAAATTCTCGATGTGGACGGTTGTTGCGGCGGATATAATCTGCACTGGGCTTTTTCAAGCGCTTTCGCTGTTGCAGACGCGATAATTAAAAGACAATGATTAAAAGACTCGATAACGTAAAACTGAATATATTTGAAAAAGAAAGCAAACTTGTAGATATCGCAAAAAATAAATGCAGAGGCGGTGTGAAATATTTCCGAATATTAAAAAAATCGCTTGATGCCAGAGATAAGAACAATATTTTCTGGACTTATTCGATTGCATTTTCCGACGAGAAACAACCCGAAAAACCTGAGTTGGACAGGGTTAGTAAACCTCGCAAAATAGCGGTTATCGGCGCAGGTCCCGCAGGGCTTTTCTGCGCTTTGAGGTTGATTGAAAGAGGTTTCAGACCGATTATAATAGAGCGCGGAGAAAATGTTGACGATAGAAAATCGACTTGCGGAAGGTTTTTTTGTCAAAGAGAATTGGACATAAATTCAAACGTTCAATTCGGAGAAGGCGGTGCAGGAACTTTTTCGGACGGAAAGTTAAATACACAGACGCACGACGGCTTTAATAAGGACGTGCTCGAATTGTTTTATAAATTCGGCGCACCCGAAGAGGTGCTATATCTCAATAAACCTCATATCGGAAGCGACAAATTAAGTCCTATTCTTAAAAATATGCGAGTTTTTATAGAGGCTAACGGCGGTAAGTATCTGTTCAATACGCAGTTTATCGGTCTTAAACAAAAGGACGGAGCCGTCAGTTCGATTACTTTAAAGAATGTAAAAACTTGTGAAGAGACGGAAATTTGCATGGACGACGCGGTTTTAGCGCTCGGACACTCGGCGAGGGATACGTTTAAAATGTTAAAAGATAACGGCGTTGAAATGCAGCGCCGTGAATTTGCCGTCGGCGTGCGGATAGAGCATCTTTCGGATAGTATTTCTTTTGCTCAGTACGGAAACAATTTCAAATTTCTTCCGACAGCCGATTATAAATTCGTTTCTCACGCGGGAGAGCGAACGGTATTTACTTTTTGTATGTGCCCCGGCGGAGTCGTTGTTTCGTCGTCAAGCGAAGAAGGCGGAGTGGTCACAAACGGTATGAGCGAATATGCTCGCGACGGAGTAAATTCGAATTCTGCCTTGATGGTTCAGCTTAAATTTTCCGATTTTTGTTCTGATGATCTTTTCGCGGGAATGCGATACCAACAGAATTTAGAGAGACTTGCATATGAAGCCGGCGGAAATAGCTACAGAGCGCCCGTACAGCTTTATAAGGATTTTAAATCAGACAAAGTTTCTTATAAATTCGGTGACGTTGAACCGTCGTATTTGGCAGGTGTAAGCTTTGCGAATCTTAACGAGGTTTTGCCTGCGGTTGCTGTGGAGTCGCTGAAAAAAGCGATACCTGATTTCGGTAAAAAGCTTAAAGGTTTCGATTGCCCCGATGCAGTTTTGACGGGTATTGAGTCAAGGTTTACGTCACCCGTTCGCATACTTCGTGACGAAAACTGCGAAAGCATCAGTGTTAAGGGGCTTTATCCCTGCGGTGAAGGCAGCGGATATTCGGGAGGAATTACGAGTTCTGCGGCCGACGGTCTAAAAATTGCTGAAAAAATTTACGAAAAATATAAAAATCATTAAATTTTCATATAAAAAACACATTTATAGGTTATAATCTGTTTATAAATTTGATCATTCTATAAACTTTTTTTCATATTCTCTCTAAGAGAAGCCCGTGCAGATCTGCACGGGCTTCTTAATATTGAATATTTTAGTAATTTCTTTGTAAACATCAAATGATATTTTATACGGTTTCAACGTTTATAAGATTGCTGTTGCCGCTTTTGCCGTTAGGAGTGCCGCCTGTAAGAACGATTTTATCGCCTTTCTTAACGAGTCCCGTATCTATTGCGGCTCGCTTTGCATAGTGGAAGAGGACGTCGACGGAATAGAATTCTTCGCTCATAACGGGGATTACGCCCCAGCTTAAAGCAAGTTTTCTGTAAGCTTTTGCGTCTGTCGTCATACCGATTATATCTATCATAGGTCTGAAACGCGAAACCGTCTTTGCCGTTGCTCCCGTTCTTGTACAAACTACGATAACGTTTGCTCCGATATCTTCTGCAAGGGTGCAGGCGGAGTGCGCAAGCGCTTCGGAAAGTCTTAAAATATGATAATCGCTCTCTTTAATATATGCGATATAATTTGTTTCTTCGGCTTGTTCTGCAATTTTCGACATTGCTTTTACGGCTTCTACGGGGTATGCGCCTGCGGCGGTTTCACCCGAAAGCATAATAGCGGAGGAGCCGTCGTAAACAGCATTTGCAACGTCTGAAATTTCGGCACGCGTGGGACGGGGCTGCTTTACCATCGATTCGAGCATTTCGGTAGCGGTAATACTGCGTTTTCCGTGGATACGGCAAGCTTTAATTATGGTTTTCTGTATGCAGGGCAATTCCTCGAAAGGAACTTCCACGCCTAAATCGCCTCTTGCTACCATAATTCCGTCGCAAACGTCCAAGATGGATTCAAGATTGTTGACGCCGGCTCTGCTTTCGATTTTTGCAATAATTTCTATTCTTCCGAATTCGGAACCGCATTCTTCAAGATAGTTTCTTACGTCGATCACATCCTGCGCTTTTGATACGAACGAGCAGGCAATAAAGTCTACGTCGTGCTCCACGCCGAATTTCAAATCGGCTTTATCCTGTTCCGAAAGGTAGACCATATCCAATTCTTTATCGGGGAAAAACATACTTTTCCTGTTTGAAAGTTCGCCGCCTACCAATGTTTTACAGATAACGTTCGGCTTTTCTACCCGTACTACTTCAAAGACCATTAATCCGTTGTTGAGCAGAATTTTATCGCCTTCGTATAACTGGTCGCAAATTTCTTTGAATGAAACCGAAACACGCGTCTTATCGCCGACTATATCTTCGGTCGTAAAGGTAAACGTATCTCCGTCTTTAAGCTTGATTTTCCCGTCTTTGAACGTTTTAATTCTGAATTCGGGGCCTTTTGTATCAAGCATAATAGGAATAGGCACGTTTTTGCGTCCGCGTACTTTTTTGATCATTTCTATTTTTTTTGCGTGCTCTTCGTGGGTTCCGTGCGAGAAATTAAGTCGTGCCACGTTCATTCCCGCGTCGATCATTTCCGATAAAACTTTTTCATTGTCGCTTGCGGGACCGAGAGTGCAGATAATTTTAGTTTTTTTCATTGACTTGCTCCAAAATATTTGTAGTTATATTTTAAAACAAAACCTTGAAAAAATCAATAAAATATCATAAAAATTACTTTCTTTTAATTGTAATTTATGTTAAAATAAAATTGATTTGAGTTAATTATACGGTTGCGCTCCGTTGAGTCGGCGTGAGGAAAGTCCGAGCATCGCAGGGCAAGGGTGCCTGTTAACGGCAGGTGAAGGCGACTTCAAGGAAAGTGAACAGAAATATACCGCAAGCTCAGCTTGTAAGGTTGGAATGGCGAGGTAAGAGCTCACCGTTCTTTCGGCAACGAAAGAAGCCAATTAAACCCCACCCGATGCAAGATTGGAATAAAGACTGCTTTTAATGGCAGGGCTGCCCGTCCGTTTTTATTCGTGAACATCGCTTGATTTTGCAGGCGACTGCAAAAGTAGATAGATAACCGTACACGACAGAACTCGGCTTATAGATTAATCTCAGATTTATATAAGCGCCGCAGCGTAAATTCGCTGCGGCGCTTCTCCGTTTTTATTCTTCCAATCCTGCAAGATAGTCAATAGAAACATTAAAATATTTAGCAATAGCTACAAGTTTTGATAAAGTAGGCTCACATTTGTTTTGTTCCCAAGTGCTGATAATTGATTTACTCACGTCCAAATCTTTTGAAAGTTGAACCTGTCCAACATTTTTTTCTTGACGCAAATAATGTAATCGTTCTCCAAAAGTATCCATATATAACATTTTCCCAATAAATTGAGAAAATTGCTTGACTTCTCAATATATTGAGAATATACTGACTTATATTAAACAGATGAGGTGAAATTGTGTTTTGCTATAATTGCGGGAAACAAATAGACGACAAGGCAGTTTTTTGCGTTTATTGCGGAGTGCAGGTAGGAAAGCTTGTATCATGCAACGAAGTAAACGGTCAGGGTCATAATAAACAAAATAAGTGCAGTGGCTTTTCGATTGCTGGCTTTGTGTTATCGTTTTTTGGATGGCTTTCGATTTTGGGTTTGATTTTTAGCTGTATTGGTTATAACAAGTCCGCATCTAGAAAAAGTAGTGCAGGGATTGGATTGGGCTTGGCAGGGATAATAATATCGTGCCTTGACATTGTACTATTTACTCTAGGCATGGCTATTGTATTTACATTTTGATATTAGTAAAAAGCACAGCGACAAAATTATCGCTGTGCTTTTTTTATATTATAACCATATAATCTTTGTTATCAGAGTGCGTCAGGAAATTGTACATTTCAAACTCTTTTCTGTCTTGCTCAAAGCATTCCTTTGCCGTCGTGTTAAGATTTTCTGTATCAATGCCCGTTACAACGGGATACTTTGATTTTGAAAGTGCGGATAAGATTTTATCGGCTGCCAGCCTTTTAACTGCAAGTGGTTTGATATATAAGTTTGCGCTTAAATATTTTTCGCAATCGTCCCTATACAGTTCAAGCGCGTTGGCGCAAAGAATTCTGCGTATGCGCGAAGAGGAGTAGCGTTTCGACGTGGTGTGTCTGATAATATCCCCGAAAGGCATATTTTCAAGACTTTTAAGCTTGTTTTCAAGTCCCTCGCCGCAACCGTAAATTCTCTTTAATTCGCTCTTCTCGGAATTAAAGAGAACATATCTTAAATAATTTTCGTATTCGTTTGTTTCAAATTGCTTCGGTAAGTCGTTTAAAACAAATTCGGGAACACATTTTTTGACCTTTTCATTGTTCAAACCGTTTCTTATTGCAAAAGCGGAAGAATAATTTTCATAAACGGTTCCGTCGCTGAAATTACCGCCGATTCGTTGTATAGGTAAAATTTTAATTTTACTGTTTAGCTTTAAAATAGATTTTACATATTCCAGACCAAGAACGTTATTGGGCTGTCTGACAATGCGTACGTCTCCTCCGCAGGAGGAAAAAGCCCGTGAATAACTTTTGACATAACTGTCGCCTTCGTTCAAGCCGTTCTGAAGCAATGTTTTAAAATTTTCACTTTCGTTCAAAGAAATTTCGGCATTTTTATAATAATCGAGATCTGCATTTTCGCAACCGAAAGCTAAATATTTTATATCGGGAATTGCAGAAAGTATCTTGACTGCTCCGCTTGCAAAAATTTCGGCAGGGGCGACGGCAAACGGGGCGGGCAATTGAATAACGCAGTCGGCTCCGCCGAGTATTGCGTGCTTTGCTCTTATATACTTTCCGTTAATACACATTTCGCCTCTCTGTGTAAAATTTCCGCTCATTATACACAGAACAGCGTCACAGCCGCTCATTCTTTTTGCCTGTTCTATCAAGTATTCGTGTCCGCTATGGAACGGATTAAACTCGCAAATAATTGCCAAAATTTTCATTTTAAACTTTACAATTCCGAAATTTTAATATATAATAATTCAGTAAAAACTGTCCGCAGAGATATTATACATTAAACTTGCGGATAAATAAAGCATTTTTAAGGAGATTGCTATGTCATTACTTGATGAAATCAAGTCAAAAGCAAAGGCAAATAAAAAAACGATAGTGCTTTGCGAGGGGGAAGACAGGCGTGTCGTCGAGGCGGCGGCAAGGATAACGAAAGAGGGAATTGCAAAAATTGTTCTTATCGGTAACGAAGAGGAATGTAAAAAAGTTGCTCCCGAAGTCGATCTTAAAGGAATTACATTAATAGATCCGCTTACGTCGGACAAGACTGCAAAGTATGCTCGGATTTTGTACGAAGCAAGAAAGGCCAAGGGTATGAGCGAAGAAGAGGCGCAGACTCAGGCGAAGGACAGGACTATGTTCGGCGCGCTTATGCTCAAAGCCGGCGACGTGGACGGGTACGTATCGGGTGCGTGCCACTCTACGGCAAACACTCTTCGTCCCGGACTTCAAGTCGTTAAAACAGCTCCCGGAATAAAGACTGTTTCAAGCTGTTTTATTATGATAGCGCCTGAAAAACATAAATACAATCCCGACGGAGTTGCGGTATTTGCCGACTGCGCTATAAATATAGAGCCGACCGCAGAGCAGCTTGCTGATATAGCAGTATCTTCGGCAAAGACGGCGAAATCGATTGCCGGAATCGAACCGAGGGTCGCAATGCTCTCATTCTCGACAAAGGGCAGCGGTAATGATGACAAGTTTACACAGACCGTTCCAAGAGTAAAGGAGGCTGTTGCGCTTGCCAAAGAAAAAGCTCCCGAACTTGCCCTTGACGGCGAATTTCAGTTCGACGCGGCGGTAGCGCCCGAAGTCGGTAAACTTAAAGCGCCTGATTCCAAGGTCGCAGGAAACGCCAACGTATTTGTATTCCCCAATATAAACGCAGGCAATATAGGCTATAAAATAGCTCAGCGTTTCGGCGGTTATATGGCGATAGGTCCCATATGTCAGGGGTTTGCCAAACCTTTGAACGATCTTTCAAGAGGTTGCGACGTAGAAGACATAGTTGCTACCGTTGCGGTTACGGCTTTGCAGGCTGAATAATTACGAGGTGATATAATGAAAATTTTAGTTATAAACGCAGGAAGTTCTTCACTTAAATATCAGCTTTTCGATATGGAAACCGAAAAGGTGCTTGCAAAAGGCGGATGCGAGAGAATAGGAATTTCAGGCTCGCTTTTGAAGGCGAAAGGCAACGGTAAAGAAAAGGTATACGAACGCGATATGCCCGATCATAAAGTGGCGATAAAACTTGTTCTCGAAGCCCTTTTAGACAGCAAAATCGGCGTGATTAAATCTATGAAAGAGATTGACGCTGTCGGGCACAGAGTGGTTGCAAGCGGAGAATATTTCAAAAAGACAACAAAAGTCACGCCCGAAGTTATGAAAACTTTGGAGGAGAAGACTTTTGAGTTGGGACCTCTGCATAACCCCGCGGCGGCAACAGGCGTCCGTGCGTGTATGGAAGTTATGCCTGATACGCCTATGGCGCTCGTCTTTGATTCGTCTTTCCACGCAACTATGCCTCCTAAGGCTTATCTTTACGGAATAGATTACGACGATTATAAAAAGTATGCTGTAAGAAAATACGGCGCACACGGAACAAGCCATAAATACGTTTCGCAGGAGGCAGCGAAATTTTTGGGTAAAAAGCCGGAAGAGCTTAAAATTGTTACCTGTCATCTGGGCAATGGTTCGTCTATAAGCGCGGTCGACGGCGGAAAGTGCGTAGATACCTCTATGGGCTTTACTCCGCTTGCAGGCGTAATGATGGGTACCCGTTCGGGAGATATCGACGCGTCTGCCGTAGAGTTTCTTGCAAGAAAGAAGGGTTTAAGCCATTCTGAGATGGTGACGTATTTAAATAAAAAGTGTGGAGTTGCAGGAGTTTCCGGTGTATCAAGCGATTTCCGGGATCTGTGTGCAGGAGCGGAAGATGGCAACGAAAGATGCGCGCTTGCGCTTGAAATGTTTGCGTATCAGACTAAAAAATTCGTTGGTTCGTACGCTGCGGTTATGGGAGGACTCGACTGTATCGTGTTTACGGCAGGAATCGGCGAAAATACGCCTACCGTGCGCGCGGACGTGTGTCACGGACTTGAATTTTTGGGCGTCAGATTCGACGATAAGGCAAACCTTATGAAAAACGACGGCACTATAAGAGTAATTTCGGCGAAAGATTCAAAAGTTGCCGTTCTCGTTATTCCCACCAACGAAGAATTGGTCATCGCAAGGGAAACTGCCGAACTTTTATAAAAATTTCCGTAGCTGTCCGTTAAAAAAAGTTGACAAAGAAATTAACCTATAATATAATTTTATAGTCAGCTTTCGGTATGAAAATAGAAGTAAAAAGACTAAACGCATTAAAAAAATATAAAGGAACGTTTGATTTCGATTATATTCCTCCCGAAGATATATGTATTATTCCGCTGTGCAAAATCGACGGAAACATAAAGATTGAGGGAGAATATGAAATCTACGAGGATGACAGCGTAAGCGTTAATTTTACTTTGAAGTACCGCATCGAAGGTCAGTGTTCGTATTGCCTGAAAGATACGGCAATCGACGTTGAAAAATCATTTGATGTTTTATTCGTTACCGAAGACGATTCAGATAACTATCGCTATGACGGTATTCGTATCGATTTGAAGACCGCCGTAGATGACGCAATACTTTTCAGTCAGCCAAACGTTTTATTATGCGGAGAGGACTGTACGGGTATTGAAATAAATAATAAGTAATTAAGGAGAAATATTATGGCAGTACCTAAGGGAAAACAGTCAAAGGCAAGGACAAACAGCAGGTTTGCGAATTATAAGGCAAAGGCGCCTACGCTTGTAGAGTGCCCTCATTGCCATTCGATGATGCAGGCTCACAGGGTTTGCGGAAATTGCGGCTTCTATGACAAGGTTGAAGTGGTTTCCAAGGACGAAAAGAAAGACTGATAAAAAACGTTTTTTGGCGGACTGCTCTTATAGCAGTCCGTTTTTGCAATATTAAAAATTCAGAGGTGTAATATTATGAAACATACCGATATTAAAGTATTATTTGAAAGCGGTAAAGATTATGTGCAAACAGATGTTACCGTTTGCGGATGGGTCAGAACGTGGAGAGATTCTAAAAGTATTTCGTTTATTGAACTTAACGACGGTACGTCTTTAAACAATTTACAGCTGATAATAGAAAAGGATAAACTTGCAGAAAGCGAAGTAAAACCCGCATTGGTTGTCGGTTGCGCTTTAAAGGCGGAGGGGACATTTATTCCATCGGATAGAAACGGATTTGAGATTTCCGTTAAAAATATTCAGGTGCTCGGCGGATGTCCGAGCGATTATCCTTTGCAGAAAAAACACCATACTTTGGAGTTTTTAAGGACGATTCCGCATTTAAGACCGCGCACCAAATTTTTCGAAGCAGTTTTTGCAGTGAGAAACGCGCTGTCTTTTGCAATACACAGATATTTCAATAAAAACGGTTATAAATACGTGCATACGCCTATAATTACAGGCAGCGACTGCGAGGGTGCAGGCGAAATGTTCAGGGTGACAACGCACGGCTGGAAAACCGACTGCAAGACGGAGAGCGAATATTACGCGGATGATTTTTTCGGCGTCAAGGCAGGACTTACGGTTTCGGGTCAGCTTGAAGGCGAATGTGCGGCAATGGCGCTCGGTAAAATATATACTTTCGGTCCTACGTTCCGTGCCGAACACAGTAACACTACGCGTCACGTTGCAGAATTCTGGCAGATAGAGCCCGAGGTGTGTTTCTGCGATCTGGACGATATAATCGGCATTGCCGAAGATTTTATCAAATCTATCATAAAAGACGTAATGTCAGCTTGTCCCGACGAGCTTGCATATTTTGACGAAAGAATAGAAAAGGGACTTTTGGAAAAGCTCAATTTTGTAGTTGCGAGCGAATTCGGTAAAATCACTTACACCGAAGCTGTAAAAGTTCTTAAAAAATCGGGTAAAGAATTTAAGTACCCTGTTGAATGGGGCTGTGATTTACAAACCGAACACGAAAGATATCTTACCGAAGAATATTTCAAAAAACCCGTATTCGTGACGGATTATCCTGCCGATATAAAAGCATTTTATATGAAGCAGAATTCAGATAATAAAACCGTTGCCGCAACCGATTTACTCGTTCCCGGTATCGGAGAAATAATCGGATGCAGTGAAAGAGAGGCTGATTTCGAAAAACTCAAATCGGCAATGGTTAAGCGTAATCTTCCGCTTGAAGCTTATTCGGAATATCTTGACACACGCAAATACGGATCCGTTCCGCACAGCGGTTTCGGACTCGGTTTCGAACGTATGCTTATGTATATAACGGGAGTGCAGAATATTAGAGATACTTTGCTTTATCCCAGAACAGTCGGAAATCTCTGATAATATATGAAAAAAAGAATTTGCGTTATATTTACAGGCGGAACGATAGGGTCGTTTTCGAACGGCGGGGTCGTCGATCTCAATGCCGAAACGGGCAGTTTATTGATAGACAAATACCGCACTCGTTTCGGCGGCGAAGTTGAGTTCGATACTCTGCGACCTTTGAATATATTGAGCGAAAATATGCAGCCGGACGATTTAAAAACGATGGAAGACTGTATAAACAACGTCGATAAAGAGGCATATGACGGAATAATACTCACTCACGGAACGGACACTCTTTGTTTTACGGCAAACTTATTCAGTCAGATTTTCTGCGATATTCCGATACCTCTCGTTCTGGTTTCCGCGCTTTATCCTTTGGATGACGAACGGAGCAGGGGTGTGGAAAATTTTGCTGGTGCGGTAACGTTTATTGAAAGCGTAGACTACGGCGGAGTATTCGTCAGTTTTGAAAATCACGGCGAAAACTGCAAGATACATCTTGCAAGCAGGCTTATTTCCGCAACTCAGTTTCTCGGCGAATACGAAAGCATTCTCAACGTTCCGTACGGAGAAATAAAGGGTTGGAGGTTTGTGTACAACGACGACGAACACAATCCGAAACAGTCAGATCTTAGAAAAAAGAGACAGTCTTGCGAAGCTTTGGAACTGTGTACCGATATGGTGACGATTCAGGCCCATTCGCTTTTGAATTTCGATTATTACAGATTTGACAAAGTAAAACCGAAAGCGGTTATGGTTCAGCTCTATCATAGCGGAACGGTTTGCACGGAAGGAGATGAGGCTAATTTCAAAAACTTCCTTGCATATTGCAAAAAACTGGGAATTGAAGTAATTATAGCTACGGTCGACAGCAGTGCAAACGTTTACGGAAGTGTGCTGGGGCTTTCGGATGCTTGTATTACAGCTTACGATATGAGTTTTGAAATGGCAACCGTGAAGGCGCTTTTAGCGCTCGGTTCCGGAAAAAGTATTGAAAGTGTTTTTAATAAAAATTATTTCTTTGAAAAATTACGCTGATTCGGGTGCTTGAGTATGAAAAAAATAATTACCATAGACGGAATGTGCTGCGAGCGGTGCGCAAAGCGCGCAGAGAATGCTTTGAGCGCGGTTTCAAATGTTGTTTCGGTTGACGTTAAACTGAAAAAGAAAACAGCGGTAATCAGAAGCCGTACGGACGTTGACGATGAAGAAATAAAAACAGCGGTAAGCGGTTTGGGCTTCACTGTTGTGTCGATAGAGCAGAAATAACAAAATTACAGAATTTATGACAATATAAGTCACCGGAACGTTTTGACATATCTGCATATCAGCCTTTATAATTTTATTATATTAAAATTTATGAGGTGAGTATGGCCGACACTATGATTTTGGACAGACGCACAAAAGATTTAGTCAAAGAATACGTGCCGGAAGGCGATGTTCTTGACAGTATAGTTTGTTTTTTTTCTATTTTCGCCGATCCGACAAGAGTAAAAATGTTATCGGCTCTTGCGATTTCGGAGATGTGCGTAACCGATTTATCAAGAGTACTTGATATTAATCAGACGACAATCTCGCATCAGTTAAGACTGTTGAAAAATCTCGGAATTGTCAAAAGCGAACGGCAGGGGAAAATAATTTTTTACAGCCTTGTAAACGATACGGTAAACGACGTGATGCTGAAGGGTGTGGAGTTTCTTGCCTGCTGAATTATTAACCGTGTTAATCGCTGTAAAGCCGATTGTTAAATAAAATTTTAAAAAACGATTTTAAAAGCGGGACAAAACGCATTTTTAAATCGTTTTAATATTGAGAATTTTATTTGAGGTAACATTATGAAAAAATTATTTCTGAGTGCTTTATCGTCGGTGTGTGCTATAATAAGCGTATTCACTTTTACTGCGTGCGATAACAGCGGAGCAATCAATGCAACCGTTTTGGGAAAACCTTCTCAGAAAATAACAGAGCTTAGTTACCTTGAAAGAACGGAAAAAGATTTTGCAGACGTGTATAAAAGCGCAGAACGGTTTGCGGCAGATTTTGCTTCGCTCGCGTTCAGAAGTTTCTCTTCGCATAAAAATATAGCTGTTTCACCGATATCAGTGTATATGGCTATGTCGCTCGCGGCGCAGTGTTCCGCAGGGAAAACGCAATCGCAGATTTTATCAACGCTCGGTATAAGTTATGAAAAACTTAATGCGCAGTTTTCCGATTATTACCGTTCGGTAATTGCCGAATATACCGATAGGGGCGAAGCGGACAGAAAATTGCAGACGGGAATGATTTCGCTTTCGAATTCTATCTGGCTTGACAGTCATACAGTTGCAAAGCAAGATTGCATAGACGTTCTTTCCGATAAGTTTTTCTGCTATTCTTATCAGACAGAGTTTGCCGACGATAATAAAACCGCAAACGAATGTATACGGCAGTTTGTCAGACAAAATACCAAAGCGCTTATAGACAAAGACTTTCGGCTTTCGGAAAGTACGGTGTTTACTCTTATAAACACGTTATATCTTAAAGACGTTTGGAATACGTTCGGAAATGATCTGACTTTTACAGACAGTTATTATAATTTTGTTCAGAGCGACGGCAATATAAAAAATACAAAGCTTCTTAACGGATACTATAATATCGGGCGCGCTGTCGACGGCGATGGATACATTACCTTTTTCACAAAAACCGAAAACGGAAACAGAATAGATTTTATTTTGCCTGAAAACGGACATACAGTCGGTGATGTATTTACGGCCGAAAATATTAAAAAGGTTAAAAGCATCACTTCTTATAACGGTGTTGACCACGATAAAAAACAGCGTTTTTACACAAGATGTCTTTTTCCGGAATTTAAGGCTTCATACGACGAACGTATTAAACCGATACTTTCTCAAATGGGAATTACGGCATTATTCGATGCCGGGAATTGCGATTTTTCCGCTTTAACAGACAGTTACGTTTATTGTGAAGACGTAATTCATACTACGGAATTGAAGGTTGACCGTAAAGGGATAGAAGGGGCGGCGGTAACGGCTTTGCCTATGGACGGAGCAACCGGACCTGATGGTTATGAGCAGCTTTATGAAGACTTTATAATAGACAGGGCGTTCGGATTTATAATAAGCGACAGTTACGGCAATACATTATTTTCGGGAGCTATAGAAAACATTTAAATATTAATCTGAGAGCGGCTTAGCCGCTCTTTTTATTGCAAAAAATACTCGTTTATGTTATACTGAAAATATGGAAGTAATCAGGGAAAAGCTTAAACTGCTTCCGGATAATCCCGGGGTGTATATTATGCTTGATAAATATCAGAGTATTATTTACGTCGGAAAAGCTCGAGTGTTGAAAAACCGCGTAAGGCAGTATTTTCATAATTCGCCGAAGCCCGAAAAAGTAATGAAGATGGTTGAAAATATAGCGGATTTTAATTATATCATTACCAATTCCGAGATAGACGCACTTGCACTTGAAAATAATCTTATTAAAAAATATAAACCCAAATACAATATTCTTTTAAAAGATGATAAAACTTACCCGTATATCAAAGTAAACGTAAAAGAAGATTTTCCTGTTTTTTCAATAACGCGTAAATTGAGAAAAGACGGTGCAAAATATTTCGGTCCGTATATGGGCGGAATAAATTGTAAAGATATTTTAGACACGTTGCAGTTATCTTTTAATATCAGATTCTGCCATACGCAGGTCACGTCGAAACCGAAAAGAGAATGTCTTAATTATCATATTGCTCGCTGCACTGCACCCTGCGCTCATAGAGTGAATAAAGAAGAATATGCTCAGCAAGTTAAAAAAGCAATCAATTTTTTAGAAGGGAATTACAAAGAAGCCGAAAACCTTTTAAAAACAAAAATGCTGTCTGCGTCGGAGTGTGAAAATTTTGAGCTTGCGCTCGACTATAAAAACAAGCTTTCAATGCTTTCCAAGTTAGAGGCAAAGCGAATAACATCGCTATCGAAATTTATCGATGCCGACATAATCGCCTATGCCTCAAACGGACTGTATTCCGCAGTAAATATTCTTGTTACGCGTAAAGGGATAATGCAGGGCGGGAACAGCTTTGCTCTGGACGAAGCGCATATGTCTGACGGTGAAGCTTTGACTGCTTTTATAGTTCAATATTATTCAAACCACGAAATACCGTCCGAAATTATTGTCGAAGATTTTTGCGAAAAAGAATTGCTTGAATGCTATTTTAAGGAAAAGTCGGAAAAATCGGTCGAGATTTCGTTTGTCAAACAGGGCGTTAAATCTCAGCTTTTAAAAATGGCGCGTAAAAATGCGCAGGAATATCTTGAAAAATCGATAGACAAAATAAAGCACCGCGACGATATGACGGTCAATGCCTGCAATCGGTTGCAAACGCTTCTGAATCTGAAAAAGTATCCGCGCAGAATGGAGTGCTACGATATTTCCAACGTCAGCGGAGTGGATAAAGTCGGCTCTATGGTCGTTTTTATCGACGGAGAAGCGGACAGAAGCAGTTACAGAAGATTTAAAATCAGGACGGTGGAAGGTGCAAACGATTTTGCATCGTTGCAGGAAGTTCTGCAAAGACGCCTTGCTAAAATAGGCACGAAAGAGGAAGAACGGTTTGAAAAACCCGACCTTATTATTATTGACGGCGGAAAAGGACAGTTGTCTGCCGTAGAAGAGATTTTCAAAAGGATGAATATATCTGACATCGAGCTTGTTTCGCTTGCAAAACGCGAGGAAGAAGTCTATACTCTGTATTCGGAAGACAGCGTAAAAATTTCGCACAGAGATTATTCGCTTAAAATGTTGCAGAGAATAAGGGACGAGGCGCACAGGTTTGCGATTACCTATTTCAGGAACCTTCATTCTAAAAACAGTCTTTCAAGCGTGCTGTCCGAAATAGACGGCATAGGAAAAGCTAAAAGAATTGCGCTTTTGGAACGTTTCGGTACAATCGATAAAATTATGAGCGCAAGCGTTGAAGAGTTTTCGCAAGTAAACGGTATCAGCAAAAAAATAGCGGAAAATATAAAAAAATATTTCGAAGAAAACTTATGAGAAAGATAAACAAAAAATTAATTGTATCGGACTTTGACGGAACGCTTTTGAACAGCAGTCATACGATAAGCGAAAAAGTAAAAAAAGCAATAAACGAATATGTTGCCAACGGGGGTATTTTTGCCGTATGCACGGGCAGAATGCTCAAATCTATTTTACCGAGAGTTAGAGAACTCGGGTTAAAGGGGCTTGTTGTTGCATATCAGGGGTCGGTGATTGCGGATATTGAGACAGGAAGCATTATTAAGAAAAACAGTATAATGCCGAACGACGCTGCAAGAGTCTGCAAATTTGCGGAAAACTACGGTTATACAAGCAATACTTATTCCGACGAAGTACTTTATACGAGTATTCCGTCAGGGGATAAAAGACTTGACGTTTATGAATCCGTTACGGGAATAAAGGCGGTGAATACGCCTGTTCCCATGTCTGAGTTTGTTAAAGAACACAATCTTGCCTGCCATAAAATCACTTTTTTGGTTTATCCGGAGAAGAGGGAGTGTCTATTCGGTTTACTGAAAAACAGATTCGGCGGAGAATTTGACGTAACGTGCAGTTCGTCCGCCCTCGTCGAAATTTCCCCGAAGGAGGATAATAAGGGGGTTGCGTTGAAATATATTGCCGAGCACTACGGTATCGCCTTGAGTTCAACAGTAGCCGTTGGCGACAATCTAAATGATTTATCGATGATAAAAGTTGCTTCAATCGGTGTGGCGGTTGGCAATGCGGTAGATGCGCTTAAAAATGAAGCTGATTACGTTGCTGTAAGTAATGATGAAGACGCTGTGGCTGAAATTATAGAAAAATTCGGGTATATTTAGTATTATGACTGAAATATTAGCTCCGGCAGGTAACGGAGATTGTGCAAAAGCGGCAATAAATGCAGGCGCAGACGCTGTATATTTGGGTCTTGATAAGTTTTCTGCAAGAAGTTCGGCTGAAAATTTCGATAGCGATAAACTTGCCTATATATGCAGGTATGCTCACCTTTTCGGTACGAAAGTGTATGCGGCTTTGAATACGGTTGTCAAAGACAGCGAAATAGAAGATTTTATAAAAACCGCGTTAAATGCCTGGAATACGGGCTGTGACGCACTTATTCTGCAGGATATATTTTTGGGGAAATTTCTGAAACAAAATTTTCCCGATATTTGTTTGCATCTCTCAACGCAGGCGGGCACCTGCAACGTGTACGGCGCAGAACTTGCCAAGAAGTACGGCTTTGACAGAGTTATACTGGCGCGAGAAACCAAGTTATCCGATATTGCGGAAATATCAAAAATAATCGAAACCGAAGCTTTTGTTCAGGGCGCTCTTTGTACCTGCTTTTCGGGGCAATGCTATATGTCGTCTTTTATAGGCGGAAACAGCGGAAACAGGGGAAAGTGTAAACAGCCTTGCAGAAAAAAATATTCCATTGACCGAGTCGGTTTTGAAGAGGAGGCGTACCGCCTATCGCTTTCAGATTTGTGTGTTGACAGGCGAATTAATGAATACCTTGCCTCAGGAGTTAAATCATTTAAAATCGAGGGGAGGATGCGCCGTCCCGAATATGTTTCCGCTTCGGTCAGCTACTATAAAAAACTGTTGAAAGGGAATTCTGTCAATAATGAATTTTCCGACTTAAAGCGCACGTTCAACCGCGGAAATTATACGTCGGGGCTTGCTTTCGGTCAGGATAAAAGTTTTATTTCCTCCGCCGTGCAGGGGCATATTGGCGAATACGCCGGTATTATAAAAGTCGACAGCTCAAAATACATTTTGCGGACGGATAAAAAATTAAGCGCAGGCGACGGCTTTAAAATCCTTCGGGGAGGAGTCGAAACTGGCGGAGCCGTTCTGTCTGGAGAGGTTAAAGGCGGTTACGTTTTATCGTCGCAGTCACGGCTTAAAAACGGCGATAAAGCGTTTATAACTACCGATAGAGCTCTTAACGAAAAATTGCTGTCAAAAAAACGTCTGTTGAATCTGAATATCGAAGCGCGGTTTTTTGCGGGTCAACTGCCGGAACTGAATGTAAACGGAAAATTATTTTACGGCGATAAACCTTTGGAGAGCGCTGCAACGCGTCCGCTTTCGCAGGACGACGTAATCCGCTGTTTTGAAAAGGTGGACGGCTTCCCGTATAGGCCCGTAATTAATGTCGAAACGGACGGGGTCTTTATGCCCGTTTCAGAACTGAACGGATTAAGACGAAAGGCGTACTCCGAATATTTTGCAGGAAACAGTACGAATGTTCAGTATTCGTTCAGCTTAGTTATCCCCGAAGCAGTCATCAAAAGAAATGAAAAAACAGCGGTGATTTCTACCGATTTAACAGGATTGAAAGCCGATATAGGAATACTGAAACCGCAGGATTATTCCTTAGACTTTAAAATTGCGGAATCCGATTTCAAAGGTGAAAAATATTTATATATTCCGCCGTATTTGAGCAATGAAGGGATAAAACTTATTAAAAATATAATCGGCAGCTTTGATGGAATTTACTGCGAAGCTTATTACGGCATAGAACTTGCAAATCAATTAAAAACAAAGCTTTTTGCCGGTACAGGTTTTAACTTGACAAACCGACTTTCGCTTTCTCTGTGCGAAGCCGATTATAAGTGCCTTTCAAAAGAGCTGACTATAAAAGAGGCGGATGCGCTTTCCGATACAAAAGTTTTTTATCTTTGTGAGGGTGATATTAAATTAATGGACTTGATTTATTGCCCTTTTGAAAAAAAGTGTAAATCTTGCGACAGACGCGAATTATATCATTTAACCGATGAAAACGGCAGAAAATTTCCTTTAAGGCGTTATAAAACCGAGGACTGCGCGTTTGAGGTTTATAACTGTGCAACTCTTTTGCCTGTTTCTGTTTCGGCGGGAAAGCTTTCCGACTTTACTGCAGGCGGTAACTGTGGCGCGGTAACGCGCGGACATACGATAAACGGAATCTATTGATTATGGAAAATAAAAATTATCAGAAACTCGAGCTTGATAAAATTCTTTTATCTGTCAGCAATTTCGCGGTAACAGATAAAGGCAGACTGAAAATTTTAGACACTAAGCCGTTCAAAAAAGTTGAAGAGGTGCGTTTGCTGTTGGATTGTACGGCTGAGTGCGATAAAATTTTGTATACGCACGGCGCAGGCAAAGTCGAGCTTTTCGGGAGTGTAGAGGACAATATAGAACGGGCGTCAAAGGGCTCGGCGTTATCCTGTTCGGAGCTTTTGGATACCAACGCGCTGTTGCGATCGGCAAGAATAGCTTACGAAAATATAAGCAGAATAAACGACGAAAGCATTATTATAATGCGTGAAAAAGCCGACAGACTGTATTTTGACAAAGCGCTTGAAGACGATATTTCAGAAAAAATAGTTTCGGTAGAGCAGGTAAGTGATTTTGCAAGCGACAGATTATATTCTATAAGAAGCAGAATAAGGAGTTTAAACGAGAAAATCCGCGTAAAACTTTCGGAGTATCTTTCGAAGGACGCAAGATATTTGCAGGACGGAATAGTAACTATCAGAAACGACAGATACGTCATTCCGGTAAAAGCAGAATATAAAAATCAAGTAAGAGGTTTCGTGCACGACCGTTCACAGACGGGAGCAACTTTTTTTATCGAGCCGGAATACGTTTTAGAACTCAACAACGAGCTGATTGCGCTTACGATTGACGAACGAGAGGAAGTTGAAGCGATTTTGAGATCGCTTTCGAAGCGTATCGGCAATTTAAAGGACAGTCTGTTCGCGGATATAGAGATTTTAGCGGATATCGATGCATGCCTCGCGAGAGCGGAGTTCGGGTATCAGAAAAAATGTACTAAACCCGAAATAAACGGCAGAGGTTATATAAATATAATAAAAGGCAGACATCCTCTGCTTGATAAGGATAAAACTGTGCCCGTTTCGATAGAGCTTGGCAAAAATTATGATTTTTTGCTTTTGAGCGGAGCTAATACGGGCGGTAAAACGGTAACTCTCAAAATGTGCGGGCTGTTTTCGCTTATGGCGCAGTGCGGACTGTTCGTACCTGCATCCGAGGGGTCGTCGCTTGCGGTATTCGATAACATTTTCTGCGATATCGGCGACAGTCAGAGCATAGAAGAAAATCTTTCGACTTTTTCATCTCACGTTTTAAATATTAAAAATATTTGCGACGGCGTTACTGTTAACAGCCTTGTGCTTATAGATGAACTCGGCGGAGGGACTAATCCCGACGAGGGGCAGGCGCTCGCAAAAGCTATCGTAACTCATTTTCTTAAAATCGGATGTAAAGGGATAGTAACTACGCATTTTACACCGCTGAAAGAATTTGCTTATTCAAACGACAGAATAGAAAACGCAAGTATGGAGTTTGATGCGCAAACGTTGAAGCCTCTATACCGCATTAAAATAGGACTTCCCGGCGCAAGCAATGCGATTGCCATTTCAAGGCGGTTGGGCTTGGGTGAGAAAATTTTGAACGACGCTTTGAATTTTATGACGGAAGGCGCAAGAAATTTTGAAAACGTTTTAAAAAGCGCGGAAGAGAGCAGAGTAAAGGCAGAGGAAAAGCTGAGCTCCGTTCAAAGTCTTGAAAACGAATGGAAGAGAAAAGTCGACGAAGTCAATAAAAAAATAGAGGAAATCAACAGAGAAAAAGAGAAAATTTCCCGTTCGGCTCGCAGTGAAACGCGCAGAATTATCGCCGAAAGGTGCGAAACCGCCGATGAAATTTTAAAAGAGATAGAGAATATTTTTAAAGCCGAAGAGATAAGTCAATCGGATCTTATCAAGGCTCGTACGCTCAAAAATAAACTGAGCGATATTTCCTACGAAGAAGAGGAAATAAAAAATAAAACCAGCGGATTTATACCTGCAAACAGAGCAAATTTGAAATGTGGAGCAACTGTTTTTATTGAAAAAACACAAAGCAGAGGTCAGGTGATTTTTATTTCTAACAAAAAAGATGAAATAGAGGTTCTTTGCGGAAGTATAAAAATGCACTGTAAATTTGCGGATTTGCAGATTATTTCAGGATATGAACAGAAAAAAGAAAAGACAAAAGTTATAAAACATATGCCGCCGAGCCGTCCCTTGCTTGAAATCAACGTTCTCGGAATGACTGTGGAAGAAGCGCTGTATGAAGTTGATAATTTTATTGACAGAGCCGTCACGGACAATCTCGAAGAGATTAAAGTAATTCACGGAGTAGGTACGGGCAGATTGAAAAACGCAATAGCTCAGCATTTAAAAGGCAAGAAAAACGTTGAAAGTTTCCGCTTAGGCAAATACGGCGAAGGGGAAACAGGCGTTACTGTAATAAAGTTGAAATAACTAAGTAATAGGTTGCTTTCTTAATTAATAATATATAAATATATTATTTATTTTGAGGTAAACTATTGAAAGGGAAGTTTTTAGGAATATTTACAAATTTATTGCTCATAGCCGTAGTTGTTGCGGTTTCCGTTGTCGGCTTTTTCGGCGGAAATGCAGTTACCGTTTCGAAAGATAATACAAATCTTTTTTATGAAGCGGAAAACGGCAACGGCGTCAGTCTGATGTTCAACGTGTACGAGCATACCGATAACGTTTACAAAATTTTGGACGCGCTCGACGAATATGAAGCTAAATCAACTTTCTTTATCGGCGGAAGCTGGGCGGACGATAACGTTGATTGCGTGCGCGAAATTTATAAGCGCGGACACGAAATAGCAAGCCACGGATATTTCCATAAAGACCATTCGAGAATGTCTGTTTCTGAAAATCTTGAAGAGATTCGCCCCAGCGTCAAACTTCTGAATATGATTTGCGGAACAGAAATAAAACTTTTCGCTCCGCCGTCGGGCGCTTTTTGTGAAAATACGTTAAACGCTTGCCTATCTTTGGATTTAAGAGTTATAATGTGGAGCAGGGATACTGTAGACTGGCGCGACAAAGACGTTAACGTTATAGTTTCACGCGCTACAAAAGAATTAAGAAACGGCGAATTCGTGTTGATGCATCCGACGGACTGCACAGTCACGGCTCTGCCGCAAATTTTGAGTTACATAAGAGATAACGGGCTTTCCGCCGTTACCGTAACGCACAACTTAGGAGAATAATGGTACATTACAAAACTTTTGACAACGGATTAAGACTTATAGTAAAGCAGATGCCTGGACTAATGTCCGTAACAATGGGTATTATCGTTCATACGGGCGCGGGCATCGAAACCGATAGTGAGGACGGCATTTCTCACTTTATCGAGCATATGATGTTCAAGGGTACGGCAAAGCGTTCGGCTTTTGCAATATCCGACGATATGGATGCAATAGGCGCGCAGATGAACGCTTACACGTCCAAAGATCTTACTTGTTATTACGCAAAATCAACTACCGGACACGCAGGTGAAGCGTTCGAGATACTGTCTGATTTGTTTCTTCACAGCCGTTTTCCGCAGGAGGAAATCGTCAGAGAGAAAAACGTTATTATCGAAGAGATAAATATGAACGACGATACCCCCGATGATTTGTGCCTCGATATGTTATCGCGCGCGTTTTACGGAAACAGGGGCTACGGCAGAAATATTTTGGGCACAAAAGAAAACGTAAACTCTTTTACGGTGCAGGACATTGAAAGATATATGTCACGGCGTTATACTGCGGATAATATCGTAATTTCTATGGCGGGAAATATTTCTCCCGAATATGCAGAAGAATTGACGTTAAAGTATTTTTCGGAAATCAAAAAGGGACCTGCGGACAAGATAACGGTTCCCGTAGATATGGCAGGACAATCTCTTTTCAGAAAAAAAGATATCGAACAGATTCATTTAGGCTTTGCTTTCCCGTCTGTAAAACGCTTTGATAAATTGTTTGACGCTACGCAGATACTGTCTTCTGTGTTGGGCGGAAGTATGTCGTCGAGACTTTTTCAGAAAGTGAGAGAGGAGCTGGGGCTTGCGTACACCGTTTATTCTTATTTATCGTCATATGATGAAACGGGTTCCCTTGTGGTTTACGCAGGCGTTAATTCTAGTAACTATAAAAAAAGCGTCGATGCAATTTTTAACTGTATCACCGATATAAAAAACAAGAAAATTTCAAAAGAAGAGTTTAAAAGAGGTAAAGAACAGCTTACGTCTTCGCTCGTATTTTCTCAGGAAAGCACGAGCGCGCAAATGCTGCTGTACGGTAAAGAACTGATTTACAGCGGTAAAGTTTATGACTTTGAAAAACGGGTAAAACAAATATCGGACGTTGCGCTTGATGACGTCGCTGAAGCGATAGAAAACAACTTTAACCGAGACAAACTCGCCGTTTCGGTAGTCGGCAACGTGGACAAGCCGTTAACATTATGATCACCGTACACGGATTTGAACCCGTCTTCGATTCCGACAGCGAAGTCCTGATTCTGGGAAGTTTCCCTTCGGTAAAGAGCAGACAGATATCTTTTTATTACGGCAACAGGCAAAACAGATTCTGGAAAGTACTGTGTTCGTATTTCGGTGATAACATTCCCGAAACCGTCGGGGGCAAGATAAAATTTCTTACAGACAGAAAGATAGCTCTATGGGATATGGTAACAGAGTGTGAAATTGTGGGTTCGCGCGACGAAACGATAAAAAATTACAAAATAGCAGATTTGAAAATACTCTTGCCAAATTCCAAAATAAAGTATATAATTTTGAACGGAAGCAAAGCTTATTCGATTTTTTGCGAACGCTACGGCGATGTTTCGATACCGTATATTAAATTGCCGTCTACAAGTCCTGCAAATACCCGATTTAATGAAAAGGAGTGGTACGATGCTCTATCAGCAGCTTTTAAGCGAGCTTGAAGCAAACGCAGATACCAAATACCGCGATTTTAACAGACGGCTTTTAAAAAACGACAAGTTGAAAGTTATCGGTATCAGAGTTCCCGATTTGAGGAAAATTTCAAAACGGTTTTCTTCGGACGATATCGAAAATATTTTGTATTTTCCGGACGAATATTATGAGGTCACGTTTATAAAACTGACTGCGGTATCCCGTCTTGAATACGGGGAGTTTTTAAAATACATAGATAAGTGCGTTTCGCTGATTGATAACTGGGCGGTCTGCGACTGTTTTGTTCCGAAATGTATTGAAAAACATAAGGACGAATTTCTGCCGTATATCGATAAGTATCTGAATACGGACGGCGAGTTTTATCAGCGGTTTGCATTGACTACGCTTCTGCAATTCTATTTGGAAGAGAAATATCTTGACTATATTTTCAGTGCGGTCGTAAAAGCTTACACTGAAAAGTATTATTACGTGCATATGGCGGCAGCGTGGCTAATTGCCGAAGTACTTGTAAAATATTACGGTAGAGGAGTTGAATTTCTTAATTCGGCGTCTCTGAACGTCAAAACACACAATAAAGCAATTCAAAAAGCTAACGAAAGTTTCAGACTTTCGCAGGAGAGAAAAAATTTTTTAAAGGAAATCAAACGATAAATGGACATTTCAGCAAAACTTACGGAAGAATTTAATTTAAAGCCCGAACACGTACATAACGTTTTAACATTGCTTGACGAGGGAAATACAATTCCCTTTATCGCCCGTTACAGAAAGGAAATGACGGGCGCTATTGACGATCAGGTTCTGCGCAATCTGAACGACAGATATGAGTATCTTAAAAACCTTGAAAAGCGCAAGGAAGAAGTTGCAAAGGCTATTACCGAGCAGAAAAAAATGACCGATGAAATCCAGTCGGCAATTGATGCGGCGCAGACAATGACGGAAGTTGAAGATATTTACCGTCCTTTCAAGCAAAAGAAAAAGACGCGCGCGTCGGTTGCAATCGAAAAGGGATTACAGCCCCTTGCCGATTTCATTCTTGCGCAGGCAGGCGATCCATATGCGGAAGCTGAAAAGTATATCGACGAAGAAAAGAAAGTGTCAACCGTATCTGATGCAATTGCAGGGGCAAAGGACATAATCGCCGAAATTATCTCGGACAACGCAGAGCTGAGAAAGAAACTCCGCACGCTTTTGGAAAACCACGGCGAAATGCAGGTCAAGCTTGTGAAGGACGACGAAAGGGGAACATACGCCATGTACGCGGATTATTCCGAAATTATTCCCGAAATCAAAAATCACAGAATACTTGCGATTAACAGAGGCGAAAAGGAAGATTGTCTCAAAGCCAAAATTTACTTTGATCCCGACATTGCGAAGCGTGTCTGCGTAGCGAAATTCGTTAAAAACAGGCAGGAAACCGTATGCGCAAAATTGATTGAAGAAGCGGCGGGCGACGGCTATGACAGACTTATCGAGCCTTCGATAGAGCGCGAAGTCAGGGCGATTCTCACCGACAGAGCAGGAGAGCAGGCTATTAAAATGTTTGAAGTCAACTTGCGCCCCTTGCTTTTACAGCCCCCTGTTAAAGGTAAAGTAACGCTCGGACTCGACCCCGGTTACCGTACGGGCTGTAAGGTGGCTGTTGTTGACGAAACAGGTAAAGTTCTGGATACTTCCGTAATTTATCCCGTACCTCCGAAAAACGATATAGAGGGAAGTAAAAAGACGGTAAAAAATCTTATAGAAAAGCACAGCGTAGACGTTATCTCCATAGGAAACGGCACTGCAAGTAAAGAAACCGAAATTTTTGTCGCCGATCTTTTAAAAGAAATCGACGCAAACGTGACTTACGCCGTAGTAAGCGAAGCAGGAGCGAGCGTTTACTCTGCAAGTCCGCTTGCAGTAGAAGAATTTCCCGATTACGATTTGACTCTGCGTTCTGCGATTTCAATTGCAAGAAGATTGCAGGATCCGCTGTCGGAGCTTATTAAAATCGATCCCAAGTCAATAGGCGTAGGTCAGTATCAGCACGATATGGATAAAAAACGCCTCGACGGCGTTTTGGGCGGGGTTTTGGAGGACTGTGTAAACAGCGTCGGTGTTGACCTTAACACCGCAAGTGTATCGCTTTTGAAATACGTTGCAGGTTTAAATGCTGGTATTGCAAAAAATATAGTTTCTTACCGTGAAGAAAACGGAAAATTCACCGCAAGAGCACAGCTTTTAAAAGTTTCTAAGCTGGGCGCAAAGGCGTACGAACAGTGCGCGGGTTTCCTGCGTATTCCCGACGGTAAAAATATTATGGACAATACGGCGGTTCATCCCGAGTCTTATTCAAAAGCCGAAAAGCTTCTGGCGCTGTTCGGTTATACAGATAATGACGTACGCGAGAGAAAGCTTTCCGAATTGCCTCAAAAGGTCAAATCTTACGGCGAGGATAAAGCTGCGGCGGAGTGCGAACTTGACAAGGCGACGATGAACGATATTATAAGCGAACTTGTAAAACCCGGAAGAGATATCCGTGACAGTCTGCCTCAAAGACAGCTCAGAAAAGATATTTTGGGTATAGAAGATTTGTCGGTGGGAATGGAGGTCGACGGCGTTGTCCGCAACGTAATCGATTTCGGTGCGTTCGTTGATATCGGCGTGCATCAGGACGGGCTTGTGCATATTTCCGAGATAACCGACAAATATATTCGTCATCCTTCCGAGGTTTTGAAAGTCGGACAACAGGTAAAGGCCGTTATTATAAGTCTTGATAAAGGCAAACAGCGTATAGGATTATCGCTTAAACAGGTAAAAAAGCAAGCTAATTAACTTGACTTTATATGGTTTATATTGTAAAATTTATACAAACGCAGGTTGGAGGCAAAATATGTTTGAAGAGGTAGTAAAAGCGCTTTCCGAACAGTTGAATATACCGCAGGATAAAATCAAACCCGAACACGATATCGTAAAAGATTTAGGCGCTGACTCTCTTGACGTGGTTGAATTATTGATGACCTTGGAAGACAATACGGGTAAATCTATTCCCGAAGACAAGGTTTCCGATTTAAAAACAGTAAAAGACGTTGTGGATTTATTACAGTCGCTTTAAAAGGAGTGTGTTATGTCAAAAAAGGGTGAATTAAAAAAGGCAATTGCAGAAAGTGAAAGGACGTTGGAAGATTTGGAGCAGAAGCGTATTCGTTCGCAGTCGGCTATACTTTATGCTTACATAAATCAAACTACGCCCCCTGAAGAGGATAACGAGATTTTTAATCTCTATACTCAGCTTATCGAACTTGAACGCAAGTATCTTCAAAGCCTCCAGACAGAACTTGAAAACTTAAAATAACAAGATAAAAAAGCAGTAGGCTGATTGCCTACTGCTTTTTTACTGCTTTAAATTATAATGTTTATCAGTCTATTGGGAACGAATATAAATTTTTTAACTGTTTTGCCGGCAATCAGCGGAGCGATATCCTCATTTTCAAAGACAAGCTGTTGAATTTCCTTTTCCGTGATATCGGCAGGTACTGTTAATTTGGTTTTGATTTTGCTGTTTACCTGAACGGCATACTCAAAAGCATTCTCTCCGCATTTAGCGCTGTCGAATATCGGCCAGCTTTCGTAAGCTATCGTTCCATTGTGACCCAGAACCGTGCACCAGATTTCTTCCGTTACAAAAGGAATTATGGGGTTTATCAGCTTAATAAATCCTTCGGCATATTTGACGGGGAAAGAGTTGCCGTCGCTTATTTCCTTGTAGACGGCGTTTATGAATATCATCATTTGCGAAATTGCGGTATTGATTTTCATCGCCTCGTAATCTTCGCCGACTTTTTTAACGGTTTGATTATAAATTTTTTCAAGGTTAAAATTCGGGTTATCGGAAATTGCGTCAATGTCGAAATACAGGCGGTGTATTCTGTCTATAAATTTCTTTACGCCTTCAATGTTTGCGGTATTCCAGGGTTTGGTGTCGGCTACGGGGCCCATAAACATTTCGTACATTCTCAAAACGTCGGCACCGTATTCGCTGACTATGTCGTTAGGGTTGATTACGTTTCCGAGGCTCTTAGACATCTTATTTCCGTCTTCGCCGAGAACTATACCCTGATGGAAAAGCTTTTTGAAAGGTTCCTTGCAGGGAACAAGTCCTTTATCGAACAGGAAGTTGTTCCAGAAACGCGAGTAGAGAAGGTGTCCTACAAGATGCTCCTTTCCGCCCACGTAAAAATCGACGGGCATCCAGTATTTCAACAGGTCGTAATCTGCAAATTTTTTGTCGTTGTGCGGATCGCAGTATCTTAAAAAATACCACGCAGAACCTGCCGAGCCGGGCATTGTGGTTGTTTCGCGCTTGCCTTTAATGCCGTTAACGGTTATGTTTACCCAGTCCTGTGCATTTTCAAGAGGTGCGTTTCCGTTATGCGCTTTGTAATCTTTCATTTCAGGCAGAGTGAGAGGGAGTTGACTGTCTTCAAGCAAAACCGTTTCTCCGTTTTCAAGATGTACCACTGGCAACGGTTCTCCCCAGTAACGCTGACGTGCAAATATCCATTCACGTATTTTATAAGTGACAGTTTTTTGCCCGCATTTATGCCCGACAAGCCATTCCGCCATTTTATCGATTGCTTGTTTTTTGTTCAGTCCGTCTAAAAAGCCTGAATTTATATGCAGTCCGTCCTGCGTATATGCTTCCTTGGATATATCTCCGCCTTCGAGTACCTGAACAATAGGAAGGGAGAACTTTTTCGCAAACTCGTAGTCGCGCGTGTCGTGGGCGGGAACTGCCATAATTGCGCCTGTACCGTAAGAGGTAAGCACGTAATCGGAAATAAATATTGGGATTTTTTTGCCGTTTACCGGATTGACTGCGTACGCTCCCGTAAAAGCTCCCGTCTTTTCTTTGTTTAAATCGGTACGCTCCAAATCGGATTTTACGGCGCAAAGCGCTTTATATTCCGTAACTTCTTTTAGCTTATCTGCAGTAGTTATTTCATCGACAATTTTGTGTTCGGGCGCAAGCACGCAATAAGTTGCGCCGAACAGAGTGTCGCATCGTGTGGTGAAAACCGTAAACTCTTTATCGCTTCCGTAGACTTTGAAAATTACGTTCGCGCCTTCCGATTTGCCTATCCAGTTTCTCTGCGCAATCTTTGAAGCTTCCGGCCAGTCGAGTTCATTAAGTCCTTCCAACAGGCGTTCGGCATATTTGTTTATGTCGATAACCCATTGTTTCATATTTTTTCTGACGACGGGGTAACCGCCTCTCTCACTTTTGCCGTCTATAATTTCATCATTTGCAAGCACGGTTCCAAGTTCTTCGCACCAGTTTACGGGCGTTTCGACATAGCGCGCAAGTCCTTCCTTGCATAACTGTTTGAATATCCACTGAGTCCATTTATAGTATGATGGATCGCAGGTTGATATCGTATTGTCCCAGTCGTAAGAAAGTCCCAGCATTTTAAGCTGACTTGTAAACGTTTCGATATTTTTCTGCGTAAAACCGTCGGGATTGTTGCCTGTTTTAATAGCGTATTGCTCCGCAGGTAAACCGAAGCTGTCAAACCCCATAGGATGCAGAACGTTAAAGCCCTGCATTCTTTTCATACGTGCAAGGATATCGGTTGCGGTATATCCTTCGGGGTGACCTACGTGCAGTCCTGCGCCCGAAGGGTAAGGGAACATATCCAGAACGTAATATTTAGGTTTTGAAAAATCATAAAAATCTGTTTTGAAAGTTTTGTTCTCTTCCCAGAATTTTGCCCATTTTTTTTCTACTTCGTTAAAATTAGTATAAGCCATAAAATTTCCTCACTGATAATTATAACTTTAAAATCAAAAATTGGCAAATAAATTATTGACAAACGCAAATTATTATACTAAAATATTTATGCTTGAAAAAAGACAAGTACCGCCGAGGGGCTTTCAGAGAGCGCAGGGTAGCTGTGAACTGCGTAGCAGGTAGGAGAACGGGAAACCGCTTTTACATATTCAGGCATTCTAAAGTGGCTTAAGTTATTAAGCAATTAAGGTGGAACCGCGCATATTTTGAATTTGCGTCCTTAAACGAAGTTATCGTTTAAGGTTTTTTATTTTTTCGGAGGAAAGATTATGGAAATCAAATTGAAGAACGGAAGTATTATTAATGTTGAAGACGGAGCAACTTGCTTCGAAACTGCGAAGACCATCGGCGAGGGGCTTGCACGTTCGGCTGTTGCCGCAAAAATAAACGGCGTACTTTGCGATTTGAGTAAAAAGCTCAAAGACGGGGACAGGCTTGAAATAGTTACGCTTAAAGACAAAGAGGGGCTCGAAGTTTACCGTCACACCTGCGCCCATGTACTTGCGCAGGCTGTTAAAAACATTTATCCTACGTGTAATCTTGCGATAGGTCCGGTAATCGATAACGGATTTTATTACGATATCGATTTTACGACTCCTATTTCGCAGGATGATTTTGCTAAAATCGAGATTGAAATGCAAAAAATAATAAGCGCCAACACTCCGATAGAGCGGTTTGAGCTTTCCCGTGCGGAAGCTATTAAGCTTATGAAGAAATATAAGGAAAAGTATAAGGTGGAACTTATTAACGATTTGCCCGACGAAGAGATCATTTCGTTCTATAAACAAGGTTCGTTTACCGACTTGTGCAGGGGCCCTCATCTGCCTTCTACCGGAAAAATAAAGGCGTTTAAGCTTGTTTCTATTGCGGGAGCATACTGGCGCGGCAACGAAAAAAATAAAATGCTGACACGCATTTACGGTGTCGCTTTTGCCAAAAAAGACGAAATGCAGGCGTATTTCGATATGCTTGAAGAGGCTAAGAAACGTGACCATATAAGGCTTGGAAAAGAACTCGGTTTATTTGCTTTAATGAACGAAGGCAAAGGTTTCCCTTTCTTTCTTCCGAATGGAATGACGCTGAAAAATACTCTTGTAAATTACTGGCGTGATTTGCACACGAAAGAGGGATACGTGGAAGTTCAGACGCCTATAATTCTGACTCGTAATCTTTGGGAAACTTCCGGTCACTGGGATCATTATAAGGACAATATGTACACCACTAAAGTCGATGAAGACGACTGCGCGATCAAACCGATGAGTTGTCCGGGCGGAATGCTTGTATACAAGCTCAATCCTCACAGTTATAAGGATTTTCCTATCCGCATGGCTGAAATGGGACTTGTCCACCGTCACGAAAAGAGCGGTCAGCTTCACGGACTTTTCCGCGTTCGCTGTTTTACGCAGGACGACGCGCATATATTTATGTTGCCCGAGCAGATAACAGACGAAATCAAAGGCGTAATCAGGCTTACGGATACTATATACAAGCAATTCGGTTTTAAATACAAAGTAGAACTTTCGACAAAGCCCGAAAACAGTATGGGTTCAGACGAGGACTGGGAGCTTGCGACTTCCGCTTTAAAAAGAGCGCTTGACGAACTTAAAATCGATTATGAGATCAATGAGGGGGACGGGGCATTTTACGGTCCGAAAATCGACTTCCATCTGACCGACAGTATAGGAAGAACATGGCAGTGCGGAACGATTCAGCTCGATTTCCAGATGCCTCAGCGTTTTGAACTTGAATACGTTGGTGAGGACGGACAAAAACACAGGCCGATTATGATCCATAGAGCGATTTTCGGATCTATCGAAAGATTTATAGGTATTCTTATCGAACACTTTGCAGGAAAATTCCCTCTTTGGATAGCTCCTTTACAGGTTAAGATTCTGCCTATAACGGACAGAACTGTAACTTATGCCGAAGATGTTGCGAAAAAGCTGGCTGAAAACGGACTGAGATGCGAAATCGATAAACGCAGTGAAAAAATAGGATATAAGATCCGTGAAGCAAAAATGAGCAAGGTTCCTTACATCCTCGTAGTCGGCGACAGGGAAGCGGAAGAAGGCACGGTTAACGTCAATAAACGCGACGTTGAAGAAAAGAGTACCGTTTCGATTGCTGAATTTATAGAAAAGGCTGTCTGCGAAAATAAAAATAAGCAAATTTTTTAATTGACAGTAAAAATCAATTGACTTTATAATAATTTTGCCGTATTATATTATTGTTAAGCAAAGGTTACCCCTTTCGCCGTGCGGAATACCGCAGTGGCAAATGAAATGATTTAAAGACTCAAAGTCTGAATTGTTTTCGGGTAGCTTTATGCTATCCGAAAATTTTTTATTGAGAGGTATTATTATTAAGGACTTATATTCGGTCAACGAAGCTATCCGCGATAGAGAAGTCAGATTAATAGGAAGCAACGGCGATATGTTGGGAGTTATGGCAGCGAGAGAGGCGCAGCGTCTTGCTGATAGTGAGGGGCTCGATCTTGTCAAAATTTCTCCTAATGCAAATCCTCCCGTATGCAAAATAATGGATTATTCCAAATTCAAATATGAACAGTCTAAGCGTGAAAAAGAAAACCGCAGAAATCAGACAGTCATAGAAATCAAGGAGATCCGCCTTTCAATGACGATAGATGTCGGAGATATAGCAGTTAAAACAAAGCAGTGCCTTAAATTCTTGGAAGCAGGAAATAAAGTCAAAGTTTCGATAAGAATGAAAGGCCGTGAAAATGCCCGTTCATATCAAGGCGTAAAAGTAATGCAGGACTTTTTCAGCGGTCTGGACGGTAAAGCTGTTCAGGATAAAGCGCCCACAACAGAGGGTAGAAATATTACGATGATGCTTTCTCCTGTTAAAGCCTGAAATTTAAAAATTATTTCATTTGGAGGATAAATTATGCCTAAACAGAAATCGCATAGCGGTACAAAAAAACGTTTTTGGCTCACTTCTACCGGAAAGGTAAAGAGACCTCACGGTGGCAAGAACCATAAAGCCGAAACCAAGAACAGAAAAAGAAAGAGAAATTTGCGTACAAATACGCTTGTTTCGTCAGCACAGGAATCCAACGTAAAAGCAATGATTCCTTATAAGGATTAATAGGAGGACAGAAGAATATGCGTATTAAGAGAACAGTAAACGCTTTGAAGAAGCGTAGAAAGATATTCCGTCTTTCCAAAGGATATTTCGGAAACAAATCAAAATCTTACAGAATAGCCCGTCAGGCTGTTATGAAGTCTTTAAATTATGCTTATATCGGCAGAAGACTCAGAAAACGCGATATACGCAGTCTTTGGATCGCGCGTATAAACGCGGCGGCAAGAATTAACGGACTTTCGTATTCGAAATTTATGCACGGTCTTAAAGTTGCGGGTATAACTTTAAACAGAAAAGTGCTTGCCGATCTTGCGGTAACTGACGCAAACGCATTTGCCGAACTTGCAGCAAAGGCAAAAGCAGTCCTGTAATAGTAATTACATCGGTTCCTATTAAATTTATAGGAACCGAATTGCTTTATTTTTTTATGCTTATTACGTCAAAATCAAATCCGCTTATAAAGAAAGTTGCTTCACTGTCAGACAAGAAATTCAGAAAACAAATCGGGTTATACGTTGTTGAGGGGCTTAAAACCGTCAACGAGTGTATTCTTGCGGGTTGTCAGATAGAAAATATTATTTGTACGGAAGCAGCGGCTTCCGGTTTTAACGGGGCAGTTATTGTCAGTGAAAGCGTATTCAAAAGCATCTCGTCGGAAGTAACTCCGCAGGGAGTAATGGCGATCGTGAGGATACCGCAAAACAAGATTATAAAACCCGAAAACAGGTGTCTTTTGTTGGATAGATTGCAGGACCCGGGGAATCTGGGCACTGTTATAAGAACGGCAAACGCGGCGGGTTATGAAGATATATATCTGATTAACTGTACCGATCCTTATTCGCCTAAGGCAGTGAGAGCAAGTATGAGCGGTATTTTCTTTGTCAATCTTTATCAGGGTAGCAAGGAAGAGATTTTGACTGCACTGAACGGTGTACCACTGATTTGCGCTGATATGGACGGAGAAGATATTTTTTCTTTTAAAGCGCCGAAAAGGTTTTGTCTTTGCGTCGGTAACGAAGGAGCGGGCATAAGCAAAGAAATAAAAGACACGTCGGATTATAAGGTAAAAATTCCGATGCGTGAAACTTGCGAAAGTCTCAATGCCGCGGTTTCGGCAGGAATTGCAATGTACACGTTAAACAGAAATATTGAGAGGTAAAATATGTCAGGACATTCCAAATGGCACAATATACAGGCAAAAAAGGGAAAAACAGATGCGGCGCGCGGTGCAATTTTTACAAAGATAGGCAGAGAGCTTGCAGTTGCGGCAAAGGGTAATCCTAATCCCGATACCAACTCAAAGCTTGCCGATGTAATCGCAAAAGCCAAAGCGGCTAATATGCCAAACGAGAATATCAAGCGTTCGATAGCAAAAGCCGCAGGCGAGCTTGGTGATAAAGATTATAAGGAACTTACTTACGAGGGATACGGCATTGCCGGTTCTGCGGTTATTATTAAAACGCTTACCGATAACGTAAACAGAACTGCAGGCGATATCCGTTCTACAATGTCAAAGTGCGGAGGCCAGATGGGCAACACGGGCTGCGTGTCGTATATGTTTGACAATAAAGGAATAATCGTTATCGAGAAAACTGTGGCTTTGGATGAAGATACTATGATGGAGTATTGTCTTGAAGCAGAGGCGGAAGACTTTGTTGCGTCAGATGATGTTTATGAAATTACGACTACGCCAGAGAGCTTTTCATCGGTAAGAAAGTTTTTCGAGGATAAGGGCGTTATGTTCCTTGAAGCTTCGATAAAAATGGTACCGCAGAACTATATTACGCTTGACAGTGAAAAACTTGCTACGTTCAATAAAATGCTTGATAAACTTGAAGAGCTTGACGACGTGCAGGATATTTATCACAACGTTGAACTTCCCGAAGAAGACGCGGATTAATCGTTTTCAGTATATAATTGCGGATAGGCTGAGCCTAAAAACGCATACTTAAGTTATATGAATCAACTAACGAAAAAGTGGTCTGCATTCAAAAACAGCAGATTTTCGCAAATCGTAAACAGAGTTCTTATCTGTAAATATTTTCCTTTTTTATCCACTGCAATAAGTCTTGTCTGTTTTTATACGGGCTTTGATTTGCTTGGATTTTATAATCTTGCAATTACGACGGCGCTTATCTGTATTTTTGCCGACGATTTGAATTCTGGATTGATTCCTATACTGTTTCTGACTGTTCTTCCGTCAAAAAAATCAACAACTATTTCAGAATATCTTGGTCAGACGCATATACTTGCACAGTTGATTATGCTTGTTTCGGTAGTTGTTTTAGCTCTTGTGTTTCGGTTCGGTTTAACGGTCGGCAAGAAAAAATTCAAACCGACTCCGGTATTTTACGGTTTATGCTTTTTAAGCTTTGC
Organism: uncultured Christensenella sp.; assembly: GCA_910583545.1. GTDB lineage: Bacteria > Bacillota > Clostridia > Christensenellales > Borkfalkiaceae > Coproplasma. Next base: position 88,537 of record CAJTXM010000002.1, on the reverse strand, counting down.
CTTTATTTTGAACGGGGTTTTCAGCGATAACGCTTCGGTAAAAAATTTTCTTTACGGCTTGGCATTGACGTTTTTCTTTCTTGGTATTTTCGTCATTCTTAAAGACGACGTGGACGTAAGCGAAGAGGGGTTTGAGCGAATTGCTTTTACATTTTTTGCGTTCAGCTTAGTGCCTATGATCGAGCTTTTTGTTGCGTATCTGACAACAGACGGATTGATTACGGAAGACGGCATAAACAGAGGTTTGCTTTCATTCGGGTGGGGGACGTACAACTCCGTAGGCTTGCTTACAAACATCTCTGTTCCTGCGGTTATTTATCTTGCAGGTAAACATAAATTCGGTTATATATTTTCGGCATATTCCGTTATTATGCTCGTTGTCGTTGCTTTATCGAGCAGTCGTCAGGCAATGGTAACTGCGGCATTGATTTATCCTATTGCGGTAATTGCGCTTTTTGTCAAAGGCAAATACAGAAAAATGAACGCAATTACTTTGATTTCAGCTTTTCTGGTCTGCGTTATCGTCTTGTTGATTTTCCACGATAAAATGTGGGGATATATCGTAAAATTATTCAAGTCTATCAAAGTCAACGGCGAGTGGAACGGTAACGGGCGCACAGCTCTCTGGAAATGTGCTTTGGAAAATTTCAGAACAGCGCCTATATTCGGATACGGTTTCTACGTCGATTTGTTTCATATACTTGGTTATGACGGCGGTGTTTGGCCCATGATGTATCACAACACGTTTATGGAGATGATAGGAGCTTGCGGTATTGTCGGACTTATAGCATATTTAGCCCATAGAGTGCAAACCGTTCAGAGTTTTTTCAGAAAACCCACGTATGAAAGATTTATGGTTTCTCTCGTAATACTTGCAATACTCGTAACGAATATATTCGATAATCCTTTATTCAAAATAATGCCTACAATGATTTATTCCTTTATGGTGGCAATACTTGTCAAAAGCGAAAAATCAGAATAATTAAAAGCCGTAAATATACGGTTTTTTTCTTTTGGCGGTATAATAAAAGAATTTAAGCACAAATTAAAGTTACAAGCGTAAGCGCTTTAATATATAGTTTATCCGTTTAAGTATATTAAACTGTATTTGAACGGATGGACGGGGGAGAGCATCATTTATGATTGCTCTCCCTATGAATTTTTAAGGGCAATATATAATAAAATAATGTATGAAAAAATTTTTACCGCTCTTTAAAATAATAGCCTGCGGACTTCTTTGTCTTATATTTATAATAATTTTTGCGTGCTTTCCTAAAAAAAGAAATGACAGAGCTATGCAGGAAAGCACTTTTTTAAACGTTTGGCAAATTGACAGTTTCGAGGGCGGAAAGGGTTCGCGTGCCGATTACCTTCAAAAGATAGGGGCAAATTTCAGTAAAAAGGAAAAGTGTTACGTCAACGTCACTTCAATATCTGCAGAATCGGCAAGAGTCAATTTGGCTAACGGTGTGACGCCGGATATTATTTCCTACGGACCAACAGCCTTTGGATTTGAAAGTTATATTGAGAATAGCAAAGTTTGGTGTCACGGCAGTTATTGTCTTCTTACAATTGATACAAATGCGGATTTTAGCGACGTTAATAAAGACAATACGGTTATTAACGAGGGTAAAGACAACTTTATTTTTGCCGCTGCTTTATTGTGCGGATTGCAGGGGGCACAAGCGGAAAAACCGACAGGCGCATACGTAAAATTGATCGACGGCAAGTATAAATACCTGTTGGGAACACAGAGGGACGTTTTCAGACTGAAAACAAGAGAAGTTGGCTTTGCTGTCAAAGCTATAAGCGTATTCAATGACCTTTATCAGAATATTTCAATAACAAAAGAGGGTAAAAATAAAGTTTATGCAGAAAAATTCGTAAACTATGCTTTGACGGAAAAAGACGGTCTAACAAAAATAGGTATGTTGTATGAGGGAGCAAAGCTTTACGATAGCGAAATGTCGGCGTTGGAGGGTGTTAATTACGATTACAAATTATCTTCGCCGATTAATAGAGAAAAGATAGAAGAGATAAATTCGGCAATTTCTGCGAATGATATAAATAAATTAAAAAATCTGCTTAATTAATTGAAAAATAAGAAAAAAAATGTTATTATATAGGTGGTACATATTTGAACGCGTTAATGCATTCGCTGAGCTCGATACAAAATGAAAAAAATTTTTCTTTTATGAAAAATACGACGTACAGGTGCGGTGGTACGGCAGAAATTGCCTATTATCCGAATTCGGTAAAGCAGGCGTCTGCAGTGTATGACGGATTGTATAAAAGCGGAACCGATTTTGTCGTGCTCGGTAACGGTTCAAACGTTCTTGCATCGGACAGGAATTACAGAGGAGCGGTAATTTCAACTAAGAATTTGCAGGGAATAACCAGAGTAAAAGAAGATTCGATTTTTTGTTATGCCGGAACTACCGTTCCGCAACTGATGAAGTTTTGCGAAGAATACGGTTTAAGCGGTCTTGAATATCTTGCAGGCATACCTGCGACTATTGGCGGATTAGCTCTTATGAACGGCGGAGCTGGCGGTTTCTATCTTGCCGATAACGTAATAAATATAATGCTCTATAACGGCTCAATCCGTAATTTTGCAAATAAAAAATGTAATTTTGGATATAAATATAGTATTATGCGTGATATAAACTGCCTTATTTTAGGCGTTGAATTGCGTATTTTCATTGCAAGCAGTCAAAAAGTAAAAGAAAACATTATACTGTACCTCAATAAAAGAAGAGGTTTGCCTAAGGGGGCAAGTTGCGGTTGTGTTTTCAAAAACTGCGGAAATCTGAGCGCGGGAAAAATTATCGAAGAAGTTGGATTGAAAGGCGTGTCGTTAGGTAAAGCTTTCGTCAGCAGTGAACACGCAAATTTTATTATAAACGGCGGAACTTCGGCTTCGGACGTTTATAATCTTATAAAAACGGTAAAGGAAGAAGTATTCAGTCAAGTCGGAATCAAACTTGAAGAAGAGGTTGTTTACATAGGAGATTTTTAAATGCTACTTACGGCAGATTATCATACACATACGCCATATTCGCACGGAAAAAATACCGTACTTGAAAATGCTACGGCTGCAAAAGCTAAAGGGCTGAAAGAAATCGGTATTACAGACCACGGGTTCAACCATATTCTTTTCGGCTTAAAGAGAAAAAAACTCGGCGACCTGCGCGCTGAAATTTCAGAAGCAGAGAAACTTACGGGTGTAAAAGTACTGATGGGTATGGAAAGTAATATCATTTCTTCCAAAGGCGAAACAGATATGAAAACGGAGGATTTAAAATTTTTCGATATCTATCTTTGCGGAATACACGAAGTTCTGAAATTCAAAAAGCTATCCGACTTTTATCATATTTTTATGCGCAATTACAGTGCGTATAAATTTGCGAGCAAGCCATCGGAGAAGGTTATTTCAAACACAACCAAGATATATATAGAAACGATAAAAAATAATCCGATAGATATTCTTACGCATATAAATTACAAATGTTTCTGCAATCTCAAAGAGGTTGCAAAGTGTTGTGCTGATTACGGAACTTATATAGAGATAAATACCAAAAAGAGGCATGTTTCGGCGGAAGAGCTGAATTCGATGGCTGAAACGGGTGTAAGATTCGTTATCGATTCGGACGCGCATTCGGCTGACAGGGTCGGAGATACAAAAATTGCCGAAGAAATTTTGAAAGACGCGGATATACCTCTTGACAGAATAGACAATATCGACGGCAGACTGCCTAAATTCAGATTTGCCGAATTTAAAGCAAAAAATCTTTAAAATGACTAATTTCACCGAAGAGATTAAAAACGAAATAATTCAATCGGGGGCCGACGGCAGATGTTGCTATCTTGCCGTGCTTTCTGCGTTCATAAGAACAAGCGGAAATGTTTTTTATGACGGGGGCAATTACGGCTTTGAAATTACTACGGAAAATGAAAGCACAGCGGAGTTTATTTCGGATATTCTTGAAAACGGTTTCAGACTTAACCTTACGGTTTCGGGCGCAAAGTTCGATATTATGAGCGGTAGGGACAAGCTTTCGTTCATATGCAGAGGAGAGGGTGCGCTTTCGTTTTTAAAAGAAGCCTGTCTTATTAAAGAAGAGAACGGGCGCATAGAAAATATCGGCGGAATAAGCGATGAACTTATTAGCAAAGACTGTTGCAAAGTTTCTTATATAAAAGGCGTGTTTTTAGGCGGAGGAAGCTGTACTTTGCCCGAAGAAAGAGCGTACAGTTCAACGGGATATCATTTGGAATTTGTATTTTCAAATAAGTTTGCAGCCAACGATTTCAGTGCGTTGTTATGTGATTTTGAAATTTTATCAAAACTCGTTTCAAGAAAAGAAAATTTTGTGGTCTATGTTAAAAGCAAGGAAATTATTTCCGATATTCTTAACATATTATCGGCTCACAGCAGTCTTGCAAAATTGAACAGAATTGCAGAGAAAAAAGACAGAAACAATAATGATAACAGGGTGAATAACTGCTCTGTTTCTAATATCGACAAGACAGTAACAGCTTCGGCAAATCAGGTACGGTATATAGAAATTATTTCCGGTACAGTGGGGCTTCAAAGTCTTGACAGAATGCTTTTCGAAGTAGCAGAGGCACGTCTTGCCGATAAAAATGCCTCTATGCAGGAACTTGCCGCAAGGCTTGGTATTTCAAAAAGCTGTTTAAATCACAGAATGAGGAAAATTTCAGATATTGCAAAATCGCTGGAATGAGGGTTAAAAATGACTGATTTTATACACTTACATCTTCACACCGAGTATTCGCTTTTGGACGGCGCGTGCAAGATAGATAATTTAATAGAGCACTGTAAAGCTAACGGTATAGATACGGTATGTATGACCGATCACGGAAATATGTACGGTACATTGCAACTGGCGGAAAAAGCGACGGTTGCCGGTTTGAAGTATATCATCGGCTGTGAATTTTATGCTACCGCCGATATGCACGATAAATCGTCGAACACAGCGGAGCATCTTATTTTGCTTGCAAAAAACAGAAAGGGTTATATAAACCTTGTTCAGCTCGATTCGATGGCGTTTGTCGACGGTTTTTACTATAAACCCAAAATTGATTATAAAGTGCTGAAAGAACATTCGGAAGGTGTAATTTGCCTTTCTGCCTGTCTTGCAGGCGGAATTCCGAGAAGGTTGCTTTCGGGTGATTATGAGGGGGCAAAAGAGCTTGCTCTGTATTTTAAAGATATATTCGGCGAAGATTTTTACATAGAAATTCAAGATCACGGAATCGACGAGGAGAGGCGCGTTCTTCCGTTGCTGATAAAGCTTGCAAATGAAATCGGCGTTGAGCTCGTTGCTACCAACGACGTGCATTATCTTACGAAAGACGATGCAGAGATGCAGGACGTTCTGATGTGTATTCAGATGAAAAAACAGCTTGACGATCCTAAAAGAATGAAGTTTTCCACGAACGAGTTTTACTTCAAGACGGGAGACGAAATGGCTGAATTGTTCAAAAATCAGCCGCAAGCAATTTCGAACACAAGGGTAATTGCGGATAAAATAGAAGAGCCCGCTTTTTTATTGAATAAAAAGGGCGTTCCTGTCAAGGATAATTCGCTTATTCCAACGTACACTCCGCCCGACGGAAGTACTTCGGTTGAGTATCTGAGAAAACTTACAAGCGAAGGTCTGATAAAGCGCTACGGCACTCCGGGGCAGCGCGAGCTTGACCGAGCTGAATACGAGCTGGGAATAATCTGCGGAATGGGTTATGCGGATTATTATCTGGTTGTTTGGGACTTTATCAATTGGTCCAAAGAAAACGGCATACCAGTAGGACCGGGAAGAGGTTCGGGCGTAAGTTCAATAGTTGCGTATTCGATAGGAATTACCGATGTCGAACCGCTTCAATACGATTTACTTTTTGAAAGATTTCTGAATCCGGACCGCGTATCGATGCCCGACTTCGATATAGATTTCTGTACGGACAGGCGCGAGGAAACCATTGAGTACGTCCGCCGAAAATACGGCGCAGAAAACGTATGTCAGATAGTAACTTTCGGTACTATGGCGGCAAAGAACTCCATAAAAGACGTCGGCAGGGTTATGCGTGTACCCTATTCCGAAACGGACAGGCTGACTAAGATTATGGACGGTAAAACGTCTATATGGGATCTGTTGGGAAGAAGAATCGAAAAAACGCGTGAAAAATTCGATAAGGAAACAGACGAAGATAAAAAATCCGAAATCGAAGGCAAATTGAATGAACTCAAAGCCATAAAGAATAACGAGTTCTGCGAAATTTACGAGACGGACGACACCCTTAAACGCGTAATAGATATGGCTCTGAAAATAGAGGGGATGCCGAGACAGACGGGAATTCACGCGGCTGGTGTCGTTATTTGTCAGAAACGTATTGCCGACAATGTTCCTCTTTCGCGTAACGGCGAAGATATCACCACACAGTTTGTCGCGAAAGAAATAGAATCGCTCGGAATGTTGAAAATGGACTTCCTTGCGCTCGTTACGCTTACCGATATTAAAAAGTGCCTTGATTATATAAGAGAAAATTATAATAAAGAGATAGATTTCAATAAAATAGGTTACGGCGATTCGGGCGCATACTCACTCATTTCCGACGGCGATACTGACGGAGTGTTCCAGCTCGAAGCCGGAGGTATGAAGAGGTTTATGAAAAACCTCAAACCCGACAGCCTTGAAGATTTGATTGCGGGCGTGTCGCTGTACCGCCCCGGTCCTATGAAGTTTATCGATTCGTTCTGCAACCGTAAACACGGCTCTGAAAAGATATCCTATGACTGCGAAGCCGAAGAACAGATTCTGAAAGTCACCTACGGTATTCCCGTCTATCAGGAACAGGTTATGCAGATTTTTCAGTTTCTTGCAGGTTTTTCGCTTGGCGAAGCTGACCTCGTAAGACGCGCGATGGGTAAAAAGGATAAAAAGACGCTGATGGCACAAAAGGAAAAGTTTATTCACGGCGGAGTCAGCGATATCAACGGCAGTACGATAAAGGGTTGTGTAAATAACGGAATTTCACCGGAAGTTGCAAGCAAAATATTTGCAGATATGGAGGGGTTCGCCTCTTACGCTTTCAACAAATCACACGCGGCGGCATATGCCGTGCTTGCGTATCAGACGGCGTGGCTTAAAAAGTATTACTGCAAAGAGTTTATTTGCGCGCTTTTGAATAACCGTCTGAACAAGATAGACGAAATAACAAAGTACGTTATTTATCTAAAGGATAAGGGGTATAAAGTTCTTCCTCCGGATATCAATAAAAGTAAAACGGTATTTACCGTTGAAGATGACGGCGTGCGCTTCGGGCTGTCAGCATTAAAGGGTGCAGGGCAGGCGGTTATCGATTCTATTATCGAGGAGAGGGAGAAAAACGGGAATTTCAAAAGTTTTCCGGATTTCATTTCAAGATGCATCGACGGATTGAATTCGCGCCTCATAGAAGGTCTGATATTTGCCGGCGCTTTCGATGAAATGAAAGTTAGCCGTTCACAGCTTGCTACTGTTTACGAGCAGCTATGCAGTCGTGCCAAGGCAATCAGTAAACAGAAAAACAGCGCTCAAATGAGCTTATTCGGAGATATAATTGAAGAAGAGAAAATAGAAGTAACCTATCCTGATATACCCGAATACGAACTCAATGAAAAGCTGTCAAAGGAAAAGCAGGTATTGGGCGTTTACGTCAGCGGACATCCTTTTGAAAAATATATGAACGCTTTTCCTGACTGTAATTTTGATTGCTCTGCGTTCGATGATTATGTTGAAGATGAAGACGGAAACAGGACGTATAATCGTATAACAGACGGAATGCATATTACTATGGCAGGCATAATTGCTTCGATTAGGCGCACAACGACCAAACGCACCGGAAGTTCGATGGCGTTCGTTACTGTCGAGGACGTTTACGGGAGTTTGGATTGCGTATGTTTCCCTACCGTATACGATAAGTTTAAAAATCAGATTGTAAGCGATAAAATAGTCAAAATGAAGGGTAAACTCGATATTGACGCAGATAACAGCGTTTCGCTGATTGTTGACGAAATCATTTCTGCCGAAACGGAAACGGTCGTAAAATCTGCACATTCGGATAAGCGTCCGGTTTTATGGTTAAACGCCGTCAACCTCGATGACGAAGCGTTTGACGAATTCGTCAATATGCTGTACAACTACGAGGGAAAGACGGTTTGCAAAATCGTCAGAGGTTCTCAAAGATATCTTTTGCCTGTCGGTGTAAATTACTGTCGCGGGCTTTTGGCGGAGATATGTTCATTTATCGAACTTTCAGACGTAAGATACGTTGAGGCTGAATAATTATAAATCGAATTTAAGTGACAAAAATTACTGTAAATGTGTTGTATTTTAATTTTTGCTGTGATATAATAAATTCAAGGGAATGATGTGAAGCTTAGTTCTGCGCGGCAAAAGGGGGCGGCGCGGACGTTGTAATCAAGCGGAGGATTTTTATGAAGAGAATAGGCTTGTTGACCAGCGGCGGCGACGCACCCGGTATGAATGCTTGTATAAGGGCGGTAGTGCGTACCGCCATTTATTACGGTATGGAAGTTTACGGAATTGAACGCGGATATCAGGGATTAATCGAAGACGATATGGTCCCTATGGAAATGCGTTCGGTTTCCGATATCGTTCAGAGAGGCGGTACAAAATTAAGAACGGCGAGATGCCTTGAAATGCTTACCAAAGCAGGACAGCAGAAAGCGGTAAAAACACTCGAAGCTCGCGGTATAGAGGGGCTTGTAGTCATAGGCGGAGACGGCTCTTTCAGGGGCGCAAAATGTCTTACCGAGGGATACGGAATTCCTACGATAGGTATTCCCGGAACTATTGACAATGACCTTGAATACACCGATTACACGCTTGGTTTCGATACTGCGGTCAATACCTGTATCGACGTTATAAACAAACTTCGCGATACAATGACGTCGCACGAAAGGATTTCGGTTGTCGAAGTTATGGGGCGCCGTTGCGGCGATATCGCGCTTTATGCAGGCATAGCAAGCGGAGCTGAGATTATAGTTGTGCCCGAAGTAGTGTTCGATCTCGATGACATTGTTATGAAAATAAACCGTTCGAGAGCGAACGGAAAACATTCTAATATTATTGTCGTTGCCGAAGGTGTGTGTACGGCGGAAGAATTTGCAAAGCAGCTTCAATCTGTAACGACGTATTCCGTTCGCCCCACAACGATAGGACATATACAGCGCGGCGGTTCGCCGACGATGGCTGACAGAATGCTTGCCGCTCAGTTCGGAAATAAAGCAGTCAGGCTTTTAAAGGATGGTATCGGCAACAGAGTCGTCGGTATTCATAAAAACGAGATAATCGATATGGACATTATCGAAGCCGTCAGTATGAAGAAAAAATTCAACTATGAACTTTATGAAACACTTCAAATGATTTCTATGTAACAATTAAACCGCTTATTTAAGCGGTTTTTTTATTGCTTGTTATGGGGGTAAAATGATTTTAACCGTTTGTTTAAGTCCGAAAATCGATGTCAATATGGAAGTCGATAATTTAAGCGTGGGAAAGACAAATAATATTATCAATAAAAAAACTTTCTTTACGGGTAATGCGGTAAACATTGCAATCGGACTTGCCCATCTCAACGCGCGCGTATTCGCTACGGGCTTTATGTATGAAGATAACGGTGCGCAGTTTGAACGGGAATTGCACAAAGAAGGCGTCTCTTATGAGTTCGTGTGGAATAAGGGACGCGTCAGTGAAAATTATAAAATTGTCGACCGTCGTTCAATGCTTACGGAAATAAGCGAAGAAAGTTCATCGGTTTCGGCGGAAAAGCAGCAGGAGCTGTTAAATCTCGTATCCAAATTTTCCGCCGAATCTGACTGTGTCATTGTTTCAGGCGCACTTCCGAAAGGAATGAAAGCAGATTTTTATAATCAAATTTTATCTGTCGTTCCGCAAAATGTTGTAAAAATAGTAGATGCGGAGGGTGAAAGGCTTATTCAGGCGTTGAAATGCGGAGTAAAACTCATTAAACCGAATCTTGAAGAATTCGAGCGCACGTTAAAAAGAAAAATAACTTCTAAACAGGAGCTTATGAACGGTTGCTGTGAACTTATAGATAAAGGCGCGGAATACGTTTTGCTTTCGCTCGGCAGAATTAAAATGGGCGCAGTTATAACTGACGGCAAAAAAACATATCACTGTAAAAGCATAAACGTTGCGAAAAATTCGACGATCGGCGCAGGAGGAGGGATGGTTGCGGCGGCAACGTATGCGCTGTTAAAAGGCGGTTCTATGCAAGATATTCTTCGGTGCGGTATTGCGGGCGGAACAGCTGCGGTGACTTCGCCGGACAGCATATCGTTTGCAAAAAAGAAATATGAAGATATTCTTTCTTCGCTTACCGTAAAAGAAATTTGATTAAACGCTTGAAATTTTGAAACGATTTATGTATAATTACATTATAAAACAGGAGAAAGAAAAATTATGTGGGATAGTAATGCGCCTTTACAGCTTTTAAAATCAATGCCCGAAAAACTCGAAGACGAACATCTTGAAAAGCTTCAATTGCTTTTCGAAGCAGACAAATATAAGGAACAATTGCTTAACGGTGTTGATTCTTGCGGTTCGTACTCTTTCGCTCCTTTTTGCAGAAATTGCAATAAACAGGAAAAATATCCGTGTGCGGTAGCTTATGTAAATGCTATGAATGAGGCAGGATTAAATACTGAAATGCCGTCTTACGTTGAACAAACTGAAGATTTGGCGGAAAACAAACCTGATTTTGAATCTGAAAAAGAGGCTGTCGACGAAACAACGGAAAATGTTGCAAGCGACTTGAATAAAGAAAAAATTAAAATCAGAATTGCTGTTGCAAGAAAGAAAACTTTATAATTGAAAATCCACTGTGATAGTGGATTTTTCTGTTTGGTCGGAGCTGGTATGGAACTTGCGGATCGCGTTTTTGAAGGCAGAGAGTACGATAAACAATTATTGCATGATTACGGATTTAAACCGTTTGGCGGTGCATTCAGATATGAAACCTTAATAATGGACGGACAATTCATTTTTCAGGTGACAATACTCGATGACCGTTTCTATTCGGATGTAACGGAGGTTGAAACAGGCGATATATTTTCTCTGTATCATGTTGACGATGCGACGGGTTCTTTCATCGGTCAGTTAAAATACGAAGCAGAAAAAATACTTAATGATATTCGTAAAAAATGTTTTAACAATAGAATTTTCAAATGTAGTCAGACGAAATTCGTTTTGGAATACGTTTTTAAAAAATATTCGTCCAAGGCTGAGTATTTGTGGAATAAATATCCGTATAACGCCGTTCTGCGCCGTGAAGATAATAAAAAGTGGTATGCCGTTTTGCTTACTGTTGAACGCTCTAAATTGGGACTTGACGGGGACGGGGTTGCCGAGGTCATAGATTTGCGCGGTGAACCGTCTGAAATTGCTGAAATAATCGACGGGGAGACGTATTTTCGCGCTTATCATATGAATAAGCAACACTGGTACACTATAATTCTTAACAATAAGATTTCAAACGATGAAATGATTAAAAGAATTGAGAAAAGTTTTTCTTTAACGAGGTAAAATATGTCTCAGTACGACAGAATGATGAGCGGAAAATTATACAATTCCGAACAAAAAGACGATAAGTTGAAACAGATGTATAAAAACAGAATAAAGTTTTTAAACAAATTTAACGCAACAGACTTCGGCGATTTTAAAAAGCGGGAAAAGTTAATAAGAAAATACTTTAAAAGCGCAGGTAAAAATGCCGTTGTCAATAAGCCTTTTTTCTGTGATTACGGTGCAAATATTACTATCGGCGATAATTTTTATGCAAATTTTGACTGTATCATTTTAGACGTCAATTCGGTTGAGATAGGAAATAATGTATTTCTTGCACCGCGTGTTTGTATTTACACCGCGGGGCACCCAATCGATAAAGACGTAAGAGCTGAAATGCTTGAATACGGCTATAAAGTCAAAATAGGTAACGACGTCTGGATAGGCGGAAACACCGTAATAAATCCCGGTGTTACTATTGGTGATAACGTGGTTATCGGTTCTAATTCGGTTGTTACCAAAAATATTCCGTCAAACTGCGTCGCGTGCGGAAACCCCTGCAGAGTGATAAGGGAAATAACCGAACAAGATTCGAAATTCTGGAGAGCGCAGGCGGAAGATTATTATAACGAAATAAATAATACAAACTGTTAATATAATTATTGCAAAGGAGATAATATGAAATCAAATAAAACAGGCAGTATCATTTTGCTGGTTATGGCAATTATTTTTGCGGTTATAGGAACGGTTTTCATTTTTCTTGAAGAATCGGCTTCCCCTATTATAGTAAGCGGTACACCTACGGCAGTCAAACCGGGAAGTTATCAAAGTGAGGTACATATCACTTTTAAAAACAACAGCGAAGAAGAACTGACGGTAAGTTACATTGAAATTGCTGTTGCGACTAGCAACAGAACCGAATTGGTCGAAATCCGTGAACCGTTTTCACTCAAAGGCGGCGAATCGATGAAATGTTATTATACTTTCAATTCACCATTTTCTCCGCAAAAAGTCTCCGAAGTCAGAATTCGGGTTGACGGTAAAGAGTACGACGTATACGGTGGCGCTTCAACGTATGATATGGTTGCGGTTCTATTCTACATAATTGCGGCAGTTACACTGATTTTATCGGCTGTATGTCTGGTAAACTCTTTGAAGCAGAAAAAGCGGTATGAGAACATTAATAGGGAATTGAATGACAGATTCGGCGGAAGCGCGATTTTTACTGTCGGCGTATACAGCAGACAGGGTGAGGCAGGTAAAGCTGCGGCCAAGACTGCGGCGTCCGTGGCGGTTGGCGCTCTCTTTGCGGGTCTATTAGGTTTCGGCGCATATAAGATATACGGTTCAAACGCTCAGAAAGAGTTTGTTGTTTCCGACGAAGGTCTGTTTGTCGGCGAACCTTTAAAAAAGGGCTTTAATTTAGGCAATATGATTTATTTTGCAAAGGGTTCATTTCCTCAAACCGAAATTTCGGTTAAAAAGAAGAGAGTCACTATGACGAATTTATCTTCGGGCGAACTGTTCATCTTCGATACTGCAGGCAATAAAAATATTACTGCGGATATGCTTGCAGAAAAACTGAGAGCATTATCGGTACCTGTTGAAAACAACTTTGCGGAGAATCAGACCGATAACACCGGAAATAGCGATGTCGGCGATCCGTTCGATTTATAATCTTTCATATTTTACGCGTCTTGCTTGAATAAAGCAGGGCGCGTTTTGTTTAATCAGAGCATTTTTGCGGAATAATCAAATTATGATAAACAAATCTGTCTGGCAGAAGAATTTTGAAAATTACCCTCAACTTATTAATGATATAGAAAGAGAAACGGTAATAATAGGCGGAGGTATTGCAGGCTTTTTGACTGCATTCAGATTGAGCGAAGAAGGGGCAAAGGTTACGCTTATCGAGGCAGACAAAATTTTTTCCGGAACGACAAGCAAGACGACGGGCAAAATTTCCTGTAATCAGGAAGCCGTTTATTTTGAACTCTATAAAAAATACGGAAAAGAGACTGCAAAAAAATATTACCTTTCTCAAAAAAATGCCCAGCGCGGTTATTTGGAACTAATCGAAAAGTATAATATAGACTGCGATCTCGTTAAAGCGGACAGCTATATTTTTACAAGCGGTTACGGTGCGGAATTGAAAGCCGATTACAGGCTTTTGATAACGTTCGGCGCAGACTGCGAATGGATAGAAAATTTTTCTTTGTTCAATTCTATGTTTGCGCTGAGAATGAAAGATGAATATATGTTCGACGTTCTGAAATTCGCATCTGCCTTACCGAAAAATTTTGAAATCTATGAGCACACGCGAGCTGTTAAAGTCGATTGCGGTAAAAATCTTATAATCACCGAAAAGGCAAAAATCAAAGCAAAAAATATAATAATTGCAACGCGCTATCCGATTATCGACGCACACGGCGGATATATCTATAAATTGAGACAGTCGCAGTCGTACCTTGTTGCCGTAAAAAACAAACTGACGGATGATATGTATCTTGATCTGAAAAAAGACGGGCTAACGATGCGACCTTACTTGGGTGGCACCTTAATAGGCGGTGAAGATAACAGAACGGGAAGATGCTCAGATAAAGAAAAGTTTAGAAAAATCAAAGAAAAGGCAGAGCGCGATTTCAGGATAGATGAGTCGACGCACATCTGGTCCGCCGAAGACGTTATGACTGCGGACGGAATGCCGATGGCAGGAAAATACTGGAACGGCAGTGATAATATTTTCGTAATTACAGGCTTTAATAAATGGGGTATGACGAATTCTCTTGTCTGCGCAAATCTTATATGCGATATACTTTTAAAACGCAAAAACGGTAATGAAGAACTGTTCGCGCCGAACAGAAAAATCAAGGGCTCGTTTTCCGAATATACTAAAAATGCGGTAACTACTTTCAAAAACGTTGTTTTGGGTTATTGCAGAATTACTTTTGAAAACGAAAAATCTTTGCGCGCAGGGGACGGAAAGGTGATACGCTATAAAGGCAAAAAACGCGCTGTTTATAAAGATGAAAAAGGAAAGTTGTATGTGATTGGCAGTATGTGCCCGCATCTGCACGGAGAATTAAAATGGAATTCTGACAGCTGTTACTGGGAATGTCCCTGTCATGGCTCGCAATTTGATATTTACGGCAAAGTCATTTCCGCACCGTCCACAAAACATTGTAAATCATTTGAAAAATAATTTTGACATTTTTGCCTGCGTTTGATACAATTTAAGCGTATCAAAAGGAGAAAAAATGGACGTAGTTTTAAAGAGGGGAAACGGCAGATTTAATTTTCGGGTATGCGCCATAATTACGAACAGCGGTAAACTGCTTGCAATGCGCGATGAAAATGCGCCGTACTATTATTTGCCAGGAGGAAGAGTACACCTACACGAAACGGCGGAAGCCGCGGTCTTGCGCGAGCTTAATGAAGAACTCGGAATTTCAGTGGAAATCGTTCGTCTGTTATGGATAAATCAGGCGTTTTTCGTCGAGGAAGTTTCAAATGATAGGTTTCACGAAATTTGTTTCTATTATTTAATAGACGCATCAAATACCGATTTGATTAACCGCGGTGACAACTTTTCACGGACAGAGGGAAAGCATACATTGCGTTTTGAGTGGTTAAGTTTTGAAGATTTGGAAACTAAATATATTTATCCCGAATTTATTAAAAAAGAAATTTTTAATTTGCCCGAACGTATTGTAGTAAACGTTGAGGACAGATTGAAATAAAGCTGGAAACGGGTTAATTATTGTCATTTTTCGGTGCAATAAATGTGAGAAAATTACTTTTTACATAAATCATATTTTTATTGATTGACTTTAATAATTTAATCGCTTAAAATTAATTCGATATCAAACTGTTTGATATCGAATTAATTTATTAGGGCTAAATTATGATAAATAAAAGACTTTACGGGCTTTTTTGCTGTCTTCACAGGCAGATGAGCAGAAACAGTCACAAATTATTTAAAGAAAATAATCTTTCACACGTTCAGATGTATGCGATGATATTTGTTGAATGTGAAAGTAAGGAGGGCAGACGCGTATGTCAGAAAGATATTGAGAAACATATCAATCTGCGCCCTTCGGCAACTTCGAGTATGCTTGCTAATCTGGAAAAGAAAGGTTTTATAACAAGAACGGTGTCCGACGGCGATGCGAGAGCAAAATTCGTTACGCTTACAGAAAAGGGTACGGTTGTCTGCCAGAAAAACAAACAGTTTATGGATGAAAGCGATAATCTGATACAGTCTGCGCTTTCGGAAGACGAACAGAACGAATTTAAAAATTTAATTCTCAAAATTATGTGCGAATCGGAAAAATACGGCAGGGAGTTAAAAAATGATTAAAATGCTTTTTAAAAGAGTAAGAGAATACAAAACGGCTTCAATACTTTGTCCGATAGTTATGGTCGGAGAAGCAGTAATGGAAATTATAATTCCGTTTTTAATGACGTTTATAGTCGGCGAGCTCGAAGATCTTGCAAAAGGTAAAATAGATACGGTAAACGGCGGAAAAATCGCACTTTTCGCGTCGCTAATGATTGTCTGCGCTTTTGCCGCGCTGTTTTTCGGCGTCGTGGGTGCAAGACTTGCGGCGAAGGCGAGTTGCGGGTTTGCACATAATCTCAGAGAGGATATGTACAATAATATTCAGTCGTTTTCTTTTGCCAATATAGACAATTATTCAACCTCGAGTCTTATAACGCGCATAACAACGGACGTCAGCAACGTACAGAATGCCTATCAGATGGCTATAAGAATGTTGGTGCGCGCGCCCGTACTGTTTATTTCCGCGATCATTATGACCGTGGTCATAGAACCGTTTATGGCGTTGGTTTTCGGCTGTGCCGCGATTCTTTTGGGGGTAGTAATTTCGATATGTATGATCAAAGTAGTACCGCATTTTCGCAATATGTTCAAAAAATACGATGATCTTAATTCCGTAGTTCAGGAAGATTTGACCGCGATAAGAGTTGTTAAGTCTTACGTTAGAGAAGATCGTGAAATTGCCAAAATGGAGCGTGCTTCGGGTGACGTGTACAAATTTTCGGTAAAAGCTGAAAGAATACTTACGATAATGATGCCGTTTGTAACGCTTACAATGTTTATAGTAAATATTTTCATTTTAACGCTTGGCTCGAATATGACGGTCGGTAATATTTCAGGTAAAGTCAGTCCTTCGGAATTACAGACGCTTATACAGTATTCTGCTCAGATTCTGTCAGGTGTGATGATGGTTGCAATGTGCCTGAATTTTATTTCCTTGTCGAAGGGAAGCGCGGATAGAATTTGCGAAGTGTTGAATGAGAGAACGACCTTGCCGAAATCCCAAGCGCCTGTATTTACCGTTGCCGACGGCTCGGTAGATTTTGAAAACGTGAATTTTTCGTATATGCAGAAGGCGGATGAAAAAGTGTTGGAAAATATCAATATACATATCCGCTCGGGTGAAACTGTCGGCATCATAGGAGCAACGGGTTCGGGTAAAACTTCGCTTGTGTCGCTAATTCCGAGGCTTTACGACGTTTCCGCGGGAAGCGTGAAGGTGGGAGGAGTTGACGTGCGGGATTATGATATGGATACTTTGAGAAACAACGTCGCTATGGTCTTACAGAAAAACGTTTTATTTTCCGGATCCGTCGCTGAAAATCTGCGCTGGGGAAATGAAAATGCAACCGAAGAAGAATTGCGCCTTGCCGCGTGTCAGGCTTGTGCCGAAGAATTTATCGACGCTCTGCCTAACGGTTTTGATTATGATTTGGGGCAGGGTGGTGTAAACGTATCAGGCGGACAGAAGCAACGCCTTTGTATTGCGCGTGCTATGCTTAAAAAGCCGAAAGTAATAGTGTTTGACGATTCCACTTCCGCAGTGGATACCAAAACAGACGCTTCGATACGCGCAGCGCTCAGAAAATATGCGCCCGAAACTACGAAGATTATTATTGCGCAAAGGATAGCTTCCGTTCAGGATTCGGATAAAATAATCGTGCTTGACGATGGTAAAATTTCAGGTATCGGAACACACGGCGATCTGTTGAAAAATAATGCTATATACCGCGACGTGTATGATTCGCAGATGAAGAGTGCGGAAGAAACAGGAGGTCGGAATAATGGCTAATGTAAACGTTCCGTCGGGAAAAGGAATTCGCGGCGGTAAAAGAGCAAAAGCTCCTATGAAAACCTTGGGCAGACTTTTGAAATATACTTTTTCACGTAATAAAGTTGCAACTTGCTTCGTAGTTTTATTCGTTCTTTTGTCGTCGGTTGCAAATGTTATAGCGGCTTCAAGGGTTTCGAAAATCGTTACCGAACTGATTTCATATCCTGAATACACACACGCCGAATTTATGAACAGCCATATGCCCGTCATATATACAAATATAGCTATAATGGGATGTATTTATTTTGTAGGTGCAATGTCGTCATTTGCATATAATCTCATTATGATGTACATAGCGCAGGGCACGCTCAGAAAAATGCGCAATGAAATGTTCAAAAAGATGCAGAGCTTGCCTTTGAAATATTTTGATACGCATACACACGGCGATCTGATGAGTTTATACACGAACGACGTTGACACAATGCGACAGCTTCTTACGCAGACGATTCCGCAGATATTATCTTCTGCACTTACTATTATTGCAGTTTTCGCTTTTATGGTAACGTACAGTGCAACTTTATTGATTGTTGTTCTTGCTATGCTTTTAGCGGTAGTTCTGCTTACTAAATTTATCGGCGGAAGGTCAGCGAAAAACTACGTAACGCATCAGCAGGCGTTAGGGAATCTAAACGGCTATGTCGAGGAAATGACGGAAGGACAGAAGGTAATCAAAGTTTTCTGCCACGAGCAGAAAGCACGCGAAGGTTTTAAAAAGCTGAACGACAGACTTAACGAAGTGGGTAGCAAAGCAAATACTTATGCGTTCTTATTGGGGCCTGTCAACAACAATATAGGCTATATTCAGTACGTTTTAGTTGCGTTTGTCGGCGTTATGATTATGGCGTTCGGAAGCGAAACAGGACTCTTGTCCGTCTATTGCAGCGTACAGAATGCCGACAATGCAAACCGTGTTGCGGTAATGGCGGGTATGCTTGTTTCATTTTTAATGTATTCAAGGCAGTTCAATATGCCTGTTCAGCAGGTTTCCCAGCAATTCAGCGCCGTAGTAATGGCTCTTGCTGGCGCCGAACGAATATTCGAAATGGTTGATACCATGCCCGAAGACGCAGGCGGAAAAATTACTCTTTCGTACGGAGAGGCGGAAGAGGGTAAATTCGCATGGAAAAAGCCGAACAGCGACGGCTCGTTTGAATATATACCGTTGAAAGGCGATATTCGTTTTAAAGACGTCGTTTTCGGGTATACGGACGAAAAGGTAATTCTGAAAAACATATCGCTTTTTGCAAAGCCGGGACAGAAGATTGCTTTCGTCGGTTCTACGGGCGCAGGCAAGACTACAGTCACAAACTTAATTAACCGCTTTTACGATATTCAGTCCGGACAGATAACATATGACGGGATAGATATAAAGGAACTTAGCAAAGCGGATCTTAGAAGAAGTTTAGGCATAGTTTTGCAGGACACACATCTTTTTACAGGTACGGTTATGGATAATATACGTTACGGCAGACTTGACGCAACCGACGAAGAGTGCGTTCAGGCGGCAAAACTTGCAAACGCTTTCTTCTTCATTCAGCATCTTCCTGACGGTTTTAATACGGTCATAAAAGGCGACGGAGCAAATTTGTCTCAGGGACAAAGACAGCTGTTGGCAATAGCGCGCGCTATGGTTTCGCGCTGTCCTGTATTGATTCTCGACGAAGCAACCTCTTCGATAGATACAAGAACGGAAAAACTAATCGAGCAGGGTATGGATAAACTTATGGAGGGCAGGACGGTATTTATTATCGCTCACAGACTTTCAACCGTAAGAAACAGCAACGCTATTATGGTGCTGGAACACGGCGAAATAATCGAAAGAGGCGACCACGAACAGCTTATTGCGCAAAAAGGCAAATATTATCAGCTGTACACGGGAGCTTTTGAATTAGATTAATTTAATTTTATTATCATAGTACAAACTGTCGAAAACATACATTATCCTTAGGGGTATAGTATGTTTTTTGATTTTCTTAACGTTTTATTCGGCAGAATATTCTTTTTTACCGGCGTAGTCAAGGATGACGGTAATTTTCCGAAGCCACTTTCCGCAGAGGATGAAAAGAAGTATCTGGCTCTTGCAAAACAGGGCGATCAGGAAGCTAAAAATATGCTTGTCCGCCACAATATGCGTCTTGTCGCCCACATCGTAAAAAAATATACGGGCGCAGCCGAAACAGACGATTTGCTTTCGGTCGGCTCGATAGGGCTGATTAAAGCTATTAATACGTTTCAGGAAGGAAAGGGAACACAGCTTGCAACCTATACGGCGCGCTGTATAGAAAACGAAATACTTATGCTTCTCCGAGCAGGTAAAAAGCATAAAAACAGCGTGTCGCTTTCAGATCCAG
Organism: uncultured Christensenella sp.; assembly: GCA_910583545.1. GTDB lineage: Bacteria > Bacillota > Clostridia > Christensenellales > Borkfalkiaceae > Coproplasma. The sequence continues at coordinate 68,404 of CAJTXM010000002.1, read as the reverse complement.
TAGGAGTCGATAAGGACGGAAACGAACTTACGCTCATAGATTTGCTTTCGGAAAAAGAGGATAGCGTTTTTGCGCAGGTTGAAAAAAGTATTCAGCGTGAAAAATTTGTCGCTTCGTTGAAAAAATTTTTGAACGAAAGAGAATTTGAAATTCTTTCAATGAGGTACGGTTTAGAGGACGGTGTTGCGCTTCCTCAGCGCGAGGTTGCCAAAAAACTTGGAATTTCGCGGTCGTATATTTCACGGATAGAAAAGAAGGCTATCGAAAAAGCGAGAGACTATTTGAACAAAGAAGATTTTTTTAACGATTGACTTGACTAATAGTTTCAACTGTGCTATATTGACTGTATGAAAAATTTTGCTTATGAAAACGGTTTATTCGGCGGATATTCGTATTGCTATTACTGCAATACGTCTTTAAGCGTGGGATAAAACCGTGTAATATATTTTAAATAACGGCGGTTTATCCACGGGGTAAACCGCTTTTTTATTTGCAATATTTTTCTAATAGTGTTAAAATTAATCAAAAGGAGTTTTTATGAAAAACGTAATGGATACCCTCAGAGAAAGGGGGTTTGTCAAGCAGACTGTTTTTGAAGACGATTTATATAAGCTTTTAGGCGAAGAGAGCGTAACTTTTTATACCGGTTTCGATCCTACGGCAGACAGTTTGCATATCGGTCACTTTATGCAGCTTATCGCTATAAAGCATATGCAGGACGCAGGACACCGCCCCGTTATTTTAATAGGCGGAGGTACGGCTATGATAGGCGACCCTTCAGGCAAAACCGATATGCGCAAAATGATGACAAAAGAAACTATAAATTATCACGTCGAATGTTTTAAAAAACAAATGTCGAAATTTATAAGCTTCGAGGGAAAGAACGGCGCAATAATCGTCAACAATGCCGACTGGCTTTTAAATCTGAACTACGTTGATTTTATAAGGGATATCGGCGTTCATTTTTCCGTCAACGAAATGCTTAGGGCAAAATGCTTTGAAACAAGGCTTGAGCGTGGACTTTCTTTCCTTGAATTCAATTATATGCTGATGCAGGGCTACGACTTTTTAAGGCTGTTTAACGATTACGGCTGTAAATTAGAGCTTGGCGGAGACGACCAGTGGTCTAATATTTTGGCTGGTGCAAATCTGATAAGAGTAAAAGAGAAAAAACCTGCCTATGCTATGACTTTTACTTTGCTTACGACAAGCGAAGGGAAAAAGATGGGCAAAACCGAAAAAGGCGCCGTCTGGCTTGACGAGAGTAAGACAAGTCCCTACGAATTTTATCAGTACTGGCGCAACACTGCAGATGCAGACGTGGAAAAGTGTCTCAAACTGTTGACATTCCTTCCGCTTGAAGAAATTTCTGATCTTGTAAAATTTAAAGACGAGCGTATGAACAGGGCAAAGGAAGTACTTGCTTACGAGCTTACAAAACTTGTTCACGGCGAGAAAAAAGCCGAAGAGGCGCAGTCTCAGGCTCGCGCGGCGTTCGGCGGTGACGGTGAAATGCCTGAAAAGCATATAAGCGCAGATACTGCCACTATAATTTCGGTACTTGTATCGGCAGATATATGTTCGTCCAACGGTGAAGCGCGCAGGCTTATTCAGCAGGGCGGAGTTTCTCTGAACGACAATAAAGTTACAGACATAAACGAAACAGTAAAAAACGGCGATATAATCCACAAGGGTAAAAAGGTTCACGTTAAAATTATTTTTGACTGATGAAAATTTGTATAATCGGGTATAGCGGTTCGGGGAAATCGACGCTTGCGGATTTGCTCGGCGAAAAATATGCTTTGCCTGTGTTGCACATGGATGCAACGTTTTGGTACGGTAACTGGCAGTACCGTTCGCGCGAAGAGCAGAGCGACATAGTACGTAAATTTATGAGCGAAAATTCAGACGGTTGGATTATAGAAGGGAATTACGCCAAAATTTGTCTTGACAGATTTACCGAATGCGATAAAGTTTATTTTTTTAATTATAACCGTTTCGTTTGTTTTAAGCAGGCGGTGAAGCGATTTAAAGAGAATAAAGGTACAGTGCGTCCAGATTGTCCGTGTCCCGAAAAACTTGATGCGGAATTTATCTTTTGGCTTCTATTTGCTGGGCGAACCCGAAAAAGACGAAAAATTGTTAAAAATTTATTTGAGAAAGCGTCCGGTAAAAAATATGTTTTTAAAAACCGCAGGCAACTAATAAAACACCTTAGTTCATTATAATTATGTATTTATCGGTAAACGGCGAGTGCCGGACACGAAAAACAATTGAGAAATCTCAGTTTATAACAACGGCGAGACATATTTCAAGTGAAGAAGAGGCTCAGAATTTTATTGCAGAAATGAGGAAAAAATATGCCGACGCAACTCATAACTGTTATGCTTACGTTGCAGACAGACTGGGCAATTGTTTGCGCTTTTCCGACGACGGCGAGCCGTCGGGCACTGCCGGTATGCCCATATTGGACGTAATCAGAAACAAGAAATTATATGAAACTGCTGTTGTCGTCACCCGCTATTTCGGCGGTATAAAATTAGGCGCAGGCGGACTTGTACGGGCGTATTCGGGTTGTGCTTCCGAAAATCTGGACGCGACGCAGAAAGTTTTGTATGAAATGTGTTCGCAGTCGGAATATACCGTCGCTTATCAGAGCGTAGATTTATTTTTTCGTTTTTTTTCGGAAAAGTCCGCCGATATTATCGAAAGCCGATATGAAAATGACGTTACGTTTGTCGTCGCAGTCAAAAAGTCGCAAGAACAGGAGATAAACTTAAGCCTTATAAACAGATTAAACGGTAAGGTGACTATTAAAAAATTAAAGGAATACTATTTCCCGTTTAAAATATCTTAACAAAAAAGCTTTTATAAAAAAAATAAATTATCTGTAAATTTGAATTATGTCGGAAATTACTTCTATCGAACCTCAGGTTAAGGATAAAAACCGCTGTAATGTTTACATTGACGGAAGATTTTATTGCGGAATTAAACTTGAGGTCGCGATTAAATATCATTTAAAAGCAGGAATGCACATCGACAAGGAAAAGCTGGATGAAATTCAGCTTGAAACCGAAAAAAGTCAGGCAGTAGATAAAGCAATGACGCATCTTTCCGCAACAATGAAAACCGAAAGACAGATGTATGATTTTCTTGTTAAAAAAGGATATACTCAGGCGGTTATAGACTACGTTCTCGAAAAATTGAATTATTATAAATTTATCGATGACTTTGCTTATTGCAGGGCGTATATAAACAGTGTGAACGGCAAAGGCAGAAGAGCGATAGAAGCTGATCTGATTAAACGAAAAGCAAAATGCGAAGCTATTGACAGCGTGTTGCAAGAGTTTGAAGAAGATGCCGACGAAGCGTATGCTGTCTTGCAAAAATATTTGCGAGGCAAAGAAATGAACAAGGCAAATATTCTGAAAGGTTGCAAATATTTGCTTTCAAAGGGATTCAGTTATGACACTGCGCATAGCGCAACGGAAAAGTTAGCACAAGATAATGAAGATTATTGAACTCGACAAAATCGATTCTACAAACGAATTCTGCAAACGCAATAACGTAGGCTCGTATATTGTTATTGCAAAAACGCAGACTGTCGGCAGAGGTACGAAAGGCAGAAGTTTTTCTTCGGAGGAAGGCGGACTTTATTTGTCTGTATTGCGCAAACCTCACAAGCTTGAATCGGTAAACGCTTTTTCAATAATGACTAACGCTTGTACTGCCGTTTGTAAAACCGTTGAATATTTTAACTTGAAACCCGTAATCCGTTGGGCAAACGACGTTTTGGTAAACGGAAAGAAAATTTGCGGAACGCTTATCGAAAATACGTTTTCGGGAAGTTTTGTGTCAAGCTCGATTGTCGGAATTGGTCTAAACGTCAACAATAGACTGCCGGACGGATTAAAGCAAATTGCAACTACTTTATCCTGCGAAACCGGTAAGGAAATTAGTTTAAGCGAAGTTAAAAAAGTGCTTATAAGTAATCTTAATAAAAAATTCAGTTTGCAGGAATATAAAAGTTATATCGACTGGTTCGGTAAAGAAGTTATAGTAAGAACAGCGGACGGAGAAAATACGGCTTTTGCTGTTGACGTAGATACCGACGGCAGACTAACCTGCATAATAGGAGGAAGTCTGAAAAAAATAAGTTCCGCAGAGGTGTCGCTTATTTTATGAACTGTGAATATAATATTAGTGATAAAGAGCTTAAAAGCATAATACGCGATTACAACGGACAAACGGTGATCTGCGACGGAGACGTAAAAAAGTTTTATCCCGAAAGAGTCCGGAACACGAATAAAGGCGATTACGGCAGTGCAAATTTAATTGCAGGCAGTAAAAGATATCCTGGTGCCGCGGCGCTCGCCGTGTCATCGGCTTTACAATCTGGTTGCGGATACGTCAAACTAACTTGCGATGAGAGCGTAAAACTTGTACTTGCCGCACGATATCCGTCTGTTATATTATCAGACGAGATAGATTATCGATCGCAGGCAATAGCGATAGGTATGGGAAGCGGGGTAAGCAAAGAACTCTATGAACAAATAGGGAATATCACGCAAAAGTTTACGGGTATTCTGATAATCGATGCCGACGGATTAAACAGTATCGCGCAGTACGGCACAGACGTTTTATACGGCAGTAAATGCAGAATTATTCTGACTCCGCATCCGAAAGAATTTTCAAGTCTTCTGAATAAAGGTGTTGACGAAATTTTAGAAAAGCCCATATTGAAATCGGAAGAGTTTGCAAAAAAATATAAAGTAACTTTACTTTTGAAAGGCGCTTTTAGCATAGTAACGGACGGATATGAAACCGTAATAATCACCCGCGGAAGCACAGCGCTTGCAAAGGGTGGAAGCGGAGATATGCTGTCCGGCTATATGGCAGGCAGCGCGGCGAGAGGTTTGTCGGCTTTCGATTCGGCGGTATGTTCGGCATATACGCTCGGTGTTTCCGCAGAGATAAGCTCTGAACAAAAGACGGACTATTGCGCAACTTCGCAAGATATTTTAAATAATTTACATTTTGCGGTAAAACGTTTGACAGGCAAAAAGTAAGTTGTTATAATACCCGTGTTGAAAGGGAGTAGTTTAAGGCAAACTTCGTCATCACAGCGTAAAAGCTCGGAGTTTGACACCTCTTATTTAGGTAACAAGACTTTTGACTTAAAGAAATTTAAGTCGGAAGTCTTATTTTTTTGACTTTCGGCAAATATAATAGAGAGGTTCAGATTATGGCAGGTACAGCAATTTTAAAGGTATTTCTACTTTTGGTTGGGTTTGTTTTGCTTGTGAAAGGCGCCGATTTTTTTGTGGACGGCGCATCCGGTATTGCAAAAAAACTTAAAGTGTCGACTTTCATTATAGGTGTGACGGTAGTTGCGCTCGGTACAAGTGCGCCCGAAGCTGCCGTGACCATTATGGATGCGTTAAACGGTTCGGGTAATCTGATTGTCGGAAATATTCTCGGAAGCAATATTATAAATATATTGCTTATTCTCGGCGTTTCTGCGGTCATCTGTAATCTCCCCGTAGAAAAAACTACGAGAATGATAGATTTGCCGTTTCTGCTTTTAACAAGCGCATTATTTGTGATATTAGGCTTTTTCGGCGGTTCTTTTGTATGGTGGGAAGGTTTGATACTTTTACTGCTGTATTTTGCTTATATGGCATATAATATAGTTTTTGCCGTCAGGCAATCCAAATTACAGCTTGAAGAAGCACATACGGTTTGTTCGATAGATGTGGAAACGGCTAAACCCGTTGAAATAAACGGTTGGTATGCAAAGCTGAAATTTAAATATTCCGAACTGAAAGAAAAGGTTTGGTTTTTGATTATAATTACCGTTGCGGGGCTTGCTATGGTTGTCGGCGGAGCTCAGCTTGTTGTTGACTCGGCGCAATACATCGCTGAGGATCTGATAGGAATATCGCCTGAAATAGTTGCGCTTACGGTAGTGGCGTTCGGGACCTCTCTGCCTGAACTTGTAACTTCGGTTTCGGCGGCAAGAAAGGGCGACGTGGGAATTGCAACGGGTAATATTATAGGCAGCAATATCGCGAATATCCTGCTGATAGGCGGAATTGGCGCGGTCTGCAAAGGCAGTTCGGGATTGCTGTTTTCAACCGAAGGGTTGGTCAGCGGAGTAGTTGCGCTTGTGGCAGCAGTTATAATCTTTGTATGCTCGTTCGGAAAAAAGAAAAGTTTGGGCAGAACGGCAGGCGTAATTATGCTTTCCTGTCTCGTCGCGTATTACCTTTTCATTTTCCTTAATCTGTACGTAATCAAAATTTATTGATTTAAACTGTTTAAAAATCATAGTATAGTCAACAATATTTATAAGGCACTACATATTATAAAATATATACTGCCGATAAAGAGGTTGATAATGAATATAAAGCGTGGAGAACTATATTACGCAGACCTGTCGCCGGTTGTTGGCAGCGAGCAAGGAGGAATAAGACCGGTACTCGTCGTTCAGAACGACGTCGGAAACAAGTATTCGCCGACTGTTATCGCGGCGGCAGTGACAAGCAAAATTAATAAGGCAAAATTGCCTACACATATTGAACTGCCTTCAAACGTCTACGGTTTACAGCGTGATTCTGTAATATTGTTGGAACAGATAAGAACGCTCGACAAACGCAGATTGAAGGAGAGGATAGGCGAATTAAATGAAACGACTATGTCGCAGGTAAATAACGCCATACTTATAAGTTTAGGTTTTGCCGTTAAGTAAATCGGCGGTGCACTCTCTTTTGATGTGCGCCGCTTTAAATTTATTTGACAAAAAATTCAAGTTATTATATCATATAGGTATGTTGGAAAAAATAAAAAAACTAAGAGTTCATATCGGACTGAAAAGCATTATTCTGGCGGGTGTTTGCATAGTGCTGATTTTGATCGATTTGCTTACGAAAATTTTCGAAGAGAGGTATAACTGGAATTTCATTGTTATACCGAATTTTATTGAAGTCGAGGGCGGTTCGGTTCATCGAAATCCCGGCTGTGCTTTCAGTTTCCTTGCGAATGCTTCGTGGGGTCAGGGCTTTCTGATTGCGATGACGTTTATACTTCTTGCGGTTCTTATTGCTGTCTATATCTTTCTTCCCGAAAGATTTACGCTGATAAAAGTGGCGCTCTCAATGATAATTGCAGGTGCAATAGGTAATCTTATCGACAGATTAGCGTATCGGCAGGTGCGTGATTTCGTGGGCGTAAATATGTTCGGGAATATGGTCTTTTGCAACTTTGCGGATTTTTGGATAACGTTCGGAACCGCGCTTGCAATTCTGGATATTATGTTTATAAACGAATTTGCGCTTTTTCCGCTTACAAAAAAAGCTAAAGCAGCGCAGGCAAAACATAAAGAAAACGAAGAAAATAAAGAGATAACCGGCGAAGAAATTCTGCCGACCGAAGATAAAGACAATAAATCAGATGAATAAAAAAGTTTTCGTTGCAGAAAAAAACTATAACAGAGCCGATATACTCGTCTGTGAGATTTCCGACGGAAAAACGCGTTCGGCGGTAAAGAGACTTTTCGAAAGCGGATTTGTTTATTTAAACGGCAAAGCTGTCAAACCGGCGCAGGAAGTAAAATCGGGAGATAAGGTAGAAGTTACTTTTCCCGATGCCGTTGAATATACCGCCAAGCCCGAGGATATTCCCGTAGAAATTATTTACGAAGACGAAGATCTGGCGGTAGTGAATAAGCCTCAGGGAATGACGGTGCATCTCGGAAATGGAAATATCGACGGCACACTTGTCAATGCGCTTTTATATAAACTTGATAAATTGAGCGGTATCAACGGCGTTATCCGTCCCGGAATAGTGCACAGAATAGATAAGGATACTTCCGGACTTTTAGTCGTTGCTAAAAATGATAAAGCGCATTTGTGTCTTTCAAAACAAATATCAGAAAAAACCTGCAAAAGAACTTATTTAGCGCTTTTGGAAGGAAATTTAAAAGACGATAGCGGTACGGTTACGACTTACATAGGCAGAAGCCCGCAGGACAGAGTTAAAATGGCGGTTGTTCCGCCCGAAAAAGGTAAACTGGCGATTACCGATTACCGCGTTGAAAAAAGATATTCCGGTTACACGCTGTGCCGTTTCGATTTACAGACGGGAAGAACTCATCAGATACGAGTACACGCAAAATATCTCGGTCATCCGGTAGTAGGCGACAGGGTGTACGGAATAAAAAAGCAGAAATTTAATTTAAACGGACAGCTTCTGCACGCGTTAAAACTGACGTTCGTTCATCCGTCGACTGCGGAAGTTATGACGTTCGAAGCACCGCTTCCCGACTATTTCGTCGAAATTTTAAATAAACTTAATTAAAGGTTATATTTAGGTTGCAAAAATTTTTGCAAAATGATATACTAAAAAAAATAAATTTGAAGGAGATTTTTAGATATGGCAAGACGTTATTCATCTGTTACCTGGACTGAAATATGCGCATTCTGGGGTATGGTAATAGCAGGATTTACTCATTTCTTCGGCGGTTTTTTCAGAGCATTGGTTAAATGGGCTTTCGACGACGGTAATGTCGCAAGAATTTTGAACAGAATCGCAGATATTTGTACTCTGCTCGGCAATATCGCACTTTTGGTCGCTATTGCGTTGCCTGCATATCAGTTCGTTAAATACAAGACTAAGGGCTGGAAAGTGTTCTATTGGATAGCATTTGCTTTGTTCCTTGTAGGCGTAGTATTCGGAGTCGTATTACAATTTTAAACAAAACTAAAATCCCCGACTTGTTCGGGAATTTTTTTCTTTACAAACAGTTAAAAAAAATATATAATCAAATTATGGCTAATCCTTTAATTGCAATTGTCGGCAGACCTAACGTCGGTAAGAGTACGTTTTTCAACAAGGTCGTCGGCAGAAAAATTTCAATAACAGAAGACAGACCAGGAGTCACGCGCGACAGACTTTACGCCGACAGCGAGTGGCGCGGAAAAGTTTTTACAATAGTAGATACGGGCGGTATCGAGTTGAGATCGGAAGACACTATGTGGACCGAAATTAAAAAACAAGCCGACGTCGCTATCGACACGGCTCAGGTTATTATATTTTTTGTGGACGGAAGAGAAGGTCTTACCACGTCTGACTATGACGTTGCCGATATGCTTCGCCGTTCTAAAAAGCCCGTAATTCTCGTTGTTAATAAAATAGATCAATATTCCGAGGAGAAAGTCTTTGAATTCTATTCTCTCGGTCTGGGGGAACCTTATCCCGTATCTGCCGAACACGGCACCGGAATAGGCGACGTTTTGGATGAGGCTGTAAGCTGGTTTGAAAAAATCGATGCGGTCGAAGACGACAGCGTAAAAATTGCCGTAGTTGGCAGACCGAACGCAGGCAAAAGCAGTCTTGTAAACAGGCTGTTAGGCTTTGAACGTTCCATTGTCACGGATATTGCGGGCACTACGCGCGATGCGATAGATACGAAATTCACGGTCAACGGTAAGAATTATACGATAATCGATACGGCAGGAATCAGGAAAAAGAGCAAAGTCGAAGACGACGTAGAGTATTACTCGGTTATGCGCGCTTTCGACGCGGTACGTCGTGCCGACGTGTGTCTTTTGGTGGTTGACAGTGCGACGGGGATTACCGAACAGGATACAAAAATAATCGGTTACGTTCACGAACAGGGTAAACCGTCTGTTGTTGTAATGAATAAATGGGATCTTATTGAAAAAGATACCCATACGATTAATAAGTTTGAAAATAAACTCAAAGAAGATCTCAAATTTATGGACTATTTTAAGTCTATATACATTTCCGCAAAAACGGGACAGCGCGCAGATAAAATAATTTCGTTGATAGACGAAGTATGTGCAAATTCCCGATTGCGCATTGCTACCGGTATGCTCAACGACGTCATTTCCGACGCTATCAGAGCAAACGAACCGCCTTCATATAACGGCAAAAGGTTAAAAGTTTATTACGCATCGCAAGTGTCGGTTGCACCGCCTACGATAGTGCTGTTTGTGAACAGCGGTGAGCTGATGCACTTTTCTTATGCAAGATTTCTTGAAAATACGCTTAGAAAATCTTTTGATTTTTCGGGTACGCCGATTAAAATATTTACGAGAGAGAAAAACGGTCAATGAAAATTTTTGAGTTAAGCGATCTATGGTATTTTGCCGTCGGCGCAGTTGTGTGCTACTTAATAGGCTGTTTCAATTTTGCCGTACTGATTGCCGGATTTAAAAAACTGAATATAAGACAGGTCGGCAGCGGTAATCCCGGTACAATGAATATGACCAGATCGCTCGGTTTGAAATTCGGAGCTGTAAATTTTTTCTGTGACGTGTTCAAAGGCGGACTGCCCGTACTTGCGGCGTATTTTCTGTTTAAAGATTACGTTTTTGAAAACTCGTCGGTAGTTGTATCCGATTTTGCCCGTTATTTTTTCGGTTTATTCGTTATTATAGGACATATTTTCCCTGTAACTTTAAAGTTTAAAGGCGGTAAAGGCATTGCTTCGACTATGGGCGCGTTTCTATTTGCGCTTCCCTGCGAGGAGTGGTGGTTTATTTTTATTGCGGTTGCATTCCTTATCTGTGTACTGTTTTATATAATAATCACGACGTGGGGCTCTATGGGATCGCTTATCGGTGTTACGGTTTTATCTGTTTTTCAGGCAGGATTATTTGTTGAACGTTATGCTTCGAATCTTAAAGACGGTTGGATAATCGGAACATTTGCAATTTTATTGGTTATAAACGTTTTGACTTGGTTTGCACACCGTAAAAACATAGTAAGGTTGCTTGCGGGCGAGGAACACAGAACGGTAGTAAGGAAGCGTCAATGAAAAGAAAGAGTAAATAATGCTTTTAAGCGTTATATCCGTTTTGAGCGTCGTGTTGACAATTTATATAATTCTTGCTGTCGTTATCTATTGTATGTATCCGCCTCGCTTTTTCAGTCACGTTATAACTCATTACGATTCAAGTATCACTGATTATAAAATATTCCCCGAAAGGATAATTCGCAAGGGTGAAAAGCCTTACATTATGTGTAGTATTACGACAATAATTCAACCGACTTTTTTGCCTGGGGCAAATCTGACCAGATACTTTATATTTCACCCGAAAACAATACCGTGATTTTAAGATGCGGTAAGTCTGACGGAAACGTAAAAAACTGGAAGAAGTAATGCAACGCTTAGTTTCCCTGATTTAAAAACCTGCGCTTTTTATGCGCAGGTTTTTATCAATGCTGTTTATCGTTTTTTTCGTTTTCGTCATTTTCTTTCGATTTAATGGAATACTCAATCGACGGGTTGGCTTTGCAAAGCGTATCTATAAATTCTTCATACCATTCTTCTTTGACGACTATCACGAAAAATGTGTTGTTTTTCAGAAAAACCGAAAGTTTATTCGTGGCGCGGTCAAGCATAACGGTTGCAATTTCATTTATATCATATTTACTTTTGATTATGCCGAAGCTTGTTTTCAGTGTCTTATTGTCAATTGAATAGTACGATGATAACAACAGACTTACTAAAAGCACAAGCAATAATATCGGAATCAAGAACAACAGCGAATACTGGATGATAGGATAAACGATATTTGCGTCTTCTCTTATGTTTGCGGTTGCTATCGAATAAATGTTTATACCAAGTCCGATAAAGCAGAGTGCAATGCCTGTATAGATAAGTGAAATAGTAAGTTTTGAGAATTTATATTTAAAAACTTTCATTGGATAGATTATATCCTATTGACGGATAAAATGCAACAGAATGCTTTAAAAAATTTTGATTTCTGATATCAAAATTTCAAACTGCTATTGATTTTCCGTCTTGTTTGAATTATAATAATATTGAAGAAAACAGAAAGCGAGGTAAAAATGAACAAAATTATTACGATAAGCAGAGAATTCGGCAGCGGCGGAAGAACCATAGGCAGAGAAACGGCAAAAAAATTGAATATACCCTGTTACGATCAGGAGCTTATTGAAAAAGTCCAGAAAGAGAGCGGTTTTACGAAAGAATATATTGACAAAAACGGTGAAAACGCTTCGACAAGTATTTTGAACAGTATGTTCGGAACTACTTTCGGCAGAGATATAGTATGGACTTCGCAGTGTAAAGTCATTAGCCGGCTTGCGGAGGAGGGGCCCTGCGTTATAGTCGGGCGGTGCGCCGATTATGTATTGCGCGAAAAAGCGGAGCTTTTAAAAGTTTTTATCCACGCAAGTTATGAAAAACGCGCCGAACGCATAGTCACATTGTACGGTGAGAGCGATACGGCGATCGAGAAGCGCATTAAAGAAAAAGATAAACGCCGTTCTGCATACTACAAATATTATACGGAAATAGAGTACGGTGACGCTCGGAATTACGACGTTGCGCTTGACAGCGGAAAATTGGGAATAGAAAAATGCGTTGAAATTATTACTGACTTATACAAAAATTAATGTAAAAAACCGACCGTTATTCGGTCGGTTTTTTATCATCGGGTGAAGGTTCACGGCGCGGAGGTCTCTTCTTGTTCCGTTTACAACTTCTGCGCGGTGCAGGCTTCTCATTTTCGTCGGGGTTGACGGGAGTTTCTTCATTTTTTTCATCGGTCCGAACTGTTGAGAATAAGTCTGAATTCAGTTCACCGCTGCTTTTATTTGTATCGCATCCGCACAGTGACGCAAATATTAGAGTAAAAATACAAAAGATAATCAGTACTGTTTTTTTCATAAACATAGTATGTTTAGATACTTCAAATATATGTAAACGCTTGCATTTTAAATGTTTTTGTTTTAAAATAATTTCACCTGAGTTCAAAGAGTGTCTGAGAGTGAAGGACTGAATATTCTGCGCTTATATCGGAGCGCGTATTTTGTCGTTCTCTCTTTTTAAAGGGGGATTTTTTTATGAGTGACAAACGTGTTGCAATAATCAGTATTATTGCGGAAAACAGACAGTCAAGTGCCGAGATAAATGCTTTGCTTTCCGATTTCGGCGAATATATTGTCGGCAGAATGGGTATTCCGTACAGAGAAAGGGGAATATTCATAATGAGCATTGTTATTGACTCACAGTCTGAGATAATTAACAGGCTGACGGGCAAACTCGGTATGCTTTCTGGCGTAACGGCAAAAACTTTAATGGCAAAGGAGAAAAAATGAAAAAGTTGATTTTAACTATAGCTTGTATTTTAATTTCGCTGTCCGGCTTGATGGGGTTTAGTGCGTGCGGAAACGGCGGAACGGGCGAAGAAGTTTATCTTGTGCCTATTGAAGGCAACGGTGTGGGCCTTATGAAAGATATTGATTATTACGTCGTTCCCGAGCCTGTTGCAAGCACTAAAGTAAAAATAATTGAAAATCTTAATTTTTCTGGCGATCTTCAAAAGCTTTACGGCGGCGAAAAAGGTTATCCGCAGGCTGTTGTGGTCGCTAAAAATAATCTTCTCGGAACCGAAACGTTAAAAAAATTTGTTAATGAACTGTACGGGAGCCGTGAATGGCTGTTAAGCGAAAATACTCAGACAGAAACTATCGTAAATTCAATTTCTTCAAACCTGACTGACGGTTTGGAGCCGACGATAAAAAAATCAAATTTAAGTAAAGACGTCATTAAAAACTGCGGAATAGAATTCGTTTCGGCAACAGACAGCAAAAACGAAATTCTGACTTTTATGGAAAAGTTCAATTCTGTGAGTCAGACATCGTTCGGTATTCCGCAAGATTTGTTTTTTAATAACGGCGACGACGGTGACGCACAGTATTCAAAACAGGTTTCCGTGTACGCTCCCGACGGTGCGCCTGCCTTGGGGATTGCAAAACTGATGTCTGAAAACAAAATAGAAAATGTCAAGTATGAAATTGTAAACGCCAATGTGATCCAGACGTTGGTTGCAGGTGCTTCGCCTGAGGCGGATATCTGCGTTTTGCCTGTCAACGTTGCAGTAAAAATTTTGAGTGATGCAAAAAATTATAAACTGATCGGAACGCTTACGCATGGAAATTTGTTTATTCTTTCCGAAAACAAAACTTATCTTACTGCAGAAAATTTGTCTCTGTTAAAGGGTAAGAGAGTTGGGGTTGTAAATCTTCCGTCCGTCCCCGGTCTTACATTTAAATTGATTTTAAAAAACAACGGATTAAACTATATTGAAAATTAAAGAATTTTTAAAAAAAAGAAAGCTTAATATCATTTTTTCGGCGTCGGCGATTTTTTTAATGTGGGTAATATGGATAATTGCTTATTATGCGGTCAGGAACGAATATATTATTCCGTCTTTTACCGAAACTATGAAAAGTTTATGGGAGTGTTTCGTCTCTTCGAGTTTCTGGATATCTTTTCTGAATACAGTTTTAAGAACCGCTATTGCTTTTATCGTTTCGTTTTTTCTTGCGGCTTTGTTTGCAGTAATTGGGATTATTAGTAAATGTTTCGGACTTTTTATAAAGCCGTTCATCTCTGTATTCCGCACATTGCCGACGCTTGCCGTTATTTTAATACTTCTGTGCTGGACGACGCCTGTCGTTGCGCCGACCGCGGTGACTGTCTTGGTTCTTTTTCCTATGATTTACTCGCAGATTAATACTGCCGTCAGCGGAATTGACGGCGGAATAATCGATATGGCAAAGGTTTATAAAATAACTGAAAAGGAAAAGTTGGCGAAAATATATCTGCCGATGATTGCGCCGAGCATACTTGCTCAGACGGGAGCAAACATCTCTTTGGGAATCAAAGTGATGATTTCCGCGGAAGTGCTTGCCGGCACGTACAGAAGTCTTGGCGGTCTTATGCAGAATGCACGCCTATATATCGATATGCCGAAACTTACAGCATTGACCGTAGTTGCGGTTTTAATGGGTTTTGCCGTCGATTTGCTTTTTTCGTTTATCGGAAAGGGCGCGTTCAAATGGAGCAGAAAGCAGGTATGATAGAAATCAGAAATCTTACTAAATTTTACGGCGGACTGTGTGTGTACGACGGATTGAATCTGTCGCTTGACGAGGGAAAAATTACGTGCATACTCGGTGAAAGCGGCAGCGGAAAAACAACGCTTTTGAACTGCATTGCTTCGCTTACAGACTGCAAAGGCGAAATGCCTAAGCTTAAATGTTCTTACGTTTTTCAATCTCCGTACCTTGTGCCAAACCTTACGGTTTTTCAGAATTTAAAACTTGTTTGTAAAGATGAGAATAAAATTTTCGATATAATTAAAAAAGTGCATTTGGAAGAAAAGATAAATGCCTACCCTGTAAATCTTTCGGGCGGGCAGGCGCAGAGAGTTTCGCTTGCCAGAGCTTTTTTGTGTGAAAGCGAAATTATTCTTATGGATGAACCGTTCAGTTCGCTCGATTTGAAATTGAAAAAAGAAATTTCGCAACTGTTTCTTGCAATGTGGAGGGAGGAAAAGAGAACGGCAATATTTGTAACGCATAGTGCAGACGAGGCCGCTTATTTGTCGCATAGAATTCTCGTCATTAACGGAGGTAAAATTTCGTCTGACTATACTCCCGAAACCTGTCCTCCGAGGGAAGACGGCGATTTCGATGCGCTGCGTAAAACTTTGATTTCAAATTTGCTTGACATATAAAATTTATAAAATTATACTTTTAATGAACAAATTTTTAAGGAGTAAACTATGAAGAAGTTTTTTGCCGAGTTCAAAAAGTTCATAACGCGCGGTAACGTTATAGATCTTGCAGTAGGTATGATTATCGGCGCGGCATTTACGGCGATAGTAAACGCGCTTGTCAACGGCATTTTCAAGCCCCTTATCAACGCTATACCGATGGGTAATATCCAGGGACTCATTACAATGCTTGTTCCCAAAAATTCGGAAGGAGTAAAGGTTCCGTTCGGTGATGCTACAATTGATTTAGCTAAGTCAATATATATAAACTGGGGCGATCTTATAATGGCTGTAATTTCATTCTTTATTACGGCGTTTATCCTCTTTTTGATAATCAAAGCGATAAATTCGGTCCGTGAAAAGGGTAAGAATATCGCAGAAAAGCAGAGAGCGAAAATTCGCAAACAGCTTGAAAAAGGAAAAATAACAGAAGAAGAAGCGAAAAAAGAAGAAGAGGCTTTACAGTCCGCGCCCGAAGTTCCCGTAGAAACCACCGACGATTTGCTCAGAGAAATCAGAGATTTGTTAAAAGCAAATCAGCAAAACACCGAAACAGAATAATTGTCAAGCTCACGCAAAAATGCGTGAGCTTGAATTTTTTTGATATTTTATTGAAAAAGTCTGTTCAAAAGGTTTTCAAATACAACATATTGTGGTATAATAAAAATGATTTATAAGATATAGTATTTAAACGATAAAAAAGGTGAACCCCGAACGGAACGCGGTAATAATAAGATAAATATTCAGAACACCTATTACGGGCATAAGAACCATAAGCAAAAGGTTTTTAAGTCTGTATCTTAAAATGAACATTGTAACGTATATGCCGATAGCTCCGCCTAATATTGCGGTAAGAATAAGTTTACCGTCACCGCTGTTCATTTTGCCTTCGTCTCCGCACGATTCGTCCCGTTGTGTTTTCAGAAGAACGACGGCATAAAAATTTATCGCAACAATATACACTATAAATATGATGTACAGAAGTAGCATATAAAAAGTATGCCGAAAATTCAACTAATAATACCGTATTGAAAAAACGGTTGTGAGGGAAAATAAATGAGATGTATTTACTGCAGATACGAAGACAGTAAGGTAATCGACAGCCGTTCCGCCGACGAGGGCAGGACGATACGCCGCCGCCGCGAATGTTTCAGTTGCGGTAAGAGGTTTACGACATACGAAACAATTGAAGATACGCCTATTCTTGTTATCAAAACCAACGGTACAAGACAGACTTTCGAACCTATGAAAATAAAGGCAGGCATTATCAAGTCTTGCGAAAAGCGCCCCGTTTCGATGACTGTTATCGATGAAATAGTAAGCGCCGTTACAAAACAGGTATACAATTCTATGGAACAGGAAGTTTCATCGAAATATATAGGCGAACTCGTAATGAACGAGCTGAAAAAGCACGACGAAGTAGCTTACGTCCGATATGCAAGCGTATACCGTTCTTTTAAAGACATTTCAAGCTTTTTGGAAGAGCTTCAGAATATGATGAAAAATAAAAAATAAAGGATCTCAGACAGTGGCGACGCTGTCTGATTTTAATGAAATGATTACAAAAAAAGTCAGAATCGGAAAATCGTATATAGGCGGCGGTGAAAGCGTAAAAATCCAGTCGATGTGCACCGTGAAAACGTCGGAAACCGACGACGCTGTAAGACAGATTTTATCGCTTGAAGATGCAGGCTGTGAAATAATAAGAGTGTCTGTACTCGACGAAGCCGATGCCAAAGCAATAAAAAATATAAAAGATAAAATACACATTCCGCTTGTGGCAGATATACATTTTTCTTATAAGCTTGCCTTATCTGCTATTGAAAACGGATGTGATAAAGTTCGTATAAATCCCGGCAACATAGGAAGTGAAGTGAATATAAAAGCTGTCGCGGACTGTATCAAGGCGCACAAGATTGCCGTGCGTGTTGGTTCGAATACGGGCAGTATCGAAAAAGAATTTTATGAAAAATTCGGAAGAAATGAAAAATCTTTGGTCGAAAGCGCTTTAAAAAGTGTAAGCATACTTGAAAAATACGGTGTCGGCGATATTGTAATTTCGGTAAAGGCTTCCGACGTTAGGCTTACCGTTGACGCATACAGATTGCTGTCGCAGAAAACTCGATATCCTTTGCATATCGGCGTAACAGAGGCAGGTACAGAGCAGGCGGCGGTAGTAAAATCTTCGGTCGCACTCGGTTCTCTGCTTTTGGACGGTATAGGCGATACTCTGCGCGTTTCTATTACCGACGATCCCGTTAAAGAAATTTATGCCGCAAAAAGAATTTTAAGGGCGGTTGGACTCGATAAAAATTTCGTTGACGTAGTTTCCTGTCCGACTTGCGGACGATGTTGTTGGAATTCTATGCAGTTTGCTCAAAAGGTTACTTCGTACGTCGAAAAAATTTCCAAACCGCTGAAATTGGCTGTAATGGGCTGTGTGGTGAACGGACCCGGCGAAGCAAAAGATTGCGACCTGGGTATAGCTGGAAGCGGGAACTATTGCGTAATATTCAAAAACGGTGAAATTTTAAAGCGTGTCGGCGCCGATAAAGCAGAGGAAGAATTTTTAAAAGAGGTTGACAAAATTTTAAATGATTGACAGCTGTTTAAATCAAATACGTTCGCTTGAAAATTTCAAAAGCGCATTGATAAAGTCTGTTACGCTTGACAGCGCAGACAACTCGGTAACAGTTACGGTTATAACGGATAAACCGTTTTCGGAAACAGAAAGACAAAAGATAACGGAAATTTTGCGCGGTGCGGTTCCTGTTAAATTTGAATGTAAAGTTCGGATAACAAAATTGTCTCCCGATGAAGATATGGTCAGGGAAAAAATTTTAGAAATACTGCGCGCTAACTTTAAAACGCTTGCAGTTACGATCGATAAGAAAGATATTTCCGTCGTAAAAAAAGAGGAAGGTTTTGATTTTACGGTAAGCGTGATGAGGGGAATTTCAACTGAAAATATCGAGCGCGTTGTCGTTGAAAATCTGAAAAAAAATTTTTGCGGAGAATTTACAGGGGAATGTATTCAGAATAAAAAAGATGCATCTGATATCGAAATAGAAGAAGAGAATGAAAACGTAGAGTTTGAGATGCCGGTAAGATATTTCAATATTTCAAAATTCTCGATTCTGGAAGGAAGCGAGAAGCAGACGGTTGCGGTGTATCTGAGTGACTTGAATTTCGAAAGTGAGAAGGTTGTCGTCTGCGGAAGAATAGAGGATATCAGCGAAAGAAATTACACCAACGGTAAAAATCAGGAAAAGGTGTATTACAATTTGTTTATAAACGACGGAACCGCAACTTTCAGAGTTACATATTTTCCGAGACAGAAAAATATTGAAAAGATACAAAAACTCAAAGTCGGCGACAGTATAGTCTGCACGGGCAAGTCGGAGTTATTTAACGGATTTATACGTTTTACCGCAAATTCGATAGATTACGGTGCTCCGCCGCAAAACTTTGTGCCTGAAAAGCGCCCTTCAAAACCCGTGCCGAAATATTATTCCAAGGTAAAGCCGGAACTTTTTTCAGATATATCACAGACCGATATGTTTCAGGATGTTTCAATTCCCGAATGCCTCAAAGGCAAAACATTCATAGTGTTCGATTTGGAAACTACGGGGCTTAATTCCTCGCCGGCGTCGGGCAGTATTGACTCGATTATAGAAATCGGCGCATTCAAAATCGTTGACGGGGAGATTTGTGAAAGTTTTTCAACATTTATTAACCCTCAGAAAAAACTTTCCGAAGAGATTATTTCGCTGACGGGAATTACTGACGCAATGCTTGAAAATGCTCCTAAAAACGAAGAGGTGATGCCCGATTTTTTCAAGTTCTGTCAGGGAAATATTCTTGTGGGGCACAATGCGGCAAATTTTGATTTTAAGTTCGTTGACTATTATTGCTCCAAGTTGGGATACACGCTTGAACGAAAAATCATAGACACGATACCGCTTGCTCAGGAACTTCTGTTCCTTTCGAATTATAAGCTGAACACCATTGCTGATCATTTCAAAATATCGTTTAACCATCACAGGGCGATTGACGATGCTTATGTGACGGCAAAAATTTTTCTTGAACTTATAAAAATAAAAAAATCTTTGCCTAAACTGCAATAAAGCTTGCATTTTAAATATCGATATGTTAAAATAATATCAATCTTAATCGATATTTGAGATTGAGTGCCCTTGCGGCACTCAATACTCATATAAGGGGGAGAGATGCAGTTCCGTCCGATAAACGAGATAGAAGCCGCTATTAATCATATAGCGGAAGAGATGAATATAGAAATTGTCGAAATATCTTACGACACGAAAAGCAACGCGCTGACTGTTTATATAGAAACGGAAACCGGCGTCGATCTTGATACGTGCGAAAGTTTTCATAGGGCTATCGATGCACCTATGGACGAGCTCGATCCGTCCTTCGGACAGCCATATACTCTCAACGTGTCGAGCCCCGGCTTGGACAGACCTTTTAAATCAAAGCGCGACTTTGAGCGAAATTTGAAAAACGAAGTTGAAGTGAAACTTTACGCGCCGTTAAAAGGAAAGAAGTTTATAGAGGGCGTTTTAACCGGATTCGATGAAAATTCCGTGACGGTTAAAACAGAAAAAGAAGACCTTAAAATAAGTTTGAACAAAATAGCTAAAATCAATAAAGCAATTAAATTTGAGTAATTTATAATATCAGAAGCAGATCTAATCAGGAGATTAAAGAAATGACCAATAAAGATTTTTTTGCCGCGCTTGCAGATTTGGAAAAGGAAAAGGGAATTCCTCAACAGGTATTTTTAGACGCGCTTTCAAATGCGCTTATATCCGCTTGTAAAAAACAATATGCCGGCGGTATAGGTTCTGTAAAAATTAAAACCAATCCGGAAAAGGGTACGATAGATTTTTATACGTCAAAGACGGCAGTGAGCGAAATTATTGACGCGGATTCCGAAATTTTGCTTGAAGACGCTCAGAAAATAAAAAAGAGCTATAAATTAGGCGACGAAGTTTTGGAAAAGTTTGTGCCTAAGGATTTTTCAAGAATCGCGGCACAGACGGCAAAACAGGTTATACTTCAAAAACTCAACGAAACGGAAAGAGATGCCGCTGTAAACGAATTTTCCGATAAAGAGGGCGAGCTTCTTGTGGGAATTATCCGCAAGATAGATGCAAAAAACGTTTATATTGAGCTTGGCAAAGGTCAGATTGAAGGCTTAATGCTTCCGTCCGATCAGGTTCCGGGAGAAAGGTACAACGTAAATGATAAAATAAAAGTTTTCGTCAAGCGCATTAAAAGCGGATTCAGGGGCGCACAGGTTTTAGTAAGCAGATCTTCAGCAGGACTTGTAAGAAAGCTGTTTGAAGAAGAAGTTCCCGAAATTAAGCAGGGAACAGTCGTAATAAAGGAAATTACGCGAGAAGCGGGTGCAAGGACTAAAATTGCGATTTATTCCGAAGATTCGAGAGTCGACGCAATAGGCGCGTGTGTGGGTAACAAAGGTGCGAGAGTTAATGCTATCGTAGAGGAACTGAAAGGCGAAAAAATCGATATTATCCCTTGGTCTGAAAATCCTCTTGAATTTATTGCAAAAGCATTATCTCCCGCAAAAGTAATTTCTGTTACACAGCTCAGCGATGAGAAGACAGCACTTGCGGTCGTTCCGGACGATAAGCTTTCGCTTGCAATAGGTAAAGACGGACAGAATGCCCGTCTCGCCGTAAGACTTACCGGTTGGAAAATAGACGTTAAGAGCGAGTCGGTGGCAAAGAAATTAGGACTTATAACCCAGAATTCCGAAGAGACAGAGAGCTGATAAATATGACGACAAAAAAAACGCCGCTAAGAATGTGTATTGCATGCAGACAATTGTTTGAAAAGCGATCTATGCTCAGAATCGTGCGTTCGGATGATAATATTTTTTTGGATCTCACCTCAAAAGCTTCGGGGAGGGGAGCATATATTTGCAATAATCCCGAATGCATTAAAAAACTGAAAAAACAGAGGATACTTAATAAAGTATTTTCCTGTCAGGTCGACAGCGAAATTTACGAAAAAATAGAGGAGACTTATTTTGGCTCAAAATAAAGTGTTTTCTTATATCGGATTTTGTAAAAGGGCGCGTAAGATAACGCTCGGTTCAAGTGCGATAGGAACGCTTAAAAGCGGTGTATATTTATTGTTGCTCGATAAAACCGCTGCAAACAACACGATAAGATACGCGTTGAAATTCAAAAGAAAATTCAATTGTCCGTTGCTCGTTTGCGGCGATGACTTTGAAGAGCTGATCGGAAAACCGCAATGCAGATTGGCAGCTATAAGAGATAAAAATCTTGCAGAAGCAATTATGAATTGTAAGGCATCCGGATACGAATTTTATACCGAAGGCGGTGAATAGTATATGGCAAAAAAATACGAGAATATTGAAAATATAGGCAAACTGATTACGGACGGGCTTGTTACGGAGCTTGTTAAAAAAGTTTCTGTTGCGGAAAAAACGGCTAACGATATATTGAAGAAGCTATCCGAACTCGAAAACGCAAAGTTAGCAAAGAAGATCGAGGAAGAACGGCTTGCAGCAGAGAAGCTTGCGGAAGAGAGAGCCGCCGCAATTGCGGAAGCCGAAAAGCAGAAAGCGGAAGAAGAAAAAATTGCTGCCGAAACGGAAAGCAAACCGAAAGAAGAAGTCAAGGCCAAGACTCCGACGGTTGAGAAGACCGAGAATAAGACGTTTATCAACAAGGATAACCGCATTCAGCGCGACAGGACTCAGAGACCTGGCGCTCCTGCGTTTAATAATTCACCGCAGAGACCCAAGCCTCTACAGCAAAGACCAGGCGCACCCGTATCCGCCGCATCTAATGCTCAGGCGAATAAACCCAAAAATTTCGGTCCCGATAAAAAGAAACAAAGTTATGATAAAACGTACGTAGAAAAAGAGAGGCACGCAGTTTCTAAACGCGCTTTACAAAAACAGCAGGGTGCCAAGATAGCCGACTTCGACGAAAATAAGAGCGGTTATAGAAAACTTCGCGTCAAAAAAGATAAAAAACAGCAGAATTTCCAGACTATTAAAATTGAACACGCGATAGTGACTACGGACGATATCCCCATCAAGACGTTATCCGAAAAATTAGGAATTTCTGCCGTAGATATTACGAAAAAGCTCTTTAAAGAGGGCGTAATGAAAACCGTAAACGAATCGATTGATTACGATACGGCGGCATTGCTTGCGGCAGGACTCGGTATAGAACTTGAATATAAGCCTGAAAAGACGGCGGAGGAAGTGCTGTTCGAACGTCAGGCGGACACCGTCGAAGAAATTGAAAGCCTTGTTCCTCGAGCTCCCGTGGTTACCGTTATGGGACATGTCGATCACGGTAAAACTTCTCTTCTCGACTATATAAGAAAGAGCAACGCTGTTGCCGGAGAGGCTGGAGGTATTACACAGCACATAGGCGCATACACCGTAAAAGTAAACGGTAAGGGAATAACGTTTATAGATACGCCGGGACACGAAGCGTTCACGGCTATGCGTGCAAGAGGTGCACAGGTAACCGATTTTGTAATTTTGGTCGTTGCGGCGGATGATGGCGTTATGCCTCAGACTGTCGAAGCTATAAATCACGCGAAAGCCGCAGGCGTAGGCATTATCGTTGCTGTCAACAAAATGGATAAAGCAGGCGCTAATATCGATAAAGTCAAGCAGGATCTTACAAATTACGGACTTGTTCCGGAGGAATGGGGCGGTGATACCGTGCTTTGTCCTATTTCTTGTAAGACAGGTGAAGGAATCGAAAATCTGCTTGAAAATTTACTGTTGCTTGCAGAGATGAAAGAATTGCTTGCAAATCCAGAAAGGGAGGCAAGGGGCGTTGTTATCGAGGCGAGACTCGATAAGGGCAAAGGTCCCGTTGCAACCGTTCTCGTGCAGAACGGCACGTTGCGTACGGGTGACAATATAATTTCGGGCACCGTTACAGGCAGGGTGCGCGCTATGATAGACGATAGCGGAAAGAATGTAAAGGAAGCAGGACCTTCAATGGCTGTAAACGTGCTCGGTCTTGAAGAAGTTCCCAATTCGGGCGATTCAATTTATGCGGTATCCCAGGCACTTATGAAAGAGGTTATGGGAGAAAGAATAAGGAAGAGAAGCGACGCAATGATAAAAGCCGCGTCAAAAGTTTCTCTTGAAGAGATGTTCGGTATGATTGCCGAAGGAAATCTCAAAACTCTCAATCTGATTATTAAAGGCGACGTTCAGGGGTCTGTCGAAGCTGTAAAACAGTCTGTTGTAAAACTTTCTAACGAAGAAGTGCAGGTAAAAGTTATACACAGCGGAGCAGGCGCTATTACGGAAACTGACGTTATGCTTGCAGATTCTTCAAACGCGATAATTTTGGGCTTTAACGTCCGTCCCGACGCTAAGGCAAAGACACTTGCGGAAAGAAGTAAAGTCGATGTCAGAACATACCGCATTATTTATGATTTGCTTGACGATATGGAAGCTGCGCTCAAAGGTATGCTTGCGCCCAAGTACCACGACGTATATCTCGGTAAATGCGAAGTCAGACAGACGTTTAAAATCACAGGTGTCGGCAATATTGCGGGTTGCTACGTCTTGGACGGTAAAATCGTTCGCGGCGGTAAGCTCAGAATTTACAGGGACGACGTCCTTGTAGTGGAGGGCAACGTTCGTCAGTTAAAACGCTTTAAAGACGACGTAAAGGAAGTGGCGTTTGGTTTCGAGTGCGGATGCGCGATAGAAGGATTTAACGATATTAAAATCGGCGATATCATTGAATGTTATCTGATAGAGCAGATCAACGCGGTGTAATTATGAAAGGGAACAGAGGTGAAAGACTTTCGGGCGAGTTTCAGAAAGAAATTTCGTCGGTAATATCTTCTAAGCTCAGGAATAAATATCCCGAGCTTAGCGCAATTATCAGTATTACTTCCGCAGATATAGCGCCGGATTTAAAAAGTGCAAAAATCTTTATAAGTATTTTTGATACAAACGAAGAGAAGAAGAAAAACAGTTTTGAAATAATAAGGCAGAATGCCGGTTTTATAAGACACGAGCTGTCTTTGGTAATGAGGTTGCGCACCGTTCCCGAACTCAGATTCATTTTTGACGAAAGTATGGAATACGGCGCTAAAATCGATAGAATACTTGAAAAATTAGATACGGAAAAAGATGACTGACAATAATATCGCTCAGATATGCGGACAACTTAAAAAAGCTGATAAAATTGCGGTTTTTTGTCACGCAAGACCTGACGGTGATGCGATAGGTGCAGGATCAGCTTTAACTTGCGCGCTTAGAAATCTCGGTAAAACCGTTGAGTTGTACTGTGAAGATAAACCTTCTGAAAAGTTTAATTTTTTGCCTGTCGCAGACTCGGTTTGTACCGAATTTAAAAAAGATGCGGTTTTTGATACTTTTGTCTGTGTTGACTGTGCCGACGTTTATAGATTGGGAAAGTTTGCGGATGTGTTCTTATCTTTTAAAGGCGTAACCGTAAACATCGATCACCACATTTCAAATAAGCGTTTTGCAGCCTTGAATTTAGTTTCCGTTTGTTCGGCAACTTGTGAAATAATGTCGGAAATTTTTGAAGTTGCAGGCTTTGAAATCAACAAGGATATAGCAGATTTATTGATGCTCGGGCTTGTTTCCGACAGCGGAAATTTTACGCATAGCGATGTAACCGATAAAACTTTTAAAATCGCTTCAGTTCTTCGTTTAAAGGGAGCGGACGTAAACAAAATAAATTATAATATTTATACGCGTCAGACAAAAATGAGGGCTTTACTTTTCGGAAAAGTAATCAAAGATATCAGATTTGAATTAGATGATAAACTTTCTTTTGTAATTGTTCATAACGAAGATATTAAAGATATTGACGATAAAAGTATTACGGAAGGATTTGTTGATTTTGGATTGACCGTAGACGGTGTTGAAGTTTCCGTTTCTATGCTTGAAGTAAAGAGGCATCAATTCAAAATATCTCTCAGAAGTAAGGGAAAAGTAAACGTAAATTCCGTTGCGGAAACTTTCGGCGGCGGAGGACACGTTCTTGCAAGCGGTTGTATGTTGTTCGGTGATGTTGAAGAAATCATTGATAAAATCACTTATGCCGTTTATCAGAATTTATGACTGGTTTTGTAATAGTAAATAAAGCAGAGGGCGCAAGTTCTGCAAAAGAAGTTGGAATAATAAAACGGCTTACAGATACGCCTTGCGGTCATTTGGGAACGCTTGACCCAATGGCAAGCGGGGTATTGCCCGTCGCAATAGGCAATGCTGCAAGACTGTTTGATTATTTTCTGACAAAACGCAAAAAATATATAGCCGATTTTAAATTCGGATACGACAGCGATACGCTCGATACAACGGGTAAAGTAGTCTTTATGTCACATAGAGTACCCTGTAAACACGAGATTGAAGCCGTTTTACCGCAACTTATCGGTGAGATCGAGCAAACTCCGCCCAAATACAGCGCAAAAAACGTAAGCGGAAAGCGCGGATATGAGCTTGCAAGGGCAGGCATCGAATTTGAGCTTAAGCCTAAAAAAGTTAATATCTATTCTATAAAACTTTTGAATAAAACAGACGAAAATTCGTTTTCATTTGAAATTGAATGCGGTGGCGGCACTTATATTCGCTCTATTGCCCGTGATTTGGGCGCGTTACTGAATACAAGCGCAATAATGAGTTCATTGGTGCGCACTAAAAGTGGAATATTCGAATTGAAAAACGCCGTAAAAACCTGCAATTTAACAAAAGAAAACATTCAAAATTTTGTTATAGCAACAGACAGCGTATTGCCGTTTGATAGTTTTTATCCGACGAATATGCAGGCAAAAAAGTTATTTAACGGATTGACCGCGGATTGCGGTTTGTCCGACGGAACATATAAAATTTATTGTACGGACGGTTCGTTTTACGGGCTTGCCGACTCAAAAGATAATATTTTAAAGGTAAGGACGAAGTTATGTTAGAGATTATCAAGTATAATGAGGACGAGTACACATTTCCAAGCTTGTTGGTGCTTGGCTGTTTTGATGCGATACATACAGGTCACGCCGAGCTTCTAAAACAGGCTAAACTTCAAGCCAAAATAAACGGACTTGATTTGGGCGTAATGATGTTTACCGGAGGAAAGGGCGGCAGACAGGTATGCAATTTTGAAGAAAAACAGGAACTGCTTGAAAAATTTAACGTTAAATTTATTCTTGCAATAGATTATTCTGAAGACTTTAAGGCAACGCCCGCTAATGTTTTTTTGGAGAACATAGAAAGCAAAATCAATGTAAAAGGCTACATGAGCGGAAGAGATTTCCGTTTCGGTCAGGGAGCAAAAGCCAAGTCTGCAACACTTAAAGCCTATGCAGAAGACGAAGAAAACGGAATATGGTATATGCCCGTAAAAGACGTTACTTACGTCGGAGAAAAGGTCAGCACCACGCTTATCAAAACTTGCATCGAGAACGGCAATCTTGTAAAGGCAGGCGCCTTGCTCGGCAGGCCGTACTCAGTAACGGGATTCGTTATCGAGGGCGCAAACAGGGGTAAGGGACTAGGCTATCCTACGATAAATATGAAATATCCCGTTGAAAAAGTAGAAGTCAAAAAAGGCGTCTATAAAGTCGTATGTCTTATCGGCGAGGAAGAATTTATCGGCATTGCCAATTACGGCGCGCGCCCCACGTTTAACGAGAGCATTGCGCTTTTGGAAGTTCATCTCGACGGATTCGTCGGGACTCTCTACGGTAGAGGTGTTACGGTAAACTTCATCGAATTTTTACGCGATACACAAAAATTCGATTCGGAAGAAGCGCTTAAAGAACAATTGAAAATAGATCTGCAAAGAGCAAAATTAAAAGTTTAAGAAGGTAGAAATTGATCAAATTCGGACCAAGCGGAAATTGTCAGGCGTTTTATAACGCAGGTTATAAACATACCGTTCAGGCACCTTTATTTTGCCGTGAAATGTCGTTGAACTGTTACGAATATTCGTTTGGCAGAGGAGTTACAATGTCTGAAAAAACGGCTCTGGAAATAGGCCGAGCTTTTTCGGAAAATGACATCGAAATAAGTGTTCACGCTCCTTATTTTATAAATTTTGCGAACCCCGACGATTCTGCAGTTCAGAAATCGTACGGCTACGTTTTGGACAGTGCAAAGTATTTAAAACTTCTCGGCGGTAAAAGGCTTGTATTTCATCCTGCCGCGCAGGGTAAAGTTTCCCGTGAAGAAGCTGTAAAAAAGACCGAAGACAGATTAAAAATTTTAAGAGATCTGATTTATCAGAATAGTTTCGAAGATATCTATTTTTGTCCAGAGACTATGGGTAAATCCGCTCAGATAGGTACGCTTGAAGAAGTGGTCGGATTTTGTAAAATCGATAAAATATTTCTGCCTGCAATAGACTTCGGACATCTGAATGCAAGAGAGGGCGGAAGTTTGAAAACCGAGGACGACTATATCTCTCGGCTTGAATATATGATTTCGGAACTCGGATACGAGCGCGTCAAACATTTCCACGTTCATTTTTCTAAAATAATGTATGGAGCAAAAGGCGAAATACGGCATTTGACTTTTGAAGATAACGTTTACGGTCCCGAATTCGAGCCTTTGGCAATTGCATTGAAAAAACTTAAATTAGAGCCTTATATAGTTTGTGAATCTGCAGGTACTCAGGCAGAGGATGCGCAAATGATGAAACGCATTTATTCAGGCGTTGACATTGTTTAAAAATTCTGTTAAACTTATTAAAGAGGACATTTGATATGGCTCACACTAACGCTAAAAAAATATACGATCTTGTAGGTGCGGAAGCATTACTGACAGAAGCGGAAGATTTGAGAAGATATCTTACAGGTTTTTCTTCGTCTTTCGGCTATGTGCTTTCTGATAAAGACGGCTCCGTTTTCTATACGGATCCGAGATATCTTGAAGCGGCTGAAAAAGAGCTTAAAGGAAGCGAAATTTCAGTTGAAAAATACACAAGTAATTTTAATGATTTGCTGACTAAATATAAACAAATAGCAATACCCGTCGACAGGACGTTATATAGTGATTATAAAAAATTGCAGGACTCGGGGCTTGAAATAATTGACAGTTCGTCTGCATTTATCCGGGCAATGTCGGTTAAAGAAGATTACGAAATCGAAAGTATAAAAAAAGCCTGCCAAATAGCGGATAAAGCGTTTTTAAAACTTTTAAGTCAGATAAAAGAAGGAATGACCGAAAACGACGTGGCCGCTTTGTTGGAGTTTTTAATGCGCGACGGCGGTGCAAGCGGTACAAGCTTCGACACAATAGTTTGTTTTGGTGAAAGTTCGAGCGTTCCGCATCACGATACGGGTATGCGAAAACTGAAATTCGGCGATATTATATTAATTGATTTCGGTTGTAAGTATAACGGATACTGTTCAGACTGTACAAGAACATTTCTTTTCGGTGACGACGGAAAGAAAGGCGAATTCAAGAGTTCATATTTAAAAGTTTTAGAAGCGCATATGCTTGTCAAGGAACAGTTGAAAGCTGGAATGGGCGGCGCCGAAATTGATGCAATCGCAAGAAACTGTCTTAAAAATTACGGTTTGGATAAACTTTTTACTCATTCTTTGGGGCATGGGATCGGCTTGAACATTCACGAGTTTCCGCGTATTTCGCCTAAGAGCGAAGACATCATAGTTGACGGAATGGTTTTTTCCGACGAGCCCGGAGTATATCTTTCAGGCGAGTATGGCATCAGAATAGAAGATACGGTTATGCTTGAAAAAGGCAAAGCCGTTTCACTTACGGATACGGATAAAAAATTAATTATTTTATAAATAAAAGGAGTTTAATATGGCATCGATTTTAGCAGGAGATATAAGAAAAGGTTCAACTTTTGAGTACAACGGTAAGGGCGTTTACACTGTAACTGAATTTCAGCACGTAAAGCCCGGAAAGGGAGCCGCTTTCGTAAGAACTACGCTTAAAAACGTAGTTACAGGGCAGGTTCTTTCAGACATTACTTTTAACCCTACGGCGAAACTTGAAACGGCGCAGGTTGAAACGAGAAAAATGTCATACTCGTACACTGACGGAGAATTCTATTATTTTATGGATCCCGATTCATTCGAGATGATAACCCTTAACTTCGATCAGGTTGAGGACGCTCTCAAATACATTAAGGAAAACGACACCGTAACCATAAAATTCCTCAAAGGCACGGCATTCTCTGTCGAGCCCGAAAATTTTGTAGAGCTTAAAATTACGGAATGTGAACCCGGGGTTAAAGGCAACACTGCAACAAATGCTTTGAAAAACGCTGTTGTCGAAACGGGCGCAACGATTCAGGTTCCTATGTTCGTAGAAGAGGGAGAAATTATCCGTATCGATACGCGTACGGGAGAATATATGTCGAGAGTCGGCAAATAATTAGATGCGTGCCGTCATTCAGCGTGTAAAACATACTTCGCTATACGTCGATGAAAAACTTATTTCCGAAATACCATTCGGGCTTGTTGTTTATCTCGGTATAAAGACGGGTGATGAAGAGGCGCAATGCGACATACTTGCAAATAAAATTCCCAAACTTCGTATTTTCGAAGACAGTAACGGAAAAATGAATTTATCTGTTGCCGACGTGGAGGGGGAAATACTTCTTGTTTCTCAGTTTACGCTTTACGGCGATTGTTCTCACGGTAACAGACCGAGTTTTTCCGATGCAGAGCGTCCCGAGCGTGCAAAAGAGCTTTATATTCATTTAGCGGAGAAATTGCGTGCAACGGGAATATCGGTTAAATTGGGCGTTTTCGGTGCAGATATGAAGATAGAGCAGTATAACGACGGACCGGTTTCCATTATTTACGAGCTTTGAATTTTAAACAAAAAAACAGCCTGCTACTTTTTTAAAAAATAGCAGGCTGTTTTTTTAATAACTTAGCAGGATAAATTGAAATTTATCGTTCTATATATGTATCGCAATTTTTAATGCAATCTGTAATTTATCAAGTTTATGATTTGCGCCAGACAATTGGCTGTTGTTATAATTGCCTTCGCATAACACATCGCCCGTCACAAGAAAATTGTACAGCTCAAAATTATAAAAATCACAAACCGCTTGAACCCCTGCGACCTCCATTTCAACTGCAATACAGCCCTCGTTTCTGCGCAACGCAACATGTCCGACAGTTTCTCTCAACATTGCATCAGTAGTCCAGATTCTTCCTTGTATATTGGGGATATTCCACATATCAAATAAAGATTTTATTCTATCACTGTTCTTGACTTTAATGTAGTCGCTCGGTGGCGCATAGTGATAAGACATTCCCTCGTCACGATAGGCTTCCGTAGGAATCACATATTTATTTGTAGTTTTCTCGCCGTCTAAACTACCAGCAGAACCAAACATTATAAACTTTGAGGCACCAGTCAGCCAATTTGCTTCAATCGAAAACTGTGCCGCAGCGGTGGAGCCTATGGGCGATAAATAAAATGCTATATCTGTTCCTTGGTACGAAAATTTATAAACGGGAGTATGTCCGTTGCAGGCTCTAATTTTGGCAATTTCTTCACAATGAAAAGCCGATAAAATATAGCCGTAAATCTTTCTAGAAAAAGTAATCAAGCATATATCGACCAAGTGTTTGCGTTCGCCGTAAAAATCTTTCAAAGCTAAAATCGGTTGAGTTTTATTATCAAATGAATCCGTAATCATTCTTTACTCCTCTAAATTATTGTTTATCTTATTTAATTATAATATATTTCAAATTAAAAAGCAAGGAAAGTATAAATCACTTTTCCTTGCTTTTTTACTGATTCTAATTATTAATTTATTTAGTTCTTGCTACCTTGACGTTATCGCTTTTACGCGATCTTAATTCTTTTACGGGATGTTCGCTGTCCTGATATCTGTAATCGTTTCCGAGTTTTTCTATTGCTTTTTTAATTACAAGGTGCGACGCATTTCTTTCGGGATCGCCTGACATAAATTTCTGGTAATCGAAGTATCTGTGATTATTCGGTATTTTCTTTATTTCTTTGAAATCTCTTATAACTTTTGTGTTGTCCGCAGTAAAAGTAATTGTATCCGCAAGTACTTTTCGGATATATTCTTTATTTCCTCCGAGTTTTAAAAGCTGAGGGAATTCTCCGTCGCCGCAAACTTCTTCAAAGCTTTTATTTTCATACTTTTTCAATAAGCGCGAAGCTGCTTTCAGGTGTGAAACTTCCATTTTAAAATGTTCGTTCCATATCTTTTTGATATATTTATCGCTTTCATCCTGCATAGCCGAATAATAGAGCCAGCATTCGCAATATTCGTGCATTACCCATTGTTCAAGCCAGCTGAGAGTGGGGTCTTTCAGGCTTTCATACTGCGTTACGTGTGCCTCTTCAATCATAGCAATCTCCGCATACAGTTTTCTTCCAAGATCGTTTTTATACCACTGAGCAATATTCATATAATAGTTCATTGTCTGCTGTTCTGCGGCTGTAATTGTGCTTGCGACAAGCTTGCTGTATAAGTCGGCTTTTTCGGCGTTCATATGGGGCGATACGTCGTCGGAAGGATATCTGTGTTCGGCAATCGTCGGACGCCCAGGCATAATCTCAGTGTATTTGCCGACCAGCTTATCCGCATCTATTTTCTTATCCATTTTCAAAAGATTTGCAAAGCGGTAGAGGTGGTCAAAATCTTCCAAAAGTGCAAAATTCAAAGCTTTGATATTTGCCTCGTCCTTGTCGTGGCGTGCTAATACCGCAGTCAGATCGATAGCAAGCTGTTCATAAGCGATAGTTGTCTCCAATATGCTTTCATTGATAGGCTTTAAACAGCTTATGCGTTTTTGCTGTTGTTGCTCCTGTCTCCGTACGATTGCAAGCGCGCTCAATATTTCGGGCACGTCGCAGTGGCGGGCAAAATTATGCATAAACCATTGCGATTCGAATTCGGTTCCGTTCATTAAAATAACGCGCGTCTTAGTATAAGGCGAAGTCTTATTTTTATTGTAGCTTCTCGGATACATCTTTTTTAACGGTAAAAAACAATTTTCAAGATTTTTAGCTCTTTCTTTAATAGGGTTCATTTTTGCCTCCGAATAAGTTTTGTTCAATTAAAAAATTTTTTAAACAAAAAATGCTTTTCTTTTTCGGTTTCATATGATATATTATAATAAATGAAACGCAGGTGTCGCCTATCGGTATGGCGTCAGCTTCCCAAGCTGATTTCGGCGGGTCCGACTCCCGTCACCTGCTCCAAATGACCGACAGGGAAAACCTGTCGGTCATTTGGAATAATTATGAGGCAAGGTATGAACAAAGAAATCGATATTTCAAACGTTACTCTAAAAACGGAAAGGCTTTTATTGCGCCCGTGGCGTTTGACCGATCTGGATGATTTTTACGAATATGCGAGCGTTGACGGCGTAGGACAGATGGCAGGATGGATTCCACATGAAAATAAGGAAAAGTCGAAACAGATTCTTGACTTGTTTATCAATGAAAAAAAGACATTTGCCATCGAACATTCGGGAAAAGTTATCGGATCTCTCGGTATTGAGAAGTACGGTATGGAAGATAAGCTGACAGAGTTTGAAAATTTTTACGGCAGAGAAATCGGATACGTATTGAGTAAAGATTATTGGGGACACGGGCTGATGCCTGAAGCCGTCGGTGCTGTTATAGATTTTTTATTTAAGGATTTAGATTTAGACTTTTTGATTTGCGGATATTATGACTTTAACAGACAATCAAAAAGAGTTCAGGAGAAGTGCGGATTTAAGCCTTACAGAAGTCTTATTATGGAAACACGAATGGGGACTAAAGAACATGGAACACTCAATATCTTGACGAATCCGAATAAAAATATCAAGTTTGAGTTTTCACATCCAGAAACGCTGATTTATAAGGAAGATTAAGGCAAAGCTTTCAGCGCAAATTAAAAATGATTAATTGATTTTATATAAAAAATTTGGTATAATATGAGTATGGAATACGAGAAAATTACATTCACAGCAGTAGAATTTGTAGATGATCCTAATGTAGTGGGAAATCAATATTGGTATGTCTGTGAAATTGACGGCGCAAATGTCGGAGATAAAGTTATTGCTCCCTTGGGTAAGCATAATAATACCCAGCAGGGAATTATCCGAAAAATCCTTGTTGACTACGAATATAATGCGCCTTATCCGATGTATGCTATAAAATACATAAAAAAACTTATCAAGGCAGATACAAATGTTTAAAATCGTCGCAAAAAAGGCACTCAACCCTACAATAACGCAAATGGATATCTTTGCTCCGCAGATTGCAAAAAAAGCCGAAGCCGGACAATTTATAATTTTGCGTGTTGATGACGACGGTGAAAGAATACCATTAACAATTGCCGGTTTCGACAGAGAAAAGGGCATAGTCAGAATTATTTTTCAGATTGTCGGCGCTACGACTATGATTTTAAACCGCAAAAATGCGGGAGAATTTATTAAGGATTTTGTCGGTCCGCTCGGTAAAGCGACGAAAACGAACGGCTTAAAAAAAGTATGCATCGTAGGCGGTGGCGTTGGCTGTGCAATCGCATTGCCGATAGCTCAGAAACTGCATAATTCAGGGGCTGTTGTACACAGTATAACGGGGTTCAGAAACAAAGATCTGGTAATTCTCGAAAAAGAATTCAGGAATTGTTCCGATAATTATACAGTCATGACTGACGACGGAAGTCACGGCAGAAAGGGGGTAGTAACACTACCGCTCGGCGAATTATTGGTAAAAAATGAAAAGTATGACGAAATAATAGCAATCGGTCCGCTTGTTATGATGAAATTTGTTGTCGAGGCAACCAGACCGTACGGTATTCCCGTAACGGTTTCTATGAACCCGATAATGATTGACGGTACGGGAATGTGCGGAGGTTGCAGACTTACGGTAGGCGGTGAAACAAAATTCGCCTGTATAGACGGTCCTGATTTTGACGGTTACGCAGTCAATTTTGACGAAGCTATCGCAAGATCTAAGGTATATCGTGAATTTGAATACAGAGCGCGCGAAAGCTGCAACCTCTTTAAAAAGGCGGTACGCTGATGTCAATTCAAAGAAAAAAACACGAAATGCCGTTACTTCCTCGGGAATCGAGAATTTGCAGTTTTGACGAAGTTGCGCTCGGATATTCGGAAGAAATTGCGATAGCGGAAGCTGACCGCTGTTTAAATTGCGTAAACCAACCCTGTGTCAGGAGTTGTCCAGTAAATATAGCCATACCGGATTTTATTTCAAAAATAAAGCAAAGAGACTTTAAAGGCGCTTATGATATTATTTCTGAAAATTCACTGTTGCCTGCTATATGCGGAAGAGTTTGTCCTCAGGAAACACAATGCGAAGGGAGCTGTACTCTCGGTATAAAATTCGAGCCTGTCGCTATCGGCAGGTTGGAAAGATTTGTGGCCGACTGCAATATTAACAGTGCCGATAAAATCAATAGAATTGAAAGTAAAAATAAAAAAATAGCCGTAGTCGGTTCGGGGCCGGCAGGTCTTGCCTGCGCAGGAACGTTAGCTAAAAAGGGCTATGAAGTGACAGTATTCGAGGCGTTGCATCGTCCAGGCGGTGTTTTGACCTATGGAATCCCTGAATTCAGACTTCCCAAATACATAGTCGAAAGAGAAATAGAGACGCTGAAAAAGTACGGCGTAAATTTTGTAACAAATACGGTAATAGGTAAAACCATTACTGTCGACGAGCTTTTCGAAGACGGTTTTAAGGCAGTGTTCCTCGGTACCGGAGCAGGTCTTCCGCGTTTTATGAATATAAGCGGAGAGAATTTAAACGGCGTATATTCTGCAAATGAATTTTTAACGCGCGTCAATTTAATGAAAGCGTATGAGGAAAATTCGAATACTCCCGTCTTGCGTGCAAAAAGGGTTGCTGTAATAGGCGGCGGAAACGTTGCGATGGATGCCGCACGGACAGCATTGCGCTTAGGAGCCGAAAGCGTCAAAATTATTTACCGACGCTCTATGGAAGAGTTGCCTGCCCGTAAGGAAGAAGTTGAACACGCAAAGGAAGAGGGAATCGAGTTCGATGTTTTGCGTAATCCCGTAGAAATAATACCGTCAGATACGGATAAAGAGTTCGTGGGAGGAATTAAGCTTATCAAATGCGAATTAGGTGAACCAGATGAAAGAGGTAGACGCCGTCCGATAGAGTTACCCGACAGCGAATATATTATAGAAGTTGACAGCGTAATTATTGCTATCGGCACAACTCCGAATCCGCTTATAAGAAGTACAAGTTCGGATATTAAGTTCAATATGCGCGGCGGAATTATTATAAACGATAATGGTGAAACCACAAAATCAGACGTTTATGCGGGCGGTGACGCCGTTACGGGAGCAGCGACGGTTATTCTTGCAATGAGCGCAGGTAAAGAGGCTGCACTATCAATCGATGAAAAATTATCAAAATAGGAATAATAATTTGAAAAATAGAGAAAATAATCGTATGCAAGCAGATATTGATTTAAGCAACGTAGTAGAAACAGCCGAGTATATTAACGTATATGAATCGGGCGAAATGACGACTTACTCAAATAGAGAAAAACCCTTCGAAGTTATCGTTGAAGGGTGGAAGAATATGTTGCAGGGCTCGCACGAAATGCCTGCCTTCGGCGTGAGTTTAAACAGAGAAACCACAAAGGCACTCAAAGACGGAACGTGGGTCGAGTTTGTTTTCGAAACGCAAAACTATTATAACGAAATGCCTTTTGAAAAATTGCTTGTCAATGTCGAAAAGTCGTTTCAAGGGTTCAATATTATAAGATATAATGCAAATGGCGGATATGACGGCAGATGCTATTATGTCGACCTTGTAAACAAAAATATGACAGATTTTTATAATATTATAGTCAATTTATAATTTTGAATAGTATTATACGTAACATAATAACAAAAAAACCGAGCAAAAACTCGGTTTTTTGTTTATTTGTTTTTAGTTTCAAGTAATGAGTTTTTATAAGCGGCTATTGCTTTTGACAATTGATCGGGACAGGAGGTGTTGTTTTTACATTTAATTCCCGAAAGAGTTTTTTCGATTTCGTCGATATCGTGCCCCTCGACTAATTTACCGACGCCTTGCAGGTTACCGCTGCATCCGCCTATAAATTTAACACAGTGAATTTTGTTGTTTTCATCGACCTCGAATATAATTTGTCTTGAACACGTTCCCGAAGTATAGTAAACGAACATTTGATTTTTCTCCTAATCGCAAAGATTTTCATATATTACCGAGTAGAGGTCGGCTGCCTTTTCTTCCCATTTTTTGTAGATTGCTTTTGCTGTTTTTTTATCGGGAACGACAAATTTAAGTTCCAAAAGCGGTTGAACCGGTGCAAGAATTTTTAACGCGACGGTAAACGAACCGTCCAAATTCTGATAATAATCCGAACGGCATTCCTGACGGTTTCTGTATCTTGTACTGTTTTTTTTGACAAACTGCGAAATTTCCTCTCTTACGCTTTTGGGGATATTGATATAAAAATTCGCAAGCGTTTCCCGTCCGTCGGGAGTAATGGTGTAGAGAGTATCTTCGTCTTCATTGACAATGTAAATAAAATTGTCGTCGATTAGTTTGTGAATAACGTTGACGCAGTCCATATAGCCCATCCAGTTATTTGTAGACGAACACATATCGACAATTGTTCTCTCAGATAAAGTGCTTTCCATTTTATCAAAGACAAAAAGAATTATTAACTTGTTTATAGATGTTTCGCCAGTATTCAACATATTCGACTAAAAAAGTTAAAGTTTTATTTATTATACATAATTATTTGCATAAAATCAAGATATTTGTCTGTAAAATAATTTAATTTTAAAATTATATGTGATATAATTGACTTGACAATATCATTTCAGGGTGAAATATGAAAAGCACTAAAGATCAGATTTTGGAGTTTTTGGATAAATGTGACGAGCTTACGAAATGTAAGTTCATAATGGCTACGACGAAAATTAAAGATTTATTAAAGTGTATAGTAAACAGTCCCGAACTTTATAAGCTGTTTGATACGGTTACGAAAGATTTTAACTATGTTGAACAAAAACCTATGTGTCTTATACGCGACAGCCATAATTCGGGTAAGGTAATTCTGCCTCAGACAGTAGGACAGCGTCTTGCCTTTATATTTTGTCTGTTAGTTGAGTTTGACCGCGATTCGCTGAATTTCAATGAATTTTTGGAAGCTTATTTCCGCGAAGACGGTAGTTACTTTGAAAGTTATCGCGCTTTTTGCAATACGATTATAGTAAGCCTCGAAAATCTTATCAAACAGGTTTTTAAGGATCAAATCGGTGATATAGAACTCGAACGCAGAAAAGATGACGGAGCGAATACGCAAAAAGCCAAACTGATTTCTTCCATCGCTTTATCGGTTGAAGCTGAAAAACAGTTTATAAGCACATCGGCTCCCAAAGAAGAGCGTGAATCGGCTGTAAAAATGCTGGACGCTTTGGTTAAAGCGGTCAAAAGTGAAGACGAAGAAATGATAGACGCCGTTATCTGCGGTTACAATTATTTCATTTTATACAACCGTTGCGTAAGCGACGAAGTTGCCTCGTTGATAGAATTTATCTCCGAGTATGAAAAATTATTATGAATCTGAAAGAGAAAAAATTAAGTTCCAAGACTCTATATAGCGGTAAAATTATTTCCCTTAATCTTGACGAAGTCGAATTGCCCAACGGTAAAAAAGCTTATCGTGAGTACGTCAGGCATAGCGGAGGAGCAAGCGTTCTGCTTGTCGATAACGGAAAAATTTTGCTTGTAAAGCAATTTCGCTACGCCTATAATAAGGAGATATACG
This sequence comes from uncultured Christensenella sp., assembly GCA_910583545.1. Lineage (GTDB taxonomy): Bacteria > Bacillota > Clostridia > Christensenellales > Borkfalkiaceae > Coproplasma. The sequence goes on along the minus strand of CAJTXM010000002.1, from coordinate 29,931 downwards.
AGATCCCCGCCGGAAAGCTAAATGTCAATGAAGACCCGAAAATCGCCGCCGCGCGTGAACTTGAAGAAGAAACGGGCTATAGGGCAGAGCTTGTCCATATGGCAAGTATATATCCGACTCCCGGATACACTGATGAGATAATTCATATCTACCTTGCCGAAAAATTTGAATTTGTCGGACAACGGCTTGATGAGGGGGAGTTTTTAAATTGCCATTTTATTGATATAAAAACTGTTCTGAAAATGATAGAAGACGGCGAGATAACCGACGCAAAGACTATTATTGCTGTATACAAGTATATTTTAATTACAAGCTGTCAGCAACGTGTTTGATTAATAAATAGTAAACGGGGGTTGCATATGCAACCCCCGTATTTTAATTATAAATATTAGTTACAACCGCATCCGCAACCGCCGCCGTTTCCGCATAACAGATTCGAGAGCGTTCCGTTTTTCCACATAGTATAAATCAATGCGATAAGTAAGGGCGTGCAGCTTCCGCTGAGCACATCACCTATACCGTTACCACTGCAACATGCTGCAAGAAGTAAGAGAATCAAAATCCAGAGGCAGCTGTTTGTGCCGCCGCAATGCGAAAAAATGTTCATATGTTTCCTCCTGTGAAATTTGCTGCAAGGCGGTATGTAATTTTTTGTTGTTGCCATTGCAGTTCCGTATATAACGTATATTAAATAATATTAAAATAATCTTAAAAATGTTACAATATCTTCTTGCCTGCAAAAGCTTGCATAATTAATATTTTAATGCTATAATTTATGCGAAATTTTTTGATTTTGATATGATTGAATACTTTCGGCAGTAATGTAAAATAAACTAATAAATATACTGACCGATTTAAAGTATAATAATTTTTTTTGCGGATACCGTTAAACGGATCCGACGGAGGTTTTATGAAAAGCGATAAGGCTCATTTTATTGCTTTTGTCGGTGTGATGGCTGCACTGATTTTTGTTCTGTTTTTGCTCGAAGGCGCTGTGCTTTCACCGTTAGGAATGACTGCTTGTATTTTATCCTTGCCTGTCTCCATATCGTTAAGCATTTATGACGATTGGAAAAAAAGTTTCGTAGGCGGAACACTTTTGGGCGTATGCAGTTGCATTTTTTGTCTCATATTTGCTTCAATGTTTATTGTTTACGCGAATCCTTTGATATCTGTTTTACCCAGATTTTTTATAGGAATTACGGCGTATTGGACTTATTTCGGACTTTCAAAACTGTTCAGAAAAGCAAAGCATAAGTTTCTCAGGGAAATACTTCCTGCGTCCTTAGCAGGTTTATTAGGTTCTTTAACAAACACGATACTGTATCTTTTGGCTGTAAATATCTGGACGGGCAACGCAATGGGGGCGTTCACTCAGCTTATTGAAGTCGCCGTGACGATCTATTTTCCTATCGAGTTAGTTGCCTGCATAGTTTTAGTGCCCATATATACAACGGTCCTCAAAAAAGTCAATAATAAGTTTATATATAAAAAACAAAAAATCGAAGTTTTACAGGAGCAAGACACTGTAAAAAACGAACAGGATTGAAAATGATTATATGTCTGGACATAGGTAATACGAATATAAAATACGGCTTATTCGATAAGGATAAGCTGGTTTTAAGCTGTCGGGTAGCAACCGACCATAAAAAGACTTCCGATGAATACGGAGGTCAGTTATTAAGTATTCTGAAAAATAATTCGGTTACGGCAGATGACATAGAGGGCGGAATTATTTCGTCTGTCGTGCCCTCGCTCGATTACACGCTTGAAAGAATGTGCCGAATTTATCTGAACATTAAACCTCTTATGCTTGAACCGGGTTTAAAAACTGGACTGAATTTGAAAGTCGACAACGCAAAGGAAGTAGGCGCCGACAGAGTATTGAATAATGTTGCCGCACTGTTGAAGTATAAAGCGCCTTTGATTATAGTCGACTTCGGAACAGCAACGACTTTTAACGTAATCAATTCAAAAAACGAATTTATCGGCGGTGTAATATCTCCCGGAATTAAAGGGTCTTTGGACAGCCTTGTAAACGGTACTGCCAAACTGCCGAGAGTTGAAATCGAAAAACCTGACAAAGTTATAGGTAAAAATACGGTTACAAATATGCAGTCAGGTATTTTTTACGGCTTTGCCGGCTTAGTCGAGTATATTATAAAAAGAATCAAAAGAGAGCTTAAATGCGATAACGTGACTACCGTTGCAACAGGCGGTTTCGCGGAAATTATTGCAGACGAAATATCCGAAATAGATCACGTCGATAAATTGCTGACGCTTAACGGGTTAAAGTATTTATACGATTTGAATACAAACGGCAATTAACTATATGAATTGTAAAATAGTTGTAAACGCATATATCAGAAATAAATCGCAGATCAAGCAAGCTGAAAGATTGGCGGAAGAATTGACACTGCTCGGTGCGGATTGCGAAATTATTAAAAACGTTTCTCTTGCCGAAATAAAAGATGGAAGAATAACCGCAATTAATGCAGACGTATGCATTTTTTTGGATAAGGACAGAGCCTGTGCTTATCTTTTGGAAAAAAAAGGCATAGCTTTATTCAACAAATCACAGGCAATTGAAATTTGCGACGACAAGATGATGACGCATATAGTTTTAGCCGATCACGGTATTTCAATGCCCGACACCGTTTATGCCCCACTATGTTATTATAAAGATGCAACTATTTCCGATGAATTAGTAAACAGCGTTGAAGAATTAGGCTATCCGTTGGTGGCGAAAAAATGTTACGGTTCGCTGGGGGCTGACGTAAATTTGATCAAAGACCGAACGGAATTATTCAACTTTGAACAAAAAAATAAACTTGAAGCACATTTTTATCAACAGTTTATAGGCAGAGGCGGAGAGGACATCAGAGTAATAGTTATAGGCGGAAAATACGTTTGTTCAATGAAGCGTAGCAATAAAAATGATTTCCGTTCGAATATAGAACTCGGCGGCGTCGGTGAAAAATTCGTTGCAGATAACGACTTGATATCACTATGTGAAAAGGTAGCTTCAATTATCGGACTTGATTATTGCGGAATAGATATTCTTATGGATAATGCAGGCGGATATTTCGTATGCGAAGTCAATTCAAATGCGTTTTTCACCGAAGCGGAGAGGGTTTGCGGTGTCAATATCGCAAAAAAATATGCCGAACATATTATTGTAAGCAAAAACGCTTGATTTTTTAACGTATTTTTATTATTATAATAATCGGTATTTGAATTAAATAATTTTTGCAGAGATGGCTGAGCGGTTTAAGGCGCACGATTGGAAATCGTGTGACGGCTAATACCCGTCCGGAAGTTCAAATCTTCTTCTCTGCGCCAATAAGGGCGTAAGTTAAAACTTACGCCCTTATTTAATTGAAAATTTAAACTTATTCTGAATGTGCTTAACTACATTTTACGTTGTATTAAAATTTACACCGTGTGCTAAAATGTTTTTGACTTTCACTTTGAAAATTATGACAAGCAAAATTATCAATAATACTGTTTCAATACCTATCAGAATTCCGCCGCGTATCCATACGAAATCGTACTGTCCTTTATATTTAGACGGCAAATTTGCGGTTGGCTCGCAGTGTCCTTTGTCGTCTATCGTAAGTTTTACGGTTTTGCCGACTTGATTTTCACACCAAACTTGTCTTTCGTTTAACTCATCTTTTCTATCTTCCCTTACGCGCCAATAATCACTTGTTTCCCAAACTGTTCCATTCTCTTCATATTTATAAATAAGAGTAAAAGAATAGTAGTAATAAGAACTATGATTGCCATAACCGCCGCCTTTTTCTAATTCTACTATATTACCGTCAACTTCACGCCCGTTATCTATAAGATATTTCAAATCCCGTAAATATGTAATACCGCCAATAGAAGAAGTCAGAATAAGCGTAGACAGTAACATTAAAAATACGATTGTAATTATTAAGCCTATTTTATTTTTCCTTGTCATATATTGACCCCGAAAACATCGGATTTTTTTATATTATATCATAATTTTGCCAAAAATGCAAATTGCGAACTGAAAAGGCAATAGATAATTTCAAATTAAATAAAATTCACAATTAATTTTTGTTAAATAATTGACAAATATAATATAATAAATTAAAATAACAGGTGTTATTGATAACACCTGTTATTTATTTTGGCGGTAAAAATGGCAAAAAAAATTATAAGCAAAGAAAAAATATTAAACGCGGCATTCGAGTTGACGCGAAAAAGCGGAGCGGAAAATTTGAGCGTACGCTCAATCGCACGTTCGTGCGATTGTTCGACACAACCTGTTTATATTTCTTTTAAAGGTATAGATGAGATCAAAGATGAAATTTACGTTATGTCAATTAATTATTTCTATAAATACCTTCTGGATACGGTTGCGCGCAAGGAATATCCAGAATATAAGTCTATGGGTATGGCGTACGTTAAATTTGCTCACGATGAGCCTGAATTATTCAAGTATGTATTTATGACCAAACCGCGTGAAAATTTTAATTCTATCAACGCAAATTTTGAAGTATCTGTAGAGGTTATCAGAAAAAATCTGAATATCAGCGAAGAGGCGGCCAGAAAATTGCATACCGAAATGTGGATATTCGGGCACGGCATCGCTACAATGTATCTTACGGATTATCTTGATATCGATATGGATATGGTTAGTGAAATGTACAAGGACGTATATTCGGGTTTGATAAAAAATTTAGGAGAGAAAAATGGTAATTGAAATAGATAATCTTAAAAAGTCGTTCAAGGACGTAAAAGCGGTAGACGATATATCTTTCAAAGTCAAAAAAGGTGAGCTTTTTTCATTTCTTGGCGTAAACGGTGCAGGCAAATCTACAACCATAAACATTATTTCTGGCGTTCTGAATAAAGATTCGGGAAAAGTTAAAGTTTGCGGTTATGACATAGATGAAAAAGTAAACGAAATAAAAAGCAAAATCGGTATTGTCTTTCAAAATTCTGTACTCGATAAAAAACTCAGCGTTTACGACAATTTGAAGTACAGGGCGAATTTATACGGAATATTCGGAACCGCTTTCAAATTCAGACTTGAAGAGCTGTCAGAGCTTTTGGATATTAAAGATATTTTAAAAAGACAACTCGGAAAATTGTCGGGCGGACAAAAGCGACGCATAGATATTGCGCGTGCTTTAATTCATAAGCCAGAACTTCTTATTCTCGACGAACCGACGACCGGACTTGACCCGAAAACGCGAATAACCGTATGGAGCATAGTTGAAAAACTGCGTAAGGAAGACGGGTTGACTGTATTTTTAACAACGCATTATATGGAAGAGGCGTCTGACTCGGATTATGTGGTAATAATAGACGCAGGTAAAATCGTTGCGGAAGGGACGCCTCACGGGCTGAAAAACGAATTTGCCAGCGACTTTATAAAGTTTTATAATCATAGAGAAGAAGCGGAAAAATATTTCTCATCGCTTGGTTACAGTATAAAAAACGAGCGTGACTTTACCGAAATAGAATTAAAGGGCACCGCTGAAACGACTAAATTTTTCAAAGAAAAGCCGAATATTTTCGAAGATTTTGAAGTATTGAAAGGGAATATGGATAACGTATTTCTGAAAGTTACGGGTAAAAATCTGCAAGGGGGTTAAAGAAATGCTTGAATGTAAAAAAATGATTTCTCTTATATCGAGAAACACGAAATGCTATTTTAAAAATAAATTTACTTTTTTTACCTCTCTGATAACTCCGCTAATATTATTCGTGCTGTTCGCAACGTTTCTTAAAAATATTTATATAGAAAGTTTTGAAAGTATTGCAGCGGAGTTTGAAATAACTATCGGAAAAAGAGCTTTAAACGGTGTAACGGGTGCCTGGCTTATGTCTTCTATTCTGAGCGTGAGTTCGGTCACTGTCGCATTCTGCTCAAATATAATAATGGTCGAAGATAAAATGAATGCAAGCATAAATGACATCAACGTTTCGCCGATAAAAAGAACGACGGTAGCCGTATCCTATTTCATTTCGAATTTCTTCGTCACCTTTATCGTAATCGTAACCATTATGCTCATAGGACATATTTATCTTGCCTGTGTTGGCTGGTATATTCCGGTAAGCGACGTTTTTATGATTTTGTTTGACTGCATTTGCGGAATACTGTTCGGAACTCTGTTGGCGGGTATCGTAGAGAGCTTCATTTCCTCGCAGGGAGGTATTTCCGCAGTTTCGACTCTCGTTTCATCTATGTACGGTTTTATCTGCGGTGCATATATGCCTTTTTCGCAATTCTCGGAAGGTTTGAGAAACTTTTTGGGACTGTTGCCCGGTACTTACGGCGTAGGTATTATGCGCAACCATTATATGAACGGATACATAGACGAAATCGTCAAAGGAGCAACAGACCCGACGGTTGCCGATAATTTGTCAAAAGGACTTAAAGACGGATTTGACGCTAATTTATATGTATTCGGAAACCGAATTCCTCTCGGCGCAATGTATGGAATACTTTTAGGATCCTGTGCGGTTTTGCTTGCAGTATATATCGTAATAATAATTTTGAGAAATAAAAATAAAAAATGACACCGGATAATTTTCCTTGCATAAATCGGTTATAAATGTTAGAATATATTAAAATCAAATAAAGGAAGTAAATTATGCAAGACAGATTAAAAAAATATGCCGAACTTATCGTTAAGTGCGGACTCAACGTACAAAAAGGGCAGGAAGTAATTATTAGATGCGAACTTGACCAGCCTGAATTTGTGGCAATGTGCGTTGAGGAGTGCTATAAATGCGGAGCTTCAAAAGTAGAGGTCAAGTGGTCTCATATGCCAATTACAAAAATGCACTATATGCACCGCACGCTTGAAACCCTTTCAACGGTTACGGACGTTGAAAAAGCCGAATGGGAGCATAAAGTTAAAACTTTCCCGTGTACGCTTTGGCTTGATTCTGAAGATCCCGACGGTTTAAACGGAACGGATAATGAAAAAATTTCGAAAGCCAATATGGCAAGATTTCCGACGATAAAACCTTACCGCGACAAGCTTGAAAATAAATATCAGTGGTGCATTGCGGCTGTTCCCGGTAAAGTGTGGGCACAGAAGGTCTATCCGAATCTTTCCGAAGAAAAGGCAGTCGAACAGCTTTGGAACGATATCCTGCTGTGTTCGAGGGTTGACGATGCGCCTATCAAGGCGTGGGAAAATCACAACAAAAACCTTGCAAAGCGTTGCAAGTTCCTAAACGATCACAAATTCGAAAAACTTGAATACAAGAGTGCAAACGGAACGGACTTTACCGTCGGGCTTAATCCGCGCGGAAGATTTACGGGCGGCGGTGAATATACGCTCGGAAGCAGAATCTATTTCAATCCCAACATACCGAGCGAAGAAGTGTTTACTTCGCCTATGAAAGGTATAGCCGACGGCAAAGTCGTTGCAACGAAACCGCTTTCGTATCAGGGAAAAATAATAGAAAATTTCTGGATTAAATTTAAAAACGGAAAAGCCGTAGAAGTAGGCGCCGAAAAAAATCAGGATTTGCTTGAAAAAATGATTTCAATGGACGAGGGCGCAGGATATCTCGGAGAATGCGCTTTGATTGCTTACGATTCGCCTATCAATAACACGGGGATACTGTTCTATAATACGCTGTTCGATGAGAATGCAAGCTGTCATCTGGCGCTCGGCAGAGGGTTTAACGAATGCCTCGAAGGGTTTGAAGCTATGAGCGTCGAAGATTGTGAAAAAGCAGGCATAAACAGCTCTATGATACACGTCGACTTTATGATAGGAAGTAAAGATATGGCGATCACCGGAATTACAAAAGACGGTAAGCGCGTTCCGATTTTTAAAGACGGCAATTGGGTAATATAAACATTAATTATAACAAAATAACAAGAAAAGGCGGGAAAACCCGCCTTTTCTTGTTATAATTTAAGTATTATGTAAGACATAGTACGCAGAAAAATGCTTTAATCAGATTATCTGCAACACGAAAAATTTTAAATACTGTGTTTCCTCTGCGCATAAAAGCGACGGGTGGTCCGGTGCTTGTGTTTTTATCTCGACGCTGCGCACGATTCTTCCGCTTTCTTTTGATGCCTCTATCAGCATTTTTTCAAACAGACTCGCCGACATATAATGCGAACAGGAACAGGTAATCAAAAACCCTCCGCTTTTTACTATTTTTATGGCGTTTAAGTTGATGTCTTTATAGCCTCTGTAAGCGTCCTTTATCTCGTCGGCGGTTTTGCAGAAAGCGGGAGGATCCAAAATGACAGTATCAAACTGCCGTTTCTCTTTTTTAAAACTTCTTAGTATTTCAAACACGTCACCGCATAGCGTATCAATATTTTCAAAACCGTTAAGTTTTGCATTATCCGTAACGTTTTTAAGAGCAAGAGAAGAAATATCACAAGCGGTTACCCTGTCTGCAACGGTTGCCGCATTTAATGAAAAACCTCCGCTGTTGCAAAAACAGTCTAAAACTTCGCCTTTACTGTATTTTCTGACGGCAAATCTGTTTTCTTTCTGGTCGAGGAAATAGCCGGTCTTTTGACCGTTTTTAATATCGACTAACATTTTTATTCCGTTTTCTTCGATTTGCTGGTAATCGGGAACCTCGCCGTACAAAAGCTGTTTAACTTCTTCCAGACCTTCTTTTTTTCTCACGACGACGTCGCTTCTTTCATAGACTCCTTTCGGTGAAAAAAGTCTTACAAGACAGTTGCAAATCAATTTTTTTCGCATATCTATGCCGAGCGAAAGACATTGCATTACTAAAACGTCGCCGTATTTGTCAATAATAAGTGCAGGGAGATTGTCGGATTCGGCAAAAACCATACGGTAACAGTTACTATATCCGAGCTTTAAGCGGTAATCGTTTGCCTGTTTAAGCCTTTTCAAATAGAATTCTTCGTCATCAATATCGCTGTTTCTTATAAAAATACGAACAAGTATTTTAGACGCATGGTTGATATAACCTTTTCCAATAAATCTTCCGTCGTTGGAATAAACTTCGGCAAGTGAACCGTTTTTATCCTTGTTTTCGATACGTGCCACTTCGTTGGCGTATACCCAACTGTGCCCGTTAATAATTCGTTTTTCTTCGCCTTTTTTCAAATATACTTTGTAAGCCATACAATTTTCCTCTCAAATAATATACCAAATTATAATAATAATGGCAAATGGTTTGAATAAGAATTGATTTTTTATTGTTTAGATGTTAGAATATATAAAGTATGCGTAAATTACTTAAATACTTAAAACATTATAAATTGCAGAGCATTTTAGCTCCGCTTTTTAAGCTTTTGGAAGCAGGGTTTGAGCTTTTTGTACCTCTGGTCGTTTCCGCAATTATCGATAACGGAATAAACGGCGGAGAGGGCTGGCAATATATCACAAATATGTGTCTTATTTTAGTTGGCTTAGGCGTAGTAGGTTTGATAAGTGCAGTAGCGGCTCAGTATTTTGCAGCGAAAGCGGCGGTAGGCTTTTCGAAAGAGCTTCGCCACGATTTATTCGATAAAATGCAGTCGCTGTCTTACAGTGAAATCGATAAAATCGGTACCCCGAAAATGATTACAAGAATGACAAGCGACGTAAATCAGATTCAGTCGGGCGTAAATCTTGTTTTAAGGCTTTTTATGCGTTCGCCTTTCATTGTTTTCGGTGCGATGATTATGGCGTTTATCCTCGATATTGTTTCGGGGACGGTATTTGGAATAACGATAGCAATTCTTTTTATCGTCGTCTTTGCAATTATACTCTTCTGTATTCCGTATTATAAAAAAGTTCAGAACCGTCTTGACGGTGTTACCGCTTCCAACAGAGAAACCTTGACCGGTGTAAGAGTTTTGAGGGCATTCTGTAAAGAAGATGAAGAAATTAAAACTTTTAAAAAGCGCAATGAAGAACTGACAAAAGCCCAGAAATTCGTCGGAAAAATTTCCGCGCTTATGAATCCGCTGACTTACGCTATAATCAACGTTTCTATTATTGTTCTTCTGTACGTCGGTGCGATAAGAATTGACGGCGGTTCGCTTTCGCAAGGAAACGTCGTTGCTCTGTATAACTATATGAGTCAGATCCTCGTAGAGCTGATAAAGCTTGCAAATCTGATTGTTACGGTTACAAAATCGTTTGCGTGTGCGGGACGCGTCAATGAAATACTTGAAATGCAGTCTGCAAATATCAAAGAATACGCAGCGTCGGAAAAAGGTAACTTAAAGCCGTTTATCGTATTTGAAAACGTATGCGTCAACTACGGAGGTGCGGAAGTCGATGCGCTAAGCGATATTTCTTTTACGGCGGAACGCGGTCAGACAATCGGAATAATCGGCGGTACCGGTGCGGGTAAGACCACGCTTGTCAATCTGATACCGCATTTTTACGATTTAAAGAGCGGATCGGTTTGTATTGACGGTACGCGCGTCGAACAAATAGGCGATCAGCGCCTTCGCGAAATTTGCGGAACGGTGCCTCAGCGCGCGGTTCTATTCAAAGGAACGATACGCGAAAATATGCAGTGGGGAAAGATTGATGCTTCCGACGAGGAAATTCTTTCGGCTTTGCAAGTTGCTCAGGCTGACGACGTAATTAAATCAAAGCCCGACGGTCTCGACAGCGAAGTGGAGCAAGGGGGCAAAAACTTTTCCGGCGGACAGCGCCAAAGGCTCACTATAGCAAGAGCGCTCGTGAAAAAACCCGAAATACTTATCCTTGACGACAGCGCGTCGGCGCTCGATTACGCTACCGACGTAAAATTGAGACAGTCTTTGAAATCGCTTGACTACGACCCGACGGTTTTTATCGTTTCGCAACGCACGTCGTCTATAAAGAGTGCCGATAAAATAATCGTTCTCGACGGCGGTAAAGTAGCAGGAATAGGTACGCACGACGAGCTTTTGAAAAACTGTGCTGTTTATAACGAAATTCACTACTCTCAATATCGTAAGGAGGGTAGACAATTATGAAAAGCAATAATAAAAAGATATTCAAACGAATATTAAGACAGCTTAAAAATTATAAAATATGGATCTTTTTAACCGTATTGCTTGCCCTTCTTACAGTCGCGGGACAACTGACTATACCCATTTTATTCGGCAAAATCATAAATTTATTAGATTTTTCCAAGGTTCCATTCAATAAAGCTTTACCTGAAATTCTAATAATTTTTATTGCGATAGGCGGTATTGTTGCATTTACCTGTCTTATGCAATGGCTTATGAATATTATTAATAATTTCATAACGTTTAACGTTGTAAGAGATATACGAAACGAAGCGTTTGTGCATATTCAGGAATTGCCTTTGAAGTATCTGGATTCACATTCCTACGGCGATATAATCAGCCGCAACATTGCAGACGTTGATACATTTGCCGACGGACTGTTAATGGGGTTTACTCAACTTTTTACCGGTATTCTTACAATAATAGGCACGATAGTAATTATGTTCGTCCTCAACTGGATAATTGCGCTTGTCGTATTCGTATTGACTCCGCTTTCACTTTTCGTGGCAAAATTTATTGCTTCCCGAACATATAAATTTTTCAGAAGAACGTCTGAAATAAGGGGAGAGCAGACGGCTTTTATTGATGAAATGATAGGCAATCTGAAAGTTGTCAAGGCATTTAACCGTGAGGATAAAAACCTTGAAAAATTTGACGGAATAAACGAAAATCTTACAAAAGCTTCGCTGAAATCCATTTTCTATTCGTCGCTTACTAATCCCTGCACAAGGTTTGTAAATGCAGTAGTATATGCGACGGTTGCGCTTACAGGCGCACTGATGCTCGTATTCAATGTGTCGCTTCCGCTGGTTTTCAACGTCGGACTTCTGGCAAGTTTACTCTCGTATGCAAATCAGTATACGAAACCGTTCAATGAAATTTCGGGCGTTGTGACCGAATTGCAGAACGCTTTTGCCTGTGCCGGAAGAATTTACGAACTTATAGACGAAAAACCTCAGATTCCCGATTCGGCAGACGATCTTGAATTGCTTGACGTGAAAGGAAACGTTGTGTTCAGAAATCTGAGTTTTTCATACACGGCTGAAAAGAAACTAATAAAGAATTTAAATTTCGAGGTTAAAAGCGGACAGCGCATTGCAATAGTGGGCCCCACGGGTTGCGGAAAAACAACGCTGATTAATCTTTTGATGCGCTTTTATGAACCCGATTCGGGCAATATAGACGTAGACGGAAAAAATATCTCAGAAATAAAACGGCACTCGCTACGCAAGTCATACGGTATGGTCTTGCAGGATACCTGGCTTAAAAGCGGTACCGTCAAAGAAAATATAATTATCGGCAAACCCGACGCAAGTGACGAAGAAATCATAAAAGCTTCTAAATCGGCCCACGCGCACAATTTTATTATGCAGTTGCCGGACGGATATGATACGGTAATCGCCGAGGACGGCGGAAATTTATCGCAGGGACAGAAGCAGCTGCTATGCATAGCAAGAATTATGCTGTGTCTTCCGCCGATGCTGATTTTAGACGAAGCTACTTCTTCTATCGACACAAGAACCGAATTGAAAATCCAGAACGCTTTTACTTCCCTAATGAACGGAAGAACAAGCTTTATCGTAGCCCACAGACTTTCCACAATAGAAAGTGCGGACCTTATACTTGTAATGAAAGACGGAAATATAATAGAACGCGGTACGCACAAGCAGCTGCTTGAAAAGAAAGGTTTCTATTCGGAACTGTATAATAGCCAATTTGCAATTTAATATATCAAATCAAAATAAATTAATGGAGTTAATATGTTACAGGTAAACAACGTATCGCTTCAATACGGAAGCAAAAAGTTATTCGAAGACGTTAATCTTAAATTTACAAAGGGAAACTGTTACGGAATAATCGGCGCCAACGGCGCAGGCAAATCAACATTTTTAAAGGTCCTGAGCGGTGAAATAGAACCTAACAAGGGCGACGTTTCTATGGACAAAACGGAGAGAATGTCTGTGTTGCAGCAAAATCAGAACGCATTTGACCATGTTACGGTTTTGCGCGCAGTTATGCTCGGACATAAACGTTTAGTCGAAATTATGGACGAAAAGGACGCACTGTACGCGAAAGCAGATTTTACGGAAGAGGATGGCGTAAGAGCGAGCGAATTGGAGAGTGAATTTGCGGAACTCGGCGGTTGGGACGCAGAATATGAGGCGCAGACTCTTTTGAACGCGCTCGACGTTACCGAAGAGTATCACGATAAATTAATGGCTGATATAGACGCAAAGCATAAAGTAAAGATACTTCTTGCACAGGCGCTCTTCGGAAATCCCGATATACTGCTTTTGGACGAGCCCACGAATAACCTTGATATCAAGACCGTAAGGTGGCTTGAAAACTATCTTCTTGACTTCGAGAATACAATTATAATAGTCTCACATAACAGACATTTTTTAAATAAAGTATGCACGCATATTTGCGACGTCGATTTCGGAAAAATCAATATGATGCTCGGAAACTATGATTTCTGGTATGAAACAAGCCAGCTTCTTGCCCGCCAGCAGAAGGATCAGAACAAAAAGAACGAGCAGAGAGCAAAAGAGTTGCAGGAATTTATTGCAAGGTTTGCCGCAAATGCTTCAAAATCAAGACAGGCAACTTCCAGAAAAAAAGAGCTTGAAAAACTGACCATCGCAGATTTCAAACCTTCGCTCAGAAAATATCCTTTTATTGATTTCAAATATGAAAAAGAAATCGGAAACGATATTCTTGTCGTTGAGGGGCTCACTAAAAAAGGCTATTTTGAAGACGTTACGTTTACTGTGCAGAAAAACGATAAAATAGGCATAGTAAGTGATAAGAGTACTACAGTTTCTATGCTCTACGAAATTCTTACGGGCAAGGTTCAGCCCGATGCGGGAACTGTAAAATGGGGAAAAACGATAACCACGTCGTACTTTCCCGAGAACAATAACGAGTATTTCCGAGACTGTAACTATACGCTCGTGGAATGGCTGAGTCAGTTTTCGACCGATCATTACGAAGAATATTTGCGCGGTTGGCTGGGTAGAATGTTGTTTTCGGGAGAAGAGGCTCTGAAATGCGCAAAAGTATTAAGCGGAGGTGAAAAAGTCCGCTGTATTCTCGCAAAAATGATGCTTGAAGGAAGTAACTTCCTGATTTTTGACGAACCCACAAATCATCTCGATTTAGAATCAATAACGGCTCTCAATACCGGTATGAAAAATTTCAAAGGCTGCATGCTTTTTACTTCTCACGATCAGGAATTGATGAATACCGTTGCAAACAGAATTATAGAAATCAACGGAACGAAAAAATTTGATAAAACCGTTTCTTACGACGATTATCTTGATTTAGTGACATAATTTTTAATTTTGTACAAAAATAGACACAATTCGACATTATTTGTAAAAAATTAATTGATTATTTTACAAAAATAGCTTTACATCTTCAAAAAATAACTGTATAATTGTATTATCAAATTCATTGAGAGGGTACAATTAATATGAAGAACACGAATATTGCTATTTTTGAAAGAAACGATAAATTTTTAGGCGCTTTATGTGAATATTTTGAAAAAACGGACGGATTTACGGTGTGCGCGACGGCTCTTTCGGGTGATGCGGCGCTTGAAGCGCTTAAAGCAAACAAGCCTGACGTCGCAATAATCGACACAGCGCTTAAAGGTATTGACGGGATTAAACTTCTCGACCACATCAAATCTATGTATCCTGCGTGTCTTACTTTTATGATGTCGGAATTCGATAACGATAAAATAGTAAATTCGGCAATTAATCACGGTGCGATATATTATTTTATAAAACCCGTAACTCCGCAAGTCATCGGTGAGAGGGTGGCGGATCTTTTAAATGAAAAAGTTACCGATTATAAAGTTTCTACCGAATTCAGGGACAAGCGCAGAACGACTTCTCTCGATGAAAAAATAAGTAATATTTTCACAACGATAGGAATTCCGCCCCATATCAAAGGATACGTCTATATGCGTGAAGGAATAAAAATGGCAGTTGAATGCCCTTCGATTATAAACAAGGTAACAAAAGAGCTTTATCCGCAAATCGCAGTCAAATATTCTACAACGTCAAGCAAAGTCGAAAGAGCAATAAGACACGCAATCGAGGTTGCCTGGAACAGAGGCAGAACGGAAGCTATCAGTTCGGTTTTCGGCGCAAGAGTGTACATAGGCAGTGAAAGACCTACAAACAGCGAATTCATAGCTTTGGTTGCAGATAAATTGATTCTTGAAAATTTAGTTTAAAATAAAAATCCGATTAAAATATTTTAATCGGATTTTTAAATGGTAATAAAACAGTTGCATTTTTATCTTATATATAATATAATAATTAAGCTATGCCGCTGTGGTGGAATTGGCAGACGCGCTGGACTCAAAATCCAGTGGTAGCGATACCGTGTCGGTTCGACCCCGACCAGCGGCACCACCGACCAACCTGAGCAGTTACGGCTTAGGTTGGTTTTTTATTTAATCATTTTATTTATTAGGTGTTATATGAAAAAGCTGAAAAAAACAATAACACTAATACTAACGTTTACGTTTTTGATAAGTACGGTAATAGTAAGCGGATGTATCGGAAGCTGTATTAATGACGGAAAAATGGGAGAATACAGCGATCCTTGGAAGTACAGGCAGATAGAATGAGAATTTTATTACTACATAGATACTTACCGTTATGAGCAAGATTCGGCAGTGATACTTGGGCTTGTGGATGAAGAGAAAGAAATAGACGAGCTTGTCATTCCAGAAAAGTTGGGCGGTTGTTCTGTGGTTGCGTTAGGGGAAAGATGGGCAACGATAGGACTATCAAAGGATTATGCTGTCAATGCAAAAAACGTTAAAAAAATTATAGTAAATAACGATGTTGCTTTAGCTGAATTTGGAGTTATAAATTTTGAAGGAGATTTAATACTTAATACAAAAATTTCACGTAAAAACTTTTATATTTGGTATGATGTAACTTTTGATTTTTATGCTCCTGGTGAATATAATGAAGTTTATTCGGGTGTTCGGTGTGTAATTTTTAAATATATGTGTAGTGAAGAAGAGAAAGATTTTGGTAAAAGATGTTATGGTTATATTGATTTTGAATTGAATGGGGGGGGGGGGGAGCAGTCTGTTTTTGCAGCCAAAGTATTAAAAAATCATACAATGGCAACACTGGAAAGACCACAAAAAGCCTGATATAATTTTGGCGGTTGGTATAAAGAAGAAACGTTAGAAAACGAATGGAACTTTGAAGATAAAGTAACTGAAGATATGACGCTGTATGCGAAATGGATTGAAAAATAATAAGGAAGTAAGATTATGGACAAGCTATTGATTGTCGACGGGCACAACTTGTTGTTTCAGATGTTTTACGGAATGCCGTCGAGAATTATTAACGGTCAAGGCAAAGCAATTAACGGCGTGTTGGGTTTTGTTGGCGCACTGCTGAAAATAATCAAAATTGTTTCGCCTACGCATATCATTGTTTTGTTTGACGGCGAACACGAAAATTCACGAACACAGGTAGATTCAGATTATAAGAAAAACAGACAAGATTACAGCGACATTCCCGACGAAGATAATCCGTTTTCTCAGCTTGGTTATATTTATTCTGCACTGGAATTCATCGGTATTAAATTCTTCGAAGAGGATAAATATGAAGTTGACGACGTTATTGCAAGCTACGTTTATAAATACAGAGATACAGCTGAAATAGTCATTTCTTCGTTTGACAGCGATTATTTTCAGTTGATCGATGATAACGTGATCGTTTTGCGTTACAGAGGTATGAATACGCAGATTTGCGATAAAACTTACATAAAAGAAAAGTTCGGGATATTACCCGAATTTTATGCGGATTTCAAATCGCTTACGGGCGATAAAGCGGATAATATCAAAGGTGCCGAAAACGTGGGCGTCAAGACGGCTTCGGCTTTAATCAACGAATTCGGAAGCCTTGAATATATTTTAAAAAATTCCGAAAAAATCAAACCCGAACGGATACGTTTATCTGTTGAGCGCAGCGCAACGCGCTTAAAAAACAATTACGAAATTATCAGATTAAGGAATCTGAATAAAATTCCTTATGAAATCGAAGAGCTTGACTTTACGGTCGAAGGCATTGATACTCGTTCCGTTCTGCGCGGAATAGGACTTATGAATTAATGCTTATCGTTTTCGGTGTTTTAATATTTAAAAAAGACGTTTCGGATATTTGAGGTTAAATATGAAAAAACTTGTGTTGATTGACGGCAACAGTTTACTTAACAGAGCGTACTACGCAACGCCTGTTTTTACGACGAAGAGCGGTACTCCGACGAACGCTATTTTCGGATTCGTTAAATTGCTTTTCAAAATACTCGGCGATATCAAACCCGAATATATAATTGTGGCGTTTGATTTGAAGGCGCCTACGTTCAGACATAAAATGTTCGACGGATACAAAGCTACGAGAAAGTCTATGCCCGACGAGTTGGCAGTACAAGTCGAACCGCTTAAAAATCTTTTAAAGGCAATGAATATTGCTATTTGCTCGAAAGAGGGAATGGAGGCGGACGACGTTATCGGTACGCTTTCGAAAAGGTTTGACGTCCACAGTTACATTTATACCGGTGACAGGGATAGTTTTCAGCTTGTTGACGAAAAAACCGACGTGCATTTCACCAAAAAGGGCGTGTCTGACTTACAAAAGTTAAATATAAATAATTTTAAAGCTGAAACAGGCTTGACTCCGTCGCAGATAATTGATTTAAAAGCGTTGATGGGCGATAAATCCGACAACATACCGGGCGTTCCTGGAATCGGCGAAAAAACGGCATTGAGCTTGCTCGCTCAATACTCAGACCTTGACGGAGTATATGAGAATTTAGAAAATATCATCAGTAATTCTGTAAAGAGCAAACTTACAGAAAACAGAGAAAGCGCGTTTATGTCATATAAGCTTGCGACAATAGACAGGAACTGCGAACTGGATATAAGTCTTGATAATTGTACTACGCCCTTGAAATACGGTGATGACGTTAAAAAGCTGTTCAAAGAATTAGAATTTAACAGCTTTCTGAGTATGGATATCTTCGAGGAGAGCGCGGAAAACGAGCACAGAGAAATTGTTTATCCCGAAAAAATTATCTGTAAATCTTTTGAGGAAGCACAGAAAGCATTAGAGGGAGTTAAAGAACTGTCTGTCGAATTAAACGTTTCAAGTATGCACGTTTACAACGGAAAACACGAAATAGTGCTTGAAGTTGCGGAAAACCTTTTAAACGACGGTATCAACACGGACGGGTTTATTAACGTATTGGAACTTATTTTTTCTGATAAAAGTAATAGGGTTACGCTATTTAACTGCAAATCAACGATGCACGTCTTAAAAGATTTCGGCATAGATTTTGAATGTGACTTCGAGGACGTGTCGCTTTTAAAATATTTGTGTGATTATTCCTCAAAATCATCAAGTTGGGGGCTTAAAGAACTTTGCGAAACCTATCTTTACGATTATGAATTTTCCGCATTTGCCGTGCATGAACTGTATTTGCGTTTCTTTAAAATACTTGAAAGCGAAAAATTGGTCAGGTTATACAGTGAAATAGAAAAACCGCTTTTAAAAATTTTATTCGAAATGGAAATTTGCGGCGTAAGGGTAAGTTCCGACACTTTGAAAGAACTGACTAAAAGATATGAATTACAGGTCGAAGATTACAGAAAAAAAATATTTGATGCATGCGGTTGCACTTTCAACCTTAATTCGCCTACGCAACTCGGCGACGTGCTTTACAACAAGTTAGGGATTAAAGAAGTTAAAAAGAAAAAAGCGGAAAAGTTCACAACGAGCGCTGAAGTACTTGAAAAATTGTGCGACGATTATCCGGTAATTGCCGATATTTTAAAATACAGAATGTATCAAAAGCTTTATTCCACGTATCTGGAAGGAATAAAACCGCTTATCGGAAAGAACAGCATCGTTCATACCACGTTTAACCAAAGCGTTACCGCAACCGGCAGGCTTTCAAGCGCAAACCCCAACCTGCAAAATATTCCGATCAGAGAAAACGAAGGTAAAGAGCTGAGAAAAATATTCATTCCGCGTGATGGGAATATATTTATTGATGCGGACTATTCCCAGATCGAATTGCGGCTTTTGGCTCATTTCTCTGGCTGTAAAGAGCTGATCGAGGCTTACAACAGCAACAAGGACATACATGCAGTTACCGCCTCGCAGGTATTCGGAATAAAAATTGAGGAAGTGACTGAAAAACTGCGCCGAGCCGCAAAAGCAGTAAATTTCGGTATAATTTACGGTATAAGCGAATTCGGATTATCAAAAAATTTAGGAATTCCCGTAGCGACGGCAAGGGAATATATCCAAAAATATTTTGAAACATACAGCGCGGTTAAGGAATATATGAATAAAAACGTTGCATTTGCCAAAGAAAACGGCTACGTCTCAACGCTTACGGGAAGAAAACGCTTTATTCCCGAAATAAAATCTGCAAACTTTTCAATACGTCAGTTCGGTGAACGCGCGGCAATGAATATGCCGTTGCAGGGATCGAGTGCGGATATAATAAAGATTGCAATGATAAATGTCAATAAGGCTTTGAAAAAAGAAAAACTTCAATCAAAACTTATTTTACAGGTACACGACGAGCTTGTGCTCGACGCACCGAAAAATGAAGAGGAGGTGGCATCCGAAATTTTGAAGCGTGAAATGGAAAACGCTGTTAAACTTAACGTGCCGCTTACGGTGGACGTTCATTCGGGTAAAAACTGGTATGAAGCAAAATAATATTAAAATTGCCGTTACCGGCGGAATAGGAAGCGGTAAATCTACTGTTGCAAATATAATAAAAGAACAAGGATACGCGGTTTTTTCGTGCGATGAAATTTATAACGAATTATTGCGGGACGAAGCGTTTATAAAAAAATTAACACAAAAATTCGGTACGGAAATTTTAACCGACGAAAGACTTAATAAACCAAAACTTGCGCAAATAGTATTTAATGATGAAAAGAAGCTCGAAGAGCTGAACGGTATCACACATAATTTAATAATGCAAAAAGCAATGGAATTAGCTGAAAAGGAAGAAATGAGCTTTTGCGAAGTTCCTCTGCTTTTTGAAAACGGATACGAGAAGTTATTTGATAACGTAATCGTTGTTTTGCGCAACGAAGCAGAAAGAATTAAGTCAATCGTTTCAAGAAGCAAAATCTGCGAGCAAGACGTTTTAAAACGTATCAAAGTTCAGTTTGATTATAAGTACGGTGATTTTGCAAAGTATTATGTTATACATAATAACGGCAATTTGACGGATTTACGCACAAATACTTGTGAAATTTTAAATAGGATTAATTCTTTGAGGCTGTTGTAATGGAAAAATATCTGAAAGAAACTAAACTGCTTAATTACAGATCAAATGAAATTACCACTTTAATTGCCGAGCGCAAATGGAACACCTTAAATGAATTTGATAAAATCGGCGCAATTTATGATTACGTCCAGAATAAAATTTTGCTTGGTTATAATAAGTACGATAATCTTGCAGCAACGGAGGTTTTATAGGCAGAAAAATTATGACAAAAAAAGTTGCAAAAATAAGAAAGTGTCATAATTAAAATTAATATTCAAATCATGTCAAAAAATTTTTTTTATGCCATATTTTGACTTGACAACATATATAAAATAATATAAAATTACTTATGTTGTTAAAAGCACTCGTGGCGGAATTGGCAGACGCGCAAGACTAAGGATCTTGTGGTTAACCCCGTGCAGGTTCAACTCCTGTCGAGTGCACCAAAAAAATGCAAACCGATAAACTCGGTTTGCATTTTTTTTGGTTATATTTTAAATTAATTAAATAATTACTTTTATATAATCGGTAAGATTACGCCGAAGTCCGCAGTTTGCGCCGTATTCGTCCACATAACCCAACCGCAAAATCATTTGAATGGGAGCAGTGACACCTAAATCGTTTTGAATTGAAGAGCAAAACGGCTCGGTTTCAAGAGCGGCTGAAAACGGCTGTACGGCTATATTGTTTTCGGTACAGTCAAACCAAAACGCTTGCGTTTTTCTACCCGTGTTAATCAATTCCTCAAAGGTACTGCCGCCCGTTATAATGGCAAATGCACCGCAATTATTCAGTTGGTTTTTTGCCGTGTCAATTCCTTGTTGAGCAAATTTATCGCCTTTTGCACTTTCTCGTGTCGTCGTCCAATAGTAGAAAGTTTTTACTATACCTTTTAAGCCTATCATATCGGCGGTTATACCGTCTAATTTACTTTCGGCTTCTTTATCGGAAAAGCGCATCCATTCCGCTAATTCGTCGCGGTATGCTTGATTTGCCGATTGCACCGTAATCGCGTCCATTGAAACGCGTTTAATATAAGCAAAGTTTTCGTCGCCGTTTTGATAGAGCGTTATAGCCGAATATTTATTTAATAAGGCAGTTACCGTTTTTTGTTCGATTTTTCCGTTTGAGTACGCCGATTTATCGGTATGTCGCTTATCAATCAATGAAAGTTTGACGGTATCGACTGTTGCATTATCGCGTTTTTGATATGTAACTTGCACGGACAAATCGTCGCAGTTTACTTGTGTATCATAGCCGTATGCGTTAAATGCAACGCTCATTGTTTCAATATAGCAACCGAGTGAAATATACGCCTCGCGCTTTTCACTATCTACTACATTCAATACGCGACTTTCGTCTATTGAAATTTGCAAACGGTTTTCGTTCGAGTAGAGTTTAATGCTCCACATTTGCGTATTGTGAGAATTAGCCGCGATTGAAGAATACCACAGCGCATTTTGAATATCGTCGTTTACGCCGTCCAATTTGCGTGACGGGTTGACTTTTAACGGTCTGCCCATAATTGCCGCCGCAGCCAGAACAGTAGAAAGCGCAATAATGACCGCGCCTAAAATCGAAAACACAATAACCATAATTTTCTTATTCCTTGTCATATTTTGCCTCCTCACTTACAAGCGCATAGCAGCCGTTCAAAACAAAAAGCCGAAAAGTCTTTTTCGTTCAGTTGCAGCATTTTCAAATAGTCCTTTTTGTGATTTATCATTCTGATAATTCCCGCAACCGAACCCCAAACGAATAATAGAATTGCCAACTTATCAAGGGTGACATTGATTATTCCTTCGTCTATACCTTGCCCTAAAATGTTTAACAGTTTTTCATTTAAGACTTCGCCCAAACGGTATATGTCTTTGTAAATTTGCGGTGTATCGTCGGCTTTTATGTTTACGTTTATTGTTCCTATAAGCCCCTCGAAATAGAGTGGGTAACGGGTGGCAAGCCGAAAAACGTCTTGACATATTTTTGTGAACGTATCGCTGAAAGCGGTTTTTTCGTCGATTGCTTTATCTACTTTAACGACTATCTTTTCCATAAATTCCAAAACGAGCGCAAAATAAACCTCGTCTTTATCTTTGAAATAGCCGTATAAAGTAGGCTTGCTATAACCAGCCTCTGCCGATAGTTGTTCCATTGTCGTTTTTTCAACACCGTTTTTACAAAACAGTTTGTCAGCGGCGTCTAAAATGTTTCGACGGTTAAATGTTATTGTTCTTTGTGTTCTTGTGTTCATAGCACGCTCCTAAATTTTACTATCAGTAAAATTATAATACTTAAAGTAAAGAAATGTCAAGCGTTTAAAATTATTTTTACCGATAAGCCAAATAGACAATAAAAATGAAGCACAAACCTATTTGCTTGGTTTGCGCTTCATTTTTATTGTCTATTTATAGATGTTTATGGTACCAGAATTTTAAACTTTGAGCTATCAAAATCTGACAAGCTGAAATTTTGTCCGTAAGTTTTTCCGAAGGTACGCTTTGAAGATCGTTCAATTCACCGCTTACGCTTGTAAACCAGTTTTCTACATTTTCAAATTCTATCTCTTCGATACTGCTTTTATTGAATACCTCCGGTTCGATAAGTGTTACGGTTTCAGGTATATAGATACATTTTAAACTTTCGCATCCCTCAAATGCACCCGTCTTGATAACTTTAACCCCGTTGCCTATTTCGAAATTTTCAAGATCACGGCAGTAGTAGAAGGAGTTGTCAAGTTCAGTTAAATTCTTCGGAAGCTTAATTGATTTAACGGGAGTATATGCAAATGCCTGAGCGCCTATTTCCGTTATACCGTCAGGAAAAGTCAATTCACTAATTGCAGTGAATGCAAAAGCATATTTATCGATTATTTTCAGACTCTTGGGAAAAATAATTTTCGTAAGTTTTTCGCATTGAAGAAAGGCTTCCTGTTCTATTATCTCAATACCGAAACAAAGTTCGACTTCGGTTACGTTACCGCAGTTGAACGCCAACTCTCCGATAGATTTTACTTTTTTACCGCCGTGTTCGGACGGTATCAAAATATCAGTATCAGTGCCGTAATATCCTATAACGGTAAGAGTTCCGTCATTGTTTTCTTTGTAATTGAATTCATCTTTGACTATCGGCGTGTAAATTGCGTTTACCGTCAAATCTCCTGTCGTCAAACTGTAATCCTGCCATTTTACATTATAATGCTTACGCATAGCAGGTGTCGGCTCAACAATGTTTCTATTTTCTACGGTGTAAGGAATTTTAATTTCGCTTTCATAAGATATGAAGGTTATGTAATAAATTACAGCGGTATAAACTGCATTTACGGCTAAATTGTTAGCCTGAATTTCAAACTGCTGCCATTCACCTGTATAACCTTCTTTTTCGGGAACAGGCGGTGGTGTAATTTTTTCATCTTCCACCGTAAACTCTATGCTTGAAAGCAAAACGTTATCAACATAAAATTTTGCATTGAAAATTATAGGTTCGTAAATAGAATAAACTGTAACGTCTTCAAGACCGAGAGTAAACGGTTGCCACTTTGCTAAATACCCCGCTTTATCTTTCAGCGGCACCGGCGGAATTGTAACTTGTTTGTTTTCAACGGTAAACGGTTGTGTCAAAACGGTTTCACCTTCGGAAATAAAAGTTACGTAATAGGTGATCGGTTCATATAAAGCTTTGACGGTTACATCTTCAAGATCAAAGTCAACGTCCTGCCAAAAACCGTAATAGCCTGCTTTTGACGGTACCTTTGGAGCCGTAACATGATTGTTCAGAACGGTATAGGGAATTATCTGTAAAATTTCATTCCCGACAACGTAAGTTATTTTGTATTCTATAATACTGTATTCAGCATAAATTTTATTGTTTTTCCCCAACTCGGCAACACCTGTCCAAACTCCTTTGTATCCGCGTTTAAAAGGTACTTCGGGAGTAATGGGAGTATCGAGAATGGAAAATTCAACGATTTTGAAGGTTTCACCGTCAACTATATACTCAGTTTTATAGATGATAGGCGTATATTTTGCGTTTACTTCCATATCGTTGAGTTCGAGTTCATATTCATTCCAGCTTCCTGCATAATAATCTTTCAGAGGAACGTCAGGCTCATCAACTGAAAAATTTTCGACTGTAAACTCAGCTTCTTTGATTTTTACACCGTCGGCAATAAATTTTATATGATAAACAATCAATTCGAATTTTGCAATAACCGAAACGTCACTTGTAATCGGTTGATTGAAATTGTATTTTATTCCGTTTAAATACCAGCCTTTAAATATATAACCCGATTTGTTATCGGGTATAAATTGCTCCGCCGTGCCGTATTTCGGGACGGTTTCGCTTTTTAAAAGCAAATCGTTATCGTAATACAAAATATTGAAAGTTTCTTCGGCAACGGGGACGTAATATCCGTAAAATACGGTGTTTGCAGTTATTATATCGGAATCGAAATTCCACTTTACGGTGTAATTTTTATCCATATACCAGCCTTTAAAAACGTATCCGGTACGCTCTTCCGGCAATATTTCTTCAACTTTTGAGTTAATTCCGTAATCTTTCTTAGAGTAAACTGTTTCGTCTATAACAAATTCTGCGGTAAAAACGTCGTTGTGAACCAAACTTTCGTTGCAGGAACAACCTGAAACACAAAACATTGACAGCAAAACGAAAAACGCTAATAAAATAATTTTCTTTCGTGTGTAAATATACATATTTATAGTTTAACACTTCATAGAAGAAAAAGCTATAAATTTACCCATTTAAATCGGCATAATTTACAAATCTATAAAATAAATTAAAGTATGAGTTTGTCCTTTCTTCCGACGGAAGTTTTGGGTGCGCTTGCGCATCTGAATTTTAATCACGTTTCTGAAATTCGGATCAGAAGAGGACAACCTGTAATTATCGAGTATAAGGGTAGTTATAAATATATAAATAAATACGGAATTTCCGACAGCGCAAACAACGCAATAATAGTGAGAGAAATAGAACCTATCATTTTTTCGGCTACTAACGGTTGCGTATATAATTTTACAGAACAGATGAAAAGCGGTTTTATTACAGTGGAGCACGGCGTCCGCATAGGTATTGCAGGAGAATACGTCACTCAAAACGAAGCTGTAAATACAATAAAAGATATAACTTCTTTAAATATCCGTATTCCGCATAACATCGTCGGATGTGCAAATTTTATAGTTCGGAAGTTACTTTCGGACGGACTTAAAAGTTTTTTGTTGTTTTCAAAACCGGGACTTGGAAAAACTACTATGCTCAGAGATATCGCAATACATCTCAGTAATATGCAGAAATATAATATTCTGGTCTTCGACGAAAGAAATGAAATATCGGGAATATGCTCTGCAGAAGGGTACAATTTAGGCGACAGAGTGGATATAATACGCTGTTATGAAAAAAAGAGCGCGATATCTTCCGCTATAAGAGCAATGAAGCCGAACGTTATTATAACCGACGAACTGTACGGAGACAGGGATATGCAGGCGATAAAATTTGTTTCTGATTGCGGAATTACCGTCATCGCTTCGTCACACATATGCAACAGAGATATACTGAAAAAAATGCCCTTTGATTATTTTGTTCATATCGAAATGCTGGGCGCGAGCGCAATTTATGATAAAAATTTTAATTTTATTGACCGTAGTGATTCTGACGACGTTTTTGGGGGCGTTTCTATCGGCTAATAAGAAAAAACGGATGCAAATATTTGCCGAATTATATGAATTTAACGAACAGTTGATACTTACGTTAAAATTTTCAAGAGCATCTATGGAAAAAACTGCCGAGCCATACAGATACGTCAAAGACGTAATAAACGGTAAAGAACTCTTAAAAGGCGAAGACGGTCAGTTTTTAAAAGATTATATATTAAATTTAGGTAAGACGGATGCACTTTCTCAGGTAGATTATCTGAACGAACGCAAAGCGTTATTAAAAAAATATAAGGACGAGAGCTTTGCCGATTATAAAAAATACAGTTCGCTGTATATAAAAATTTTTTTTCTGATCGGCGTTATGGCTGCTGTATTACTTGCATAATGGATATAAGTATAATTTTCAAAATTGCGGCGGTAGGAATTATCGTAACTATAATTTGTCAGGTTCTAAAAAAATCAGACAGAGACGATATCGCAACCATAGTAAGTCTTGTAGGTCTGATAATTGTTCTGACGGTAGTAATTTCTATGATTGCCGACCTTTTTACGCAGATAAGACAACTGTTTGATATATTCTGATGTTAATTTTAAAACTTTGCATAATTGCGGTAATTACCGCAATCTGTGCGTTCATACTTAAAAATCACAAATCCGAACTTGTTCCGCTCTGTCTCATAGCCGGCGGAATAATTATGTTTCTATATGCGTTCGACTACTTGACACAGAGTATAGAATTTATCAAAAATTTTACTGAAAACGCCCAGATCGACAACGAAATAATAAGGATAATATTTAAAATCATAGGCATTGGATTTATGGTAGAAATTACAGCAAGCTCAATTAAAGATCTGGGGTTCGAAAGCGTTTCCGATAAATTAGTGCTGTGCGGAAAAATAATCATTTTCCTTGTTTCTGTGCCTATTTTGAATACGACTTATAAAATTATAGTGTCGTTGATAAATCTTGTATGAAGAAAAAATTTATTCTGCTCACGCTGCTGATAGCTACTGCCGTAGCGGTTTTCATCGGTGTGAGCCTGACCGCGTCTGCCGACGAGGACAAGAAAATCGAATTAAACGAAAACATAATAAAACTTTTAGAAGATCTCGATTTGTCGGAATTGCAAAAATATCTGGACGAAAACGAGGACAGCTATCTGTTTCAATACGGAGATACAGCCGGCGAAATAATCAAATATCTTATTCAGGGAAATCTCAACACCGATTACGGCGGTTATCTGAATGAACTTTTATCTATACTTTTCAAAAACGTCATTTCTCTGATTCCTGCATTTGCGACCGTCGTGGCGGTTGCGCTTCTGAGCGCAATAGTAAGTTCGGCGGAGGGAAACATATTGGGCAAATCGACGTCCAAAATCGTTCATCTTGCCTGTTATTCATTGATAATACTTATTATTACGTCAATGCTTTTGGGTGTAATCTCAGATTGTCTGTCAAGCATCAACAGCGTAAGAAAGCAAATCGAAATCATTACACCGATACTCACAACGCTGACTGTATTAACGGGCGGAACGAGTTCGGCTGCCATTTACCAGCCGTCCGCGATTTTTTTATCAAGCGGAGCGGTGGAAATAGTGGGCGGATTTATTTTTCCTGCAACAATCGCAGTTATTGTGTTGAATTTTATGTCGAAGCTCAATACTCAGATGAGCTTTTCAGGTGTTACTGCGCTTATGAAAAGCATAATGAAATGGGTAATAGGCATAACCGTAACGATTTTCAGTATTTTTATAACGTTTCAGAGTTCCGCTTCATCGCTGTTCGACGGAATTATATTCAAAGCTACTAAATACGTCGTAAGCAATTCTGTGCCCATAGTCGGAAATTTTTTATCGAGCGGTTTCGATATGCTGACGTCGGCAGGACTTCTTATCAAGAGTTCTGTCGGAATCTGCGGGCTTTTGCTTTTACTTTTCGAAATATTGAGTCCGGTCATTCTTTTGTCGGCATTCTCGCTCATTTTAAAATTTGTCGGTGCTATAGTTCAGCCGATAGGCGAAAAAACTCTGTTCAGTCTTTTATCCGATCTTTCCAAAGATATCGAGTACTTTATAGCGGGACTTTTAACCGTGGCGTTTATGTACGCTCTGATAATAATGTTGGTTATCAATTCCGCAAACAGTTTTATATGAAAACGTATTTATTATCCGCAACGTCAGTAATTTTTTTATCGGTTATCGTTTCTCTGGTTATCCCCGAAGGCAAATTGCATAAAACAATAATATTCGTAATGAGAATGATCTGTATTCTTGTGCTTATACAGCCGATTACGGGAATTTTCAAAATAAGTTCGAGCGTAATTGACAATCCGACGTTCGATTACGAATATATCTGTAAGGTATATTCCGACAATCAGAGCGAACAGCTTGAAAAATTACTTTTTAATAAATTTGCAGCCGAAAGCGACTGCAACGTGCTGGTAGGCTATGATAAAGGGGAATTTAAGGTTGAGAGCGTTTCCGTTGAATTAAATGAAAAAAATAATGAAATAATTACGGAAATTTATGAATATTTAGCGGAGTTGAAATATATAAATATAACAGTATATGCGAAAAGTGATTGATTACGTGAAAGAAAACAAAAAAATAATCATAGTAGTCTTGCTTATTGCAATACTTATCGGTACCGTATATTTAATTGACAAAGGAAAAAATCCGCGTTCACAGTCCACAGCTGCAAATTCCGCAAAGAGTCAGACTGAAACAAAGCT
Organism: uncultured Christensenella sp.; assembly: GCA_910583545.1. GTDB lineage: Bacteria > Bacillota > Clostridia > Christensenellales > Borkfalkiaceae > Coproplasma. The sequence continues at coordinate 1,200 of CAJTXM010000002.1, read as the reverse complement.
TTGCGAAATTCTCAAAAGCATAGACGGGGTGGGGAACACGGACGTGATGATAACGGAAGAAGATGAAAAAATAGTAGGCGTCGTTATTGTTTGTCAGGGTGCAAATAATTTAATGACAAGAAGCAATATACTGAACGTGGTTTCCGTTGCGCTCGGTATAGACAAAAAAATAATAGCAATTTATTCAATGACCGTATAAGGAGAAGATTATGTCAAAAACCAAAAAAATTATCGTAATGTCATCACTCGTACTTTTACTTGCCGTTACGGCTGTTCTTAACGTCGTACTTGCAAGAAGCAGATCGGCTAACGGCGACAGTGCCGTTGTGTCAGCAAACTATTTCACGACTTACCGCTCGGAAAGAACAACGACGAGAAGCGAAGAACTCGTCCAGCTTGACAGCGTTATCGCGCTCTACGATCAGGACAGCGAAAAATACACCGAAGCTGTAAACCTTAAAATGAAAATAGTTGAAATTATGGAAAAAGAACTTGCGCTTGAAACTATGATCAAGTCAAAGGGATTTTCCGACGCAGTTGTTTCAATCGGCGTAGATTCCGATAACGTCAACGTTTTCGTTAATTCAAACGAACTCGATATGAATACGGCTCTCTCTATCTATAAATGCCTTATAGACGAAGCTTCCGTAGATCCTTTAAATATAATTATTATGCCCGTTTATTCACAAGTTTGATTAAGTTAGTTGCAAATTGAAAATAAAAGTGTTATACTAAGGCTAAGGAGAAAAAATAATGGCACATTACAGGCATGATCCTTCGTCCACGCAAAAAGGTAAAGTTGTTTATAATTCGGGCATAGTAAGCGGCATAGTCGCGCTTGCCATAAACGAAGTGGACGGAGTATCGTTATTGAATACCAAAAACAAAGGAGTTAAGCTGAATTTCGAAAAGCAGGGAATCGTGGCGGATATAAGCGTAAAAGTTGACGCCAACTACAACGTTCCGTCTCTTGCTTTCAGTATTCAGCAGTCAATAAAGCACAACGTCGAGTCGATGACGAAGTATAAGGTGGCAAAAGTTGACGTTCACATTCAGGACGTTGATTTCTCCGAAAATTCGGCATTGTAAATATTACGTTATTCCCTTAAAGTTTTTTAAGGGAATTTTGTATTGTTAAAAGAAAGCTCCCGCTATGCGGGAGGCAAAAAAGAAGCGGAAGCGTTGCAAATAAAAACCTCC
>CAJTXM010000001.1 GCA_910583545.1 uncultured Christensenella sp. | reverse complement strand
TGAGTCTGTCTATCGGTCTTACGTACTCAACGCCGAGTTTCTTTGCTATAAGCTCTGATGCAAGGAATGGTGAAACACATTGCGACAATACTTTTATTTGTTGTTTCTGTATCTGTTCAAAAATTTTCGGCGTATCAATTTTATTATCTGCTCCGTTTTTTTGTATTTCTTCAAAAAGCTCCTCTAAGCCGATTTTGCCGTCTATTTCAAAATCGTCGCTTGTCTGGCTCAACGCCTCGACCGTACATTCCAGAACCGCCGTGTGCAATTCTTTCTTCGGCTCTGTTTCTGTTTCGTTGTCCTGAAAGAGCATTAAAAGATATTCGTTCTTTTTCATAACTTCATATCCCCCTTCCAGCCGTTCAATACCGCGTTGATTGCCGCTCTGCACTTTGTGGCGTTCTCTTCGTTCATTCCGTCCAAAGCTTTTTTTATTTCACCGCCTAATCTCTGCAAATCGTTAAACTTGATTTTGAACGTAAGCAAATCGTCCGAAGCTATCGTTTTTTTCTGCTCCTTTGCCGCCGCAAGCTGTGCGTTGGTTTCCTTTAACTTCTGTTCTAATTCGTCCGCTCTTGCCTTTTCCGCTGCCGCCTGTTTCTTGCTCTCTTCGTCAGGAACCGTCTTTATTTCCTTCGCCGCTTTTTCCGTCGCAGCCTTTGCTGCCGCAAGCTGTTTTTCAAGGGTTAGCGCCTCTTGCTTTAACGTTTCTGCTCTCTGTTTAGCTTTTGTGAGTTCAATCTCTTTCTCTTCAATAGCCTTTTTAAATTCAGGGTTAGAATCAGGTTCAGGCTGTACATCTTCAAGCTCTTTGATACGTTCATCACGTTCCTGTAAATCATCTTCCAGCAAATTAATCTGTTTTTCTTTTTTGGCATTTTCTGCCTCTAAACGCTTAATCTCTGCAGTAAGCTCCCTTACAGAGCCGACGTCGTCTTTCTCCATTATTTTTTCCTGCACTTCCTCCGAAGCGGATGCAATGAGAGCAAGCTTGGTAACGCCTAAACTTGCGTTTTGCTGTAAGTATTCAGTCGGAAGAGCAAGAACGTTTATCCAGTTATAAGCCTGTCTTTCCTTGATATTCAAGGCGTTCTCCACGTAGTCTTTAAAGCTTTCGAAGCCTGCCGCTTCGTAAAGCTTTTCATCTCTCATCCGCTTGAGGTCCGTTGCCATTATGCAGGCGCAATCCGCAGCTTTCTGTCCAGCCATAAGCATTTCGTTGTGAACGGTCAGAAAGGTTCTCTGCGGTTCTGTCAGCTCCTCTTCGGGAAGAAGCATAAGTTGTTTGTAGGTTACTTGTTCCATTTGGTCTCCTTTTTTTGCATTCGACTGCAATTTTTATTTTTGCGACGGCAGGCGGAGTCGAACCGCCGTAAGCTCAACAAAAAGTGAATTTACCGAAAGCCTTTCGTCAAACTCTGCTCCGAGCAATGCCGCCGTATATCGCCGTTTACAACACAACGGCGTTATAGATTAGCTCGCTATTTTCAAAACGCAGGATGCGCTTGTTAAATTCGTTTTTCTGTTTTACGGTAAATTGAGATATTCGACCATCACTTTCGGCACTGATAATTTCTACAAATCTGCGATGCGTTCTCATTGCCTTAGCAAGCGTATTCATAAGATTTGAATACTCTCTTTGCGAAAGCTTTTTTAAATTTAACGGCTTCATATCAAGTCTCCCAATAAGCGTTGTCCTGACACATTTCTTTTGCTACGCTTAATTTTTTAGTGGGAGGAAATCTGAAACACTTATTTTTCTTTGAAACGTAGGTTGCCCAAAACAGTTTACGTTGCTGTTCGATAATAAACGTTCCGTCTTCTCCGATTGCGCTCCACACTCTATTTGATGTTTTATGCCATTTCATAATTTTACTCCTGCTTTAATTTTGTATTTACGGCTAAAACGCTGATACCGTTTAGCCGCGCTATTATAACGCTTCTGACCAACCGACCGTTTTCCGAAATAAAGTCAAGCATTTCTTCTATAACGCTGAATTCAATTTCCTGCCCGTTGATAAATAACCTGCTTACGTTTCCAAAAACAACAAGCTGTCGGCTTGTCTTTATACCGTTATCCGATTTGATTTTTTCTATCAGTGCGTGTAAATCAAACATTGCTTCTCCTGCAGTCAGATATATAATCGTTAATAAATGTGCGCTTCATTTCAAGCCATTTGTTAAGATCCGAAACTTTTATTTTTCGCGCCTTTTCACCGATAGGGTAAAACGCAAGCTCACCGCTATTAATGGCGTCATCTATCCTATGCCGTGAAACGCCTACAGCTTTTGCCGCTTCCGCTATGGAAAGCAAAGGCTCAATCTTTATAGGCGCTTCCTCTTTGCGCTTCCTTGGTAATCTTCTATGGTCGTCCGAAAATATTTCCGTTCCCAACGGAAGAAAATTGTCTATTAGTTCTTTTTCAAAAAAATTTGCTTTACTCATCTTTTTCCTCCCTTCAGTTTGCGGGCTTGAAGCATTCAAGCACTTTTTCTACTGAAACATTTAATACGGCTGCTATTGCATACAAATCTTCTGTCCTCGGTTTACTTTTACCGGTTTCCCACATTGCAACCGCACTCTGTTTAATGCCCAATTTATCTGCTAAATCTTTTTGTGTAAGCCCGATTTCGCTTCTTAATTTTTTAAACTGCATATCATGTACCTCTTTTTATCAATGACACTGATATATTAGCATACAAAAATATCAATGTCAATGATTTTATCAATATTTTATCAATAAATTTTATAATTTTTGTAAAAGTATTGCTTAAAATATCAATATAATTTATAATTATAGCAATAATATTGATGAGGAGCTTATGAGTAATTTAAAAATTATTAGAAAATCAAAAGGTTTAACACAAGCCGAAGTGGCAAAATTTGTCGGTATATCTCAAAATAATTATTCTTACTGGGAAAGCGGAAAAGTAAAAATTGATAATGACAGCTTAAAAAAACTTGCAGATTACTTTAACGTAAGCGTCGATTATTTACTTGACAGAGAAACACCTTTGTCAAACAATCAAGCACGGGGAGTAAAAATACCCGTCTACGGCGAAATTGCCGCAGGCATCCCTATTGAAGCAATTGAAGACATTATCGACTTTGAGGAAATCACTCCCGAACTTGCCGCATCCGGCGAGTTCCTTGCGCTATCCATTAAAGGCGATTCAATGGCACCCCGCATTCAAAACGGCGACGTCGTGATTATCCGCAGGCAGGAAACAGTCGAAAACGGAGATATCGCTGCCGTAATGGTAAACGGCGACAGTGCCACTTTAAAGCGTGTAAAGCCCGATGCGAACGGTTTATGGCTCCTCCCTCTGAACCCTGCTTACCAACCGATGTTTTACACAAAAAAAGAATGCGCAGAGAAACCCGTGCGCATCCTTGGAAAAATGATAGAACTCAGAGCTAAATTTTAAGGAGTAGTATTATGGAAAATATTTTTAAAAAATTCAGTAATTTAAGACGTTGGATAAGGGTTTATATTTGCTTTATTATTCCTGCCGTATGTGCCGTTATACCGATATTTTTTCTTAAATTTTTAATAACGTACATAATTATCGGTGCCGATGTTTTATTCTTGCTACCTGTGTTTATCTATTCGGAAGAAGTTAAACACGATAAAGAACGTGAAGAAAACCAAAAGCTTATCGATCAAAAAATTACGTATTATCTGATGACTATAAATAAAAAAATGCCCGAGGCAAATATTGATTCTTTACCTAAAAATATTTTTGAATTAAAAATTGACGATATTGGATTAGATCAAGTTATTTATTATAAAAATGGCGACACCCTCACCATTCAACATAAACCGTCTAATGAATACCCGAACAACATTTTTATAACGAATGACAGAACAGGCACAATTTTAGGTACGCTTGAATTATCGCTTGCTAAAAATCTTATTGAAAAATACGGACGTAAATGCGTTTTCAAGGGTGAAATATCCGAAGTCGTACCAACCGATAATGAAAAATTTAAATGCACTATAAAAATTTTAAAGCAATTAACTTAAAGACAGTTTATGCGTATGCTCGAAAGCAACGACGCTATCACATTATAGGTAAAGTTATGGTAATCGAAATTGAAAAAGGGAAAAACTACGCCGTGAGGTTCTATTACAAGGACTGCTTCGGCAGACAACAGCGTCCGTATAAAAGCGGATTTCCGACAAGGAAAGCCGCCGAACTGTGGGAACTGCAGGAGAAAGCCCGTCTTAACGGCGAAAAAGTCTCTTCCGAAAAAATCACCTTTGCTCAACTCAGGAAGCTTTGGCGTGAAAGTCTTGTCATAAAAAACGTTTCGCCTAAAACGCTTGAAAAGTACGACAGATATCTTTCATATATTTCAGAATATATCGACCACCTTCCTATTAACAAGATAACGGAAACTATGTGTCAGAAGCTTATCGGAATGCACCTTGATTCGCCGGCAACCTGCGTCGAAATAAGAAAGGTTATGAGCGCGGCATTCAACTACGCACGGCGTAAACGCTGGATGCGTGAAAATCCGTTCGACTTCGTTGATATGCCGAAATACTCGCCCAAAAAATATGATGCGTATAATTTCGACGATATCAAAGAGCTTTTCAATTTGCTTAAAGAGGAAAACTCAAAGCTTTACACGCCTACACTATGCGCCTGCCTGTTTGCCGCCACGAGAGAAGAAGTCTGCGCTCTGCAGGAAAGCGATATTACAAGGCTGAAAGACGGTAAATATAAGCTGACGCTGGACCGCGCACTCATTTCGGTAAACGGTCGCACTATTTTGAAAGACCAAAAAACCGAAAACCGCAGGCGAACATTTATCTTCTCGCAGGAAATATACGACGAGCTTCATTACTTCAAAGATATCTCTGGAATACAGAGTTTTTTCGTCTGTTGCAATAAAAACGGTTCAAACATTCAGCCGAACACGATTTCAAATTCATTCAGCAGATTTTTGTCGGAACACAAACTGAAATATACCACTTTTCATAAACTGCGCGATGCGTTCGCAAATTCCTGCAAGCGGCTTAAAATCGATTTAGATACTACATTCCGTATGATGGGACATTCGTCATATAAAGTAACGGCGGAGCACTACGCCACCGCCGACGATTTCCTGACAGCCGAAGCAATAGGAAAAATTGAAAAAGCATTGCTGAATTAATAAAATTATTTATCTTCTCTCAGCCCTTTCCACACGGGCTGGCGCATACCTCCGCTTTCGGTTTCGTGCATAAAGTGCGCCGTGCCGACAAGCTGCGGTTTCAGCCATACCACGTTTTTATATTTATCGAACCACGGTCGCTTGACCGTGTTCTTTTTTGCAAATTCGGCTATAATTTTCTGCTCGGCTTTCGATACTCCGAGATAGACCTTACCCCTGCATTTAAGCTCGCCTGTTTCGTCGTAATAGCCGAGAATAAGGTCTTTGACCTTTCCGTTCTCGTCGGGCTGAAAGCCAAGCACAAGCAAGTCTTCGTCCTGCATAACTTTTATCTTTATCCATTCCGAAGTGCGTTTACCGATAAAATATAATCCGTCCTTTTTCTTGGCGACAATGCCCTCCAAATTCTCTTTTTTGGCAAGTTCGAAAAAGGCAACGCCGTTCTTCTCTATCCAACGGGAAACGCTCAAATTATGCCCTTCCGTTACTGCCTTTGAAAGTATTTCCTTGCGTTCCATTAACGATTTGTCCGTAAGGTCAGTTTCGCTATAGTACAAAATATCATAGGCGACGAACTGCACGGGATTTTTCTTCGCCGCAAGGGATTTTCTGAAACTGTCCGTCATAAGGCTGCGCCTTTGCAGGGCATAAAAATCGGGCTTGCCGTCCGTTAAAACGACAAGCTCCCCGTCGAGTATTACCCGTTTCTTAACGCATTTTCTTATCTCGGATAATTCGGGATATATGTCGGTTACGTCCTTATACCGCTTGTTTTGCAGCGTTACAGATTTCGGTTCGATATAAGCCACACACCGTATCCCATCGAGCTTCAATTCGTATATATAGTTCTCGTCATCGAACGGCTCTTTGACCTCGTTTAAAAGCATAGGCGAGATATTTTTTGTTTCGAATAAATCCATAATTGACCTGCTGATAGTTGGTTATACTTTATAGCAATAAAGATATTTGGATGCAACGTCACGTTGCTTATGCTTCTTTCTTCCTTGACGTGGTTTTCTTCGGCAAGGTCTTTTTAGCTTTCGGCTTTTGTGCAAGTTCAAGCGATTTTGTAAGAGCTTCCATAAGGTTGGAAACGCTCGTCACTCCTTTCTCTTTCGGGGCCACTATCTGTTTGCCGGCAATCTTGCGTTCAATCGCTTCCTGTACTCTTTGACGGTATTCGTCCTTGTATTCGGACGGAATAAACTTTCCGCTCATTCCCTCAATTATAGCCTTTGCCATTTTAATCTCGGCTGCGCTCGGCGTTTCCTTAATTTCCTTTGCCGGGTTCTTCGTTACTTCTTCCTCGAAAAATAAAGTATTCAACAGCATTTGACCGTCTTTTGCCCTTATGAGTATCAGCGTTTCCTTCGTACCTAAAACCGTCTTTGCAATCGCCGCCCTGCCCTCTTCTTCCATTGCCTTTAAAAGCACGGCGAACGCCTTTTCCGCGCCAGTGGGTACGACGTAGTAAGGCGTTTCGAAATACAATGGATCAACCTCAGACAGCTTGACGAACTTTTCTATCGTAATATTTTTGTCCTTTTTCAATTTGAGTTTTTCAAAGTCCTTTTCCTCTAATATGACGTACTTGCCGTCCTCGTACTCGAAGCCCTTGACAATATCGTCCTGCTTCACTTCCCTGCCGTCGCATTCGGCGCAGGTCTTTTTATACTGCACCCTGCTGTTGGTCTTTTTGTCTATCATATTGAAGCCGATATCGTTATTTTTAATGCTCTTATGCAAGGTTACGGGGATATAAACAAGCCCGAAACTTATACTGCCTTTATATGAATATGCCATATTATTAGTATGCTCAAAAAATAAAAAATCGGAGGTGTTATCAAAAGATTTTCCTCCGACTTTATCTGGCGGAGTGGGAGAGATTCGAACTCTCGCTGCAGTTTTCCCACACTAAGCCCTTAGCAGGGGCTCCTCTTGAGCCACTTGAGTACCACTCCAGATAAATAATTTTATTTAATTGTCTATTGTCTGTAAATTGTCTATACCGCTGAAACGAATAGCATTAAAAAGACATATTCGGGCGATTTACTGTCTATTTGGGGAGTTGTCAAAATCCGTTTGCAAAACGTTTCTATATGTAGCAAAAATTTCTTATTCCTGCAACTCCCTAAATTGTCGTTACGCCCACTTAGCAGGGGCGCCCCTTGAGCCACTTGGGTACATCCGCATTTAGCTCAAAGTGATTTTATATCCGAAAAGCTTTTAAACTATAACATAATTTTATTTAATTGTCAAAGCATTAAATAATGCTTTTGAAAATAAATTTATTTTACCCCTTGCATAAATTGCCTCCGCGTGGTAAAATATTTATATAAAGTGACGGCTTTAAGGGAGAAAGTTATGAAAATTATATTTTTCGGCGATTCCATTACGGATTGCGACCGCGACCGCAACGACGAAAAATCATTAGGCAACGGGTATGTGAAAATTCTTGCGGACAAGCTCCGCCCCATATACCCCGATACCGACATAGAGCTCATCAATAAAGGCATAGCCGGCAACGAGGTGTGCGATCTTTTGGCGCGCGTTCAGAGCGATGTTATCGATCTCAGGCCCGACGCCGTTGTCATTATGATAGGCATCAACAACACGATACATAAATTCAAGTACGGTAAGGAATTGAACTTAAAACAGTTCGAGCGCGACTTGAAAGAGCTTTTGACGCTTTTGAAAGAAGCGGACATTACCGTAATATTTTTGGAACCGTTCCTTTTGCCCGCGCCCGACAAGCGCAGAATGCGCAAACTTTTCGACGACGAGCTGAAAATTATCGATAAAACCGCAACCGCGCTCGCCGACGAATTCGTCGCCTACGACGAAATGTTCAACGGACTTGCTCTCAGTATTCCATATACCGAGTACTCCGAGGACGGCGTACACCCGACTCACCGCGGTTCGCGCCTTATAGCGGATACGGCGATAAAAGCAATAAGAAAACATTTATTATAAATAAACGGCTGATTTTAAATCAGCCGTTTTTAATTTGTAATTTAAGCGCCCTGCGCTTCGCCCGTTATGGCAAACGAAACTTCGGAAAACTCGACCGTAAGACCTCTGTTAGCAAACAGACATAAATAAATTTTAGTATTGTCAACCCCGACGAAAGAAATATCGGTAAATTTCGTTGTAACGCTGTTTGCGCCCTGCTTTACTGTCACGTCAACGACCTGCCCCACCCTATTTACGGTGAGCTCGTATTCGGCGTTGAGAGTAAACGGCATAGCTCCGCCGTAGCCGAGCGAAGTATTTACGGTACGGCTCATATTTGCCTTGCCCTTGCCCGTAACGCTTGCCGAAACAAAGTTGGAAGCGACGGTAGTAATATTCGTATCTATATAGATATCGTCGCGGAGCATCATTCCGAAAGCTATCTGGTCGCTTGCCGAGGAAGCCGAAGCTGTAACTTTAGCCTTTACCGTAGCGGTGAAATTCTTGCTTTCGTCTATCTGCACGAAAATTGCGCCCGTGCCGTCCTGAGTTGCGGCGAATTTACTGCCCTCTCCCGCCTTGACGGTGAATTTATTTTCGGCGTAACTGAAACTGTAATCTTTAACTTTCGAAGCGCCGCCCAGAGTTCCGAACGCCGTTTTATACCAGTCGGCGCCCGAAACCGAGGCAAGCTTGTTCGCCGTATGGTTTGCAGGGTTGAAACCCGTATAATCCGGCTTGACGTAATCCTGATTGATTGCCGCGGAATAATCTGCGTCCGTCGGAGCCGCGACGCCGCCCTTAACGTGTTTTTTCAAAGCACAACCGTCGGGCAAGTTAGTCAAAAGCCAGTACGAAATCATTTTTGCGCCGTAAATATTTATATGGGTTTTATCCATACCGTCGGGTTTTTCGTTCGGCTTAGTGCCCGAATAAGTTGTGAACGCGTGGAACTTCTTTGCTTTTTCGTTGTCCGCCGAGTAATATTTTTTTGTTATCTCAGTCAGATCCGCAACCGCCGTTTCCGTATCCGCACCGAGTTTTTTTATCGCTCCGGCATAGTCGCCGTCCGCAGTAACGTGGGCAACGCTCTTGCCCTCGTAAACTCCGTCTTCGGCATACCTGACAATCGGCGTACAGAGAATAGGCGTTGCACCCCTGCTCTTTGCAAGCTTGATATAATTTTCGTAAAGCGTATATTGAAACGAAGGTCCCTTCCCCGTCGAAGGCGTCATATAATCCGCCTTAGGATCGGTGAACCGCCCCTTATCGTCGCTCTTTTCGTCATTGTGCCCGAAGCCGATTATCAGATAATCACCGTCACCTATTTCGTTTTTCAGCTTGGCATAGTTCGCCTCGGTAAGAAACGATAAAGAACTTCTGCCCGAAAGCGCTAAATTGACAATCTGATTTTTACTTTCGAGATTGAGATAATTATACAGCTGTGTACCGTAGCCGTAGCGCTGTAAGTAATAATTGTCGGGTTTTTCGCTGTAATCGCAGACCGTCGAGTCCCCCACTACGAAAATCTTTTTATCAGTAAGTTTAATTGAATTATCCACTTCGGTATCCCCCGTGTTGTCACCGTCGCCCGTGTTGTCGCCGCCCAAATCGGTATTTCCGCTGTTGTCGGTCCCTTCGCCGTTCTGAGTATTACCGCAACCGGAAAACGCAATTCCCGAAGCAAACGCCGCACAGAGCAATAAAATTAGTAATTTTTTAAATTTCATTTTCTGCTCCTTACATTATATTTACTTTATTTTATCATATTTATATAAAAAGTCAAATTAATCGAAACGCCTGTTTTTTGTACCATTAATTTGTTGACAAATCAACAAATTAATGGTACAATTCTTGTTGACAAATCAACAAAGAGGTTAAAATGGAAGCGAGATTTGAAACTTTTACAAGACAGATTACTTCGATTTACCGCTCGATCCAAAAGATAAAGAGCGTTGAAATGACTTCGTTCGGGCTTAAAGGAGTTCACGTTTTGTGTACTTATTTTCTTTCGAAACACGAAGAAGGGCTTACAAGCGCACAGCTTTGCGATATGTGCGGTGAGGACAAAGGAGCGATATCGCGTGCGGTTTCCGCTTTGAAAGAAAAGGGATACGTTACCGAAACGCAGCCCGACGAAATCAAGAAATACCGCAGTATCATTACCCTGACCGATTCCGGGCGCGAAGTTGCAAAGTACGAAACGGAAAAGATCTGCGACGTTTTGGAAAAAGGCGGCTGCGGACTTTCGGAAGAGAAGAGAAAAAGTTTTTACGAGAGTCTGACTCTGATTTGTAAAAACCTTGAACAATACATTAACGGGTTGGATGATGAAAGCCGATGAACGGGCTTTTAAATTTTATAATAAATTAATAAGGTTTTTCCTTAAATAGTGAGGTCAGTATGTCAATTAAATTAATAGTCGATTCGGCGGGCGATATCGACAAAGCAGAGGCGGAAAACCGCAATATAACCTTAATCCCGATGGAAGTTTCGTTCGGAAACGAAACCTATTTCGACGGCGTTAATCTTTCGCGCAGAGAGTTTTTCGAAAAGCTTGTCGAAAGCGACGTCTTTCCCAAAACCAGCCAGATAAACAAATTCCGCTTCGAGGAAGAGTTCAAAAACGCCGTTTCGGACGGAAGCGACGTTATATGTATGGTTATGTCGTCAAAACTTAGCGCAACTTATCAGAGCGCGGTCGACGCTTCGAAGAGCTTTAACGGAAAAGTCAGGGTTATAGACACGAAGAACGCCTGCCTCGGCGAAAGGATTCTTATAGATTACGCGCAAAGTCTTATTGCCGAAGGTAAAGAAGCCGACGAAATAGAAAGAGAACTTAACAAAAAGAAGGGCAAAATAAAAGTGCTTGCACTTCTGAATACCTTGAAATACCTGCAAAAGGGCGGAAGAATTTCGTATATGACGGCGTTTGCAGGCGGACTTTTAAACATTAAACCCGTAGTCGCAGTCGAGAACGGCGAAGTAAAGCTCGTCGGCAAGGCAGTAGGCTCGAAAAAGGGCAATAACCTTTTGGTTCAGCTGATTGAAAAATGCGGAGGAATCGATTTTGATATGCCTTACGCCGTCGGATATTCGGGGCTTTCCGACGAGGTTTTGAAAAAATACCTCTCGGACAGCGCGTATATCTGGCAGGGCAAGACGGAAAGCGTGCCCTCCTATCAGATAGGCTCTACGATAGGCGCGCACGTAGGCCCCGGCGCAATAGCCGTAGCGTTCTTTGCAAAATGACGATGTTTAAAAAATAGAATCGCGGTATTTAACTCTGTATTATTCAATGCCGAATATTGAATAGTCAATATAAAAATACGTCGGGCGGAAATTTTTCCGCCCGACGTGGTTTTTTAATTAATATTCAATAATCTATTACAGCAGATTTTTGATTAAAAGGCAAAATGGGAATAATAAAGTTTTCGTCTTTTTCAATGCTATTAAGTTTTGTAATAGCATCTGCCGTCTTATCTCTACTATAATTTAAATTATTATAATCTGTACTTATGGGCATAATTGCCATAAAAGTAGCGACAACTAAAGAACCAATCAAATTTAACATAATTTAAACTCCTTTATTATTAAGATATTTTTGAATTTCATTATCAACAAAAGTTTTTAGACCGTTATAATCAACAGCTCCTGCCGTTGTAATATAATGAGTATCATTGATTGAGCATTCGGCTTTTCCGTTTTCCGCAACGATAACGTAATAAGTGTCATTACCGAAACACAGCTCTAAATCTTCTTCAAAAATCACGTTACCGTCAGCTTCTGTAAGCACTTCATTCGATAAAACAAATTCGGCTTTGTTAAAGAAAGAATATATATTATCTATCTCGCTTTTTTTCTTAAAGGTTGAAAATGGACTGTAAAGGCCTAATCTATACAATGTAATTTCATCCGGTCTTTTCAAAGTCTTTCCGCCGACTGTTATCGAACTGCAACCCGATAAGCTCGCAACGGCTAAAAGAGAAATTATTACCGAAACAAATAAAAAAATTTTCTTTTTCAAACGCATAACCTCCTCACAAAATTAATAAAGTTGCATATACTTCTGTATCTGCAACCTTATTATAAAACAGTATTTATATTTTGTCTGCAACATCACGTGTTACATTTTATTAAAAACGTGTTACATTTTATTCTTTTTCCTATTAATGAAGTAAATAATCCAAATCAGAGAGAGTATTATAAAAGAAACAATACTTGCAACCACACAAATAATACCTATGTAATTGAACCTGTATGCAATACGGTTATTAATTGACGGATTTTCAATCGGCGATAGCATAGTTACACTTGTAAAGATGCAAACAGCTATACACGCAAGTAATAAAAAAGATATAACTATATAGAGATATCGTTTCGACATTTGGTTCGGCGATCCCCGTTTTACTTCAACTTCGCATACCTCCGTTACAGTAGCGATTTCCGAATCACCGTTCGTTAAAGTTAAGATATCAGTTTTAAAATAATCCGATAATATTTTTAAATTTTCTTCGGTAGGTTTTACGGAATTATTTTCCCAACGCGATATTGTCTGCCTTGTCACGTTCAAAGCAAATGCCAACTCTTCCTGCGAAATATTATTCTCTTTTCTTAAATTGTGAATTCTGTCGCCTAATGTTTCCATAAATTAATTTTATCACATATTTTTGAAAAAATCAAAATAAATATTATAAAGCTTTTTATAATAACTTTCGTCCTTAGTATAAGCGTAATTTGAAATTTTCGTCACTTCGTACAAATCTGTCAGCAAATTCAACTTATAGAATTCTTTTGTGTAAATTGTCATTTTTTTACTCCTTATATAAGTCGTTGGATAAATAAAAATTATTATAATCTTGTTGCATTGGCAGATTATTTTGATATCAGCATTGACGTTTTAATCGGAAGAAAAGATTATTGATATTTAGTTAAATGAACTGACCGCCCGAGCGAAATATTTCGCTCGGGCGGTTTAAAAAAATCACGGCAGGTTGTGCCGTGATTTTTTTAGTTAAATTAAACAAGCTCGATAATTGCTTCTTCGGCATTATCGCCCTTGCGGGTGCCTAACAGGTAGATTCGGGTATAACCGCCACCCTGACCGAGTTCTTCGGCGCGCTGAGCGTATTTGGGAGCAATTTCGTTAAAGAGTTTTTCCATTAAAGGGTGCTTTATATCTGCCGTTCTCTTCTTGAAGTCGGACTTCTTTTCGTTGAAAGCCTTGACTTCCTGCAAATCGCGAAGCTTGCCCATAATCGCACGGCGTACAGCAAGCTTTTTGGGGCTGTCTTTGATGACTTTGCTCTTGATTTCCTTGCCTTTCTTGTCCGTAGTTACGACTTCGGTTTCTTCGTTGAGGTCGTAAACTCTGATTGCCTTGGTTATGATTTTTTCAACGTAGGGTTGAAGTTCTTTGGCTCTGGCGTGGGTGGTAGTTATCCTGCCGTACCATAAAAGCTCCGAAGCCTGATTGCGAAGAATTGCCAGTCTTTGCTCTGCCGTTTTTCCTAATTTGCCTGACATTTTTTAATCCTCCTTGTTTGCAAGTGTTAATCCGTAGGATTGAAGCTTCAAGATAACCTCGTCCAAAGACTTCCTGCCTAAGTTTCTTACTTTCAGCATTTCGTCTTCCGTCTTTTTGGTCAAATCTTCTACGGTATGAATGTTTGCGCGCTTTAAGCAGTTGTACGAACGGACGGACAAGTCCATCTCTTCGATCTGCATAGCGAGTATCTTTTGCTGTTTGTCATCCTCGTTCTTGACGAGAATATCCATTTCCTTTATGCTGTCCGAAAGATCGACGAACAGGGTTATGTGGTCCTGCATAATTTTAGCGGCGAGCGACACGATTTCTTTTGCACTGAACGCGCCGTTGGTCGTGATTTCAAGCGTGAGCTTGTCGTAGTCGGTTTTCTGTCCGACGCGCGTATTCTCAACCGAATAGTTGACCTTTTTGACGGGCGTATATATCGAGTCGATAGGGATGTAATCAAGTAGCTCGGTTCTGGTATGATCCGCGCCCTTGTAACCTCTGCCTCTGCCGATGGTTATTTCCATATCTATCTTACCGCCTGCGTCCACGGTGCAGATATGCTGGTCGCCGTTGATTATTTCGATTTCCGCATCTTCGGAAATATCGCTTGCCTTTACCTCACAGGGACCTTCTTTATAAAGGTGAACGACCTTTACGTAGTCCTTGTCTGTAACTTTGGTTTTTATTGCAAGCGTTTTTAAGTTGAGTATTATCTCGGTCACGTCTTCCTTGACGCCTGCCACTGCCGAAAATTCGTGTTTTACGGTTCCGTCAAGAAATCTTATACCCTGTGCAGCCGCTCCGGGAAGTGCGGAAAGCAGTATTCTTCTAAGGCAGTTGCCTATTGTAAGACCGAAGCCTTTTTCGAGCGGTTCGACGACGACTTTCGCATAGGACTGGTCCTCGCTTTCTTCCACTTCGATTTTCGGCATATCCATTTCGATCATATTGTTACCTCCTTGGATTCAGTTATTACTTGGAGTACAACTCGACAATCATATGCTCTGCTATCTGGCTGTCGATATCATCTCTTGCGGGAAGCGATAAAATTTTGCCTTCCAACTTTTCGGGGTTAAATTCAAGCCATTTGGGCATTACGCCGACTTTCATAGCTTTTATCGATTCGAAATACTTATTCGAAGTTTTGTTTTCTTTGACCGTAATAACGTCTCCGACCTTGATTATATAGGAGGGAATGTTCACCTTCTTTCCGTTTACAAGGAAATGTCCGTGATTGACAAGCTGTCTTGCCTGTGAACGGCTTGCGCCGATACCCATACGGAAGATAACGTTGTCGAGTCTGCGCTCCAAAAGCGAAAGCATATTTTCACCGGTGATGCCTTTCATTCTGTCGGCTTTCTCGTAATATGCGCGGAACTGACCTTCCTGTACGCCGTAAATACGCTTAACCTTCTGCTTTTCGCGGAGCTGCTGACCGTATTCGGACACTTTCTTTCTGCCTGCGCCGTGCACACCCGGAGGCGTAGGTCTTTTTTCAAACGGGCACTTGCCTGTGTAGCACTTGTCGCCCTTTAAAAACAATTTTCCGCCCTCTCTTCTGCAAAGACGGCATTTTGCTTCTCTGTACGTTGCCATATTATTATCTTTACCTCCGATTATACTCTACGACGCTTAGGCGGTCTGCATCCGTTGTGGGGAATAGGCGATACGTCCGAAATCAGCGTGATTTCGACATCGCACGCGCCTATTGCTCTTATAGCCGACTCCCTGCCTGCGCCGGGGCCTTTAACGTAAACTTCCGCAGAACGGAGTCCGTGTTCTTTTGCCTGCTTTACAGCGGTTTCGCAAGCCATCTGCGCCGCGAACGGCGTTCCCTTTCTCGAACCCTTGAAGTTGAGACTGCCTGCGCTTGACCAGCTTATAACGTTGCCCTGTAAATCGGTAACGGTAACGAGCGTGTTATTGAAGGTCGACTGAATGTGTACCTGACCTTTGTCGACTTTTTTAAGCTCTCTACGCTTTCTCGTAGTCTGCTTTTTAGTATTTCCTGCCATACCTTACCTCCTTACTTTGCTCCCTTCTTCTTAGCGACCGTACGGCGCGGACCTTTTCTCGTCCTTGCGTTGGTCTTTGTGGACTGTCCCCTTACGGGCAGACCCTTTCTGTGACGGATACCGCGATAGCATCCGATTTCCATAAGCCTTTTGATGTTGAGCGAAACTTCGCTTCTGAGTTCGCCCTCGACCCTGTAATTATGGTCGATGTATTCTCTGAGTTTCGAAACGGTTGTTTCGTCCAGATCCTTAACTCTTGTATCGGGGTCAACGCCCGTCGCAGCGAGAATCTTCTGCGACGTCTTCAAGCCGATACCGTAAATATAGGTAAGCCCTATCTCTATTCTCTTCTCTCTTGGTAAATCCACACCGGCAATACGTGCCATAGATTTAATTCCTCCGTTAAATTTTAAAATGTTTTGTTATGTCAACCCGTTTAACTTTCAGCTTAAAATTTCGGAATGTAGCTGAAAATTCAAACAGAAATAGTTTTCTGCTATTATACAGCGCCCTGCAAACCGTTTCAACGCGGTTAAAACGTGAAAGAGCCGGCAGGATAAATAGTTACGCTATAAAACCCGCAAAGCGGTATTTCGGTTAAAAGAAGCAAGCAGTACAAGGCGCCAGCGTAAACCGCAAGGGAGCATACACGAAGCATGTAACCGAAGCGGTGCGTAAAGGCAACGCCGTAATGCGATGCTTATTTTAAGCGAAATTAGCCCTGACGCTGTTTATGGCTCTTGTTTTTACTACAAATAACCATTACTTTTCCGTTTCTCTTGATTACTTTGCATTTATCGCACATAGGCTTTACAGAAGGTCTGACTTTCATAAAAAATATCCTCACAAAAAATTTCGGCTATTTAAGCGCCTTCAATTTTTTCGTGATTTGAGAGGCGTTGCCTCTCTTTTTGCGATTTTAATGGCAAACTTATTATATAATCGCAAAAATTCACTCCACTGAGGTGGCGTAGCCACAAATTGAGTGCGCGGGCGCAGGGAAACCCTGCTTGCGCCGTTATTTCATTTTAATTTTCCTCACAAAAAATTTCGGCTGTTTATGCTCAAATTTTTTTCTTTGTTAGAGCGGTCGTTCCGCCGTTTGCATTGTTCGCTCAGTTTTTACTGCGCCAGGTAATGCGGCCTTTGGTCAAATCGTAAGGGCTCATTTCAAGCTTGACGTTATCGCCCTCGATTATGCGGATATAGTTCATACGCAATTTGCCCGAAATATAGGCTGTAATTACGTATCCGTTTGTTAGTTTAACTTTAAAGTTCGCGTTCGGAAGGCACTCTATTACCTTTCCTTCGGCTTCTATAACGTCGTCTTTTGACACACGCAACCTCTCAAAATATTTACTGTTCCACTTCGGGCTTCGGGCAGTTGTAACCTTTAAGCGCGGAATACACTTCCGTGTCAAAGACCTGTCTGCCGTCGATAAGTTTCAAAGCGATAGTTTCGGCTTTTTCGGGCAACAACCTGACGTGTTTAATGTTTTTACGCTTCGGAGTGGCAAGTTTTTTGAAATTGCCGTCCACGACGCCCACTGAACCGTCGGGATATATCAGCTTGATAAGATAATATCTTCCCTTGTCCCTGCCCTGAGTGCTCTGGCATATACCGCCTATCATAGGAATTTTCAACTTCATAAAAATCTCACAAAGATTATAACGTTAAAATCTCTACGCCGTCATCTTTTATCAGAACGGTATTTTCGTAGTGCGCCGACGGAAGTCCGTCCGCGGTAGTCACCGTCCAGCCGTCCGTCTGACTGAAATTGACCTTATGCGTACCGGCGTTGACCATAGGCTCTATGCAGATAGTCATTCCGCTCTTCAATCTTATGCCGGTGCCCGCTCTTCCGTAGTTGGGAACGGCAGGATCTTCGTGCATTTCTCTGCCTATCCCGTGCCCCGTGAGAGCACGGACTACACTGTAACCGTTTGCTTCGGCGTGGGTCTGAACCTTATAACCGATATCGTACAGAGGAACGCCTGCCTGCAAGCCCTCTATTGCCTTGAAAAAACATTCTTCCGTCACTTTAACGAGCCGTCTTTTCTCCTCTGAAACGTTACCTATCAGAAAAGTTCTGCACGCGTCGCCGTGATAGCCGTTCTTTTCGGCTGTGATATCCACGCTTACGATGTCGCCGTCGAGGATAACTCTGTCCGACGGTATTCCGTGAACGACCACCTCGTTTACCGAAACGCAGGAGCTTGCCGGATAACCGTCATAACCGAGTTCGGAGGGATAGGCTCCGCAGGAAGTGATATACTTATAGACGAGTTCGTCCACGTCCTTGGTAGTCATACCCGCTTTGATATTCCTGCCTACGAAATCGAGCGTTTCCCTGACGATACGGCAGCTTTCGCGCATATATTCTATTTCTTTTTCGGTTTTGATCTTAATCATTTAAAAACTTATCTAAAATTGCGCAAATCTGTACGAACACGTCGTCGGGACTGCCCTCTCCGCTTGTTACGCTATAAAGCTTACCCTGAGATTTGTAGTACTCGATAAGAGGCGCAGTCTGCGACTTATAGGTCGAAAGCCTTGTTTTGACCGTTTCGGGAACGTCGTCGGGACGCTGGTACAGCTTACCTCCGCACTTTGCGCAGGTTTCACTGCCCTGAAGCGTGGAAACGTGATAGCTTTCACCGCACGCGCACATACGGCGACCGCAGATTCTGTCCATAAGAAGGCTTTCGTCGACGTCGATATTCAGACAGATATCGATATCTGCGAATTTGTCGAGTTGCTGAGCCTGAAACAGATTGCGCGGAAAACCGTCGAGCATATAACCTTGTCCGGCGTCCTTCCAGCTCAGCCTGTCCTTTACGATTTCACAGGTGACCTCGTCGGGGACGAGCCTGCCCGAATCGGTGTAAGATTTTGCAATCTTACCGATTTCGGTGCCGTTTTTTATGTTGGCGCGGAATATATCTCCGGTCGAAATGTGCAAAAGCTTGTATTTGCCTGCAATTCTGCTTGCCTGAGTGCCTTTGCCGGCGCCCGGTGCGCCGAGTAAAATTATTTTCATATAAATATTACCACCTTTATAAAATGTGGAGATACAAGCAGAACAAGGCGTCTGCGGATTTTGCGAAAGAGTTTACATAGACGTAAATGACTGAGCAAAAACGTAAAGACAACACCGTTATGCGAAGTATATACGCATTTTATTTGAGGAAGCCCTTATAGTTTTTCATCATCAGCTGCGATTCAAGCTGTTTGTCAAGCTCCAACGCAACCGAAACCACGATGAGAATACCCGTAGTCGAGAATACCGACAGAAGCGCCGTATCCGTTACGTTGAGAAGACTCAGAGCTATCATCGAGATAAGCGACGGAATGAACGCAACAAGCGAGAGATAGATCGCGCCGAAGAGCGTTATTCTGTTGGATATCTTTTTGAGATAGTCGGCAGTAGGTCTGCCCGGTCTTATGCCCTGAATGAAACCGCCGTTCTGCTGAATGGTCTTTGAAACGTCCTCGGGATTGAACTGCATCGACTGATAGAAGAATGCAAATGCGAAAATGAGAACGCAGAGCGTTATCATATAGATGAGCTGTCCGTACCAGGCGCCCGTAGCCGAGAACCACTCGTTGAGCCCAGCGTTCGCCGAACTGTCGGGCCAGAACAGGGAGATAATCATCTGAGGGAAGGAAATTATCGCAAACGCGAAGATGAGGGGCATAACGCCCGAACCGGAAATCCTGATGGGGATAACCGAAGACTGTCCGCCGTACATCTTCCTGCCCTTTACCTGTTTTGCGTACTGGACGGGTATTCTTCTCTCGGATAAGTCGACTGCGACTATCGCGGTGAATTCAAGAACTGTAAGAATTGCGAAACCTAACAGCTCCCAAAGAACCGAAGGAGTGCCCGTGAAAGCGAGTTTGAATTTTTCAACGATGGTAAGACCTGCGGTCGAAATAATACCGATGAAGATAATAAGCGAAATGCCGTTGGAAATTCCGTACTCGGTAATTCTTTCGCCGATCCACATAACGAGCATTGCACCCGCAGTATATACGACCGTTAAGAAAATCCCCGCTATCCACTTAGCGCCCGTTTCGGAAATTCCGCTGCCGTTTGCATAGTGACCGAAGAGCGAGAGTTTGATAGCGTCGCTCTGCATACCGAAGTTGATAACGATACCGATTGCCTGCGCAACTGCAAGCGCGATCGTAACGTAACGGGTTATCTGCGCGATTTTCTTCCTGCCTTCTTCGCCCTGCTTGGACATACGTTCAAGCGCCGGAATACCGACGGTAAGAAGCTGAATTATAATCGACGCATTGATGTAGGGGCTTATACCGAGCGCAAACAGCGTTGCGTTGGCAAGCGAACCGCCCGTTATGCTGGTTAAAATTTCAAGGAAAGAAAAGCTTCCGTCGTTAATATAACTTTTGAACGTATCAACGTCGATGCCCGGAACGGGAATATAACAGCCGAGACGGAAGATGAGAAGCAGAAGAAGAGTAATAAATATCTTCTTTCTGATTTCCTTTACCTTAAAACAATTTTTTATTGTTTCAAACATTTTGAACCTCTTTGTCGAAGGCGCATCCAAACGCCTTCCGCTGAGTATTATTCTGCGATTTCGCAGGTTCCGCCGGCTTTTTCTATTGCCGTCTTAGCGCTTTCGGAAAATTTTGCGGCTTTTACGGTGAGCTTGACTTTGAGTTCGCCCGTGCCGAGGACTTTGAGTCCAGCGGAATTCTTGACGTCCTTTGCAAGGTTGTTAGCGCAAACGTAGTCGAAATCGACGACGGTGCCTGCCGCAACCTTTTCAAGCTGGCTTAAATTTATGATCGTGTAGCGCGTTGCCCACTTGTTGTGGAAGCCGCGTTTGGGAATACGTCTTGCCAAAGGCATCTGACCGCCCTCGAAACCGGGACGGACGCCGCCGCCCGAACGTGCCCATTGACCTTTATGTCCTTTACACGAAGTTTTGCCGTGACCGGAGCCTATTCCTCTGCCGAGCCTTTTGGTGCGCGTCGTTGCGCCCTCGGCAGGCGATAATGTATCTATTCTCATTATTTGTCACCTTCCTTTTCTATTTTAAGAAGGTATGCAACCTTTTTTATCTGTCCTAAGTTGGCAGAATTTTCGTCAAAGGTCTTTGTACTTCCTATTTTTTTGAGTCCGAGCGCCGCAACAGTGGCTTTGACCGTCTTGGTTTCGTTGGACGCACTTTTAATAAGCGTTACCTTAATCATTACGCTCCTCCGTTAAAGTGATAATTCTTCCACGCTCTTTCCGCGTGCCGAAGCAACGTCTTCGGGGGACATCAGCTCGTAAAGTCCGTTGACGGCAGCCTTTACGCAGTTGATAGGATTGGAAGTGCCGTGCGACTTGGTTCTGACATCCTTTACGCCTGCGGCTTCCATAACCGCACGGACGGGTCCGCCTGCGATAACGCCGGTACCTTCGGAAGCAGGCATCATAAGAACCGAGCCTCTGCCGAACACACCCGTTACGGTATGAGGAATGGAAGTTTCTTTGAGGTTGACTTTTCTCATAGCCTTTTTAGCCTGAGCCGTAGCTTTTTCGATAGCTTCGGGAACTTCCTTTGATTTTCCCGTGCCGTAGCCTACCGAACCGTTGCCGTCGCCGACGACCACGAGAGCCGCAAAGCGCATATTTCTACCGCCCTTTACGGTTTTGGTAACCCTGTTTACCTGTATAAGCTTTTTGATAAGCCCGTCGTCTTCCTGCCTTTTTGCTCTTTCTCTTCTTGCAGGTCTTTCTTTCTTTTCTTCCATAATTAGCTCCTTAGAAATTGAGTCCGGCTTCTCTTGCGCCGTCTGCCACTGCCTGTACACGTCCCGTATAGAGATAACCGCCTCTGTCGAAAACGACTTCTTTGATACCTAAGTCGAGCGCCTTTTTAGCGGCGGCCTTGCCGACTGCTTTTGCGGCGTCGGTCTTGGTCATATCCTTGATTTCGGACTTGACGGCCTTTTCCATAGTCGAAGCCGAGCAGAGCGTAACGCCTTTCGTATCGTCGATTATCTGAACGTAAATATGGTTCAGACTTCTGTAAACGTTGAGGCGCGGAGTCTGTGCCGTACCGGTAATTTTCTTTCTTACCCTTGTATGACGGCGCTGTCTTTCTGCATTTTTATCTATCATTTTAATCATAATAAATTCTCCTTAATAAGGCAAAACCTAAGCGGTCTCGGATTATCAGATGCACACAAGACAAGGAAGGCGAGCATTTTTGAGGGGAATGTACACAGAAGTACACGACCCGAAAAAAGCGGAACCTGACACCGTATTGTGTGATATATGATAAGCCGAATTTTATTTTTTGCCTTTGCCTCCCGTCTTACCTTCCTTCCTCTCGATAACTTCGTCGCTGTATGCGATGCCGTAACCGTGGTAGGGTTCGGGAACTCTTATTTTACGGATATTTGCGGCGACCTGACCGACTTTCGTCTTGTCGATGCCGGAAACGACTATTTCGTTCTGCGAAGGACATTCGAGCTTAACGCCGTCTGTTTCGACAAATTCAACGGGGTGGGAAAAGCCGACGTTCATAACGAGCTTGTTGCCCTGTTTTGCAACCTTCCAACCTACGCCGTTTACCTTTAAGGTCTTCTTGTAGCCTTCGGTCACGCCGACGACCATATTGTGAAGAAGCGCTCTGTACAAACCGTGTTTAGCCTCGTCCGAAGGAGCCGTGCCCGTCTTGACGACGTGAGCTTCCGCGCCCTCGATTTTAATATCGATACCGCCTGCGACGTCCTGCGTAAGCGTACCCTTTGCGCCCTTTACCGTTATAACTCCGCCGTTGAATTCGACGGTAACGCCGGCGGGAATTGCTACGGGTAATTTACCTATTCTTGACATATCTAAATTACCTCCTTACCAGATATAGCAAAGCACTTCGCCGCCAACGTTGGCAGCCTTAGCTTTCCTGTCCGTCATTATTCCTTTGTTCGTTGAAAGAATTGCGATACCCAAACCATCTAAAACCTTAGGCATATCTTCTACGCCGGAATACGAGCGGAGACCGGGCTTTGAAATTCTTTTGAGTCCGTTTATAACCGACTGCTTTTTGCCGACGTATTTAAGCGTAATCAAAAGCTTGCCGCTATAGCCGTCCTCGACGAGTTTCAAATCGGAAATATAGCCCTCTTCGAGCAAAATATCCGCAATTGCTTTCTTCATATTGGATGAGGGAACCTCAACCGTGTCTTTATTTACCATAATCGCATTTCTGATGCGAGTGAGCATATCTGCTATCGGATCTGTCATAACTACACCTCTCTTACCAACTTGATTTCTTGACACCGGGAATTTGTCCCTTGTAAGCAAGGTTTCTGAAACAGATACGGCAAACTCCGTACTTGCGGAGAACTGCGTGAGGTCTTCCGCAAATGGAACATCTCGTATACGCTCTCGTTGAGTATTTAGCAGGCTTCTGCTGCTTGTTTATCATTGCTTTCTTTGCCATAACTTTCTCCTTACTTCTTGAAGGGCATACCCATCGCCCTTAAAAGCTCTCTGGCTTCTTCATCCGTCTTGGCGGTTGTTACGAAGCAGATATCCATACCTCTTATTTTCTCGACCTGATCGTACTGGATCTCGGGGAAAACAAGCTGTTCCTTTAAGCCCATACAGTAGTTTCCCTTGCCGTCGAAACTGTCGGCGGGAACGCCCCTGAAGTCGCGGACTCTGGGAAGAGCCAAAGATACGAGCTTATCGTAGAAATCGTACATCATCTTGCCGCGGAGCGTAACTTTAATACCTATCGTCATACCTTCGCGGACTTTGAAGTTTGCAACCGACTTCTTTGCCTTGCAGAGTACAGGCTGTTGACCTGCGATCTGCTTGATCTCGTTCTGTGCCATCTGAATGGACTTTGCATTGTCCTTTATGTCGCCTAAACCCGAGCTTATCACTATCTTTACAAGCTTAGGAACCTGCATCGGGTTTTTGTAACCGAATTTTTTGGTAAGCGCGGGGACTACTTCTTTTTCATAGCTTTCGATTATTCTTGATTTATACACTTTTGCAGCCATAATTCCCCTCCTTACTCTTCTGCCTTATCCTCGGAAGGAGCCGCAGTTTCCGCCTCTTCCTTCTTTGCACGCTTTCTTACGCGCTTCTTCGGCTCTTCCTTCTTGGCAGTCTTTCCGCCCTTGCCGGAATAAGCCTTGTCAAGCACTGCGCCGCACTTGGGGCAAACTCTGTGTTTTTCCTTGCCCTCGACGTTGTACTTTATACGGATAGCCTTGTCGCACGAAGGGCAGACGACCATAACGTTGGATACGTCGATGGGAGCTTCCTTTTCGACGATTTTCGAAACTTCGTTAGCCTTTCTTGCTTTCTGTGATTTCTTGTGGATATTCACGCCTTCCACAACCACCGTTCCGCTCTTAGGAGAAGTGGCAACTACTTTGCCCTGCTTGCCCGCATACTTACCGGTGATAACCAAAACATTATCATTCAATTTTACGTTCATAGCTTCTTCCCTCCCTTAAAGCACTTCGGGTGCGAGAGATATTATTTTCATATAGTTCTTTTCTCTCAGTTCTCTTGCAATCGGTCCGAAGATACGCGTTCCGCGGGGCTCCTGATTGTTACCGATTATTACTGCGGCATTTTCATCGAATCTGATGTAAGTACCGTCTTCGCGCCTGATGCCCTTTGCCGTGCGAACGATTACCGCTTTAACCACTTCGCCCTTCTTGACCGCACCGCCGGGGTTGGCAGTCTTGACGGAACATACGATAACGTCGCCTATGTTTGCGGTCTTTCTGAACGAACCGCCGAGCACCTTTATACACATAAGCTCTTTAGCGCCGCTGTTGTCTGCGGCTTTGAGCCTTGTCTGAGGTTGTATCATAAATTTACTCCTTTAAATTTGAAACTTACAACTAATAAATTTTGCAGAGGATTGTTCCCGATCTACATAAGCGAGGGGAGAGCCCCGCTCTGCATTAAACCGCAGATACAATCATAACTTTTAAACCATAATTTGCAATTTACGACTTTGAAGATACAAGCAAGTCAAGGCGTGCGCGGATTTGCGACAGGGAGTTTACACAGAAGTAAATGACCTTAGCAAAACGCAAGCACAACGACGAATTGCGAAGTATATGCAAAGTCGGCTGAATTACTTAGCCTTCTCTACTATCTCAGCCACGCGCCAGTTCTTATCCTTCGACAGTTTACGCGTTTCGACTATTCTCACCTTGTCGCCCTCGCCGCACTCGTTGTTTTCGTCGTGCGCCTTGAAACGGGTGGTTCTCGTTATCGTCTTTTTATAGAGGGGGTGTTTTGTCTTTTCGGTGACTGCAACCACTACGGTCTTATCCATCTTGTCCGAAACCACGAGCCCCACTCTCTCTTTACGAAGATTTCTTTCTTCCATCGTCTGCCTCCTTAAGCCTTCAACTGCCTTGCACGGATAACCGTGTTCACACGCGCGATATCCTTCTTGATAAGGTTTATCGACAGGGGGTTGTCAAGCTGTCTGCTCGCCTGGCGGAAACGCAGGTTGAAAAGTTCGCTCTTCAATTCTTTAAGCTTAGCTTCAAGCTCTTCGTCGCTTAAATTAACTATTTCCTTAGCCTTCATTAGCTTCCACCTCTTCTTTCTTTATGAACTTGCATTTGACGGGAAGCTTATGACTTGCAAGACGCATAGCTTCTCTTGCAACGTCCTCGGCAACGCCTGCCATTTCGAACATAACTCTGCCGGGCTTTACAATAGCTACCCAGTATTCTACCGAGCCTTTACCGGAACCCATACGGGATTCGGCAGGGTGCCTTGTGATAGGCTTGTGAGGGAAGATATCTATCCAGACTTTACCGCCTCTGCGGATAAATCTCGTCATTGCGATACGCGCCGCCTCTATCTGACGGGAAGTGATTCTTGCCGCGCTTTCGGCAACAAGGCCGTATTCACCGTAAGCGATTTTATTTCCCTTCTGCGCAGTGCCCTTCAAGTTGCCCCTGTGCTGTTTTCTTCTTTTAACTCTCTTAGGAATTAACATAATTATTCTTCGCCTCCCTCCGAGATTGCCAGCTTCTTATTGCCGGTAAGGACTTCGCCCTTATAGATCCAGCACTTGATGCCGAGCACACCGAACGTGGTGTGAGCTTCGGCGAAGCCGTAATCGATGTCTGCACGCAACGTCTGAAGAGGGATCGAACCGTCGTGATAACTTTCGCTTCCTGCGATTTCTCTGCCGTCAAGACGACCGCTGACGGTGATTTTGACGCCCTTCGTGCCGGTCTTTGCAACCTTTGCGATCTGCTGTTTTACGGCTCTTCTGTAAGATACGCGCTTTTCAAGCTGAGCCGCGACAGACTCTGCCACAAGCTGTGCGTCCTGATCGATCTTTTCAACTTTTCTGACGTTGATTATAATTGCCTTGCCCTTGGTGAGAGAAGCAAGGTCCTTCTTGATAACTTCTATTTCCGAGCCGGCTTTGCCGATAAGCACGCCGGGGCGGCCAGTGTAGATACCTACTTCAACCTTATTCGCTGCCCTTACGATGGTTATCTTGCTGATAGCGGCGTCGTAGTACTTCTTCTTGATGAAGGTACGGATCACATTGTCTTCTTTAAGATTTGCGCCGAACGATTTCTTATCTGCATACCACTGGGTGTCCCAGCTCTTTATTATACCGACTCTTAAACCGTGAGGATTAACTTTCTGTCCCATATCTCTTCTCCTTATACCTTCTTCGCATCGAGTATTACAGTGATGTGGCTCGTTCTCTTCAAAATCGCGTGACCCCTTCCCTTGGAAACGGGCTGCATTCTTTTGAGGTGGGGACCGCCGTCGGCAAAAGCCTCTGCGACGTATAAATCGCCCCTGTCCATACCCTGATTGTGTTCTGCATTTGCAGCGGCCGAGAGAAGAACTTTCTTGACTTCCGCGCTTCCGCCCTTATCGCAATAGGTGAGTATAGCTTCCGCTTCGTCTACGGATTTACCGCGGATGAGCGCAAGAACCGTTCTTACCTTATAGGGTGAAAGTCTGAGATATTTAGCCTTTGCGTAAGGACGTTTATCCTTGTTGGCTTCAATTCTTTCTTTCTTTTTATTCATATTGCTTGCCATAACGTAACTTCTCCTTACTTCTTGGCGGTTTTAGCCGCGTGCCCCTTGAACGTTCTCGTAGGCGCGAACTCGCCGAGCTTGCATCCTACCATATCTTCGGTTACATATACGGGAACGTGTTTTCTTCCGTCGTAAACCGCAATAGTGTGTCCTACCATTTCGGGGAATATCGTTGTCGCGCGCGACCAGGTCTTGACGACCTTCTTCTCGCCGGCAGCGTTCATCGCCTCGATCCTTGCCATAAGTCTTCCTTCGGCATAAGGTCCTTTCTTAACGCTTCTTGACATTTAATATTCCTCCTTAATTAATTCTCTTCAAAATGAACTTTGAAGTGGGATTTTTCTTCTTTCTGGTCTTATAACCGAGAGCAGGCTTGCCCCAGGGGGTCATAGGACCTGCGTGTCCGACAGGGCTCTTGCCTTCGCCGCCGCCGTGAGGGTGGTCGCAGGGGTTCATAACCGCACCGCGGACGGTGGGTTTGATTCCGAGATATCTCGTCTTGCCCGCCTTGCCGAGGTGAATAATCTCGTGCTCGACGTTGCCTACCTGACCTATCGTAGCCTTGCACTTAACGGGAACGTATCTCATTTCGCCCGAAGGCATTTTCAAGGTTGCGTAAGCCCCCTCTTTTGCCATTATCTGAGCCGACATACCGGCCGCTCTTGCGATCTGCGCGCCTCTGCCGGGCTGCAGCTCGATTGCGTGAACGATCGTACCTACGGGGATATCCGCAAGCGCGAGGCAGTTGCCCGCCTTGATGTCCGCGCCCTTGCCGGAGAGCACCTTGTCGCCCGCATTAAGTCCGATGGGAGCGAGGATATACCTCTTTTCGCCGTCGGCGTAAGCAAGCAAAGCGATGTGAGCCGATCTGTTGGGATCGTACTGAATACTCTTGACCGTTGCCGGAATTCCGTCCTTGTTGCGCTTGAAATCTATGATTCTGTATTTGGTTCTGTTTCCGCCGCCGATATGACGAACGGTGATTTTACCCTGATTGTTTCTTCCGCCCGATTTGCGCTTATCCGTAAGCAAACTCTTTTCGGGTTTGTCGCCCGTGAGTTCGGTGTATGCGCTTACCGTCATAAAACGACGGGACGGGGAAGTCGGTTTATACCTTTTAACTGCCATAATCCTTGTCCTCCTTACGATAACGAGTTGAAGAACTCAATCGCTTTGGAATCAGCCGTAAGCTGTACGATCGCCTTCTTGTAGTCGGGCGTGTAACCTTCGTTTCTGCCCATTCTTTTAAGCTTGCCCTTGCAATTCACGGTGTTTACGTATTTGACGTCAACCCCGAAAAGCTTTTCAACAGCCTGCTTGATCTGTGTCTTATCAGCCGACTTTCTGACGATAAACATATACTTTTTATCAGCCAGACCGTCGTAACCCTTTTCAGTTAAAAGAGGTTTAATTATAATATCTTCTGCAAACATTATTCTCCGTAGACCTCCTCTATTTTTGCAACCGCCGCTTTTGTCATAACGACTTTCTGATTTGCGACGACTTCGTAGGTTGAAATCTGCTGTACGGGAAGCGTGGTGAATTTTTCGATATTCGCCGCCGCTCTGATTACCTTGACGTCATCGTTGTCCATTACGACTACTGCGGACTTGTCCAGCTTCAAAGCCTTCTGAAAAGCTACCATTTCCTTGGTTTTGCCTTCCTTGACTTCGAGTTTGTCAACAACCAAAAGTTCGCCGTCTGCAACCTTTTTGGAAAGTGCGGAAATCAAAGCCGCAACCTTTGCCTTCTTGTTCATATCCTTGGAAAAATCACGGCTCTTGGGAGCGAATACGACGCCGCCCTTTATCCACTGCGGAGCCCTGATGGAACCCTGCCTTGCGTTGCCCGTGCCTTTCTGTCTCCACGGCTTTCTTCCGCCTCCCCTTACTTCCGTACGGGTAAGAGTGGATTTCGTGCCCTGTCTTTCGTTCGCAAGTCTTGTAACAACCGCCTGATGAATGAGCGGTTCGTTATACTCTGCGCCGAATACCTTTTCGCTTAAATCTATCGTGCCGGCCTCTTTGCCGTCCATTTTATATACTTTAATTGTAGGCATTTCAATACTCCTTATTTAACGGTGTCGTTTATGGTAACGATGCTTCCGTTTGCACCGGGAACCGAACCTTTGATAAGAAGGCAGTTTCTTTCGGTGTCTACCTTGACGATTTCAAGATTCTGTACCGTCGTAGCTTCTACGCCGTAGTGACCGGGCAGGTTTTTGTGCTTGAATACTCTCGACGGATCGCTTATCGAGCCCATTGAACCGGGTTCTCTGTGCACGGGGCCGACGCCGTGAGTTTCTTTAAGTCTGTGCTGATTCCATCTCTTGATAACGCCGGAGAAACCGTGACCTTTCGAAGTTCCGTGAACGTCGACTTTATCGCCTGCGCTGAACACGTCAACTTTTACTTCCTTTCCGACTTCGTACGATGCAAGCTCCGCAAGGCGGAATTCTTTAAGCACTTTGCAGGGCTTTACGCCCGCTTTCTTGTACTGACCCAATTCGGGTTTCGTGAGTGTTTTTTCCTTTGCCTCGCCAAAACCGAGCTTCAGAGCCGAGTAGCCGTCCTTTTCTACGGTTTTGATCTGCACTATCGGGCAGGGGCCTGCCTCGATGACCGTTACGGGAATTACCTTTCCCTCTGCCGTGAATATCTGCGTCATTCCGGCTTTACGTCCGATGATTGCTTTATTCATTAATAAAGATCCTCCAAAATATTTTTTCTCAGATACCGCGTTTACCGTTCCGCCGTCTTATATATAAGGTATATACCGTCGTCTGTAAATCGTAGAGTATCTATATTATTAATAATGTTATATAGTTTTGCCGTAATCAACTCTGTGTTTTACAGCGCTTTAATTGCAAAGACGCATCAGAGTTTGATTTTAATGTCAACGCCTGCAGGAAGCTGAACCGTATCCAACAGCTTAGCGTTAGGCGTGTAGATGTCGATAATTCTCTTATACGTTCTCTGCTCGAACTGCTCGCGGCTGTCCTTATACTTGTGGGGTGAACGCAGAATAGTGATTATTTCCCTTTCTGTGGGAAGGGGGATGGGTCCCGAAATTTTCGCTCCGCCTTTCTTCATCGTTTCAACGATGCGCGAAGCCGCCAAATCCACGAGCTCGTGATCGTAAGCTGCCAACTTAATTCTGATTTTCTGTGCTGCCATTTTGTTTCTCCTTATTATACTAACAAATTTCTTAATGCCGTCAACGCAACCGTGTGTATCGCAACTTTTCACATAAAAAATCAGCTGCGGTTAGTCGCAGGGATCGCGCCCCTACATTTGTCAGCGTAAATTATCTGTTCCGTCAGCTGAACGGTATTTTGCAGTAACTTCACGCCTCTACCCTATACACAAGGTCAAAAGAGCATAGTAATGCCTATATTGACA
This sequence comes from uncultured Christensenella sp., assembly GCA_910583545.1. Classification (GTDB taxonomy): domain Bacteria; phylum Bacillota; class Clostridia; order Christensenellales; family Borkfalkiaceae; genus Coproplasma. Next base: position 163,994 of record CAJTXM010000001.1, on the reverse strand, counting down.
CACTTGACAAGTATAACCCAAAAATCAACCTAAGTCAAACGAATTATGCCTGTTTTTCAAAAAAATTTCCAAAAATTTACGCAGTCGGAATATTCCGACCGCGTGTATAATATATTGCAAAAAAATATTGAATTATTCGGACATACTTTCACACACGAAACGCACGCCCAGCTTTACACCCTCTTTGAAATAGAACCCGTTTGATTCAAATTCCGCGTCAGAATAGCAGTCAACTAATTTATTAAGTATTTCTTTTTGTTCGTCATTCAGCGTTTTTTCAAGTTTTTTGTAATTTTTATCCGCCAAACTCTGATATTCCGCATAATTTTCATTGTTTCTAATTTTTCCCTGAATACCGCTATCCGGAGCAAATAAATAATCAATAATCGAACGTTCCATTTTTCACCTCGTATTTTTATTATAGTCACAATTTTTGTGATTGTCAAGTATTTGGTCACATTTTCTGTTACAATATTTTCAGAGGATAAAAATATGAATTTATTTGTTCAACGATTAAATGAATTAATTGAAAACAGCGGTAAGCAACAAAAAGAAATTTGCAAAGCTTTAGGCATTTATAAGCAAAAGTTTTCAAGATGGAAACTTGGCGAAACGAAACCTAATTATGATGAATTGATAATGCTTGCAAAATACTTTAACGTTACAACCGATTATCTTTTAGGTTTGGAAGATTGACAAGCCTTACGCTTGGCGATGTATCTTAATACCTTACCGCTTGACTTGCTTTTCGCTAATCAGACTTAACTCGACCGCGTTCTGGCTGTCGGGTTTTTTTATTTAAAAATTTTAATTTGCCTATTGAAAAGCGCGCATTTCCATAGTATAATATAAATATCATTTGATAAAGGGGAAAAATTATATGGATATTACTGCAAAGAATATCAGAAACATTGCGGTCATCGGGCACAGCGGCGAAGGAAAAACGACGCTTTGCGAAGCTATGCTTTTCAACGGCGGAGCTATCGACAGAATAGGCAGAGTCGAGGACGGCACTGCGTTTCTGGACTTTGACGAAGCTGAAAAAGCAAAAAAACTTTCCGTCTACGCCTCGGTCGCCTGTCTGTTCTGGAAGGGCGTAAAAATCAACCTTCTGGATCTTCCCGGGTTTTACGACTTCGAGGGCGAACGCAGAGAGGGACTTTCCGCCTGCGGCGCGGCGATACTCGTTATCGGCGCGAACGGAATTATTCCTATCGGCGCGGAAACCGTTATAGAATACTGCCTCAAAGCAAAAAAACCGCTGATAATTTTCATAAACGGAATGGATAAGCCGAACGCCGACTACGTCGGCACGCTCGCCGCACTAAAAGACAAGTATGCAGGCAAGCTTGCTCCCATTCAGATACCCGTTATGGACGGCGAAAAAATGACGGGTTACGTCAACGCGATTCAGGAAAGGTGCTACGAGTTTTCGACTTCGGGGCCGAAAGAAGTTGCCCTTCCCGAAAATCTCAAAACCGAAATGGAAGAAATGCAGGCTAACCTTATGGAAGCGGCGGCGGAAAACGACGAAATTCTGCTTGACAAATATTTTTCCGACGGAAAACTGTCCAAAGAGGACACTATACACGGCATACGGAAAGGCATTCTCACGGGCAGCGTAATTCCCGTAATGGCAGGCAGCGCGCTTTACAACAGGGGCGTTATAAACCTTTTAGACGAAATCGTCAGTTATATGCCGTCGGCAAACGAAAGACTTAACGCCATTGCGACCGACCTTGAAAAAGACGATATCGTCAGCATCGCCTGCGAGGAAAACGCACCGCTTGCGGCGCAGGTGTTCAAAACAGTTCACGACCCCTATTCGGGAAAACTCAGCTATATCAAGATTTTCAGGGGGAAACTGAAATCGGGCACGACCGTGTACAACCCCAACACCGACAGCGAGGAGCGCATAGGTCAGATTTTCCTGCTTAAAGGCAAAAAGACCGAACTCGTCACCGAGCTCGGCGCAGGCGATATAGGCGCGCTCAATAAACTAAACGCCACGCTTACGGGCCACTCGCTCTGCGCGCAGGGCACTAAAATTCAGTTCGACCCCATCGCGTTCCCCAAGCCCTGCCTTTCGCTTGCGGTAAGGGCAGCAGATAAAAAGAACGAGGACAAAGTTTTTTCGGGTTTCTCTAAAATGTGCGAAGAGGACTGCACCCTTTCGGTTGAAAAGAACAGCGAAACAGGCGAGCTTATCGTCAGCGGTCAGGGCGAAATACATATAGAAATTCTTGCAAAAAAATTAAAATCGAGATACGGAATAGACGTAATTTTATCCGAACCGAAAATTCCTTACAGGGAAACTATCAAAGCCGTTGCCACTGCCGAGGGCAAGCACAAAAAGCAGTCGGGCGGACACGGTCAGTACGGACACTGCAAGGTGCGCTTCGAGCCATCGGAAGCCGAGTTCGAATTCGGCGACGAGGTTGTCGGCGGAGCCGTGCCCAAGCAGTACATACCTGCGGTCGAAAAGGGACTTAAAGAATGTATGTCGAGGGGTGTTTTAGCTGATTACCCCGTTACGGGCGTGAGAGCGGTGCTGTTCGACGGAAGCTATCACGACGTGGACTCTTCCGAAATGGCGTTCAAAATGGCGGCGTCGCTCGCATTCAAAGACGGAATGCTGAAAGCAAAACCCACGCTTTTGGAGCCCGTTATGAAACTTAAAGTCGCCGTATCGGACGACTGCCTCGGCGCGGTTCTTGGCGACGTATCCAAACGACGCGGACGAATCTGCGACAGCCATACCGAGGACGGAATTTCAACGGTGACCGCCGAAGTTCCGCTTGCGGAAATAACCAAATACGCAACCGATTTAAGGGGCTTAACGCGCGGACAGGGCAAATTCACAACCGAGTTTTTGCGCTACGAGGAAGTACCTCCCCAGCTCGCCGAAAAGATTATTTTAGCCGCAAAGCAAGCCTGACAAGCCAAATGCCTGACCGGCGTATCTTAATTACTTAAACAAAAAAATAGCTTATCGCTAATCAAACGGTAAACGCCCGACGAAATTCGTCGGGCGTTGTTTTATTCCGTGCGGATTATTAAGTTTTTATCTCTCTGTAACAGGCAGGTTTTTAATGTTGTCGGGGACGATGACCGTAACGCCGTCATACTTATATGTAAATGTATAAACAGAATTACCGTGAGTGCTGACCATACTTACAATTTTTGCGTTTTCAAATTTAACGACTAAGTTTACTCCGACACCGTCTTCGGCATAGTCGGGAATAGTTTCATTAATAGTGCAAGAATATTCTTTTTTCTCTTCGCTATAACTGAAATCTGCAAATTTATTTTTAATAGCTTTAAGTATTCTTCCGCCGGCATACTCGTAGAAGTTATCATTTACACCCGTCTTAAATTCCTGCTCATCGATTTTTGAAATCGTATCCGAAGTACTGCTCATAAAATAATCAGAATTATCGCCTTTCCACACATAGACATAATCAATTGAATCATCTGCAGAAACATATTTGAACTTCAACGCCTGATTAACGATATCATACGTCATAAAATAATCAGCATTAAATTCATCCTCAGCATATTTCCAAGTGCAGTCTACACTTGTATTTGCGTCGGTCAATAAAGCTATCGCCGTCTTCCACTCGTCTGCCGTCACCGTGTATGTAGTTTCCTTGTCGCCTCCGCAAGCGGTAAAAGCGAATGCGCAGGCTGTCGCGGCAACGCCCGCAATAGCCACCGAAATAAGTTTTTTCATAATAAACTCCTTTAATAAAAAAATGTGTTTCCAAAACGGAAACACACCGCACGAGTATCTCCGATTTGTTACCACACAAACAGAAGCATACTAAAACCTTATATTACTTAGCACACAAGAGATACACAATGCCTAAGGCTATTGTGTCTGAGTAATATAAGATTATTCATTTCTGTTTGTGGTAAATTCAGTATAACAGCAAAACAAAAATAAAGCAAGCGTTTAATTAAAAAATATGCACGGCGGAATTTTACGCCGTGCATTGCTTATCTTATAAAGTTTGTACGGATAGGTTTTTCCTTTTCGGGCAGACCGAATTTTTCTTTGCCGAGCGATATACTCTTCATCAAAAACGCCATATTTTTCGCGAGAGTGCGCATTGACTGCAAGCCCTCGGCGTCGGACAGCGCCTCGCCTATATCCCTGCCGTGAACGCCGTTCCAGTACTGTCCCGAAGCAATCGGCATACCTGCGATCGCGAAAAATTTGTTCAGCTCGTCATAGGTCGCCGTAAGACCTCCGCGCCTGCCTGCGACGACAGACGCGCCGACTTTCATAGTTTTGTCGATATGCGCGCTGTAAAAAAGTCTTGTTAAAAACGCTATTAAAGTTGCGTTCGCCGAGGCATAGTATACGGGTGAACCCACTACAAGCCCGTCGGATTCCCCGAACAGCGGAGCAATTTCGTTGACGCTGTCGTCAAAAACGCACTTGCCGTTTTTATAGCAGGAACCGCAGGCGATACAGCCCCTTATAGCTTTGTTTCCGATATGTACGATTTGAGTCCCGATACCCTCGGCGTCGAAAATCTTTTTCATTTCATTGAGCGCGGTAAAAGTATTACCGTCCGCCCTCGGACTTCCGTTAATTAATAAAACTTTCATAAAATACACCTCAATAAAAAGTAATTTACGGCGTACGATCACTGACAAGAAGCGAGTTATACAAGGAAGCTGCGTAAACCGCAAGGGAGCTTACAATGAAGTAAGTGACTGCAGCGGTGCGTAAAGTTGACGCAGTAGAACGAAGTTTATTGTCAGCGACCCAACCAGCCGCCGTCGACGGCAAGCGTAAACCCGTTTACATAATCCGACGCGGACGACGCCAAAAAGACCGCCGCGCCCTCCAAGTCTTCGGGCGTGCCCCACCTGCCGGCAGGTATTCTTGAAAGAATGTCCGCGCTTCTGTCATCGTCCTGACGGAGCTGTTGTGTGTTATTCGTAGCCATATATCCGGGGGCTATCGCGTTCACGCATATTCCGAACTGCGCCCATTCGTTTGAAAGCGTCATCGTAACACCCTTTAACGCAGATTTGGACGCCGTATAAGACGGAACTCTGATTCCGCCCTGATAGGAGAGCATAGAGGCGATATTTATCACCTTGCCTCCCGACTTCTGTTTTATAAACTGCCTTGCGGCCGCCTGAGTTAAAAAGAACACCGTTTTTAGATTGACGTTTAAAACGCTGTCCCAGTTTTCTTCTGAAAATTCAATACTGTCCTGACGTTTGATTACGCCTGCGTTGTTGACGAGTATATCTATCTTTCCGAATTTTTTCAACGTCTTTTCAATGATTACGGGAACGGACTCTATCGTCGATAAATCGGCGATGACGTTATAAAATTTATCGCCGAGCATAGCCTCAGTTTCGTCGCTCGGACGGCGAGAAACGCCGGCGACGAGCGCGCCTGCCTCAACGAAAGCACGGCATATCCCCTGTCCTAAGCCCGTGTTGCTGCCCGTAACTATTGCGACTTTGCCGTCGAGTCTGAATTTGTCTAAAATCATATTTCCTCCCTTTTCGGTTTTATGAAAACAGTTTTGAAATTTCCTGTTCGGCGGTAATTTCGCTTTCGCCGTAGTCGGGATAATCTTTCAAAAGCCCCGAAGATTTTTTCCAGTTGCCGCTGAGATATCTTAAAAGGAAGAACGTGCTTCTCAACACCCAGTCGGAAACCATTCCTATCCACAGCCCCATCGCGCCGAGGTGTGCGCCGACCGCGTCGCAGGTAAGAAGAAAACACAGCCCCACGCGCATTAAAAGCATAGAACACACCGACGAGCACATAACGTACTTCATATCGGAATTTGCTTTCAGAACCGCAGGCATACCGAACGACAGCGGATAAGTTACGAACTGAATAGGCAGACACAGCAGAATACAGTTCCAGGCGATATCCCTCGCTTCGCCCGAAATGTTGTAGAAATTGAGCAGCAGCGGCGACATTGCGAAGGTGAACGCCACACAGCACGCGTTGCCGATATAGCCTATCACAAGCATTTTTTTAACGTAATATTTTACCTGATCGATTTCGCCCGTGCCCACCGCCTGACCTATTATCGTCAGAATCGAAGTGTTTATTCCGTTGCCGACGATCGAGGCTACAGTGTTGACGTTGTACGCGACAGAGTTCGCGCTCGTATGATAGTTGGTGAGGATTTCTTCGCCAAGCTCGTTGAAGCCCGCGACGGTATTATAACTTGCAATGGAAATGAACACTATTACAAGAATTTTACCGAGCTGAAACAGACTGTTTTCGATACCGCTCGGAATAGCAAGACGAAGAATTTTTTTAAGCTGTTTTCCGTTGAAACGGAATTTTTCGAAAATCCTTATGCGGACGGTATTCTTTTTGCGCGTGAGCAAAAACAGAGTGAACGCCGCAGGGAAAATGCGCGCAAGCAGAGTGCCGAGCGCAACGCCGGCAATGCCGAGATTGAAAGCATAGATGAACAGCGCGTTAAAACCGATATTCAGAAAGAAACTTATTATACCCGAAAGCATAGTGTTAAGGCTCTTTCTCTGCGCCCTTAAAAGCGCCGCGCAGGAATTGAAGATTGCCAGAAACGGAAACGAGGCCGCGTTTATGTAAAAATAGATATACGCATTTTCCTTAGTACCCTCGCCCGCCGAACCGAACAGAAGATTTATTATCTGATGATTCAAAGCAAGACACAGCCCCGTAAGGCACAGCGAGATAAGAAGCATTATTACGATAAGCTGTTTGGCGCTCTTGTTGGCTTTCTCTACCTTTCCCGCTCCCAACAGCTGGGAAGTTATTACCGCGCCTCCCACGCCGAACGCCGAGAAAAGCTGAATTATCAGACTTGAAATCTGATCCACGTCGGTAATCGCCGTCAGGATATCGTCGCCGGCTCCGGACTTTGCGTACGAAGCCATAAGCCCGTCTATCATTCCCAGCGACATCGACAGCGCCGACTCTATCACTATCGGGAATATAAGAAAGAACAGCGCTTTCCCCGTAAAAAGAGTATATTTTTTCTTTACCTTTTCCACCTTTTCACCTGTTATATTTATTGTCCGTACACGCCGCTTTGAAATATTTGAAAGTTGCAGACCCCGGACTATCCTTTCTCGAACGGGCATATATGCCTATCTTTGCGCCCGTCCACACTCCTTTATCCGCATAGAATTTGTGTGTGAACGCGCTTCCGCCGAAAGTAAAGCGGTACGTCAGCTTATTTTTGTCCTCGTATCTTGCAGACATCTGAAACGTCACGAAATTATCGTCGTAGGGCTGACTCTGGCACAGAGTTTCATCAGCGTCGCCGTCTATTGCGCCCTTGCGTATTTCCAGAAAATTCTGTCCGCCGCGCCTTACTACGCAAATATATGCGTAAGTTCTGCCGAATACGACAAAGCCCGTTTCGTCACCGTCCTCCGAAAGGTTAAGACGGCATTTTGTTTTGATTGAAAAGTTGAGATAGGGCACTTTCTGCATAATTAACTGCGGCATATTCCCTATCGAATTGTAATCGTAGCTTACGCAGTTGAGCTTTAAGCCCTTTTTCATATCGAACCATTCGGCTTTCGGCGTTGCAGGAACCTGCCAGACGAGCGAAAGCCCCTCTCCGTCGAACCCGTCCGACGGCTCTATATTGAAATCGGTTCTGATATCCACGGGATATTCCCCGTCGGATACGGGATGACCGGCAAGATTATCGTCGGTAACTTCACCGCAGAGGGGCCAGTCGTTCACCCATTTTACGGGTTGAAGATGCACCGCCCTGCCGTAAGCGTTCATATCCTGAAAATGCAGAAAAGCCCACTTCTCTTTGCTGTCGTCGATATCGACCAGCGCACCCTGATGAGGTCCGTTGACGGGGCTGTCGCCCTGAGTTAAAATAATTTTTGTTTCATACGGTCCGTATATTTTTTCGGAACGCAGCGCAACCTGCCAGCCCGTACTCACACCGCCCGCAGGGGCTAAAATGTAAAAATATCTGCCCTTTTTCAGAAATTTGGGGCCCTCAATATTCGGGCTGATATCGTGCCCGTCGTAAATCTTTTTGTAAGAGTGCGCACAGCTTACAAGCTGTTCGTCCGTTTCGAAAACCGCAAGTTCGGAGTTGAAGCCTGCCCTGCTCTTTGCAAAGGCAAACACGACGTAGCATTTCCCGTCCGCCCAAACAGGACAGGGGTCCTCGTAGCCCTTGCCTTCCAACAGCGGACGCAGCGGCGACCATTCACCGAAAGGGTCGTCCGTTTCCGAAACGAAAATACCCTCGTCGGGGAAAGGAATAAGACAGTAATATTTACCGTCGTGAAACCGTATCGACGGAGCCCACGCTCCGTTGCCGTGCCTGACTTTATCGTAGCCCTCGAAAGGAATTTCGTTTAAAACGTAATTGACAAGACGCCATTCGACAAGATTTTTCGAGTGCAGGACAGGCACGCCCGGAACGTGGTTAAACGACGATGCGACCATAAAAAAATCTTCGCCGACTCTTATTACGTCGGGGTCGGAATAATCCGCCTGCAAAACGGGGTTTGAATATCTCATTTTCTGCCTCTGAAATTTATTAACTGCAATTATAATTGCTTTTAACCTTTTTGTCAAGTAAGCGTTTCGCTTGACAAATATATCCTTTTTATTTTTGCCGCCTGAAAAATAATTTGCGGTGCGGACAGATTTGTCCGCACCGCTTTTGATTTTACAGTTTTTTATACATACGGATTTCGTCGGAGCCTGCACCCGAAATTCTTCTTGCATCGGGTATTCTTCCGCACTCGATAAAGCCAAACTTTTCATAGAGACTGCGTGCCCGAATATTATCCGCATAGACCGTAAGCTCCATCTGTTCGAAGCCTGCCTTCTTAGCTTCGGTGAGCAGTTTTTCAAGCATAATTTTTCCGAGACCTTTGCCCGTAAATTCCTGAAATACAGCTATGCCGAGAGAGGCACGGTGAGCCGTCCTGCGGCTTGCGGTTTTACCGGCAAAATTACAGTTACCTGCATACTTTCCGTTGACAAACGCTAAAAGAAGAAGTTTATCTTTATCCTTATTACTACCTTCTATAAACGTCTTTTCCTGCTCGACAGTAAGGCTGATTTCATCCGGTCCGCAAGATAAAAACTGCGTTTCGCCTAACATCTTTTTATATCCCGACAAAAGCATTTCCGCATCTTCAGCTGTCGCACAGCGAAGTAAAATTTCGCTTCCGTCCTTTGTTATCCTTGTCTTTGGCGCAATCATTTCTCCACCCTCTCAAAGCCCTTTTTCGGACGGTAAGACGGCAGTCTGTATCTGAATACATACAGGCATATGCCTGCGCCGACCGCCAGAGCGAGCGCGCCCAGAGTCCACCACAGCGCAGGGTCGACGTCCTTTAAATCGGGACAGCGCACATTTATCCACATCTGATTGATTTCGGAAAGCTTGTCGCCGAAATCAAGCATAACCACGCTTCGCCCGATAACGTTCGAAGGGGGGTACTGCGCAAACAGCTGTCTGCCCCTGTTTATGCCGTTTTCGTCCAGGACAAAGTTTTCTTTATCCGCAGTTACGGCGCAGTCTCCGCCGAAGAAATAACTCAGATCATAGTCGAGCGTATCTTCTCCCTCCGCACCGTAGTTCCACTCCATATATTCAAAGACGGTATCTGTCGCGATAGAGGAAGTATAGCCGATATAGTACATATTTCTTATTGCATTTTCGCTCTCGGACAAAAAGTCGACGAACGCTTCCGCCGCCTCTTTTTTCTTTTCGCTTCCGTCAATGCCGTCCTTCAACATCACCCAGCCGTCGAACCACAGGTTTGAACATTCATTCGGAACGGAATACCACAGCTCGCTGTCTTCCGCGTCCGCTTCGTCCATAATATACACGGCGTCGCCCGACCACTGATAATTTGCCGCTACCTTACCCGTGACCATATCCGACTTGCCCGAATCGGTTTCGAAAGAGTAGACGTTTTCCTTAATCTGTTTAAGGACGTCCTCCGCTTTTGCAATGGTTTCGCTGTTCGTATCGTTAAGATATTCGCTCAGCTTCCCGTCCGTAAGTCCGCCGGAGAGAAGACTCTCTTCCTTTATTATGCTTAGCGCCGCAAAATACGCGTCCCTAACATTGTCCTTTATCGTAACAGCGCGCTTATAGTCGGGGTTGATAAGAATTTTACAGGACGAAACGTCGCTTTCGTCTTTGAGATTTTCGGGGTCGTACACAAAGCCCGACGTACCCCACATATAGCAGGCGGCGTATTCCGTCCAGCCGTAATCTTCAAAAACTCCGGCAATATACGGCGAAACGTTTTCGGCGTATCCGCCCTCGCCGTTCAGAAATTCTTCCGAATACTTTTCTATTTTGTCCTCTGCCAAAAGCTTCATAATCATATAGTCGGACGGGCAGACCAGATCGTACGTATCGCCGAGGCTCAAACGGTTGTATAAATCTTCGTTCGTGCCGAAAGTAGAATACTCGACTTTGACGTTATAATCGTGCGTAGCATTGAAGCGTTCCGTAAAATCGTCTATCATAGAATTTTCGCCGAAGATATCTCCGCTCTCCAGATCTATGACCTCATCTTCGCTCCAACCTCCCAAATCTATATATTCTTCCCAGTTACTGACGCGGAGCGTGACGGTCTCGTCTCCGCCCGAACAGCCTGCAAACGGAATTATTAAAAGTAAGAGGACTGCGGCGGATAAAAGCGATAAAATTTTTTTCATTCAGCCTGCCTCCTCTTCCTCGAAGATAGAACGTTCATTACTACGACGAAAACTATAACGAGAATGAATATGAGAGTTGAAAGCGCCCATAACGCGGTTTTGGTTTCCGTCTGCGAGCCCTTGGTTGCGTTGACGACGTAAGTGCTTATCGTGTCGAACGTGGACGGCTTTGTGTAAGTTGTTATAAAATAGTCGTCGAGCGAAAGCGTTACCGCAAGCATAAATCCCGAAAGTATGCCCGGCACGAGCTGGGGCAGAACCACTTTGAAGAGAGCCTGCGCCGGCGTTGCGCCCAAGTCGAGCGCCGCCTCGTACAGAGAGTTATCCATTTGTTTGAGCTTAGGCAGTATCGAAAGATAGGCAAACGGCGCGGTAAGTACAACGTGACCTATGCCGAGGGGAATAAAAGTATCTTTATCAGCCCTTAAAATAACTATCATCAAAATACAAATAGAAAAGCCCGTAACTATGTCCGCGTTGACAACGGGCACCTGATTTGCCGCATTTATAAGACTCTTTGTAACCCGCTTGGAATAGAACGAACCTATTGCGCCGAGAGTTGCAAGCACGGTAGAGATAGCCGCGCAGACAAGTGCCAATAGAACCGTGCCGAAAATCATTCCCCTTAGCTCGTCGTCGGCAAAGAGGTTGATATAGTTTTCGAACGAAAATCCGCTTATCCCTCCGCCGACCGCCGACGCGTCCGTAAACGAGTATACGGCAAGCACTAAAATGGGAACGTAGATAAACATAAGAACGAGAACGAGCCAGAATATCCGTAAAGTCTTTTTCACAGCACCGTCCCCCTTGAAGTATTTGCGTCCTTATCCGAAAAGCGGTTTGTCACCAGCGTCACGATAAATATTATGACGAGCAGGACGAGCGAAATCATAGACCCGTTGTGCCAGTCGTACGCCGAGAAATAACTACCTATCAGACTGCCCATTATATAAGTGCTGTTGTACAGCATATCCAGAACGACGTAGTTTGTCATAGAGGGCAGTAAAACCATAGTGACGCCCGAAATTATCCCCGGCACCGACAGAGGAAGAGTTACCCTTAAAAAGACCGTAAGTCTGTTCGCCCCCAAATCGGACGCCGCCTCCAGAAGGCTTTTATCCATTTTCTGCAGCGAAGTATACAGAGGCAGAAGCATAAACGGAAGAAAGTCGTAAGTCATACCTATTACGGAATTTAAAAATGGGTATCTGGAAATATTCCCTTCGAGCACGGAGAGTATCTCTTTGAGCGCGGTAATGCGCAGAGTAAAGTTTATCCACATAGGCAGAATAAACAACATCAAAAGCACGTATTTTTTCTTTAAATCCGATCTCGCAAGCACATATGCCGTAGGGTACGCAATTAACAGACAGACCGAAGTAGTTACTATCGCAAGTCCGAACGAATAAAAAAGAGTGCCCAACGTATTCGTACTCGTGAAGAAATCGGCAAAGTTGCCGAACGAAAATCTACCCTCGCCGTTTGTGAAAGCATAGTATACTATAACAAACAGCGGAGCTATGACGAAAAGTATTAAAAACACAGCGTAAGGAATACAGAGCTGTTTCCTCGAAAAACGCAGTTTAGTCATTGCTTTGGCTCTCTTTCAGTTTCATTTTTATCTTGTCCGGCGGAATGATAATTCCGACCCTGTCGCCCGTATTCCACAAATCGGGACACGAGAAAACGTAGTCCTCTTCGTTCTCTTCCGTCCTTACGATATAGCGGTAATGATCGCCCTTGTATATCATCGAAATTATGTTGCCCTGCGCACCGCCCGCGTCAATGTCGTCGGTCATAGTTATGTCGTGGGTATCGACCTCTATTTCGACTTCGACGCCCGTCAGATCGAGCTGTCCGCCCGCGGCTGTAATGAGATAGCCCTGTTCGTCGAGGTGCGAACCCGAATACAGTTTTGTGACGTCGCAATCAAATTCTCCGTCGCCGAATTTAACCGTATTGTTTTTGGTTATTACGCCGTCGTAGCGGTTGACGGTATAGACCTTTTCCATAAGGTGGATGCCGTCGGGTTCGATTTTCATTCCTATAACGCTGTCGACGGGCGCTGTCGTCGTACTCTGAATTACGATTTCAAACTTGCCTACGCCGACGGTTATTTCATAATGAACGCCCTTGAACACCGAGGAAATCACCTTTCCTTTGAGCTGTCCTTCGCCAGGTTTGCAGATTTTGATATCCTCGGGACGGACTACGACGTCGACGAGCTGATTTATCTCGTAGTCGTCAAGACAGTCGAAAGTTGCTCCGCAGAATCTGACTTTGAGCTTGCCGACTATCGCGCCGTTGAAAATGTTGCTGTCGCCTATGAAGTCGGCTACGAAAGTATTGACCGGCTCGTTATATATCTCGTCGGGCGTGCCCGTCTGCTGAATTTCGCCGTCGTTTATTACGACGACTTTATCCGACATAGTAAGCGCCTCTTCCTGATCGTGCGTGACGTAAATAAAAGTTATTCCCAAAAGCCGGTGCATCTTTTTAAGCTCTATCTGCATCTCTTTGCGCATTTTTAAGTCAAGCGCGCCCAAAGGCTCGTCCAGAAGCAGAATTTCAGGCTCGTTGACTATCGCCCTTGCAATAGCAATACGCTGCTGCTGTCCGCCCGAAAGCGTGGCGACGCTCCGCTTTTCGAAGCCCTCAAGATCGACTATTTCCAAAGCTTTCTTTACCTTTTTATCGATTTCGGATTTGGAAAGTTTCTGCTTCTTTTTGTACTCTTTGCCGTCCTTGTTCCGGTAGGTGTTTTCCGTCCTTTTAAGGCGAAGCCCGAACGCAATATTTTCGTAAACGTTCAGATGGGGGAACAGAGCGTATTTCTGAAAGACCGTGTTTACGGGGCGCTTGTTCGGCGGAAGAAGAGAAATGTCCTCGCCGTTCAATAAAATTTTGCCCGATGAAGGAATATCGAAGCCGGCAATCATTCTCAGCGTCGTCGTCTTTCCGCATCCCGACGGGCCTAAAAAAGTGACGAACTCACCCTTTCTGACTTGAAGATTAAAATTATCCACGGCGACGGTTTCGTCGTCGAAAACCTTTCTTACGTCTATAAGCTCGATAATATTTTCGGTTGAACTATTTTTATTCATATACATTCCTCTCAAAGTTACTATTGTATTGACGAAAAGGCAACGCCTTTCAGATCAGAAAAATTTAAAAATTCGGAGGGGTCGAAATCCACAAAAATTTCGCCGTGCCGTTTCCCGAGTTGTGTATCGCGTGCGATTTGTCGGCGGTGTAATAAAAAGCTTCGCCCTTTTTACAGGCGTATTTATTCTTGCCGAGTTCAATGCAGATTTTACCTTCCAGCACGAACCCGAATTCCTCGCCTTCGTGAGGGAAATCGAGCGAAGTCGACGCGCCGGACAAAAGCTCGACCAATACCGGCTCCATCTCGTTTTTCTGAGCGTTTGGAATTATCCATTTGAGTTTCATTCCGTTTTCGTGCTTTTCGATAAAGTCGCTTTCGGAAAAGACTACGCGCGTATCGTCGTCCTTTTTGAAAAATTCCGCAAGGTCGGTGCCTAACGCCGAAAGTATATCCATAAGCGTAGATATCGAAGGCGAAGTCAAGTCGTTTTCAAGCTGGGATATGTAGCCCTTTGTCAGCTCGCACCTGTCGGCAAGCTCCGCCTGCGACAAATTGAGCTGTAAACGAAGCCTTTTGATTTTATTTCCTATTTCCATAATTTACCTCCGCAGAGCGCGGTTAGCAATTTTAAACAAAATGTTTAATAAAAATAAACCAGAAAAAATTATATATTGCACCGAACTATATGTCAATTGATTTTTTATATTGTTTAAAATGATAATTTTTGACATTTTATGCGGTTATTTTCTTTCAAGTCGCTGTACAAAACGAAAAAGGTGTGTTATACTGTAATTACTAAATTTTACCAAATAAAAGGGGATCGAATTTTATGGAAATGAAAGATTTCAGGCTTGACGGAAAAGTTGCTCTCGTCACGGGCGCGTCCTACGGTATAGGCTTTGCCATTGCAAGCGGTTTTGCTTCGGCGGGCGCTACTATCGTGTTCAACGATATCAACGCCGAACTTGTAGAAAAGGGCATTAAAGCTTATAAAGATGCCGGCATTAAAGCGCACGGCTACGTTTGCGACGTAACGGACGAAGACGCCGTAAACGCTATGGTTGCAAAAATCGAAAAGGAAGTCGGCGTTATCGATATTCTCGTAAACAATGCCGGAATTATCAAGCGCATACCTATGACCGAAATGACGGCGGCGCAGTTCAGACAGGTTATCGATATCGACCTGAACGGTCCGTTCATTATGGCGAAAGCCGTCATTCCCTCGATGATAAAGAAAGGACACGGAAAAATTATAAATATCTGTTCGATGATGTCCGAACTCGGCAGAGAGACCGTTTCGGCTTATGCCGCGGCTAAGGGCGGACTTAAAATGCTTACAAGAAATATCTGCTCCGAGTACGGCGAATACAACATACAGTGCAACGGCATAGGGCCGGGCTATATCGCAACACCGCAGACCGCGCCTCTGAGGGAAAGACAGCCCGACGGAAGCCGTCACCCCTTCGACAGCTTTATAATTTCAAAGACTCCGGCAGGAAGATGGCTTGAAGCCGAGGAGCTTGCAGGACCCGCGGTATTCCTCGCCTCCGACGCTTCCAACGCAGTCAACGGACACATTCTCTACGTTGACGGCGGCATCCTTGCTTATATCGGCAAACAACCCAAATAATTATCAAATACACTAAAAAAAGCGGCTTTGAAAGCCGCTTTTTTTGTTTCAATTTTGTTATCAGTCGCTTTTTTCTAAATCGCCGTCAGTACAGTGAATCACATAATTGGGCGTAGGATAACCCCAAGAAGAACCCTTTCCAATAGCCTTCCACTGCGCTTTAGTCCCGTTAAACGTAATGCTTGCTAAACTGTTACAATCACTAAACGCCATATTACCGATGGAAGTAACGCTATCGGGAATGGTTATGCTTGTAAGGGAACTGCAACCACGAAACGCACTTTCGCTGATACTTGTTACGCTATTGGGTATGGTTACGCTTGTAAGTTTACTGCAACCACGAAACGCACTTTCGCTGATACTTGTTATTCCGTCGGGAATGGTTACGCTTGTAAGCGAACTGCAACCATAGAACACATAATCGGCGATACTTGTTACGCTGTCGGGAATGCTTATGCTTTCAAGCGAACTGCAACCATAGAACGCACTATCGCTGATACTTGTTATTCCGTCGGGAATAGTTATGCTTTCAAGCGAACTGCAACCCTTGAACGTATAACTGCCGATACTTGTTACGCTGTCGGGAATGCTTATGCTTTCAAGCGAACTGCAATATTCGAACGCAGAATTGCCGATACTCGTTACTCCATCGGGTAAGTTAATGCTCGTAAGCGAACTACAACCCTCGAACGCACTAACGCCGATACTCATTACTCCTTTGCCAATCGTTACACTTTTAAGTGATCTGCAAACCTCGAACGCTCCTCTGCTAATCTCTTTAACACCTGCACCTAATTTTGCGGTTACCAAATCAGTACAGCCACTGAAAACACTGTCACCGATTTTTACTATGCTGTCGGGAACGGTCACGCTTGTAAAGTGCTTGCAGTCTTTAAAGGCGCCTTCGGCTATTTCCTTAACGGGTTTACCCTGATACGTCGAAGGGATAATCAAATCGCTGTCGATGACCGTACCCGTCTTAATTCCCACTATCGAATAGCCTGTAACCTCGTTATTTTCTTTAATGGTCACGTACTGGAAATTCTGATTTTCAACCGCGCTCGTGCTGATTTTACCGCAATTTATCGTCCTTTTGTCGGTAAGCACCAAAATGAGGCAACCCTCTTCATCTATGTACGCGTTGTCTATGCCGACGCCGTCTTTTCCGTCCGCGCCGTCTTTACCGCTGATAGTTTCGATAAATTCTTCCAAGCTTCCCGTATAGCCTAAATCTTTGGCAAGCGCATAGGCGGACTGAACGCTGTAATCAGTTCCCCATTCGCCGTGCGTTTCGTTGTTCCCTTTGTCGCAGGCGGCAAGGCCGAATGCGCCCGAAACACAGGCGGATATTGCAAGTAAAGCAACGAGTATTTTTCTTTTCATTTCTCCCTCCGAAAATTTTATTTGATGAAAAAAAAGCGTCCTTAAAGGACGCCTGCAAGGGTATCCTTTAAGTTGCGCTATAATTTTACCGAACAAGGTAAATACGGATACGACTTTGCCTGTCATAACCTTGTTCTTTTTTATTAAATTATAGCGCACTTTGATTTTAACATTTTATTCCTTAAAAGTCAATAGTTTATTTTAAAGTTAAAAGCAATATATGCAGGCGCAAAATTTTGCGCCTGCATATATTTTATTTCTTTAATATTTTCTGTATTTCGTGGAAGAGGACGTCCATATCGACGGGTTTTGCCGTATGTCCGTTCATTCCCGCATCTATACAGGAAGCAATATCTTCGGCGAAGGCGTCCGCCGTCATAGCGATTATAGGTATATTGCGCATATAATCGTTTTCCAGCTTCCTTATCTTCTTCGTCGCGGATTTTCCGTCCATTTCGGGCATCTGCACGTCCATTAAAATGAGATCAAACGTTCCCTCGGGTTCGGAAGTGAGCTTTTCGATGCAAAGTCTGCCGTTTTCGGCGCGCTCGGCGGTTATGTTGTACATCTCCAAAAGTTCGGAAATGACTTCCCAGTTAAGTTCGTTGTCCTCGGCGACTAAAATGTGCAGTCCTTCGAGGTCGTTTGTGCCGTCGGCGTGAACGGGGTTTTTCTCCGCTTCGATTTTCAGCGCTTCGCAGAGCTTTTCATAGATATAAGAGCGGAACAGCGGTTTTGAAATAAATCCGTCTATCTTCTTGCCGTGCATCTTCTCTTCTATTTCAGTCCAGTCGTACGCGCTTGCAAGAATTATGGGCGTGGGCTTCTTGACTTTCTTTCTGATGCTTTCGGCGATATCGCAGCCGTTCATATCGGGCATACGCCAGTCGACGATTATGACGGAATACGCGTTCTCGGAAGCAAGCTTCAACGCCTGCTCGCCCGTCGTAGCGGTATCTATCTGCGCGCCAAGATCCTCTATCGTATCCCTTGTAGTTTCAAGGAATATTTCGTCGTCGTCGACTACGAGAATTCTTACGTCGGGCAGTTTACGGTCGTCGGTGTCGCTCTTGCCGATGGGAAGATCGAGCTTTATCGTGAACTTGGTTCCCTTGTCAAGTTCGCTTTCGCACTCTATGGTACCGTTCATAAGCGTTACCATCTGCTTGACTATGGCAAGCCCCAAGCCGGAGCCCTGTATCTTGTTTGTTCGGCTGTCCTCGGCGCGGGAGAAGATTTCGTACATATTTTTCTGGAATTCTTCGCTCATTCCCATACCGTTATCCTGAACGATATAAGTGACCCTCACGCTCTTGCCGTCGGGCAGAAGTTCTTCGAAAAGTTCTAAAACTATCTTGCCCGTGTCGGGCTGGGTGTATTTTACGGCGTTGCTTAAAATATTGATGAATATCTGGCTCAGACGCACTTCGTCGACTATGACCGTTTCGTAATCGATGCCCTTTATGTGTACTTCGAAAGACTGATTTTTTGCTTTGATAAGCGGACGGACGATGTTGACGAGATTCGACATAACGTTTCTCAGCGAAACCGCAACCGGATTCAAAGCTATTTTTCCGCTCTCTATTTTGGAAATGTCGAGCACGTCGTTAATGAGCGTTAAAAGATGATGTCCCGAAAGCGAAATTTTATTGAGGCAGTCCTCGACTTTCTTTTTGTCGTCCATATGCTTAGCCGCAATAGTTGTCATACCGACGATAGCGTTCATAGGCGTACGGATATCGTGCGACATATTAGAAAGGAACAGCGTCTTTGCCTCGCTCGCCTGTTTTGCAAGTTTCAGCGCGCCTTCGAGCACTATTCTGTTCTGCTCCTGCTGTTCGCTGTGAAGCTTCATCTTCTTGCGGTAAACGAAAAACACGACCGCGATTATTATGAATACGGCAAACACTATAACGAGAATGACCGCAGTCACCGACATAGTATTGAGTATGCTGTCGGCGTGGGTATTCAGCGTTGAATCGGGAATTACGGAAATCAGATACCAGCCCTCGTTTGCGGAAATCGGGACGAAGGTGAATACCTGCGACGTTCCGCCGAATTCAAGCTGCATAGCGCCTATATTGCCGTCTTTCATACTGTGGATGAATGTGTTCATATCCTCTTCGGAATTATCCTGTCCGATGAGTTCGAACACGTTCAGAAAAGTATGGTTGCTGTTCGTTTGCAGGGGATGAATTATAACGTCGCCGACAGAATTGACTATATACGAAAAACCCGCTCCGTCGAAAAAGGTCAGCGTAAATTCGTTTTTGAGCGCGGAGGTGTACTGTCCAAGCCTGACTATGCCCTTTTTTCCGTCCTTGAAATCGAAGTTTGCATAGACGCCGAGAGTCCTCAGTCCGTTGACAAGATTGCAGTAAGGCTCGTTATAGCCTCTCTTTTCGGTACAGTTTGCGAAAAATTCTTCAAAGGCTTCCTTCTCGTCCTTTTCGTTACCGAGCTTGTTATCGTCGGCGTAATATTCCTGAGGTTCGTTTCCGTCGCCGAAATAGAGTATATCTTTTTCTTCGTCGAACACCGCGCAGAAAATAATGCTGTTTTCGCTTAAAAACGAGGCAAGAATACTTTCTATCTCTGCGCGGTTGTCCGAATTGAGATTAGAAAGACGCGCTTCGAGCCTGCCCACCATTTCAAGCTTTTCGTTGAGGTATACTTCGAAGCTATGACCGCCCTGTTCGGTAACTTCCATAACGTTCATTACAAGCTGACGCCATAAGCTTTTGCGCTGTTTAGCGGTGTAAAAATACAGCGAAACTACGCACGCGGTGACGAACACAACCGCAAGAAGGGCGTAGAGAATTGCTTTTATACGGGCCTTGAATTTCATATCTTTCTGCCTCCTCTTTCAATAAGTCCGGCTTCGAGATATTCTTTTACCGCCTCTTTGCTCTCTCCGCAGACAAGCATTGCTCCGCAGTCGTAGACGAGTTCGTCAAGCTCTTCAATCGTCAGACGGTAATCGTACTGAACTACGATTTTCCCCGAAACGTAATGATCGTACGAGGGCGCAAGCGCCGCGTCGGAAGGTTTCTTACAGTCCGCAAGGGGCATAAAACTGCTCTGGCTTTCACTGTAATCGTAGATATGCGACGGCTTTGACATAAACGAAACGAGTTTTTTAGCGGACGCGAGGTTAGCTCCTTCGGCGTTGACCGCTATGCAGGTATCTAAATCTATTGCAAGAACCGAGCCGTCCGAAAGTATCGGATAAGGGTGAATACCGTAGTTGAACGAATTATTTTCGGCGAAAAATCTTTCCTTGACCTGCCCCGATATAAGACTGCTTGCAATCATAAACGGTCTGTCGCCCTTGACGAAGAGGTCTATCTCCTCTGACGACTGCTTGGTTTCCAGCCCCTCTTTCATCGCTACGAAACCGCCGTCCACCATATCGGAAACGAGGTCTATCCCCTCGCAGATATATTCGTAAGCGAGATAAGGATTGTCGTTGAACGAAGCGATTTTCCCATTGACGTCCGCGCTCTGATATACGGAATACAGCCCCTTGGACTGTATAAGCGTCATAAGCGCGTTGTCGTTGTTTATTATCACGGGTATGACGTTTTTCGAAACAAAATATCTGCACGCCTCCGTAAATTCCGAAAGGTTGGTCGGAACGGCGATATTTTCCCTGCTTAAAAGGTCGTAATTGACGTACATACTGTACCCCGAAACGGCGCCGGGGATAAAATACGCCCTGCCGTCCTCACCCACTATCTGATCTTTAACCGTCTTTGTGAAAGAATTCAGATCGACCGCGTCCGAAAGGTCGGCAAGTTTATTGTCCTTTCTGAGCGTGCGGTAGATTTCCGTGTTTATCATAAACGCGTCGGAAAGGTTTCCCGTTTCGCTCCTTTTTTCGAAAGCCGGATAATACTCGTCCTCTATTATACCTTCGTAAATGACGTTCAGACCCGAATGTTCTTTCAAAAATGCGACGAAAGTATTTTCAATCGCAAGTAAGCTGGGAGTTCCGACCTTGTAGCCGAAAAGCCTTAAATCGGTCGCAGCCGTTCCCGAATGCGGTTTGTCCTTGATTATAATGCCCTCGCTCCCGTATCCGGCGCAACCCGAAAGCGCCGCGGCGGATACCGCCATACAGAGCAAAGCCGAAAATTGTTTTTTCATAAAAATTTCCTTAGTTGTTTTCTGTTTTTACCGATCAGCGGATATAATATTTCAATTTTAATTATATCACCTTTCCGCGCAAGTGACAACCTTTTTAATTAATATATATAAAATTTCCCCCGAAGGAAACTGCCTTCGGGGGTTGAAAGCGGGCACCGCCGTCCGTATTATACGCGCAACTTCTACTCAGTTCAAAATATCCGCGCGGCAAAGTCTTTTTTATCTGATTTTCGATTTAATTTTTTCAACCGCGGCAGGCCTGCCGTCGACGCCGAGTTTGGAATATATCGAGCTTATGTAATTTCTTGCCGTGCCGTCCGAAAGCTGCATAACCGAAGCTATCTGTCTGTTGGTGAAACCGTCGTTTATCATAAGCGCTATTTCAACCTCTCTGTCCGAAAGGTTGAAAGCTTTTTTTAGCTTTATTTCCTTGTCGGACGAAACCATCATAGCCGCGTCCGTAATCTTTTTTGCTATCTTCGAAGGAAGAATAGTATCGCCTGCATAGGCGTTTTTGATAGAATCTATAAGCGCGGTCGAGCCGATATCCTTTAAAAGATATCCGCTTGCTCCGTTGTTTATCGCACTTAAAATATAGTCGCTGTCGTCGAACGTAGTCAGCACTATTATCTTTACTCTGTCATCTATCTCTTTTATACGCTTTGTTGCCACGACTCCGTTCATATTCGGCATACGGATATCCATAAGCACCACGTCGGGTTTGAGCGATTCGCAGAGTTTTACCGCCTCCGCTCCGTCCTGAGCTATGCCCACGACCTTGAAGTCGGGGCAGGTTTCGAGCACGCTCTTTATGCCCTCCGTCAGAATAGTCTGATCGTCCGCCAAAAGTATTTTTATCATTTTTTACCTCTTGTTTGTTTTTTCGGGTATGGTTATTTCCGTTTCGAAGCCCTCGCCGGCCTCGCTTGAAAACGAGCACCTTCCGCCGAGTTTTTCGGCTTTTTCTCTTATTCCGCGGAGTCCGAAGCCCTCTTTTATTTCACCCTCGGCGCCGCTTCCGTTGTCGGATATGCGCAGGGTAATTGATGAAAACTCCTTCCGCATTTCGACGAAGAACGCCGTCGCCCTGCCGTGCCTTATGCCGTTGACAAGACATTCTTTTACGCTGTTGCAAATAAAGCGCGACTTCTCGCCGTCAAGTTCGGCGTCCTCGATATTGCACCGTATTTTCAGCTCGGTCCCGTCAATGGTCTGCGCTATTATCTCCTCTATCTCGCCTTTTAAAGAGTGCATATCCGTCTTGCCTGCAAGAAGATGCACGCTTTCTCTCATCTGTTCCAAAGCGTTTTTCGCCTGAATGTTTGCGGAAATAATTCTGTTTTTCGCCTCTTCGGGATCGCTGTCGATAAGAAGCTTTGCCGCCTCCGTCTGCATAATTACGGTCGTCATCGAATGCCCTGCATTGTCGTGTATATCCTTTGCTATTCTGTTGCGCTCCTCGTATACCGCGGTGCGCGAAATTTCCTTATATGCCTGTTCGAGCTGCGCCTTGCTTTCATCTGCCTCGTTGAGCGCGCTTCTCAGCTGTTGGTTGTTGGAATAGAATTTTAAAATAAAGCTTACGACCGCAAAGTGAACGGCGAGTATCGCAACGCCTAAAATACTGTCGCCGATTATTTCCACAAGACTTTCGTAAACGGTGGAACCGCTTGCCCCTAAAATTCTTCCGCACACGAATGAAATTATGAACAGCGCACAGCTCACCGAAAACAGAATAAGATTTTCCCTTAAACCGTCTATGGAAATGTATATCTGCGTCAGCACCAGACAGTACAGCGTCGAAAGATAGGTGTTGCCCGTAAAGACGCATAAAAGGAGAACGCATACGGAGTCGAAGCCGAAAAACACGTACTTTACGACTAAGTTTTTGACCGCGAACGAATCTATGCTTGCAAATGTCACCAAAAGCACACAGCTTATGATAACGGCGATAAGATCTCCCGTCCTGCCCTTTTCGATATACTGCGTCGCATACTGCGCGCAGACGATTATTTCGATTATGGCAAGCATCGATATAAGCACTATTTTTATCGAACTTACTAAATGTTTTCTGCTTTCGCTGAGTTTGAAGTTTTTATCCATTTTTCAAAATTTTTCCAGCCGTACATACTCTTTATTCTGTCCAGCCGTCCGTCGTCCCTGTAACTGAAAATTTCGTTTTCACTGCGGTATATGAAGTGGTCTGCAACGTTTATTCCATTTACGTCGCATATGAACTGCATCATTCCCGTAAACTCGTCGTCGTAGCAGGACGGCGCAGTCGTTCCGCTGACGTGGTTGTGCGCTATTATTACGTTCACCGGCCGAATAAGCGCAACGTTGCGCGCAATGTCGTCGGCGTTGGCGATGGCGCGGCTCTTTTCGGAAGTGGAATAGTTAAATATCCGCTTCACCCGACTTTCGCCGTCCGTGAAATATATCTCCACGTTTTCAACCGTCTTGTTGAAAAACCGCAGATGCAGAAATCTCTTGCAGTCGCCGAAAGTTTTCAAAGAAGGCGTGTTGCCTATTCTGCCGGCGCGCTCCGCGCTCATTCCGACCGACCTGAGATACTTAGCCACGGCATCGCCGACGCCGTCCACGCCTTTCAGTTCTTTCACGCTTGCGTTTAAAACGTTGTACAGCGTGACGAACCTGTCCATAAGTTTATGAGCAAGAGGATTTGTATTTATCCGCGGACAGACGGCATAGAGAAGAATTTCCAGAACTTCGTGATCGAACAGATCGTCCCCGTTTTCAAGTTTTTCATACATTCGCTGTCTGTGCCCTTCGTGCAATTTCCCACCCCGCAAAAAATTTTACTCAAAAACATTTTACCATAAAAAAATAAAGTTGTATAATGTTTTTATAATAATTTTAAAAAAGGGCGCAATATGGACAATTTATTCGAACAGACTTTATTAAGCATATCGGAAATGATAAAAATAAATTCCGAACAGACTCAACCCGAAAAGGGTATGCCTTTCGGCAGGGGAGCGGCGGAATGCCTTGAAAAATTTCTATCCCTCGCTTCCTCGTTCGGTTTTCAGACCGTCAATTACGACAACTATGCAGGCGAGGTCGTTTTCGGCGGGGGCGAAGATTTCGGAGTTCTTGCCCACCTCGACGTGGTGCCTGCCGGCAACGGCTGGACGAAAGAGCCTTTCGGCGGAGAAATAGATTACACCGGAAAGAGGCTTTACGGCAGGGGCGCAATGGACGATAAAGGACCTGCGGTGATTTTGCTGTACTGCCTGAAATCGCTGAAAGACGAGGGCTTCGAACCAAAAAAGCGCATACGCCTTATTGTCGGCTGTAACGAAGAGAGCGGCTGGCAGTGCATCGATTATTTCAAAGCGCACTCCACTATGCCGGAAACGGGCTTTTCTCCCGACGCCGATTTCCCCGTTATCTACGCCGAAAAGGGAATTCTGCAAATTAATTTTACCTTCCCCCGCCCCGTCGGCTTCAAAGAGATTAAAGGCGGAGAAAGGGGCAATATGGTTTGCGATCTTTGCGAAGTCACCGCGGACGAAAATACCGGAAAGCTGAACGCGCTCGCCCAAGCATATCCCGACAGAGAGATATCTTACGCAAACGGAAAGCTCACCGTTAAAGGGAAATCGGCGCACGGCTCCACGCCCGAGGCAGGGATAAACGCAATACTTCCCGCGCTTGATTATATCGGACTCGAAAGGGGAATAAATCTGTTGTTTGAAGACGGCTTCAATTTATCGCATTTAGAAGACGAAACGGGCAGACTTACTTTTTCGCCGAACGTAATTTCAAGCGACAGTCACGGCGTTCACGTTACCTGCGATATCCGCTTCCCTGCCACATATTCGCGTGCGGACGTGCTTGGCGAAATAGAGAAGACGGGCGTGAAGTACGAAGTCACGCACTATCAGGCTCCGCTGTATAACGATAAGGACTTCCCTCTTATAAAAACGCTTTCGGATACTTATTGCGAAGTGACGGGCAAAAAAATGAAGCCGATTGCTATCGGCGGCGGAACGTACGCGCGCGCTCTCAAATGCGGAGTCGCGTTCGGACCGGAAGAAGAGGGCGAAGAAAACGTAATTCATCAGCCCGACGAATATATCACGTTTGAAAAAATAGAAAAATGTTTAAAAATCTATAAGCTGGCTTTGACAAGACTGACGAAATAATAAGATTGACGCGCAGATATGCGCAGGGCAACGACATCTTGAAAAGAAGAAGAAACGTAAAAAAAGCGGTGTTTTCCGTATTCACAATTTTGGGATTTATTCTGCTTGCAGTCCTTTCGGTAATGCAGATATCTTTGTCCTGCGCCGATAAAGAGGTTTACTGGCGTCCGGAATATCCGATGGAAAACATCGAGCCTCTGCTCCGTTCGGCTTCGCCTTTAAGCGACGCAGATTACGAAAAACTCTACGCGCAGACGGGACTTACCAGAGTCGGCGTCGACAGAATGCGCAGTGAAGGCAAAAACGGAATTGTGAGAATCTTAGAAATTCAGAAAAGCTATTTTGCCGAACGCGAAACGGTGAGAAAGCCCTTCGGACTGTATATGTGCACCGATCACGTCGACAGCCACGTTCCCGTCACTTATCTTGAAAACGGCGATATACTCGTAACCGCTTCTACGCACATAGGCGGTTGGCGGATAGGTCACGCAGGGCTTGTCGTAAACGGAGCTTCGGGCGAGGTTCTGCAAGCCGAATCTTACGGACAGCCGAGCATTATCAAGACCACGAGAAGATTTACCGACCGAATAAATTTTTTAGTGCTTTCGCCAAAGGATGAAAAGCTTGGAAAAAACGTCGCGGACTATGCGGTTAAAAATCTTGTAGGAATAGATTACAGTTCGCTTATCGGTATTTTCAGAAGCAAAAACTCGATTGACTACACCCACTGCTCGCATCTCGTATGGTATGCCTATAATCATTTCGGCGTCGATTTGGACAGCAACGGCGGAACGATGGTAATGTCGAAGGACATTGCAAACAGTCCCCACCTCGAAGTCGTGCAGGTGTTCGGCTTCGATCCCGACAAATTGTGGAAATAATCGAATAAAATCGTTTGACAAAAAAAAGGATTTTTAATATAATAATTAGGCTGTCGCAAGCGGCAGCCCGATGTTTTTTACGCACCGTTAGCTTTGGCTGGATAGAGCGACGAGCAAAGATTTCTTAAAACAGTTTATAACTGTTTTACTTTGCGAGATGAGCAAACGCATACGCAAGGCGTTTGCGGTGTCCGAGCTGGCTGTTCTTCCTTGCAGACAGCGAGAAGTCTACGGAACCAAAGGCAAGCCTTTGGAGCTTGTAAAATTTAATAGCAATTTACGCACCGTTAGCTCAACTGGATAGAGCGTTGGTCTACGGAACCAAAGGCTAGGGATTCGAATTCCTTACGGTGCACCACAAAACAGAGAAAGGCTTTTGCCTTTCTCTGTTTTGTTTTGTATTGTCAAGCTGTTCGAATCCCTACGGATTCGCCCGAGCACGCAGTGCGACGGTTTGCACACCGCATTATAAAAAAGTTTCTTGTATTTCCGTGCAAAATTCCTTACGGTGCACCATACACAACCTTATTCGAATACTATCAGGTAAGGTTGCGTTTTTTCTTTGTATAAAAAAGCCGAATTACTAAAAAACAGTTCGACTTATTTTTACGCTAAATTGAAATTTATAGCTTGTTCATTTCATCAACGAACTTGCTGTTTTTTGCAGTCATCTCGACCCAAGCGGGACGAAATCCGCTTTTGATTGCGTTGCGTACCGATTTTATATTTGACCACGCTGCGCAATAAAACGGAACTTTACCGCGCTTCAATATTTCCAATGCGAGCTCCGACGTGAGCGCGGCGGCAATTCCTTTGCGTCGATATTCGGGTAAAACGTCTATTCCGATCTGCCACATATCTTCACAATCCGCGCTGCAAGCGGCAAGTCCTATTAACGTGTCATTATCGTATGCGCCCACTCCGAGAACGTCGTACTCTTTACGTTTTGCACAAAGCGCATTGCTCCATTCGCGCGTGTATAAATCGGTAAAATCCTCACGGCTTAAAATTCGGGTTGCGTATTTGCAAACTTGTTTTTTCAAAATGTTTACGTCGGGTAGAAAATATTCTGCCATAAAACAAATCTTCAAATCATACTGTATTAAAGCGTCGCTGAAAGCATTCAAATTCGGCGTTTCAAAACAATGTTCAATTTGATACCGCTCGATATAATCTTTTACCGTTTTCTTAATATCCTCGCGAACCGACGCTACAATATTGTTTCCATACGAAACAAGATCGCATGCAAACGGAAGTTCGAGATATTTCCGCGCCGCGCTGTTTTGTTTCGAGATTACGATTTTATTTCGACTGCTCAAAAAATCTTCTGCATTACACCCCAAATCGACAGCCGATTGGCGCATTGCAACTTGCAATATATCTTCATTCGTCATCGTTTCCTCTCCGCTAAATTACTGTTTATCGCACAATTTGAGTAAATTTATTATAGCACATATAATACGATTTTTCAACCGTATAAAGCCGTCAAAAGTAAAATGGCACTGTGGCGGGTGCTTGAATAAACGAGCGCACGGCTGCGCGCCACTTAATTCTTCCACAAAAAAATCAGCAAATAAAAAAGTCGGCTGCCGCCGACTTTTTTATTAATTGATTTATCAGTACATCGGTATGTACGATACGGATGCCGATATAGTCATCATAACGAAAATCATACACCACGCAATCGCGCCCGTCCATACGTTGCCCGTAGCCTTATAGGTTAATCTGTTGAAAATGGGAAGTATAAACATCATTACCACGAGTCCGAATACCATATTCACGAACAGCCAGACTTCGTTGTTGCCGCTGCCCCAGTTGCCGTAGTACGGCGAGCCTGTCGTGAAGTAGCACACATAATTTATAAGAAGAATGAACGCAAGTCCGATGCTGTTTGCAAGTGCGCCGACCAGCAGAACTTTCCACTCCTTCCAGCCCTCTCTGCCTATACTGCAATTTACTCTTATCGAGTTCGAGATATAGAAAACGAATATGAAAGGCATATATTCCAGTGCCGTCACAAACATTCTTGCATTCAGCGGAGCTGCGGAAACAAGCATAAATCTGAAATCCTGATGGAATATCCAGTAAGAAAGCTGAACAAGGAAATAGAACGAAGCGAACATAATAAGCGCGATAAGCAAGCTTTTCAAAACGTTGATGACGACGTTTTTCCAGCCGTTTCCGCGGATTTTTATATCACCGAACTTAGCCCAGTCGTAGCGGGGCTGTACGCCCTTTACTTTGTACATAGTATATTCGTAAAGATTTTCAAGCGCGGTCGTTCCGAAGAATATCGCAAGCCCCACTGCGCCGTTTATCGCCGCCCAAAGAAGTATTGCGTTGATCATACGCGCGGGGAATGTGAACGTGAACACGCTTGCAAGATTGCTTGTCGGGAAAATTTCTATGGAAAGATTTGCAAGGGGGATATAGTCGAGGCAGGCGATTATCGCCGTAAGAATCATACACGACCAGAATATCACTTTATGCGCAACGCTCTTTTTCGCTATTTCGGGAGCGGTAACCATTTTAGCCTTAGCAACGGAACTCATTTCGCCCGAAACGTTTCCGCCCTCTGCCGGAACACCGTCCGCCGTGCCTTCCGCCTTTTCGCCGTTTTTACTCTTAACACCCGCTTTAATGCTCTTGAAGAACGGAATATTCATCAAAACTCCGCACAGTGCAAGCACAAACGTGAACGCGGACGCAAGCGCTATTCCGTTAGAGAATTCCTTGCCGAACCATATCTGATTCAAACCGCCGTTATCCGAGCCCATATTCAGCGTTTCGTTGAAGAAATCGACGGTGTTTGCAATACTGACTCTGTCGTACATTTCGAAGCAGTGATTTATCTTTTCGCGGTGTACTATTCTGTAAGTTCCGTTTGACATATCGCCGTAACCGTAGTCGTAAGCGACTGTATCGAAAGAGTTTGCCGCGCCGTTAATCTCGTTTATGAAACGCAGACCTATCACCTCGAACGCGGTCGAATCCGACTGATAGCGATACGCGCCCTCGTCGTAATAGGCGTAAGACATAGCTGCGTTGCAGTTGAGATTTTTGAACTTATTTGCAGCCGAGGTCTTTATGTAGCCCGAATTGTAAACCGATTTTATAATGCTGTCGTTATAATCCGCGCCCGCCATATCGGAAGCAAGGGTGATAACGTTTCCGCCGCCCTGCGAGTGCCCTACCGCGCCGAAGCGGTTTTTATCGCAGAATTTGAAGTCGTCGGAATTATTGTAGACGTACTGAACGAGGTATTCAATACCGTGAGCGCCCGTCGAGGAGTTTTCCGTAGTACCGCCCTGACCGCCGGGGTCGGAACAGAACACCACCGCACCGCGTCTTGAAAGTTCTATGCAGTACTGAGCCATAGTCGCTTTCGTACGCGTAAAACCGGGAAGCACGAATACGACGGGCGCAGGGTTTTCTTCCGTTGCCGAATCGGGCTTATACATAGTTACCGAATAAGAAGTTTCGTGCTCCTTGCCGTCGTCGGTGACGGTGAGAGGTATCGCATACTGCTTATCGTGAATTTTACCCTCGTTATACGCAAGCGTCATTTCGCGGGTCAGGGTAAAGTCTGAAACGCCGACGGAAAAACCCGAAGTTTCGAAGCACATTGCAGTAAAGCTTGCAACGAAAATCAAAGCAAAAGCAACGCACGCCGTAATAAAACTCTTTGCTTTGCAGAATTTTTTTACGCTTGCTTTCAAAGATTTCTTTTCTTCGGCAGGCTGAACGGGTTCAGCCGTCACGGCCTCCCCGACCGCCTCTTCTTTAACCGTATTTCTGCGGACCGTAATTTCATCTTCGGTTTTGCGGAAATACGCGATACCGCACAGAATAAACGCAGGCAGGCAAACGATGCTTAAAATCCAGCATACGAGAAATTTCGTATTTTCGGTTTTGCTCAGTTCGACGCTTGTCATCTTTTCCCTTACGGAAGTTATCACGAAGCCGTTATACAGGCTTACGAGCGCGAATATGAGGAAAGCCCAGTACCAGTTGTTGGACAGCGCAAAAAAGGAAGCGCATAACACGAACCACAGCGCGGTGAATACGTAAGAACATATCGACGCCGATTTCATTAATTTACTTTTCAAAAACATATCCTGCCTCCTTATACCGTTGCAGGCGCAGCAAGCAGCGCCTGCCCCTCGGCCGAAAGTATCCAGTTGTAAACGGCAAGCGCAAGTCCGTCGTTTGTAAACCTTATTACCTTTCTGTTATTGCTGGTACCTATCGACATATCGCCGGACGATTCCTTAATCAAAGGATTGAGATAGGGCGCTTTGTCTTTGGCAAGCGCTCTGCCGCCCAAAAGAATATTTACGCCGCCATCCGCCTCGATAGCCTTATCGAGCGCCGTTACGTCCGTTTCGCTGTCGGAATCGCCCGTTTCTTTAAGGCAGTAGAATTTGACCTCTACGCCCGCAAGCTGTTCGTCGGACGCGCCGCAAACTTTAAGCGCAGCCTTTAAGCCCTCTTCGAAGTTAGCTTTTATTTCATTGCTGAAACCCGAGGTTTTAAAAAGACCGTAGCAGCCTATTTTTAAGGAAATGACGTCTTCCGCGCCTATCGTGTACTTAATACCGCTCTGGTCGTCGGGTTCGGGTTCGGGTTCAGGCTCTGGTTCAGGGTCGTTTCCTTCGTACTTATAGTCGAGCGTTGCTCCGCCCTCGCCTGCATATGTATCGAGTATCCAGCCGTAAACCGCGTTGACGGTTTCGCTTTCGTAAAGCTTTGCGGCGTAGCGCGCCTTGAAGTCGGGGTTAATGAGAATATTTCCGTGGTTTTCAAGGACTTCGTCGGGCATCATACCGCCCGTACCGCTGAGGTTTGCGTAATCCGACCAACCGACCATAATATCGATATCGCCGTCGGAACGGATTGCGTCACAGGTAGGACCGACGTTGCCGGCATAGGCACGGATAACTATATCCATATCTTCGGTGTTGTAGCCGTTTTCTTTAAGGAAAGCGTTTAACTTAGTTTCGAATCCGGACATTACCGAAGCATTGAGCCCTGACGTCTTGTCTTTGTCGTACCAGGCGATTGCTATATCGTGACGGATGATTTCGCCGAATACGGGATAGAGCGTTACGCTGAGCTCGTCGCCCTTTACCCAGTCCTTGACGTCGTCGTAGCGCACGAGCCCCTTGTTCGCAGTAACGGGCACGTTGTCTGCGCCGACCTCTTCCCAGTTTTCTTCCGCGGTCCAGCCGTAGAACTTCAAGCCCTTAGGCGCCTCGGGAACGGGAACGATTGCATTGTTGAAAATGTTTACCGTGTAGCAGCCCTGATACTCTCCGTTTACGTTGAGTACGACCTGAACGTCCTTTTCGAAGCCCTTTACCAACGTACAGCCCGAAAGCGCCGCCAAACACATAACCATAGCAAGCAATGCCGCAATCAAGTGTTTTTTCATTATCTTCCTCCTGAAAAATTTTATTAATGTGCCGCGTTATATGCAGCCGTTTTAAGTATATTTGCCGTATCCGCGTCAAGTCCGCCGATATACGGCGATATGCGCGGATCGATATCGAGGACAGTAGCAAAATGTACGCAAGCCGAAAGAAACGCGCCCGTATACGAGGGATGTTTATTGTCCTGGTAATACAGATTAAGATGGGGATAATCATTGTATACAGCCGTGAACGCCGAACCGACGTAACAGACTTTCAGCCCCGCAGCCGACGCGGCTTTTTCGTACGCTTCGCGTATCTTTGCCTCCATTTCGGGAACGGTAATTTTCCTTGCGTCCGCTTCTTCCTTATAGCCCCAGGTCGAATAAAGATAAATACGGCAGTCTGCCTGCGTCCTGTTTATCTTGCTCTGCAAGCTCTTTACCGACGACAAAAACCCGTCGTAATCGTTGAGCGGTTTAGTACTCTGTTCCTGCAAAATTATCGCGTCGTAGTCGTTGTTCGAAGTGAGTTTTTCGTCGACTATCTTTCCGTATTCGTCGTTTTTATCCGCAAATTTTTTAAGCGTCCAGCTTCCCTGCGTCACCGACTCGACCTCCGTCCATTCGCCTGCCGAAACGGCAATTTCATTGAAAAGCGCAGGGATATCGCTGTAAAAAGTAAAGCTGTTGCCGATAAAGAGAACTTTCTTTTTCTCCCAGACGAAAGCGGTGTTCCCTATATAGCGCCAGTGCGTATTTTCCGTATCGGGCTTGGTTTCCGAATAGGCGTAAGTCTTTGCCCCGTCCGCGGTGACCGTTTCGCCGAAAACGCAGATTCCGGTATTCTTATAAAAACAGTTTCTGCCGACTGTCTTTGCCGTCGACGGTACGACGACGGTCTTGACCTTGCAGTCCGTAAAGGCGTTATCCCCGATTTTGGTAATACCCTCGCCGATGACCACGTCGGTAATTCTTCCCGATTTTCTGTACCAGGGCGCGTCCTTCGCGGAGGCGTAATCGGGTATTTCCCCCTCTCCTTTCACCGTAAGCACGAAGCCGTATCTGCCGTTATCCGAAAGGCTTGCCCTGACGCCCGAAGCCACTTTGAAGCTGAATTCGTCATTCCCCGAACAGGACGCGGAAATTCCGCAACCGAGTGCAAGCAAAACAGCCGACAGAATAATCGGGAAAAATTTTCTTTTCATTTCAGACCTCCGACTGATAGTGATTTATGCGGCAGGCAACGTAAGTTGCCTGCCCTTTTTGCGTTAGCAAAAAAACCTACTTTTTCAGTTTGGAAACGCCCGTCCTGTAAACGGCTTCCTCCACCGCTTTTGCAACGGCTCTGTGCGCCGACTTGTCGTAGGCATAGGGAAGAATGTAATCGGGCGCAAGCTCTTTTTCGCCCACGCACGAAGCGATGCCGTATGCCGCCGCTATCATCATTTCGTCGTTCACCGTCGACGCCCTCGCATCGAGCGCTCCGCGGAAAAGTCCGGGGAAAACCAGAACGTTATTTATCTGATTGGGGTGTTCGGAAGATCCCGTTCCGACTATGAACGCACCTGCCTCCAAAGCGTCCTCCGGCTCTATTTCGGGGACGGGGTTTGCGCAAGTGAACAGTACGGGTTTTTCCGCCATCGACCTTACCATCTCTTTGGTCACGCAATGCGGTCCCGAAACGCCGATGAACACGTCCGCTCCGCGCATTGCGTCTGCAAGCTTGCCCTTTGCGTGCGATAAATTAGTTATCTTTGCTACCTGCTTCTGCGCAGGGTTGAGCCACTCTTCGCCGTCGCAGACTATGCCTTTGAGATCGCAGAGCGTAACATCTTTGACGCCGAGTTTCAATAAAAATCTGCCTATAGCTATACCTGCGGCGCCCGCGCCGTTTATCACAAGCTTAATGGCGTCCGTTTTTTTGCCCGTAAGCTTTAAAGCGTTTATGAGCGCGGCGGCTGAAACTATTGCAGTTCCGTGCTGATCGTCGTGAAAGACGGGAATATCCAGCTCCTCTTTTAGCCTTGTTTCTATTTCGAAACAGCGCGGCGCGGATATATCCTCTAAATTGATTCCGCCGAAAGAGCCTGCCATAAATTTGATTGTATTGATTATCTCTTCCGTGTCCTTGGTTCTCAGACATATGGGATATGCGTCGACGTTTCCGAATGCCTTGAAAAGCGCGCACTTGCCCTCCATTACGGGCATACCCGCCTCAGGACCTATATCGCCCAGCCCCAGAACCGCCGTTCCGTCGGTGATGACGGGAACAGTGTTCCAGCGCCTCGTCAGCTCAAAGCTTTTTTCCGTGTCGTTATGAATTGCCAGACAGGGTTCGGCAACGCCCGGCGTGTACGCCAGCGACAGCGCTTCTCTGCTGTCCACGGGCACGCGCGCCACAGTTTCTATTTTGCCCTTCCACTCGCCGTGCTTTTTCAAAGACGTTTCCCTGTAATTCATTCTTCTGCCTCCATAATTTTTTGTTAATTTATAACATAATTTTTTATTTAGTTTCATTTTCCTTTACATTCTATCACGGAACAGTTATAATGTAAAATAATAATATATCATAAGTATTATAACAAATTGATATGGAAGTGAAGCAGTATGAATTACGAGTACTATAAAATATTTTACTACGTGGGAAAACACAAGAACATTACGAGGGCGGCGGCGGACCTGTTTTCAAGCCAGCCTGCCGTAACGAGGGCGATACAGAACCTCGAAGCCGAGCTCGGTTGCAGGCTGTTTGTCAGGACTAAAAACGGCGTAGAATTTACGCACGACGGCGGAAAGCTGTTCGAATATATCTCGGCGGCGCACAGCCAGATAGTCAAGGGCGAGGAGGAAATAAGCCGTTCGAACAGCGTTGAAAACGGAACGGTCTACATTGCCGCGACCGTCACCGCGCTGAGGTGTTACCTGTTCGATATACTCGACGATTTTCATCTGAATAAGTTCCCGAAAGTAAAATTCAAAATAAACACGGGCTCGACCAACAACTGCATAAATCAGCTCAAAAGCGGTATTGCCGACCTTGCTTTCGTGTCCACGCCGTACAGCAACACGAAAGAGCTGAATGTTTCCGTAATTAAACAGTTCAACGACGTTCTGATAGGCGGAAGCAAATTCGAAGAGCTGAAAGACAAAGTGCTTCCGCTTGAAGAGCTTCGCTCGTATCCCGTCGTAGGGCTGAGAAGCCATATGCAGCTAAGACAGTTTATCGATTCGTATTTATCCGAAAAAGGTCTTTCCGTTACGCCCGATATCGAGGTGGACAGCGCCGACCTTTTAGTACCTATGATACGGCACAACTTCGGGCTCGGCTTCGTTCCTTACGATATGGCGCGCAAAGCGATAGAAAAAGGCGAAGTTTTTAAAATAGGAATCGACAGGGAACTGCCTGCACGGCAGATCTGCATCATATCAGATCCTCACCACCCCCACACGAACGCCTCGCGCGAGCTTTACAGAACGGTACTGAATAAATAAAACCCTTACATAGCAAAAAACAGCCCGCCCGTTACCGTAATTCCCACAGGGAATTTAATAAAACGCAAATAAAAAGATTTAGGCATAGCGTTAAGCTGTGCCTTTTCTGTACTTTTTTTCGTGGACGAATCAGGCTACTCGTAGCATAGTGAGATATAGATATGTTTTATATTTCCCGCAAAATTCAATGGGTTGCATTCTTTCATTTTTCGTGATATAATAATTGTACGATAAACAATAATTTAACGGAGAAAAAAACAATGGATAAAACACAAATTTTGCAATTTATATCGGAACAAAAAACGGCTTTTATTGCCTCTGTCAACGAGCAAGGGTTTCCCGTAATAAGGGCAATGCTTGCCCCTCGCAAAATAGACGGTAACGAAATCTATTTCAGTACAAATACTTCGTCTAATAAAATCAAACAATATTTAGCAAACAATAAAGCGTGCGTCTATTTTTACAAACGCGGAAGATTCAAGTATCAGGGCGTATCGATTACGGGCGAAATGCAGGTTTGTACCGATCAAGCAACCAAAGACGCAATTTGGCGTTTCGGCGACAAGCTGTTTTACAAACAAGGCGTAACCGACCCCGATTATTGCGTATTGAAATTTGTAGGCAAAAAAGCCGAGTATTATTGCGATTTTAAGATTGAAACGATAGAACTGTAAATTTCAATTTATCTTTGTAAATGGTTTGTAGTAAAAAGCTCTCGAACATATCGTTCGAGAGCTTTTGTCCTTGCTTGAAAGTATAACTCTTAATAATTTAGTTTTTTAATTACTTATGGGAAGTGCGCATTACGGGCGGCGCTGTTTTATTTACTTCTTGATATATTTAAGGTTATAATTATCTATACATTTACGGATAATCTGAATAGCTTCGTATTTGTGACAGATTTCCTTGACTGTCGTAGTCTTGTGTTCGAGCATCTTATACACTTCGAAAAAGTGCATCATTTCGTCGAAGATATGTTTTGGCAATTCCTTTATATCGTAGTAGTGTTTATAATTTGGATCGTTCAGCGGTACGGCGATTATCTTTTCGTCCATTTCGCCGCCGTCTATCATCTTTATAACGCCTATCGGCATACACGTCACCAAAGTCATAGGATAGATTATCTCGTTGCAAAGTATAAGTACGTCCAGAGGATCTCCGTCGTCGGCAAGCGTACGGGGTATAAATCCGTAATTCGCAGGATACACCGTCGACGTATACAGTACCCTGTCCAACCTAAGAAGTCCCGTTTCCTTATCGAGTTCATACTTTGCCTTGCTTCCCTTCGGTATTTCTATCAGCGCTTCGAATTTATTTTCCTCTATCCTCTTTTCGTCTATTTCGTGCCAGATATTCATTTGCAGCCCCCTTTTTATTAGATTATAACATATTTTATAATAAAGTAAAATAATATTTTATAATATAAGTTATATAAAAAACGCATAATTTTGCAAATTATACCGATTATTCAAAACGTTTGACAACCGAACGAATTTGTGATAATATCAATTCATCTTTTTCAAGGAGAAAAAATAATATGGACGACGCCCCAAGTTGCGTTGCCTTTTATGAAAAGACGAATAATTTTTCCGATAAGCATAGTCTGCCGAATTTGACGCAGACTGTGTTTTTTTGCTGTACGGGGGAGGGCCGTGGCGTGTAATACTCTGCTTTCGATCAGACAAAAATATTAAATTATCGGAGGAATTTTTTTATGAATACCGTTACGGCAATTGTGCTTGTCTCGGTTTTGTTTGTTTTACTGTTGTTGTCCGCATTCTTTTCGGCGTCCGAAACGGCGTTTACGAGTCTTTCTCCCGTAAGAGTAAGAAGTCTTGCGTCCGCGAAAAAATCGGCAAAGCTCGTCCTGAAAATGGGTGAAAATTACAACAGGCTTTTATCCACTCTTCTCATCGGCAACAATATCGTCAATATAGCTTCCGCGTCCATCGCCACGATAGTGTTTACTTTCTGGTTCGGAGATTTAGGCGTGACGCTTTCGACCGTGATTATGACCGTCCTCGTTCTGACGTTCGGCGAAATCACGCCGAAGAGCATCGCAAAGGAACGACCCGAAGAATTTGCATTTTTCGCAGTGAGAATACTGTACGTCTGTCAGATACTCTTCACTCCGCTGAATATAATTTTCGAAGGCTGGAAAAAACTCGTCAACAAAGTTTTCAGACTGAATAAAAAGCGTCCGACTATGACGGAGGAAGAATTTTCGCTTATCGTCGACGACATAACCGGCGAGGGCGTGCTTGCCGAATCCGAAGCCGAAATAATTCAGAACACAATCAGGTTGGACGAAACCGCAGTGGCTCAGGTTATGACGAAAGCCGAAGACATAACTTCGGTCTGCATTACCGACAATATGAAATCCGTCAAAAACGTTTTCGTGGAAAGCAACTATTCGCGCGTGCCCGTCTACGACGAAAAAAGGAAGAATATAATAGGCATACTCTACCGCGCGGATTTCTACGAAATGTTGTTGAGCGGAAAATCGGACATATCGAAAATTTTAAAGCCCGTGCTGTTTACAGGCTCGGACGTTCACGTTTCCGTCCTTTTCGAAACTCTTCAAAGCCAACAGGTTCCGCAGGCAATCGTAAAGGACGGCGAAGAAATTAAAGGGCTTATTTCTATGGAGGACGTGCTTGAAGAATTAGTCGGCGAGATAGACGATAAATACGATTACTGATTTAAATATCGAAAAAGACGGACTTGAACGTCCGTCTTTTATTTTAGTTTTCGTCGTCGATTCGGTCAATGGAAATTATGTACGGATATTCTTTGAGCGCGTTTAAAATAAACTTGTCGTCAAAATTTTTGTCGGTCCGCACAAGCACCGAAAACACGATATCTTCGCCCTGCTTCTTTGCGTCGAGCTGAAGATATCTGTCCACGTTGAACAGCTCCTGAATCTGTGCGCTTTCGCCGTTATTGTTTAAGAAAACCACCCTCAGCTGCATATAGTGCTTGTTTCTGAAAAATCTGATATCCGCGTGCATTATGCACTGCACCGCGACGAGGATTACCGTCGAGCTTGCCGCGACTATGTACATACCCGCGCCGACAGCCATTCCCACGCCTGCAGTTATCCATACGCCTGCCGCCGTGGTCAGTCCGTGGATCGCCTGCTTTCTGTACATTATCATTCCCGCGCCGATAAAACCTATGCCCGAAACGACCTGCGCCGCCAGTCTTGCCCCGTCGAACTTCTCGCCGCCCAGATCGTTAAAGCCGTATTTTGAAATAAGCATAAACAGGCACGCGCCTGCCGCCACTATCGTATGCGTGCGCATACCGGCTTCTTTGAATCGCATTTTGCGCTCGATGCCTATGGCAAACCCCAACAGCACCGCTATAAGTATTCTTATTACATATTCAAGCTCAATGAGCTTATCAGGCAATAATTGCATTTTTCCCACCCTCATTAAAAGATATAATCTATTATAACACTTAATTTAAAAATTTCAAGAGGTAAACCGAATTTTTATTTCTTCCGTTCCGCAGTCAAATTATCGAGTATTTTTTTATACTTTTCGTCGGCTTCTATCTCCTGTCTGTCCTTACTCTCCGCGCCCTTATCCGCGATTGAAGTAAAGTTTCCGTCCCCGTCCTTTGCCGAACCGAACGCCGTCAGAAGGTTTGAAACGTAGAAATTTTCTTCGAAATAAGGTATCTCGTTTCCGTTGGATATAAAAGCGTTGCTCTCATATATGTTTATGCCGACGGCGCCGACTATATTTCCCGAATATCCGTTCGCTTCGATATTCCCTATAAAATACGACCCGACCGCACGGCTGCTGTAAATAACCGTTTCACCGCTTATTTCGAATTTTTCTTCCGCAAAAAATCCTGCAATGCCCCCTACATATGCCGTACCCTCGTCCGTCGTTACCGCCTTTATACTGCTTTTCGAAATACAGCTCTCTATCGAAGCCGAGTGAAGACTCGAATAAAACGGACCGTCTACACGGACGACTGCGCCGAAGCCTAAAATTCCGCCTGCGTACGCCTCATCCGCGCTTGCGTTCACGTTGCCCCGTGAAATGCAGTTATAAATCTGAGCGACGGATTTTGCCGCAATTCCGCCTATATAGCTCTTTGACCCAAACGAATTTATATCCGCGTCGTTTTCCGACATCACTATATATCCGTTGGCAAAGGCGCTTATACCGCCCGTATAAGACTCCTTTCCGTTTTCCGCCGTACCCGAAATTTTGCCGTAATTCGAACAGCTTATTATACCGCTTGCGTTGAGTATGCACACGCCCGAAGCGTAGGCGTTCCTGTGCTTCGCGCCTGCAGTAACCGTACCAGTATTTTTACAGTCCTTTATAATCAGACTCGACACGTACCCATCGCTCATATAGACGATACCCGACGCCGAAACGGCAGCCTCTCTTTCGGTATCTCCGAGGTCTCCGCATTCCGACAGCGCGGTTATATTACCGCTGTTTTCGCAGTTTTCGACCACGTTGCCGTTGGTTATAACTATTCCGCAGGTGACCGTATTCCAGCCCGTATCACGACTCGTCTGATATAGCTCCGCCGTGTTTTTGACGTCCGAAAGAAGCCCCTGGTTTTCAACGCAAATGCCCGCAATATCGAAAGTGTCGCCACTGATATTACCCGAAACGGTACAGCCCTGAACGGTGCCGTAGTTTAAGCCTGTAATTCCGCCGAACGCCGGGTTTGCGCCTGCCGTGCCCGTAAGAGAAAAGCCGTCGTACGTTGCGGTGCAGTCCCTGACGGTTCCCCTGTAAGTCGTCTGAAGCTGTGAATTGTATTTATAATAGTTATTCTGCACGATACCGCCGAACGTCAGCGAAATCGCTTCTTCGCCGTTCTGCTCCGCGTACGCGCCCATTTTTCCGCTCACGCCGAGAGTAACTTTTTCCACCGTGCCGAGATTGGTTTTTGCAAGAAAGGCCACAGACTCTTCCGCGGTAAAATCCGCATTGACTTTTAATACGATATTTTCGACTTCCGCCGTTTCGGCGACGAGTGTGAACACGGGCTTATCCCCCGACGTTTCGACCTCGGCGTTATAAAATTTTCCGTACAGCGCGCCGAGCGTTGCGCCCGATTTAAAAATAAGCTTTTTCCCTCCGCCGTCTATACTGCAGTTGACCCTCTCCACCGAATAGTTTTCCGGCAGAACCAAATCGTTTTTGAGCGTGTATTTCTTTTTCGAAGAGAAGTCTATCTGGCTCAGTTCTGTAACGTCGCCCTCGACCGGCTTGGGCATAAGCGATATTGCAAGCGAGGGCGTAAGCACGGTTATCGCTACTGCGAAGAATACTCCTGCGCAGACGGCAATTATTTTCCTTTTCCGCGTTTTACTCAAAGGGCGTCTGTCTAAGATTATCCGTCCGTTTTCGTACTTTATGTCGAGTCCGTATCTTATAAAGTAAGCCTCTTTGAGCCTCTTTTTAATATCCTCTGACGGCTTCGCAAGGGGATATATCCGCTTCAACCGCCTTATATCGTCCGAAATAAGCAGCATTTCAAGCGGTGAAACAATTTCCGAAAAATAGAGTCTTAAACATTTGCCCGCAATCTTTTTAAACTCTGAAAACGCCGTAACGGGTTCGTTCTTTTCCGTAAACGAAGTGATTTTGATAAACTCCTCTTCGTAGCGCTTTATAAGTTTTTTTGATTTGAACAGATACATCAAAGAGAGTACGGGAAATCTGCCGTAGCGGTATGCCCCGATACGGTCCTTTTCCATAAGCGCGCCGAACGAAACGGCGTCGTCGCGCAATATTGCTTCAAACGTTTTTTCGGCAATTAACTCCGTCATATGCCCTGCTCAGATTACTTTTTCTTTATTTTTACGTTTCTGTCCTTAGCCCATTTATCGAACGCGTCGAAAAGATATTCTTCGTTCACGCTTCCGCTCTCGGCGACCTTTTTAAGAAGCGCCGCAGTTTCCCTGAACGCCGAAACGAGCGTTGCAATATCGTTGCTCTGTTCCTTGACCGCCGTGCCGAGACGTTCGTTTTCCTTTTTTATTTCCTCTATCTTTTCGGCGTTCTGCGTCAGCACCGACGCAATGTCTTTATTGATAAATTCGCTTATTTTTTCAACGTTCGTATTATAGCCGTCGAGCGATTTCTGCAACTCTTTAAGATTGTAAGACGAACGCTTTTCGTTGACTATGCCGTCGATTCTGGCAAGCTGGCTTTCGGCGCTTTTTTCAATTTCCGCGAGCGCGTCGATA
The DNA here is from genome assembly GCA_910583545.1 of uncultured Christensenella sp. Lineage (GTDB taxonomy): Bacteria > Bacillota > Clostridia > Christensenellales > Borkfalkiaceae > Coproplasma. Next base: position 122,831 of record CAJTXM010000001.1, on the reverse strand, counting down.
CTCTTTGCCACGCCCTCGAAGCGCGCGCTCATATCCCTGACCGCCTGAGCGTACTTTTCGCCCGATTGAGAATATTCGTCTATACGGCGGGAAAGTTCCTGACCGCTTCTCGCCTGTGCTCCTATCGCGGAATGGACCTTTTCAAGCTGCGACATCGCGCCCGACGAAAAGTTCTTTGACAGACTGTCAAGGTCTTCCCTTATTTCGCCGTAGGTCTTTGAAACCTGTCTTAAACTCTCCTCCAAAGGAGCTATCATATTGCGGTAGGCGATAAAGCTGTCAATAAGTTCCTTTACCGAATTGTCGTTCATTGTCTTTTCCTCTTTGCTTTGAATTTATCGTTGATTTCTCTGATACTTGCGCCGAGTTCTCTTGCGTCGGTTTGCAGTGTATCGAGAATTATTTTTTTTGCGGCTTCGTTGTTTTCCGCAAGCGGATAGAAACGCACTATTTCAGGATCGAGCGCGCCTCCGCCCTCCTTGCACGCGTCCATAAGAGGGAACAGTGCGGTATCGCCTGAGCGCGTGAACATTTCGCGCGCCTGCGCGTCAAGACCTCTGCGCCAGTACTCGACCCCCGCTTCCCTGAACGAGGAAAACCTTAAATATTTTTCGTGCACGAAGATGTATGCAAGCTCTTCTTCCCTCTTTCTCTCATCCGACATTCTGTCGGCGGAGTCACGCGCGTTTGCGTACTGTCCGAGCGAACAGAATTTTTCTATTCTCTCCGTAAGCTCTCCGTCGTCTATTAAGATCCTGCCTGCACATTCTTTCAGATACGCGAGTGCGTCTTCTTTGCTTTTTCTTTCGAATTTTTCATTAAACAGGCTTTCGAACGATTTCGGATATTCCCTCTCGCATACGAAAAGGTGTTGCTTAGCCCTTGAAATTCCGACGTAGAATAAGTTGAAGTAATATCTGTAAACGGAATTTTCGTCCGCCGTCTTTCTGTTCAGCGAAAGGTTTTCAAGATACTGCCATTTGTCTATGCTGTCGCTCAGAACGTCAGCTAAAATGACGGTGTTGCGTTCCAGACCCTTCGCCTCGGCAACGGTAAGAATTTCTATTTTTCCGAGAGATTTTTTCAGCTTTTCCTTCTTCCTTTCAGAAGCTACGACTATCGTCGCATTCTCGTATTTTTTATCGTCCAGAGAATAGACGAAGTTTTTATCCTTTACGAAAACTGCGGATGAGTCGAGCGGAGACGCCACGCTCCTGCCCTTTAAAACAAAGCTGTGCGTGCCGAACCGGCCGATATTCATTTCGCCGAGTTTTTCGGCAATGCTCTCTATTTTTTGGGTGCTCCGGTAATTGTGCGTCAGCTCTTCCACGCCGGTGACGTCGCCGTACATAAGACTCTTCAGATATCCGAAATTGAAGTATGACGGATTTATCATCTGCAACGCGTCGCCCACGCAGAAAAGCTTTCTTGCAAGCTTTTTCACAAGGCACAGATTCACCTGCGTGAAGTCCTGAACCTCGTCGACGACGGCGACGGAATATACGGGCGACGATATCGCGTTCAAAAGCGCACGGCTCATAAGATTATTGTCGGTATAGCCGTTTTTCTTCAAAAACTGAAGATAGTCCGCCGCAACGGAATAGATCGTATCGCACTCGTTTTTGCGGAAACTGTCCGCCCTCGCCAAGGCATATTCCTCCCTCGACATCATTTCCGACGGAGCGGAAAGCGAGTACTTGCCGAAAATCATTCCGTAAATTTCTTTGTAAATTATCTCGGGCGCGATATTCTTTATCCTGTCCACCGCACCCGAAAGCCGATAATTTTTACCGCCGAGATATTCGTTGAGAAAAACGCTTTCGTCCGCGACTTTTCTCTTTTCGAACCGAGCCGAATATATGTCCTCGATAAGAAGGTATTCCACCTTGTTTTTCAGAAAATCGGCTATCCGCAAAAGCGCGGTCATTATCTGCCCGTCTTCATCAACCGAAAAGCTTATTCCTATCTTGTTTTCGACGCTTTTTTTATGGTCTGCGTCCAAAAATACGACATTGCCCTCGGCATATGCCTTTGTGAAATCTTCGATATTCTTTAAAAACAGTTCTACCCTGTCCCTTGTTTCCGCTAATAGCCCCCTTGAAAAAGTAGTGTACAGAACTTTTCCGCGGTAATCACGGCAGGCGCAGTAGACTACTTTTTCAACGCAGACGTTGGTCTTTCCGCTTCCTGCGATTCCCTGCACAAGCATATTCGCGTCTTCCGTTTCCACGATTTTTTTCTGCGTTTTATTTAAAAGCGGAAAATTGACTATGCCGTCGGACGACGACAGAAGATAGAGTTTTTTCAGATCGTTCCCGTCGAAACTTTCCTGCGTTTCGCTTATATCCAGCTTTATTTTTTTGTGCGCGGAAAGATATTCGCAGAGCCGTCTGTCAAACCCTCCGCCGTCTTCTTTGCAGCGGTAACCGTAAAAAATTATATCGTTATTATCCCCGCCCCCTGCGGTAAAAAACAGCGCGTAAAGTCCGTCTCCGGTCTTTGCGCAGTAACTTTTTTTATCGAGCCGTAAATTTTCCGCAAATATGCTTTCCGCCGCTCGGGAAGCAAACCTGTCTATTGCCGAAGTTTTTTTCGTAAGCGAAATAAAGCCCTCCGTCTTGTAGACGTTGCGCTTTGCCGACAGAATTATTTTGCTTGTGTCGATTACAACCTGCATATTTTTACCGTTAAAGCCGAACTTATTTTACGGACAATGCGTCGAGATACTGCGAAACCGCGTCCGCCGTCAAAGGGATACGTCCGAGCGATGAAAGCCTTTTGTCCGCAAACGTATTGTCCTCCGCATAGAAAACAATAGGGGTGGAATTATATGAAAACTGCACTTTGATCTCCTCTTCGGCGCGCTGTTTCTCCGCGGATGTCAAAAGCCCGTCAACTCTCCGTTTAAGGGTTTCCACGGCTCGGTTTCTGTTTTTGAGCTGACTTCTTTCGTCCTGACAGACGGCAACAGTTCCCGTGGGAATATGAGTAGCCCTAACCGCCGTTTCCACCTTGTTAATATTTTGTCCGCCCGCGCCGTGAGAGTGAAAGACGTCTATCTTTATATCGCAGTCCTTGATTTGCGGCACCTCTTCCGCCTGCACCGCCGCGACGGAAATTTCGCCCTTCGAGGCAGATATTCTGTGACAGCCTGCAAGTGGCAGAAGGCGCGACAGCGCACCGTCGCCGAAGCAGACGAATTCCGTCAGACACGCTTCGGTTTTTATTCCGCTTATTCTCATTCCGCGCCTTTCCGCATCCGCCGTCACGGCCGACGTAAATTTTTCAAAGAGTGCACGGCAATTGCCCGAAAGCTTAATTCTGACAAACGACTTTTCTTCAACGCTTCTGCCGAGAGCGGAAGCTATATTTTTAATAAGCTCAGCCGTCCTTATCCTGTTTGCGGAAATTTCCGCAAACACCGCCGTGCGCTCGCTCTCCGCGCGTGTTACGGACAGAAGAGAATACAGCTCCGCCTCCTCCGATACAGCCGATTTAAGTCTGTCGAGATTTGACTTTATGAGATTGAGCGAATTGTACTTTTCAAGAACGGAAAGATAGTACGCCTTGTCCGCCGTAACTTCGGGATATTCCAAAAGAGAAGAAACTTCGTCATAGTCTTTTAACGCCTCTTCCGCAGAGGAAATTATTTCGGCACGAAATCCGTTCATTACGATCTTAAAAACTTAACCGAGCCTACGCCCGAAAGCCCGTCAAGGTAGGACATATCTTCGGATGAAATAGTGAAATCTGTTTTTAAATTCGCCTTTATCCTGTCGGCGTTTGTGCTCTTCGGCAGGGGCAGAACGCCGTTTTGAAGGCAGTATTTCAAACAAATCTGCGCGACGCTCACGCCGTACTTCACGGCCAATTTTTTCAAAGTTTCATTACCGATAAGCTCGCCCGTGGCAAGCGGAGAATACGCCTCGACAAGTATACCGTTCTGCTTGCAGTAACCCGTAATTTCGGGCTGCGTGTTGCCGATGAAATAGCGTATCTGATTGACCATAGGCTGAGCGCCCGTCGCGTCGGAAACCGCCTTCATATCCTTGACGAGGAAATTTGAAACACCTATCGCACGCGCCTTTTTCTGTCTGTAAATTTCTATAAAAGCTTTCCACGCCTCTATATTACCCTCGGTACATTCCTGACCTATATTGCTCCACGGCCAGGGCGCGTGGATTAAATATAAATCGATATAGTCAAGCCCTAAATTCTTATTCGATTTATCAAAGTATTCCATAGCCCCGTCATAGCTTTTAATATGCGAAGGAAGCTTAGTCGTAATAAACACGTCTTCCCTCTTTATTCCGAAATCGCGCACGGCTTTGCCTACGCTCTCCTCGTTCTCGTACGCATACGCCGTGTCGATATGTCTGTAACCCGCTTCAAGCGCTGATATAGTGGAATTATACGCCTCGCCGCCCGCCTTGATCTGCCAGGTTCCGAAACCTGTTTCGGGAATTTCAACCCCGTTGTAAAGTCTGAACATTTTAATCTCCCCGTCTGATTTTTAACAATTATAACACTAATTTTACAAAATGTCACCCGATTATATGCAAAACGCGGAAAGAGAAGATCTTTCCGATTTCCATAGTATCGTCTTACCGGAATCTGTATTTTTCTTTATCGATTATTTTTAGAATCTTCTAAACCTTTTCCGTGTCGGCGTGCGAGTAGCTTATAAAAATATAAGGTTCTTCGCCGTCATAAGAATAGAGATCTATTTTAAGATAGTTTGTGCCCTCGGTTTTTTGCCTGCCTTCTTCCGTTTGTATTTCCCCCGTAAATTTATTTTTTTATTTAAAAAATCAAAAACGTCACCGCGAGCGCGCCGAGCGCCGCAAAAAGCGACGGCACCGACACGACCGCGCCCATCTTAACAAAGTCGACGTAACTGAATTTTTCACCGTGTTCAGATAAAATCGAACTCCACATTATGCCTGCGAGCGCGCCGATAGGCGTTAAAAACGCGCCTATGTTCGAACCGATTATCGTGGCGAATACGGCAGGAAGTCCGACTTCCGCAGTCTGTATTACGGACGAAAACAGTACGCTCATAGGTATGTTGTTTATCACGTTACAAGCAAGGAACGACAGCGTTCCGTATTTCCATATCGCATTTTCGTCCGTGAAAAATTTCGCAAGCAAAGCCGTTACACCCTGCTGATCGAGCGCAATGATAAGCACGAACATTGAAATAATAAACGGCACTATCTGATAGGGCGCGCGTTTAAGACACCCCGTAAGCGAAGCCGGCTTACTCCTTCTTACCGCCGAAACTATGAGCGTGGATATAAACAGACAGCCGACGGCGGAAGCCGACACTATCCACATTTCCAAACCAATGTACGAACTGACTGCAAGCAATAACGTGCATACGCCTAAATGCGCTATACCTATCCATAAGAGAAGCTTATCCTTGATTTCCGCGTCTTCGGCAACCCCCTCGATGGGCGCTTTGAGCTTTTTGCGGTACAGAAGCCAAAGCATTAAAAAAGCGGCTGAACCAGCGCATACTGTGGGGGCAATGCTGTATTTGAGATAATTTAAAAAGTCTATTCCGTAAGCCGTTGCAAGGTAAATGTTTGTCGGGTTTCCGATTATCAGCGCCATACTCCAGGTGTTGGCGGCGATAAACTCTGCGGCAAGATAGGGAATAGCGCTTATCTTTGCATTTTTTGCGAAATAACAAATAAACGGCGTGAACGACAAAATTATTACGTCGTTGGAAGTGAATACGGTGAGTACGGATACTATCAGATACAGAAAGACAAAAAGCTTCATCTGCCCCGTCTTCGCCCTCTTCAATACCGCGCTTGCAAGATAGCGGAAAAAGCCCAGCTCGTCAAGGTAAATCGAAAGTACGGTCATCGAAATGAACAGCACCAGAATTTTAAGCGGGTTGACCGCTGTGTCGGCAATCAACGACTTTCCGACGCCTTCCGCATCCGCAAGCCCCGAAATAAGCAGGATTACCGCGCCGGTCAACGTAACTATCCAATATGTATCGACCGTAATTTTGCCGAGTTTCAGCTTCGGAAAAAACAGTACGCATACTATCATTACCGCGATAGTGGCTATAAATAAGACTAATGTTGCCGTCATATCCCATATTATACCATATCCGACAAAATTCTGCAATAGGTAATTTGAAATACTCTTGCATCTATTATACCGAAAAAACGCCATAAAAATCCGAACGGTTGACAAAGCGCGCATTTTAAGCTATGCTTATATCGTAAATAATTTGAAATCGGAGACATTATGGCTAAAAAAATCAAAGAAGAAAACTACCAAGAATACGACGGCGGAGAAAAGGCTTCGTTTTTTACAAGAAACAAGACGCGCATACTCGCTATCGGCGGTGCGGCGATTATTTTTCTGACCGCGCTTATCCTCGGAATAACACTCGGAATTCGTTCGTGTTCGGTATCGGGCGGAAGGTATTTCAACCCCTACCCTGCAAAAACTTCGGTCGGGTATCATTCCGAACAGACGGGCTACGCCGAAAGAGTAAAGCCCGTTAAAGAAATGAAAAACGGCGGACTTCCCGCTTACCCCGAATACGGCAAACAGCTTGAAAGCGTTCTGGGTATGACGGGCGACAAAACGGCTATGCGCGACGCTTTGATAGCCGAAGCGAATTCTCTTGCCGCAACGGGGACCTGGAACGCGGGCAACGGCGGAGATTACGTTTGGATGGACAAGGACGGCTTTCTCTACAACGGAACCGTATCTTCGCCCGAACCCTCTCTCGACGGCAGCGGCGGCCGCAGACAGCTTTACAAGCACTCCGCGTCGGTAGGTCTGTACGGTGGCGACGTTTCGGACGGCGAACGTGGCGTCATAAAAAAAGTTACTTTAAGCCCGCGCGGTTACGACAGCTATTCTCTGACGGGAGTCTACGCCCCCGCAGGCGAAGTCATAAAGATACAGCTCAGCGAAGCCGATATGAAAGCCACGGGAGGAATTACGGTACATATAGGACAGGCTCTCTACAACGGCAAAGCCAACAACATATGGACCGACAAAAACACGATGAACCGTATGCCCGTAATTCTCAACACTATGCAGGTGAACGAGAATACGGCGGTACTCGAAAACGGAGTTTACACCTCTTACGTCGGCTCATTCCTCGGCGGACCCGTATATATCCGCAACAATAAAGAGGTTTTCACCGTCACCGTATCGGGCGCGGTAAACTATCAGCATTTCATTTTAGGCTACACTACGGAAAAAGAATTCGAAAACAACGCGAAATCTTCCGCGCCCTACTTCGATATGGAAATCAGAAATTACGGCGTGCTTCATTCGGGTCCTTCAACTTACGCGAAAAAGCACACTTACGGCGAACTGTACAAAGCCGCCGTCCTGTGGGAAAAGGTTTCGCTTGTGTCAACCTCCAACTCCTTGCAGGGCATAGTATTTTTATATGACCCGTTCGTTGCGGCAGGCGCGGCGGTCGCGTTCCCTTCCCAGCAGTCGGTAAACTGCCCGACCGAATGGATGGCAAATTCGCTTGACTATAAAACTATGGTGACTACGGGCGCCTGGGGCAACTTCCACGAATACCACCACAATTTCCAGAGCTACGGCGTAGGCGAGGGAGGCGAGGTCACTAACAACGGAATGAGCCTTGTATCTTACGCGCTGTTTACAAAAATTTCGGCAAGCAGAGGTACAGGCAGCTTCGGCGCGGAGGGACTTGACGGCTGGAACAGATACACCTCCGCAACGTTCGCGCTCAACGAAACGCTTAAAATCGCAAAGGACGGCGCCGAGCCGGAAAACGGTAAAAAGGGACTTGCACTGTACGCAACACTCCTGCACAACTTCGGACCCGACGACTATATTCAGGCGAAAGTGCGCCAGCAGACGCAGGGCTACGGCGAAAGCTACACCGGCTATATGCGCGCGTGGCAGGAAGTTACGCACAACGATATGACTTACTACTTCAAGGACGTGCTCAAAGGCATTTCCGAAGAGGACGCAAACAGATATAAAAATCCGGATTACCCCGTTTTCGTACCCGTATCGTGCGTATATCAGACGGGCAGAAGTTACTCATACGATAATCAGAAAAGATATATACAGACTATGCAGCCTTACCTCATACCGGCAGGCAAAGAATTTGAATTAGACCTTAACAGGTACGACGCACCCGACGGCAGATATGCCTCGGGCAGTGTGATCCTTCCCGAAGATTTTACTTATTCGGTAGTCGGCGTTTCTTCGCCCGAACGCGGACAAATCAAAGACAAAGGCAACGGACTTTATACTTACACTCCCGACGGAATGAACTCTTCGGGGAAGATATCCGTCACTCTTTCTTTAAAACATAAGACAAACCTCTGCACCGCAGGCAACGTCGAACTCGTGCTCGAATTCAAACCCACGCAGGAACACAACAAGAATATAATTGAAAGGACGACTTATCTGTATACGGCGGAAACCGCGTACAAGGACGCCGCCGAAGCGTTCGACGCGCAATATGCGGGCTTTATTGAAAAAACAAAGAGCGACAACGTCAACAGAACACAGAACTGCAACACGGACGTCTGGTACACGAACGCGGAAGGCGATACCGTTCCGGAAAACGCCGTCGTGGAAACGGAGGGCAAGCTCTATATCGGCGAAACGGCAAAATACAGAATTGCTCTGAGAGGGCGCTGGAACGTAGCGCTGTATACCGCGGTAAACGACGGAGAATATTCTCTTTGCGCAAGCTATAAGCAAACCGGCTCTTCCCCCTCGTTCCCCCTCACAGAGGGAACGTATAAGGATATGGAGCTGAATAAGGGCGACTGGGTACGCTTCAAAGCGGTAATGATAACGGGTCGGAACGGAACCACGTCGAGCTTCATAGGCGTGGGCTTCGGCAAGTTCACGCCCGAACACGGTGTTTTCGACGACGAGGGAAACCTTACGGGCACCGCGCCTGAAAGCGTAGAAGTTTCCTACGCGAACGCGTACAGAAGCTCTTACGAATTCCCCGACAACGAATTCGAAACCGACTACTTCTATACACGAGATTATATATACAACTATAAAGACAACCTCGTGCAGAGCGCAAACACCTCTCTCGTCGAAACCAACTACGACGCCGAAATAAGCTGGAATATAAACGAGCACCCCGTCACAAATCTTTTTGACGGAGACAAAAACACCTGGATACATACGGGCGACAAAATTACCGTTTCAGAGGAAACACCGCTTAAAATCACAGCCGACCTCGGCGGAAACAAGCCCGTAAACAGGCTGACCATACACACCCAGTACAGACCGAACGGCGACTGGCACTGCGTTAAATCTTTCAGACTCTACGGCAGAGCGGACGGCGGAGAAGAGTTTCTGATAGGCGAATTTAACGACGCCGTGAGAAACGGTACTTCAGTCACGGTAGACTTCGACGAAACCGTTATACGCTATTACAGACTCGAAATTTTCGAATCGACGGGCAGATATATCATAATCAGCGATATCGAAGCATTCAGAATGTTCGAAGTAAACGGAGGGAAACAGCTTTCTCCGAGCGACGGAAAAATGGAGTTCAACGGGAGCTGGACTGCAAAACAGGCTTTCTCGACGTTCGGACAAATCTTATACGGAAAAAAGAATGACACTTTAAAATTCGATTTCGAGGGCACGCGCATCGCCGTCCTATGCCCGAAAAATTACAAAGCCGACTTCGAGGTATATATCGACGGAAAAAAAGTCGACTCCGTGACGGTGAAAGACGACGACGGTAAAATTTACGTATCGTATCTTTCGCCGGATATAGGCGGCGGAAAGCACGGCGTTGAAATAAAGTGTAAGGGTAAGACCGCGATAGATTCCGTCGTAATATTTAACTGACGTTAAAACGCCGTCCGCGCAAATTTACGGACGGCGTAATTTTTTGACTGTGAACGCTTGATTTATAGGACAGAAGTGCTATAATAATTTTTATGAACTACCTGATAATTATTCTGATAACCTTTATTTCGGGCGTGGTCGGAACGGGACTCGGCGGAGTCGTCGGCGCGGTAATGAAGCGCGACTCGAACAAAATAGTCAGCCTGCTTTTATCGTTTGCCGCAGGAATAATGCTTGCCGTAGTCTGTTTCGATCTGATGAGCGAACCCTTGCATATGATGGAAGAAGGCACGCTCCCCTCGCTCACTCCGCTCATCATTGTCGCGTCGGTCGCGGCAGGATACGGAATAGTTTATCTTCTGAATTTTCTTATCGACAAACGAACCAACCGCGAAGTAAAACACATAGACGAAAATCACCCTGCGACGGCGGACGATCTGGACGAGCTTATCCACTCGAACCACTTCGAAACGCACAGGGACGCAAAGTCAAATCTGTTTATTGCAGGGCTTGTGATGATGTTCGCGATAGCTCTGCACAACCTGCCAGAAGGTATGGTAATAGGCGCGTCCTATGCGCTTGAAGCCGACCTCGGCAAAAGTCTTTTTACGGGAAGCGGATTCATTATGGCGATAGTCATAGGACTGCACAACGTGCCCGAGGGAATGGCGGTTTCGGTGCCCCTTATATCGGGGGGAATGAAAAAATACAAGGCAATTCTTCTCACGGCGCTTAGCGGACTTCCTACCGTTTTCGGCGCGCTTTTAGGCTATGCGATCGGCGGAATAAACGATATTATGCTCGTCATTTCGCTCGGCTTTGCAAGCGGCGCAATGCTGTACGTCGTGTTCGGCGAACTTCTGCCCGAATCTATTTTAATGTGGCGAAGTAAGCTCCCTGCCTTCGCGCTGTTCGTCGGCGTTCTCGCAGGATTTCTCCTCGTCATATTTTAAAGGAAACCGAAACGCACCGCAGACGCGGTGCGTTTTTTATTTGTCCGTTTTCGCTTTTGCTTTCCGGTCCTTGATTTCCTGCAAGCGCGCTTTGAACCGAGCCTCCACGCCCTCTTCGGTGGGTCGGTAATATTCCCTGCCGAGCAGGCTGTCCGGCAGACACTGCATATCCGTAAGCTTGTCCGCGGTATCGTGCGCATACTGATAGCCCTTGCCGTATTCGAGTTCCTTCATAAGCTTGGTGGATGCGTTGCGTATGACGAGAGGCACGGGCTCGGCAAGCATATTCACCGCGTCCCTCTTCGCCGAACCGTACGCCGTGTACAGCGCGTTTGACTTGGGCGCAAGCGACATATATACGACCGCCTCGGTAAGATGAACGGTACATTCAGGCATACCTATGAGGCGGCAAGCCTGAAAAACCGCAACCGCGATTTCGAGCGCGCGCGGATCGGCAAGACCTATATCCTCGCTTGCAAACCTCGTTATGCGCCGTGCGATATACAGTGGATCTTCGCCGGCTTCCAGCATTCTCGCCAGCCAGTACACCGAAGCGTCGGGGTCGGAATTGCGCATCGATTTATGCAGAGCCGAAATAATATTGTAGTGCTGTTCGCCGTTCTTATCGTACAGAAGCGATTTTTTGGAAATGCACTGTTCAAGCGTTTCCGCCGTAACTACGGTCTTTTCACCGTCGAATACACCGTTTAAAACCGCCATTTCCAAAGTCGAAAGCGCACTGCGCGCGTCGCCGTTTGCAAAGTTTGCAATGCCCTCTATCAGCACGTCGTCTATTTCGACTTTCTGCAAACCGAAACCGCGTTCATCGGTTAAGGCGTGCTTCAAAAGACCGCAAAGCTCGTCCGTCTTTAACTCCTGCAAGACGAAAACTTTACAGCGCGAGAGCAGAGCGCCGTTGACTTCAAACGACGGATTTTCGGTAGTCGCGCCGATAAGAATTATACTTCCCTTTTCTACGAACGGCAGAAACGCGTCCTGCTGCGCTTTATTGAAACGGTGAATTTCGTCGACGAAAAGTATTGTCTTTTCCCCGAAACGGCGGTTCTTTTCCGCCTGTTCCATTACCGTCTTAATCTCCTTTATACCGCTGGTCACGGCGGAAAAATCGATAAAGTTAGCCTTCGTCCTGTTTGCGATTATCCTTGCGAGCGTAGTCTTGCCCACGCCGGGAGGACCCCAGAAAATCATAGAGCTTACGCTGTCGCTCTCGATAAGACGGCGCAGAATTTTGCCCTCGCCCAAAAGGTGCTTCTGTCCGCAGTATTCGTCCAGAGTCTGCGGTCTTAATCTCGACGCAAGCGGCTGGCTTGACGTATCTTCAAACAAAGTTCCCTGTTCCATTTCAAACCTCTTACAGCCATTATATCGTTTTTCGGCGGAAAAGAAAAGAGTTGCGCCGTATTTTTTAAAGAAAAAACCGAACAGCTTTACGCTGTCCGGTTTTTATGGAATGGAAAAAAATGAAAGCGTGATCGTGATTGAAAATGCTAAACTATTCTTATGTTGCGTTCAAGCTCTATTACGCTGACTTTGCCTGCGTCGGGTATAATATGAATTTTGCCCGAATACTCGCCGTCCGCCCTGACGTAAATAACCTCTTCGCCGACGGCGCATTTAATGAATTTTTCTTCGCCGTAGTCAAGCGTTTCAAGCGCTTCCGCCTCTATTCCGCTTTCGGAAACCGTAAAGTCGTACGGCGTCCATTCGTAGCGGAAACGGCAGTTGTAAACCTTCCTGCCCGAAGTTGCCGAAAACATCTTCAGATATACATCCTCGGGCGTAGGAATTTTAACGCCGTTGATTTCAAGCGAGTAAACAAGTTCGCCCTTGCCCTCGCCCTTATCCTTTGTGAAAATTCCGTCAAGTCCGTTGACTTCGGGCATCGGCGAAACGCGTTCGTCCGAAATATCGAGCGTAGCTTTTTTATAGTCGATACCTATTAAAACATCACCCTTTTTAACCTCGTCGGAAAGCGCGTAGAGCCTTCCGCCGTTTATATCGAGTGTAACGAGAATACGTCCGTTGATATTTTCGCAGTCCGTAACTTTGGCTTTGATACCGCCGTTCCATCTTATTGCCGAAACGGGAATGAGCATTTCACCCTTGCCGTCGGGGCATCTTATTGCAGGCGGAAGCTGAACTTCCGTTCCCGAAAAAGTCAGTTTGCCCGATTTGACCTTACAGTCGAGGTAGTTGTATTCGGGAATTCTCGGCAGAATACTCTCCTCAGTTTCTGCGTCGAAAAGGTGTATCGCGCCGATATCGAGCCCTGCCTCGACAACGGTGTCGGGCTCGATTTCCTTAAATCCGCCTGCCTTGATTATGACCTGCGTGCCCGTGTCGGTGTAGCCGTCTCCGTTCATATTTACGTCGCCGTAAACCAAAGTTTCGGTACCTAATTCCTCCGAGTGGGAAATGCGCACTTTGATTTTAGCCTGACAGGAAGCCGTCTTATCCCTTTCGAGAGTGATATCTTCCGCACGGAAACCGAGATAGACGGGTTTTTTGCCGTCTAAGTACTGCGGAGTAGTCTTCATAAGCAGAGAATACGGTACGGTGATTTTAGCGTCGCAGTTTTTAAATTCTATATGGACCTTGTCGCCCGTCTTTTTCAGAGTCGCTTCGAAAAAGTTCATCTGCGGCGTGCCTATAAAGCCGGCAACGAATTTGTTTGCAGGGTACTTATACAGGTTTTTCGGCGTGTCTATCTGCTTGACGAAGCCGTCTTTCATTACGACTATGCGCGTGCCCATAGTCATAGCCTCAACCTGATCGTGGGTGACGTATATAAACGTCGTCTGCAATTTTTTATGTAGCTTTACTATCTCGCTGCGCATCTGCGTTCTCAGCTTTGCGTCGAGGTTGGATAAAGGTTCATCCAAAAGCATAACTTTCGGCTGACGCACTATCGCACGGCCGAGCGCAACTCGCTGTCTTTGTCCGCCCGACATTTCTTTGGGCTTGCGTTTCAGGTATTCGGTTATTCCCAGAATTTCCGCCGCTTCGTTGACCTTTTCGGCAAGCTCCTGTTTGTTGTACTTGCGCATTACGGGAATTTCTTTCCCCTCTTTGTCGAGTACGGGGTTCCCCTCCTTATCGCGCTTGATGTCGGGTATTTTGCGCATTCTGAGTCCGAACGCAATATTTTCGAAGATAGACATATGCGGGTACAGCGCGTAGTTCTGGAATACCATTGCGATATCCCTGTCCTTTGGCTCCATACCGTTGACTACCACGTCGCCGATTTTTAGCTCGCCTGCGGTGATAGGTTCTAACCCTGCTATCATACGGAGAGTAGTCGACTTTCCGCAGCCCGAAGGTCCTACGAATACGATAAACTCCTTATCTTCAATCTGCATATTGAAATCGTTTACCGCTTTCGCTCCGTTTGGATAAACTTTATAGATATGTTTTAAACTAAGATTTGCCATATTAATTTCCTCCCTTTTTTTACAGTAAGAAGCAAGTATTTTGTTAATAAGTGCAAAGAAACGAGCAAAAGCAGGCGAGTGCGGATTGTGTGAGAGAATTTACACAGAAATAAATGACCGAAACACAAACGTAAGCTCAACGAACTATTGCGAAGTTTATTTGCTCTTATTCTTTTACGGCGCCCGCGGCCATTCCGTTAATCATATACTTAACCAGACAGAAATACAAAAGTATAATAGGTATTGCTATGAATATCGAGCCTGCCGCAAACCTTGCAAATTCTGTTTCGCCGAGCGACATAAGCCCGACCGCAACGGTGTAAAGGTCTTTATCAATCAAAAGCATTTTAGGCAGAATGAAGTCCGACCACGGCCAGGTGAACGAAGTCAAAGCCGTGTATACGAGCATGGGTTTTGAAAGCGGAAGAATAAACTTCACGAAAACCGTAAAATTAGAAGCCCCGTCTATTCGCGCCGCCTCGTCGATTGAATACGGTATCGTATCGAAAAAGCCTTTCTGTACCATATATCCCATAGGCGCCTGCGCCGAGTATATGAGGATAAGTCCCCAATGCTGATTGATAAGATTGAACTGAGTCATTATAAGGTACACCGCGATAGTGCCCATAAACGAGGGGAACATTCCAAGCAACAACGTTGCTTTCATCATTGCCTTTCTTGATTTAAAGCGGAAACGCGACATACAGTACGCCGTGAGTATAGTTAATAACGTACCTAAAATACAGCTCATTACCGCAATGAAAAGGGTATTGAAAAACCAGCGTTTATAGTTATACATAACTGTGTCCGTAAACAGCGCCTTGAATGCGTCGAAGCCGTATTCGGTGGGGAAGAAACCGTCGAAAGAGTATATAGACCCCGACTTGGAAAACGACGCAAGTATCAGCCACAGACAGGGGAAAAAGAAGATAAACGCCACGATCGACAGTATGCAGTAGGTGATGACAACGTTGAAAACTTTTTTTGATTTAGCCTTGACGACTTTGGCTTTTGCTTTATTCATCTGAACGTTTCCTCCTGTTTATACGACGGCGACAGAACGTATACGGTAAGGGATATCACCGAGGTAATGGCGAAAATCACCAGACTTATCGCCGCGCCTATCGAGTAATAGTTGTTGTCTATCGACATATTGTAAAGCCAGTTTATAAGAAGGTCGGTATCGCTTGCAAGGAAGTAACCGTCGACGTAAAGTCCGCCCCTCAAAAAGTAGAAGATACCGAAGTTGTTGAAGTTGCCGATAAACTGCGAAATGAGAACGGGCGTGGTTGCAAACAGAACGTACGGGAGAGTTATTTTTATAAACTGTTTCCACGAGCTTGCGCCGTCAACCCTCGCCGCTTCGTATAGATCGGTATTGACGTTAGAAAGTATTCCCGTTGCCAGAAGCATAGTCGAGGGTATGGATATCCAGGCGTTGACCCCAAGTCCCAAAAAGCGTGCCGTCCACTTCGCGTCGAGGCCTAAAAATCCGACGACTTCGCCTCCGCCCTGCTGAATGTAATAGTTTATCGGTCCGCCGTAGGAGAACATAAATTTAAAGCCGAGCAATGTTATAAAGCCGGGGATAGCGTACGCAAGTATGGGAAAAGCGCGCCATATAGCCTTGCCTTTTACGCACTTCTTGTTAAGAAGAAGTGCAAGACCCAAGCCTGCGAAATAGTTGAGTGCGGTCGAAAGTACCGCCCAGAGCATATTCCAGCCGAATATCTTGAAGAACGTGGGAGCGAACTGTCCGAGCGAGAGAATCTTGCCGAAGTTTTTGAAGCCGACCCAGTCTACGAGCGCCGGAGGCACGACGTCTCCGCCGTAGTTCGTGAACGCTATGAGTATCATAAACACTATCGGAAGTATGCTGAAAACGCATACACCGATTACGGGCAGAGCGAGCGCGGTTTTGTGGAAAGATTTATCGAGCAGCGCTCCGACTTCCTTTTTGAAAGAGAGAGGCTCTTTCAGCGTATCCACAGCGCACTGTGTGCGGTAAGCGTCCTTTACGTTGGAAATATACAGCATTATATACAGGAAGATTATGAAAACCGAAAGTATGCCCGTAATGAGCATAACTACAGAGTTGTCGCCCTCCACGCCGTACCAGGCGTTGCCTTCGCGTGTGCCGAGGGTGAAAAGTCCGAAGAGATCGCCAGCGCCCGTAAGCACGAAATAGACGATAAACGCCGCCTGTACGAAAAGGTACATAAAGCCCTTTATCCACTGTCTGTAAATCAGCTGACCCAAGCCCATTACGAGCATAGACGCGGTGACTTTTCCGTTGCCCTGAGTTAAAATCTCTTTCGCGCCTGCGAATTTGCCTGCAAGTTCAGAAGGTATCGCCCTGAACTTCTTCGCAACCGCGGAAGGCAGGTTTTTGAATTTTGCGGTTATTGTGTCTAATGCTTTCATTTTCAGGAACCTCCGAGCGTATGGATAGCCGCGTAAATCTGATTGTCGACGTTGCGTATTCCGTCTTTAAGTTTTTCGTCCGTGACGTAGACGCCTTTATTATTGAGAACGTCGTCCGCGAGCGTAGCGCAGAACGTCTGCAAAGGCGTCCACACCTGCGCAAGCGCGCGCACGCTCGGCATAACGTAGATGCTTCCGCTGTCGAGATTCTGATTTATCTTTTCGTTCAGACCGCCCAGCTCTTCGGCAAGGTCGCGCCTTGCAGGCGATATACCCAAAAGCTCCGCTCTGCGGTTTATCATTTTATATGAAGTTGCAAAATTGACGAACGCGAGCGAGGCGTTGGGCGCCTTCGTGTACGAGCTTATCGCATAACCGTTGACGCCTCCCATAGCGACCATATCCTTAAAGCCCTGACTCTCGTCCTCCAAATCTCCGCTTACGGGAAGCGAGGGAATGTCGGTCATTATGAGGTTGGCGCGCGCATATTCCTCGGTGTAGCCTGCGTTTACCATCTCTTTTATAAACAGCGTATACACGTCGGGCGTAGTCATCGTAGCGAAGTAATCGCCCTTTGCCATACGCGAATACGAGTTCCTCGTAATGGTGTCCTCGGTACATTCGAGGTTCATTACCGAAGCAAGCTGACGGATTATTTTTCCGCCCAGATACCCGTCGTTTTTGGAAAATCCGATATCGGAAGTATCCTTTCCGTCCTCTCCGCCGAAAACGTATCCGCCGTACGAAAAGAAGTAACCCGAAGCGAAATATCCGTCGTTCAAAGACTTCATATACCCGTATTTCGAATTGTTGCTGTCCTTCTTTATCTGCTTTGAAAAGCGGTACATATCCGTCCAGTATTCTATCATATCGGGAACGCCGTTTTTATCGTCGTCCCATTCCGTTTCCCAGTTTTCGGGAATAAGGTCCTTGCGGTAGAAAAGAAGAGGCTGCTGAATGTTTACGGGCACGCCGAAGGTGTATTCCTGACCGCCTACCGTTGAGCGGTACGCCTTGAACGCCGCTTCGCTCAACTCTTCCGCGCACTCGATTTTATCGACGGGCAGCGGCAGAATATGCTTGCCGTCGACGTACTTCATAAGCGCGTCGTTCGCCTGATATAAAACGTCGGGGCCGTAGCCGAAAGGACCGCTCTGTTCGAGGTCGTTGTACTGGTCGATATTAGCGTCGACCGCCTTTATGCCGTATTCGGCATACTCGGCATTGAACGCGTCTAAAAGCTCTTTTAAATAGCCCTGTTCCTTTGCCGTGTCGTTTTCGAGAATATGAAGCGTAACGTTGCGCTCCAACTCGTCCGTAAACTTTTCACTGCCCTCGGCAGACACGCCTGCCGCGATAACGCCAAGAACACCTACGGTGATTATCACTGCGAGAATTAAGGCGATATGCGCGATAAGCGCAGGTAAAGTTTTTCTCATATTTTCCTCACTGTTAATGATTTATTATGCGTTTGCCTGCAAACGCATAAGGGATATCCCTTAACGAATTTGAATTTAATCTATGGCGAAACCTTCGTTTCCGACCGTTAATTTATAGTTATCTCTCTCTATTATAAGCTGTCCGTCCTGCGCGTAAATCTTAACTTCCGCAGAAGCGAACGACGGACTTTTTTTCAGTTCGCTCAACTTCTTAATGAGCGATTTTACCGTGTTTTCGCGCCCCTCTTCATTCCAGTCGAAGGTGCGTCTGCAATCGGGGTCGTAGCCCCCCTCCATTGCGTTTTCCGTGCCGTAATATATGCACGGCGCGCCCGTGAAAAAGAACATAACGCACAGCGCGCTCAAAAGCTTGCTTATATCTCCGCCCGTCTGAGTAAGAAACCTGTGCGTGTCGTGGCTGTCCAGAAGATTGAGCATCATCGAGTTGACGGTGTCGGTGTTGCGCATAAGTATCCCGTTGAGTCTGTCTGCAAAGCCTTGTGCGCTCAGCGTTCCGAACGCGTAAAAGTCGAGGCAGGCTTTCGTGAACGCGTAGTTCATAATCGAATCGAACTGGTCGCCTTTGAGGTACACGTTTGCGTCGTGCCAGTTTTCGCCTATCAGAACACAGTCCTCTTTTATTTCCTTTACCGCCCTGCGCATATCGCGCCAGAATCCGTGCGAAACCTCGTCCGAAACATCCAACCGCCAGCCGTCTATATCGAACTCCTTTATCCAGTATGTAGCTACGCTGATAAGGTAGCCGCGCACTTCCCTGTTTGACGTGTTGAACTTGGGCATATACTTGCAGGAAGCGAAGCACTCGTATTCGAGCGGACTGTCGCCGTTAATGACGAACCAGTTATAATATTTTGATTTCCTGCCGTTTTTAAGTACGTCCCGAAACTGTTTGAGATTTTCACTGCAATGGTTGAAAACGGCGTCCAGAACGACTTTCATTCCGCGCTTATGCGCGCCTTCCACAAGGTTTTTCAGGTCGTCTTTATCACCGAACTGCCTGTCGATTTCGAAGTAATCGGCTATATCGTACTTGTGGTTTGATACCGAAGTAAACACGGGCGTGAGGTAAATCGTGTTTGCGCCGAGGCTTGAAATATAGTCAAGCTTGTCGCATATGCCCTTTAAGTCACCGCCTGCAAAACTTTTCGGCGTGGGCTTTTCTCCCCATTTAAGATTGATATAGCTTTTGTCCTTTTTACCGTCGCCGATATTGAATCTGTCGACGAAAATCTGATAAAAGACGGCGCTTTTCATCCAGTCCGCGCCCCTGTGTATATCGCAGTCGTTTATATAGGCGTACTGAAAACAGTTGTAAAAGCTGAGCGAAAAATCGTATTTTCCGGTGAGTCCGTCCTCGGAATAGTAATAGGTTTTCCCCTTGTCCGAAATTTCAAAGACGTACACAAGACGCCTGTCTTTGAGTTTAAGCGTTGCGGTATAGTACGCAAAAAGCGCGTCCTCGCATACGCGCACCGCCGTAAGACGGTTCTGTTTAAGCGCAAATTCGTATTTCCCGCCGTAGACCACGTCCACCTTTTCGGGGCGGTCGTTCTTAGAAATTCTCAGTCTTAATCTGACGGTATTTTTGTCGAGGGCGAAACAGTATTTAGATTCGGGACTGTGCGCCATTGCTTTTTCGTTCATAGAATCCTCTTATATATTGACATTTAAACGTATTTTTGGTATAATTTTTCGTATGAGCAAAAGAATAACGATTCACGATATCGCAAGAGAGGCAGGCGTTTCCGCCGCCACCGTATCGTATGTAATCAACGATACCGCAGGGCAGTCGATAAGTCAGGAAACTAAAGACAAGATATGGCACGTAATAAATATGTTCAATTACAAGCCCAACGTCTTCGCCAAAAACCTGCGCTCCTCTGCAAGAAAAATAATCGCCGTATGCACTCAGACGGAAAACTATGCCGACAAAGCCGATTTTATCGACGTTCTGGAAAAGCTTTCGCTTGCCTTCAACGGAAAATACGACCTTGTTTTCATCGCTCCGCCGTTCGGAAGAATAACCAGCGCGGACGCGATAATCGCGTACAACGTTTCAAGGGAAACCTTTTACGCCATAGGCAACGCGAACTATATTCC
This sequence comes from uncultured Christensenella sp., assembly GCA_910583545.1. GTDB lineage: Bacteria > Bacillota > Clostridia > Christensenellales > Borkfalkiaceae > Coproplasma. Next base: position 102,584 of record CAJTXM010000001.1, on the reverse strand, counting down.
TCTGATCGCGGTCAACTGCTGCGTGGAGGACAAACTCTTTTTCCAGATAACGCCCGACTTTGAAAAACTCAGAGCAAAAGCCGATAATTATTTTAAAACGGACTATGCTTTCGTCTGTCCCGAACCGAACGATGCGGAGCTGAAAAACAGAATACTTTCAGCCTTTGAGACGGTACGATTTACAGACGATATTCTTTCGGTGAAAGATACCGCCGTGTTTACAATCAACGGGTTTATAGCCGACTTTTTCAAAAGACGGAACGTGGATTTGTATTACGAAGATATATACCTTCCCTTATGCCGTCATACCGCCGACTGCGTTGAAAAGGCTTTAAGCCGTGAACCGTTTGACGTACATATATATACCGTTTAATTAAAGAAGGCGTTCGGAAGAACGCCTTCTTTTTACTTGTTATGCGTTCGGCACTGCATAGAAATCGAGTGTTCCCGTTGCAATAGTATAAACTATTTTGTAAGTTCCCGCAACCGAGCAGGTAAAGTTTGTACCGGATTCAGGCTTGAATTTATCGTTCGCGTCACCGCTTGTTCCCATAGCAGAAGCTCCGAGATACGTGCCGTAACCCTCTTTCTCACCCTTAGGATGTTTTTCAAGTCCAAATTCAACCGCTTTGCCTTCTTCAACGGTGAGTACGTATTCGTAAGTCAATTCGTCTTCGGAAATAGTAAGCATATAATCTTCCGACCAGTTGTGCGCCCAACCGTTAATATTCTTACCCTTGATATAAATGTCAAGGTTATCTTTTGATTCAACGTGTTTTGCGATAGTTATCATTTTCGAATAGCTGTCGAAAGTTATATCGTAATTGCCTGCCGTAAGCACCTTTATGTTGAGGTTGTTGCCGTCTACTGCCGAAAAGTCGTTTCCGCCACCGTAAAGGTAGGTATAGTTAAAATTGCCCAGACCGTTATTCCAGGTAAGCTCCGACTCGTCTTTGGGATAAGCGCGCAGAACCATTTGTCCGTCTTTTGCAAGAGCTACGTTTTCCAAAACGAACACGCCGGACCCCGCCACCGTTTCGGTAAACTTATGCTCGGCTTTGTTTTCAGCTCCCATAAAGTCGCCCCAGTTACCGCCGTCGTAAGTACCGTCGAGATAGTAATCTGCTAAGACGGGAGTTTTAGTCGCGTCGAACGCAACCGTCAGCTTATTCGTAGCTTCGGTAAACGTGAACGTATAAGTGCCGCTTGCCTTTGCAACCATATTCAGACTGGGTTTTTGGTCGATATACGCCTTGCTCGCTTCGTCAAGATAATCGGCTTTTATATATAAGTTGCCCTCGCTGACCGCCGTTCCTACCGTGAATTGCGAAGCGAACATAAACTCTTCGTTGGCTTTGAGATATACTTCCAGAGAATATACACCGTTTTTGTTGGTCATCTTGGTTGAAGCGTTGACCATATTCTTCCAGTTGGTTATGCCCGAGCCCTTGATAAAGTAGTCGGTTATCTTTTCCGTAATTTCGGGAGCGTTGCCGTTTCTCTTCCAGCTGAGCGTATCGAGAGGGTTGATATTGAACGCCTCTTTGTTGTCTTCGGTATAGCTGGGGTGATTCGTCTCGTAGGTGTCGTCGTCGGGATGAGTCGTAAGCGTGAAGGTATAGTTGCCCGAATATTCGCACTTGATGTCGAGACGGTACGAGGAATTGTCGCCGATCGTCTGCGCTCCGCTGAAAACCGTAGTTCCGTCAAGCTTGGTTTCGGTAAGATATCCGGCTCCGCGCTGGTTCTGCCAGTCGCCCGTTCCCGTAATTTCAAACTGGAACTTGTCGCCTTCATACAAATCCACCGTATAGGTGTATTCGTTTTTGCCTTCGGTTTTAGTCATCTTATGTTTGTCGCTCGTGCTGTTTCCCCAGTTGCTTTCCATAAGCACGGGACTCACGCCACTTCCCACTATATAGAAATCACGCGTATCATCCGACTGCGTAGCCGAAGCAAACTGCGCAAATGCAGACTTGTTTTCGGTTATGGGCGCGTCAAAATCGAATTTATGCGCAAAATTAGGCGTCGCGTACCAGTCGACGAAAGTATAATTTTCCTTCGTCGGCGTCCATCTTGTTGCCTTCTCGCCTTCCTTGACCGTTTCTTTTTTAAGTTCTTTTGTACCGTCGTAATAAGTAACGGTATATTCATTTTTCGCCGTGTCGGCAGGATCGTCTCCGCACGCGACCAACACACTCATCGAAGTTACGCAAACAGCCGTAGCAACGACAAGACCTGCAATTTTAGTAGCCCTTTTCATCTACACACCTCGTTAATATTTTTCGGTTTTTTTAAATTACTTAACCGATTAAGTAAATTATAATACTCATTATTTATTTTGTCAATACTTTTTTTAAAAATTTTTAATAACAAACAAAAAATGTTAAAAATCAACATTTTTGCAAGTTTTTTCAATATGCTGACTGCGCTCCGCCGCTACATTGCTGTGAGCAGATGCAGGCTGATTATTGACAAAACAATTTTGTCAGTTTTTAACAAAATTAAAAATATTTTCATTTTTGATTACAAAAATGAAGTGTTTTACTGAAAAATGCGTTAAATGTTCACAAAAATAATTTTTTTGCAATGTTTTAAAATGTTATTGACTAACATTTTTCATTCTGCTATACTGCAATCGATTCGGAAAACGAACCAAAAAAATTTCATTGAAAAGGAGAGAAGCAATATGTTTTACGACGTTGAAGAATTAGAAAAACGCGACAATATCGAAGTTATGGAAGAACAGAAAAAAAAGAACAGCCTTTTGTTTGTATACGCACTCTATGCTTCGGTAATGAAATTTTAATCTGACTCGAAAAAATAAAAGGGATAAACTTTTTAAGGTTTATCCTTTTTTATTTTACCTTATTTTAAAAATCTGAAAAATTCTCTGATTAACGGCGCAGGAAAAAATTTGCCTGCGCCGTCAGATAAAGAAAACAATGGAGAAAAAGTTTAATTGATTGCGTTTGCAACGTCGTAAGCGCTGCGCACCGCGTGTGAAATATCGGAAGGTTTTACGCAGTCACCGCAATAACTTACGTTTGCCTTAACGCCCGTAAGATCGATAACTTCGGGCTTTGCGCCGACGGCAACAGCCACGAAATCGGCAGGAACCGTTATGATTTTTCCGTCCGACGTATTTTCGCATACGACTTCCTTTTCAGTGATTTTTATCACTTTGCAGTTGACGAATTCCTTTACGCCGTGTTCGGCAAAATCTGCTTTCATTTCGGGTAAAACGGTGGGGCTTTCGCCGTTTGCGATTTTATCCGTCATCTCTATAATGCTGACGTCCGCGCCCTGATTTGCGAGAAACTCCGCCGTTTCAGCTCCGACAAGGCCTCCGCCGATTACAGCGATTTTGCCGAACAGGGTACAGCTTCCGCAAAGCACGCTCCACGCTCCGACGACGTGCGGAAGAGAGGCGCCTTCGACTTTTATATCCGAATTGCGCGCGCCTACTGCAACGATAACTTCATCGAAGTCATTCAACTGAGAAACCGACGGCTGTCTGCCCGTAATAACCGTAACGCCAAGCGCAGGTAAAACGTTCCTGTAATACAGAACGGCGCGAGTCATTTCGCCCTTTCTCGGAGGGACTGACGCGATATTTATCTGACCGCCGATATCGTAGCTTTTTTCAAAAACCGTGACGTTGTGACCCTTTACGGCGCAAACTCTCGCCGCCTCCAACCCTGCTATGCCCGCGCCGATTACGGCGACTTTTTTTCTGTTTACCGCAGGCTCGATACTGCGGACGTATTCCGCGCCGTTTTCGGCGTTGAGCACGCACTGACAGAACGACCGCCCGATTATATTATCCGTACAGCCTTTGTTACAGCTCATACAGTAGCGGACGGGTCTGCCCGAAATTGCCTTATCCGCGAAATCGGGATCGCACAAAAGCGGTCTGCCGAGTCCGACAAGATCGCATTTGCCCGACGCAAGGACGGCTTCCGCCGTCTCTTCAGTGATAATTCTGCCGACGGCGCACACGGGAACGGTGACCGCCTTTTTTACGGCTTCTGCCAAAGATACGGCAAAACCGTATTCGCGCGTGCCCATTGCAGGGATAGTGTCGTTCATATTTCCCGTATGGTTTGCCTGAGCGACGTGGAACATTTCCACGCCCTCTTTTTCGAGAATCTGCGAAAGCTTTACCGCCTCGTCGATTTCAAGACCGCCCTTTCCGCGAAGTCCGTCTTTGTCCGGAGTTATGACGGGAAGTTTATAGTCTATCGTAAGCGACGGCGCGGAAGCTTTGACCGCGCGCACGACTTCGAGCGCAAACCTTATTCTGTTTTCGAACGTTGCGCCGTATCCGTCCTTCCTCTTGTTTAAAATTTTCGAACACAGCGAACCGACGAGTCTGTCGCCGTGTATCTGTACTGCGTCAACGCCTGCCTGCTCCGCGCGTTTTGCGCAGTCGGCAATCGCGGTGCAGATATCAGAAAGCTGTTTTTCGGTAGCTTCGTTGACGAAATGCTCCATATCGTAATGCAGTTTGGCAAACGCTTCTTTCGTCGTTCTGTCACTGCCCTCTTTATCGCCTGCCTGCATAAGAGCACGGCTTTTGACTATCAGCGCACCGACGCCTTCGACGTCGTATTCGGGGTGAAATATCTGAACGGCGAGTTTTGCGCCGTATTCGTGGCACGCGTCTGCGAGCTTTTTAAACGAAGGTATCTGCGCGTCGCAGAAGAGCTTCGGCGTGGGCGAAGCCGTATTCACGGGAGCCACGTCGCCGACAACTATATAAGCCGTTCCGCCCTGCGCCAACCGCCTGTAAAAGTTGAGGCTTTTTTCGCCGACGGATCCGTCGCGCTCTTCATAGCCCGTAGTAAGCGGAGGGAACACTACGCGGTTTTTGAGTGTCATTTTCCCTGCCTTTAAAGGTTTTTCCAACATATTTTAACTCCTTGACTTAAAAATACGCCGTCGCTGGACGGCGTATTTATCCGAACTTTTAAGCCGCTGCCTTTAAAGTCACGACAACGTTATAAGTCGTGCCTGCCGTCGCAGATTGCATAAGACAGTAATAGCCGTTTATAAACACAGTATCCGAACCGTTTACTTTGACGTTATCAACTTCATAACCGCTTTCGCAAACGACTTTCACGGCGACAAAATTTCCTGCCGTAACGGTCGTGCTCGGCTTTGCAAGCGTCGAGAAATCACCGTTTTTAAAATCGTATGTCGTGATTGTTGCGTGCGCTGTTTCGGCAACGGTAATAGTGCCCGTTGCGGGAACTTCCTCGCCTACCGCGCCGACGACTACCGCGACGTTGTACGTCGTGCCTGCCGTCGCAGGCTGCATCAGGCAATAATAGCCCTGTATGAGCTGAGTATCGCTTCCGTTTACCTTGACGGATTTGACTTCGAAGCCCTCTTCGCAAACAACCTTTACTGCGACGAAGTTACCCTCGGTTACAGTCGTACTCGGCTTGCCGAGCGTCGAGAAATCGCCGTTTTTAAAATCGTATGTCGTGATTGTTGCGTTGGTGACTTCGGGAACTTTGATCTCGCTCGTCGTGGGGATATTCTGCTCGATATCGCCTGCCGTCTTCTTGGTTACCGCGCCGTCGTAGGTTGCCGTAAGCGAACGCGTTCCCGACAGGTCGAGAGGAATAGGCGTCGACGTAATTCTCATATCGAGATGGTTGTCGAGCGTCTGATTAAACGAGGTGATATAGCCTTTCGAATCGGTGACTATCTCGGCTTTCGCGCCCTTATGCGCGGCGTCCGTGCCGAACTCGAACGTACCTGCGTCGCCGTAATAGCCGACGTAGTCCATACCGACGTTGACTTTAAGCCCGTCGCCGTCAGCCTTGTCGTAACTGTAAGTAAAAGATTTTTCCGTGCCGTTTAAAGTACCGCTTCCCAAAAGAAGATAAGTATGTACCCAATCGTTGCTGTAAACGAAAGCGTCGCCGTCAATATAACCGGCAGTCTCTTTCGAAAGCGATTCCAAAAGTTCGCTGATTTTCGTCTTTGCATCTGCTTCGCTTGCAAGCGCCTGCTTCGCCTTCGTGGTAGTCAGATAGTAATAAGTGCTGTCTTCCTTGACGACGAGGTGTTCCGTAACCGAATTGTCCTTTGCCGTCTTTTTGCCGTAATAATACAGGTTGCCGGCAGTATAGTCGATATTTACCGTAACGGTATCGGCTATATCCTTTTCAAACGATTTGAAGCTTGCATTGTCAGAGTTGACTTCAAGCTTGTAAGTCTGCTTGAAAGTTGCATTTACGGTATTAGGCACAGTGGTAAAAGTCGCAATTTTCTTTTTTGCGTCCTCGGCGCTCATTCCCTCACCGTCTCCGCCGCAGGCTGTAAATCCGACTGTCAGAGCGGTTGCGGCTGTTACCGCGCACACCGCTAAAAGCATTTTCTTTTTCATACATTTTCCTCCGAGAAAATTTTAAATTATTTTTTTATTTTTAAGTTCCTGTAAAAATTTGACTATTTCCGTCCGCCACAGGTCCCAGGTATGGGCATATCCCCCGACGAACGTATAATTTACGCCCGTTCCGTTTTGCGTAAGCCAGCCGTCTAACTGTTTGCTGACTTCGTAGATAAAGTCTTTATCGCCAACGGATATATAGGTATAAGGCAATCTGCCTTTAGCTTTCGAAAACAGCTCCTTCAATGTTCCGTGCGCGGTTTCATCCACTATCCCGTCGGGCTTTGTCGCAGGCGACAGCGCCATAATCGCCGAATATTTTTCGGGAGATTTCAGCCCGTTGTACAGCGCGCCGTAACCGCCCATAGAAACTCCGCCTATGACGGGAAGCCTGTTCTGATCGAGAGCCGAAAAATTGCCGTACAGAAAATCGGGAAGCTCGTCTTCGATAAAAGTGTGCCAGCCGTCTATCGGGCTTTGGTCGAGATACCATTTGTTTTCACCGCCGATCAATGCGACGGCTACTCCATACTCGGCGCAGAGCGCGGATATATTAGTCTGCAACAGCCACGCTTCGTTGTCGTCGCCGAAGCCGGACAGCAAAATGATAAGCGGATATTTCTTATCGCTGTCGCGGTAATGGCGCGGATTTTTTTTCGGCGATTGCGCCGTGAAGATCGAGCGACGGTATAACGAGGTTTACTTCAACCTTTCTCAGCAAAGATTTACTTACGAACCGTAAATTAAATCTTGCCATACTCAGTTCTGAGCTCCCCTCTCGTTGATGATGTCGATATATTTCTTAACCATATCGTAGCCTGCCTTGACCTCGCTGTCGAGCGACGTGCCTATCTAGCCGACGTAATGATCATAGCTTGACATTTCGTTCCATTCTTCGGTGCCGTATATGCAGGTTCCGATGACCGAAAACCAGACGCCGCTCTTATCTGCAACGCTGCACGCGGCGGCGCGGTCGGTATCGTCCTGCATAGAAATGAGCGCCTTGCAGTTGCCTGCGATCGCCTGTCAGCAAAAAAAGCACCGCATACATTAAGGTGTTCGAGGACTGCATTAAACGCCCCATAACCGAGGGTGAATACTCAGCAACTTATTACGAATTTCATACAGTCGAGCTTGAAGTTATGAACGCCTCAAAGACAGACAAAGTAGGAATTGAAACACGTGATATGCGTTACCTATTTCATTTGGTTCAAGATTATATAAGAGGTAATCGAAAATGTGTAAAGAATTTATGTATGAAAATACAGTGTTTATCAATGACTGTTACGTTACTTTCAACATTATAGAGCTGGATACACGAATCGGACAAGTTCTATACAAGCATATTTTCTGCGATAGAAAAGATTACAAAAAGATTGAACATGGGCATGGAAGAATATCTTACACAACGTTTTTACCCTTATGTAGCAAAATGGCGGAATAGACGGTTAAGACAGTTTTACAAGGCTTATACGGGTAAAAATCTATCCAAATAAAAATTTTTTAGAAATTTTCTTATTTTAGTAATATTTTCGGCGTTCTCGTGGCTTATATAGTGAGGAACGTTAAGTCGGCTCTTGAACAAAGAGCCGACTTTTGCTTCCCTTAGAAAATCCGCATCCATGAGCAGAAATAAATTAAGGAGGTGAAAATGAATAATTATCTTTGGAACAAGAAAAACGTAGATTTGTTGCCGGACGAAATTGCACCGTGGAAACTGCCACGGGACAAGCACGCAACTATTTCCGTATTAACTCACACTATGCAGGAATTACAAACCGTGGACGATTACCTTTCGAGATGCGAACGGGAATTCGAAATTGAGTACTTAAAGTTATTACATAACACAACCGAACAGGCTTGGAAAGTAGCGATGGATAAATTGAACGCACAGTTCAATAAACGAAAGCGCAACGTAGTTTTGGAATGTCTTCAAGTCGGCGGAAACAAAGAATTCTGGGACAGTTTCCCGAATGAGTATGAAATTGGAGGTTACTTTAAAAAGTGCTATTCCTTTGCTGTGGACAAGATAGGTTATCTCGGTACAGATAAGAACATTATCTGTGCTGTAATAATTACCGAGCCGAACAGGCGCAATCTATTTGTCTACTACTTACCGATAACACCTAAATGGCAAGCGAAGATTATGAGTAAAGAGAAAAACGATTACGGCACACTTTTGCAGTTGACCGATGAAAACGGAGAACCGCTTTATCGTGAAAAAGAAAACTTTGACAGTCCTCTTCTATGCCGTACAGAGTTTTGGAAACAGCGTGGTGGAACAACTTCGTTTTTTGATTTGCAGGAAGACTTCTATAACAAAGTTTCCGAAAAGTACGGTGCAGTGCGAGGCAAAAGCATTTCGCCTTTCAGAAGCACTTGTCTTGAACAGAAAAAGCGTTTCGGAAGATACGAAGATGATAAGTACGACTTTATTCCCGATTTCGACGACTTACCATACCGCTATTAAAAAATTTAGTATTTTTAAATAGACCCTTGACTTTTTACGTCAGGTCGTTATAATCGTATTAACATTCCGCAGGCGGAGTATGACGGACAGCTCCCTCCGTTTGCACAAAATAATTTTTTAGGAGGAAAACAGTTTTGAAAAGAGAACATAGTATTCTTAACTATAATGGCGCGGTAAAATAAAAAAACTGACTGTCCGAATAAGGATACTTGACAGACATCGAATTACAAAAAGTATTCAATGCAATTAAGTACATGCCGTCCGAGAACGAGCGGGACGAAGTTACGCAGATTAAATTGAAAGCGGCTTCGGAAAGCATAACTCTGGACAGGTTGAAACAACTAACTAAAAGGGAAACAAGAGTTGATTTTAAGGAAACCGCAACAAACGGATTTATCAAATTCAAACCTAAGGAGATAAATTCTATGTCGGACTACTTAAAGAAATTATTTACCATAAACGACAAAATCGTAACCTACCGCAATGTGAATGGCTTGTACCAAGCGCGGTTCCGTAGAGACGGTTACAATATCGAGGTTGCGTCCAAGAGCTTCGATATAATGAGACAAAAATTCTTGGACAAGTTGCTTGCCGCAGAAAAGGCAAAGCAAAACGCAGGTTACCCCCTATTTGCAGACTTCATAAACGATTGGCTTAAAGTCAAGAAGCAAACGGTTAAAGAGACGACTCACAAAAGCTACGTCAACTTGCTGTCGCACAATATTCTGCCGAAGTTCGGTCATTACCACGTCAACGAAATAATGAGAAAAGATATTCAGGACTTTCTGTTTGAACTGACGGACAGCGGCAAAAATCGCACCGCACAGAAACTGAAATTACTTTTATCTGCAATATTTGACGTAATTGCCGAGGACTACGGCATAAAAACGCCGATGGCAAAAATCGTACTTTCGCACTACGAAGTCAAGAAAGGCAAGGCGTTTACCAAAGCCGAAGAGAAAACAATAATTGACTTCTGTAAGGAAAATCTGCACTATGCCGGCAACTCCGCTATTCTTACCCTACTCTATACGGGTATGCGCGTGGGCGAGCTGGAAACGATAACTTATGACGACACGTTTATTTACTGCGAATCGGAAAAGACGAGAAAGGGCTATGCAAAAGTAATAAGGCAAATACCCATATCGCCGATGCTGAAAAAAGTTTTGCCGTTAATCGATTTGGAACAGGCAAAAGCGACTAATCGCTATACAATTCGAGACGCGCTGAAACGGATATTTCCTGAAAGACATATCCACGAACTGCGTTACAGCTTCATTACGAGAGCAAAAGAATGTGGGTGCAACCCCGAACTTGTTATGAAATGGGCAGGACACGAGTTTGACTCGGACGTAAAGACTTCGCGAGTGGACAGAGGCTATACAACTTATTCACAAGAGTATATCTTGCAAAAAATTAACAAAATAGACTATGAACTGTAAATAACACACAAAAACACCTGTTTTGGGCTGAAATCGGGCAAAAACCACTTCCCAATTACTTCCCAAAGATAACAAAACGGGAGAAATTTTGTGAATTTCTCCCGTTCTGCTGCGTGTATTGACCGAAACTCCCCATTTTTGGGGGTTGAACGATAGGCATTTGACCAAAACTCCCCTTTTCCAACACCACAAAAAAATCCCACCACCCTATAGAGGTGAGATTTCAAGAAATCAAGATTACATTTATGGTTGCAACCTTATCGCCATATCCGCAAGGTTGCAATCTTATTTTTTATATTGCACCCTTTAAGAATACCACTTTTACAGATAAATTGCATTCTTATTAGGGTTTTGACTCAGTTCAATTCTTGAATTATTCTATTGATTTCATTCAAGACACAATCATATATTTCTTCCTTTCGCTCATTGTCAATTTCTGTCATATGCCCATCCACCCGATAGCTAAGCGGCGATGCCCTATCTTTTAAAAGTTCCTCTTTGTATTCTTCTAAAATTTCTTTTTCTTTTTGATTTGAAGCTACAGATTTCCTATATCCTAATTCTCTTTTCTTTTCCTTGCTGGTTGGCTCATTATTATAGTTATCGATTTGATATATTGCTTGTGCCAATGCTTTTCTGTTATATTCATATCCAAGCGCAAAAAGTTCTTCAAACTTCATTTTTAATCTCCTAAAAATCATTTGTAGTTTTATTCAGTCAGTAAAGTTTTTAATGCTGCCAACCAAAGTTTTGCTATTTGTTTATGTCCTTTTTTTGTAGGGTGGCAATAGTCCAAAGTTTCGTAGCACTCACCCGATTGTGCTATGTCTGCCAGCAAGCAACCTTCCTCTTTTGCAACCAATCTTATTACGTCATTATAGCGTGCATCCGCTCGAATGTAACGTTCTTTTTCGTCCTTTTTGTATCCTATCAACAACGTGCCGCACACGATTTTAGTCGTAGGGTAATTGTTTTTTAATTGCCGCAGCATAACCCTATATGCCCCATAGAACCCCATTGTGTTCTCTGGCTCATTCAACCCAAGTTTAATCTCATACCCCCTGTCATTAGTCCCCATATAAATGAGAATAATGTCCGGGGCAGATTCGCTATGCAGATTTGAGCATCTCTCTTTTGAGCAAGCCGATGACTCAAATACTCCAGCGACCAAACTTCCCGAATATGAATCATTTATGCACAGCTCTCCGCCAATGCCGTCTATAACCTGTTTCCACCAGGTGTCGTTTACACTGTCAATTTCGTTGTCGTATGACTTGTCTTCTTTATAATATACTGGGTAACCATAAGGGTTGAATCCCATATACGTAGATATGGAATCACCAAGGATAGAAACCTTCTTTTGGGGGGCATTACCCATCGCCAACCCTCCTATGCATATTTTTGGACAGTCGTTTACTTGATTTGTGCATATTTTTGGACACTTATCGGAATTTTCGCTTTGAGACTTCCAATCAGCTATAGCTTTCTCAACCTTAGGAATGTTAGCTTCCATACACACATCCAGCAACTGGAATAAGTCCAGTGTACCGTGAAATCTGAAATTTAAAGGCGGCTGAGGTTTACGTTTCATCGGCGGTAGTCAACTCATCATCTTCTATGACAACACAGTTAACCTTCCTGCTGTGTACCGTGCAAGCATCAAGTGCGATTATGCCATCCGCATAGTAAGGCGAAAAGTCTTCATCCTTGCCGAACTCCTCACCTTTATCTTCATACCTTGAATGTCCGTATGATGTATGCCAATGACCACATACAATCGTCTTCCCAGGCTCAATAACACCCTGATGCGCTGCAAGCATACCGTTATACCAACGTGCAAAATACCAGCCAGCGGCATCATCATTTCTCCATTCGGGATTGAATTGGAAGAAACTTGCATTTCCGCCCGTTCCATTAGCAATAGACGGTATCCACCCATGTACAAAAATGTAATTCTTGGTTTCGTAATAATTTCGCATTGCTGGGAGAATTGTTCTGAAAAATCCCGTCTGCTTCATTTTGCTTGCCGTCATCTCAGGGTACATTCCCATCTTGGTCAAAGTACTTCCAGTTAAATCACGAACCGTGTGTACTGTTCCGTTAGAAAAATGATGAGTGTATTGAAAACCCATTCCAGCGTATATCGGCAACTTCTCCACAAAATCCACCAACAGGTCTTCGTGGTTGCCTTTGATAAGTATAACCTCATCTTGCTTCAAAAGTCCGAGAATGAACTCTTGCAATTCCTTGCTCTGTTTTCCTCTGTCGAACAAATCTCCGCAGATAATTAATTTATGCGGTGCCGCATCCGTAAAGTAACCTTTTTCGGTCAAGGCTTCTATCATATAGTCATAAAAGCCGTGGACGTCAGCCACAACGTAATATTTCATTTTGCACTTCCTTTTGCAACCTTGCAATCGTGCAAAATTCTTGCAAGGTTGCAGGGGTGCTATTTATTCTCCTTACTGTTTTTCCATTCGATTTTGGTTTGGTCAAGAGATAACGTCCCAATGGGGTATTCATACACATCACCGCATATACGATATTTCCTTCCGCAATTAGGACATTTATCCTCACAAAAAACAAAGTGATCCAGCTCACTTCCCATATTGCGTTCACCATCAGGAGATGTAGTGTCGACCTGTTCCATTAAATCAACAATGAATTTGTGTCCGCACTCACATTGATATTCTTTTTTATAGGTATAAAACCCTTCAGTATCAATGAATCTTCTATCAGCGACTGTAGCTTCATCCAGGACAATTTTTCTCGGCAACAGTGGATCAGCTTTTACCATGCGGTCTATGTTTTCTTCTTTTATTATAAAAGTTACCTGAACTGGAAACTTAATTTCATGGAACTCTTTACATAAGCCAGTCATCTCATAATAATACGGCTCGGCACTCTCATCGCCCCACCTTGGTATGTCATCAGGAACAACCTCATTATAAAACATCCCTTCTAATTCAACCAAAGCAAATGCGGTTGCAGTAATAATAACTGTCAATTTCCCAACATAATCCACATTCGCTATTTTAGAAGAAACACCAATATTTAGGATGTCAAAATTGTCATACGCTTCCCTACGGTCATCACCATGCCTATCACGAACTTGCGCAAACACTTCTACTGGTTTCATCCTCAACATTTGCTCAATACGGTTGTTAAACTGTGCTTGATGATCGTTAAAATACTTTATAGCCTTAGCCCCTAGCTTTTCTTCCAAGGTAATGTCGGAGAATAATTCCTTTATTTCTTTATAGAATTTTACCTTATCATTGCCCCAAAATGCCGCTTTCCAATCAGGGTCATCACTAACTACACGCAACTCTCCGCTTTCCTCAGCAATCTGTTTTAGACGAGCGATAATTATTGCATCGGGGAACTCATATTTCTTATGGTCTTTCTTTTTGCCATTTTTCTTACCTCCCTTAAAAGGAGGCACTTCGTTAAAATAATCTGAAATAACGTTTTCGATGTTGACACTTTTGCTGTCTACAATTTTTGCGTGTGTAGCAACGAGGTATTCATCATACATCTTCATTAGCCCAGCAGTTATCGCTTCTTTATCAATTATTTCGGGGACAGATGGTAATGCACCAATGGTGGATGCTCTTTTCCATTCAAGCGAATCAAACTTGGCGGCAAAATCCTCCACCAAGTTTTCAGCACTTTCAGATAGGTGTCTTTTGCACTCTCTGACTACGACATCACTAATTATCAGTTCACCTATAACCCCATCATCGATATATTGTTTGAGTATGCCTAAATCCAACCCACTATAAAAATAATTTGCATTGTCAAAGACATTTGTATCAAGCGCAACAATTAACGGTTTTATTTCCTCTGCCATAGCCGCATCCTCTTCTTTCGAGATATACTTATTATAACAGATTTTCCATAAAAAGGCAATAGTTGCACCTAGTCTTCCGCCCATTGATTCGCAAAATAACGAGTGTAGTCCTTTACGAGTTGCGGATATCTTGCCTCTGCCGTATGACATAGCTGGTTGAAAAGTTCGATTACTTCATTGTCGTAACCATAGTCCAACAAGCCGTCTAAAAGCCTTTCAATCTCTTTCTCGTCCACGCTCTCGCTTCTTTCCAACAAGTGGCACACGTCCGCAATTTTGGGCTTACAATCGGCGATTATAATTTTAGCTAAGTCATTTCTTTTAGAAAGTATTTCCCTAGACATACTCTTACCCGTCAATTTGCGTTAGCAACGACATTTCAAGCCACTCAGCTTGTTCTGTTATCCGCTGTATCATTTCCTCTGAAAATACTTCATCTGTAAGGTTAATAAATGATATAACCTCCTTCAGCGGAAACCCACCGTACCAATACTGCGACGGCGTGTCGGTGCAGGGAACAATTCCTATATAATCCACACCGCTTATTGCTTTTGCAATCAGTTGATGGCTAAACATGCGTACAGGGAAACCAGCTTTCCTTAACGCATTATACATACGCACAATTTCTTCTGTCCTGCAATGCACTCCGCCAGCTAAGCCTAAGTAGTAGCCAGCATCATCTTTATTGACATATAAATGTATCCGCGTATAACTGCTGCCTTGGCAAATCTCCCACATATGGCTCGGGTTCTGTATTTTCCATTTTTCCGAATCGCTCAGATTAAACCACTTTTCAAAGGCATCGACAGAGGTATCCTCTATTGTTGTCAACCCACCATCTCTATCATCGGCATATCTGCCATATTGTTCTTTAGCAGTTTTACCTTCTAATCCCTTAAGCCTTGCAGCACGATAGCATACGGCACAAGCATCGTAATATATCTTAGCCGTCAAATCCTGTATGCGCCAAGTCTTATCAATTACCGATTTGTCCTGTTCTACATTATTGATGAAGCAATCTATTTCTTGTTCGGTTAAATCGCTCAAGTCATGTTTCATGCATTCCGGGCTGATTGACCATAAAGCATTGCGCTTAATGATTCCCATTCGATATTCAATAGGGATGCTTGACTTGATTTTCTCCGCATACGAGCCGTCTTTCAGCAATTTGATAATGTTATCAACCTCATCAATTAGGAATTGCAAAAAATCCGTATAATCTTTTTTATTCCACGATTCGGTATTAGGATCTACATTTAGCACTATAGAATTATTAACGACAATAACGGCATAACCGTTTGCAGCGGCAACCGTTATTTCGTACCAATACTCATCATTTGGAAACCATTCTTTCCAAGCCTTCTCATATTCGTCGTCTGTTTCATATTCCTCTCTTTCATGCAGGTCTGCATAATCAAAGTCTTCGATAGTTCCCCTTGGCACTGACACCCAAAACCGCCACCTTTCGGTTTCATTATTCCATTGAAGTTTAGCCAGCTTATCAAGTAAGGTATTCAACAACCCAGCCGACTCATCATTTAATATGCACTTTTGCCCTATGCTTAAATAATTATGCTCCAAAGCAAACATCTGTGGAGCCGTGATTTTCTTTTCCATAAATATCTCCTTATGTTCTCCTAAACCAAGTTGAGCTGTTGCGTTTTTTGCAACAGCTCTATTTTTAACATTAAACTCCGTCGTTAGGTATTTCTTGCGCTTGAGTCAAATCGTACAACACAATGTTTTGCTGTGGCAGAACCTTTCCGGGGACACGATATGACCGACCTCTTTCCCAGCCCAAACGCTGTGAAAGCCCGTGAATAAATCCTTTGCTGTACACTTCCATATTGCCCTCCTCCTCATTTAGATTCGCTGGCACACGGAATGATGTCAAAGATATTCTATCGAATGGTTCTAATAAAAGCGATGTCGCATCTTCGTTTATGCGGAATCGAATAAATCTTGGAAGTCCTATTGCTCTTACAGATGCTTTAAAGATTCGAATACAGCCTGTCTTACTGTAAAAAGAAATATAGGTTGATTCTGCCATCTCATTTTACCGCTTTATCGCCTTTCCATTTTTCTGATTGAGTAAAATCAAATAATACCATTACTTTTCTATCGGACTGTACCAATCGACCGATGGTTCTATAACGATAATCATCATTTAGCCCCCAGTCATCAAAGAGCTTTCGAGCGAATGTGGTACAGCTAATTTTGCAATACTTAGTTACGCTCTTACCCTTTCGCCAAACTATCGCATTAGGATTGGAGGTCTGAACAGGCGAAATAAGAATACACTTCTTATCCTTATTAAGCATTATCGATATTGCTTCGCAATTATTGAGTGCCGCATATGCAGCTTGGCTAAATGAAACCGAATCGCACCATATTGTCATTTGCGGTGCTGATATCGTACTGAAATATTGGCTGTTTACTACTTGGAATCCTTCCAAGTCTATCTCTGTCATTAAGCTATCCATTATTTTATTTCTCCTACTTTATTTGTCGAAACGTAGCCTTCTGCTAAATCGATTTTATATTGCTCTTCGTGCTGCTCTATTGGTACACCGAAGCATTCCCGCCAATCCGCAGGCAAATATGACCGCTTTCGTTTCGTCCCCGTACCTACGAATAATTCAAAATCATTTAATTTGAATAAGTATAACCCTTCATCGTGATAAACCGCAGGTTTGCCGAGCATCTTATATCTATATTGCTTATCCCAGCCCATGAGTTCAAACAGCTTGGCGGCAAATATCTGGCATATCATATCCCTGGTCTTAATTTCCTTTTCTCCGCCGCCGCTTGCCCACCTTAATGAATCCGGGGCATCTGCATCGCACGGACGAACTATCAACCGTTTTTCCTCGGGGTGTATCAACAGTTGAATGTGTGTAATGCCTGGAAATCGCCTAAGACATGCCATATTGAATTTGATTTTATTATCCCAGACCGTTATGGCAGGCTCTCGCGTATGTGCAAAGAGTTCAGCTTTTGCTACCTGAAACCCTGCAAGGTTGACCGTTTCGGTTTCCTCACCTTCAATCAATTCCTGGATATACTCGTCGTTATTACTCATCTGTACCCGTTACTCCCATTTTAATTTTTGCTGCACTTTCTAACACTTCCGCATGCGACAGTAGCGAAATTTGCTGCTGTCCGTCTACATCTCTGCATTTAATTCCGCTTCGAAGATTCGGAACGGACTTCAAATAATATAATTCGTTGTCCATACTGAATTCATAGAACTCATCGCCAAACGATTCTTCCCATTCCTCGGGACATACTGCCATCCGCCGCTTCCGAATTGACTCTTGTTCTTCTTCATTCACAATCTCGGCAATCGGCATTGCTTTTGTAAGATTAAAGACCATTATGCAGTCTGCGCCCTTCTCTATCCACGTCCCCAAAATCCTATAATTAAATTCAGGATTCCAGTCCATTATTTGCATAAGCGCCTTGATAAAGAATGGACACGAGAGTATCTTTATTAATATCGGCTGTCCCGTCTTCTGCCTTCGCCAAGAAATACTGAAAGCGTCGTCCCTATCACACGGTCGTATCGCCATTTTTCTTTCGGTTGGATGCAGTAGTAATTGGATATAGGAATAGTCTTGCAATTTTTTTCCGCAAGCCGTATTGAACAGTATCTTTTCATTTGATATCGTCATACACGGAAGCTCTGAACGTGCGGTTAAAAACTGCCCCCGGACCACTTGATATCCCGTTAAATCAAATGCACTAAATGCTGACCTACGCACCCTACGCTCTGTTCTTCGCCCCTCAACGCTGTCCGATGCGTTATAGTATGCATTTGGATCGTCATTCGCCCAATGATGATTGATAGGCACATATCCCTGAAATACCCCGTCGTCTATGACTTGCATCACGTGCAGACCGCCCCGCATTCCGTGGCGTCTATTGTATATCAGCGTTTGTGCCGCTTCGAAGATTTCAACAGGTATAATCGCCGGGTGATGATTTTCGTAATAGCATTGGTCACGGTTATTTCTGTTCTTTTTCTTCTTATGTTCAAAAATGTCCGCCGTGAAGGTCTTCCACGTAAGAACACTTCCGCAATACCGTTCATTGCGCACGATATATGCAAGCGACCCCGCATTCCAATTCGTATTGCCGAGTTTGGTTTTTATCTGCATTTCCGTAAGCATTTCAGCAATACGGTCAAGAGTAAACCCAGCCAAAAATGCGTCGAAAATAAATCGCACGACAACCGCTTCCGATTCTTCAATTTCTAATATACCGTACTTTATATAGTTGCCGAGCATATCTTTCGGTCGTCTATATCCATAAAGTTCTGGGGTAAGCAGTTTATTATGTTTGAACCGTTCATTCAGCGACCAATTCATACTCTCGCTCTTTTTTTCAGACTCGGCTTGCGCTATGTTTGCAAAAAGTCCAAGTTTCAACTCGGATTCTTCCGAAAGCGTATAAATTGAGTCGGTTTCAAACAAAACACCCACTGGCGGATTTAAACGTTTTAGTTCTCGTACAAGAGAAAGGCAGTCAACGATATTTCTTGCAAAACGGGATACACTCTTTGTAACTATGAGGTCATATTCACCACGGCGGCAAGCCTCTATCATTTCATTGAAACTATCTCTGTGTTTTAAAGACGTACCCGAAATTCCCTCATCGGCATATACACGTTTTAAATCCCAATTTTTGTGTGTATTGGCAAGATGAGTATAATGCTCCTGCTGAAGGACAAAAGATGACAACTGCTCGTCGTTTCCCGTTGATACACGGCAATAGGCACATACCCTCATTGACCGAGCATCATCATTGATGTCCATTTTCTTCATCGCTGGTATCATCTTTGTCGGAGCATCGGCTTCATGGATTTTGTATGCTTGCCGTATCTGTTCCCGATTATCGCTTACTGCCATTTATACCTCCGTTAGTCGTCATCGTCCGAGTCCTCGTCTTCCCCAGCTATCCAAAACCAGCCGCCCTTTCGCTTAACTGATTCTATATTCAGTCTTGCTTTAGCTTCATTAACCGTCCGCTTTGCAATACCCTGGTCTTCACATTGGCGCAGAACTTCATTGGCAGAGCATTCACCGTTTTTTATACATTCTTTAATAATTGCTACTGCGCGGTCTAACTTGCTGTTTGATTCCTCATAGGACTCATCCAAAATTTGTTCAGCGGTCAGCTTGCTTTTTCGTAGCCACGAAATAGACGATTTCCCATCGACAGAAAATAAAATCGAATCGCCTATCGGTGCAAGATTGCTTTTAACATGAGCGAGTACTCGCATTTCGGGCTGACTTTTCAGCCTTGCAACCAGCAACACACTTCGAGCTGCGGCGGCTATATCAATAGAGCCAAGTCCACGGTATAATCCTTTTCCGTTCCCTTTTGTCATGTGTCCTATCATAATGACAGCGCACTTCTTTTGCTGTGCCATTCGTGCGAGTTGATTCATAATCGGGCGAATTGCCCCAGCCCTATTCATATCGGTGTTTGCACCCCAATAGGCTTGAACTGGGTCAAGTATCAGCACCCTTGCCCCTGTTTCATCAATTGCTTTTGACAGCCGTTCATCACCAAGCTCTAACGCCGTTTCATCTTCTTCTATATAGGCAACTTTATTCAAGTCCGCACCGCAAGCAATTAAGCGAGGTACTATTGTATCTTCCTTTCCGTCTTCGCTATTCTGATAGACGACCGCTCTCGGATCGGTTTTTTCTTTTTCAAGCGGTAAAGCCTCGCCGTTCGATATGATGGATGCTAAGTTAATAGCAACCGTGGATTTCCCTTCTCCTGGATCACCTTGAATAATTGTAATTTTGCCGTAAGGGATATACGGATACCACAACCATTCTACCTTTTTAGCCTTTACTTCTCTGTAATATTTAACTGAATAAGGTTGCTTTACGCCGTCCATACGACCTCCAATTTTCAGCCTCTATCTATTTTAACATTAAACGCATTTTGCCCGTGAATACATTTGTCAAAAAAACGCCCGTATTCTTGCCGATTTTCTGACATTTGTATAATTTTTTATAAAAAACACCCCAAAAACGGTTGGCGAAATACTCGTTTTTGTCTACATATTCTTTATAGCCACTCTCCCATTGTGGCAGTTTTATAAAGGAGGTGTATTACATATGGAAAGCAACGTAGAATTTTGGACGTCTGCACGGTTCTTTCAGCGGTTGGACTTTTTGCTTGAGATGAAAGGCATCACGTTTAATCAGCTGAGCTTTATGTCCGAAACGAGCATTTCTTCCATCTACCAAGCACGTAGGCGGAAGACAATGCCGAGTTTCCAAACTCTGTGTTGTCTCTGCGACGCTCTCGGCATTAAGCTGTGGGAGTTCTTCAATACGGACGCAGAGCGCACGGCAGCTATGGAAAATGTCGTTTCGCAGATGAAGAACCTTTCAGCGGATAGCCAGAGCATTTTGGAAGCCTTGGTTAAGCAAATGAAATAGCGGAAAGTATTGCCCCCGTATTCTTGCAACCTTGGCTCTGAAAGCAAGTAAAATAGCCGCTATTTTGCACTTTTTGTGGTAAAAACAGCCATTTTACGCCATTTTAAGATTGCAGTAATTTTTTAATTTTCGCATCCTAAAAAATCAATATTTGCAACCTTAAAAACGAAAAAAAGGTCATCACCCGTTATTGAGTGATGACCCTTTTATTTACTTATATATTGACAGCCTTTTTATGATATTAGACGCAAGATTCTTACCGCTACGCCCGTCGCTCGGCGTTTTCGAGATGGGAAACCAATACTTTTCATCGCCTTTGAACACGATTTTGTAATGGTTCTTTTCGCTTACCACTTCAAACCCAAGCTCACGCAGCTCGGCAAACTCCTTGTCCTTTATCCCTTCACCTCGGGAGAATATCTGCTTTATCCTCTCGAAGATTTCTTTGCCATATCCCTTGACGGGATTATCGTCTATGGTTGCCTTTAATAGCTCGTATGCTCTCGTATCTTCGGCATAATTTTGTAAGGCATTAGTCAGTATCGTCATTATTAAGTCGTATTGTTCATAATCATAAAACTCATTTTTATCAGTCATGGTGAGCAAACCGCCTTCAGCCGTCTGCCCTTGTTCTAACACTTCAATCCTTGCAGTCAATGTCGCTATTCGCCGTTTCGCTTGGCTTAACTGCTCTTCAAGCGAACCATTCTCCGCATCAAATTCATCTAATAACTCACTTTTAACTTTTACTTCATCCG
Source organism: uncultured Christensenella sp. (assembly GCA_910583545.1). Taxonomy (GTDB): domain Bacteria; phylum Bacillota; class Clostridia; order Christensenellales; family Borkfalkiaceae; genus Coproplasma. Next base: position 81,191 of record CAJTXM010000001.1, on the reverse strand, counting down.
TCATTCGCTCAACGTGTAACCCTTTCCATGTTGGTGCTTCCGCATCTACCTGTGCTGTCATATATTGAGCGACTTCATTTAGTATCATTTTATCCAGCGTACCCCAGCCGAGCGCACTTCGTGGCGTTAGATTTTTTGATTTTCCTCTGCCTGGGTAGTATATCGCTACATGCCCGTTGTATGGGTTATTCCCGTTGGTTTTATCTTTCAGGCTTCGAGCATACCCATCTTCGTTCTCAGCTACGATGTACGCCATACCAGCCAGCCGTCGAGCAAGGTTATCAATGTCTATTTCATACCCAGCACTATCGAATATCTTAGTTGCGAACACCATTGGCATCGTTAGTTGGTAGTTACCGTTTACCGCATCGACGATCAGGTCTTTCATCTCTTCCGTCGTATATACTGGCTGCGCCGTTATTGGGATAGCAGTTGGCTTTATGTACTTACTGTCTATAAACGCCCGAATTATGTCTGTACGGATAATCGGCACTTTTTCAAATCTTGTTGTATCGCCATTACATTTTACGTGTATGTATAAAACCTTTTCCGCATCCGTGGATTTCAGAATTATCTCGGTTATCCAAATTTGCTCGTAATAGGTTTGTTCAAATTTGAATAGAAAGTAGTCACCACTTTCATTCCTTGTTTTGAACGTATCGATTAGGCAATATTCGTCGGTTAGGTGAACCGCACTTTTATCGACGGTGTTCTCATATTCCGTTCCGATCGCCTTGCATGGCTCGTTGCCTTTCAGCCATCGGATGATGACCGAGTTCATTTCTTTTTCGTTGAACTCGTTTATGAGCTCAAGCCTTGTTGATAATACTTTCATTTTAAGACCTTCCCCAGGAATTAATCATCATAGTAATCGTCATCATCGTCTTCATCATAATAATCATCTTCATCGGGTAAGCGATTATAAACGTTATTTACTGCTTCAAGATAGAGCGAGAACGAATGCTTGTTGTTATCCCGATTGGCATTTTTTAATTTTAAATACTCGTCACGGATCGCATTCCAGCCGTTGTTAAATTCAAGTATTTCATCAACCTTTGCATCAACATCACGGCTCAAATTCCTGAATACAAAGTCATAGCTTTCTTGCCGTTTGTCATGCCTTAAGTAATAATACCCGTTTTCGCTACGATTGCTATCGTAATAAATTATCGCAAAATCACAGCTATGTTCTATACGGCTTTTCTGTTTATCAACAACTTTTATCGTTATAGCCGACGTTGAATCTTGCGGATCTTTATATTTCGTATTTTTCAATACAGTCCTGAAAGCATCCATAAACTGCTGTTTTACAACATCCGCTTTATAGTGGTATCCTGACTTCGGCGCAGAGATTATCAAATTATAATCAAAATCATAACCGCCGTTTCCGCCGACAATGCGAGTTACAAGATGCCTTTTGCCGCTCCCTATCAGGCTGAACTGAAAGGTTGTTTCGTATTTCTTACGCATTACGGCTTGAACTTGATTGATTATTTTCTCAAGCTCCTGTTTAACTGGTTTGTACTCTGCTTTTGTAACGTATTCAAACATACTACTCTCCTTTCGCCCATGCCGCCATTTCACGCTTCTGCGCCAAATCGTTGTAGTATATCATATTTTTAGGATTTGTCAACCCCTTTTTTCGATTTTTTCTTATCCTTTTTAACTTTTTGTTTCCTTGTCGCCTTTGGTTTCTTCACTTTCTTTTTCTTCGATTCTAATTCTATTCCCTCTTTTTCTCCAGCCTTATAGCAATATGTATAATACATCCAATAAAGAATATCATAGTACCTATCTTCATAAGTTTCAGCTTGCGCATCAGTTGCATTGTCATGTATTATGCTATCAAAAACGGTTGTACCAAATCTATTATGAATATTGACAACAAAGTTTAGAACAAGTTCCATTACCCAATAACACACGTCTTCTTCTGGCGCATAACCCAGATGATAATGTTCCCAGGCATAATCAACAGGCGGTAAAGGTTCTTCCCACTCAATATTTTCCTTTCGTATCTCGCCCAACACATAATCAAAATACTGTTCAATATAAGTTCTAAGGCTAACCCTGTTCCTTTCTTCTTCCTTTACTATAAATAACTGAATTGTTTTATAAATAGCTTTTAGTTCTCTTTTATAATTCTCTTCAAATTCATTTTCTCGATATAGAGTAAATGCTCGATGGAAGTATTTCGCCCCCTCATAAAGAAACGGCTGTTCACCCAATTTATAACAATCAATATCTTTTTCCAGCTTTTCAAATGCAGTATCTACCCAATCGGTGTCTTTGATAGTCCTAACCGTAAACTCTGCCATTTCCAAAATCTTGTTTTGTAGCTCAACAGAGCAACGGCAGAAATCCGTGTATATCTTTCGGTTATGCCGTTCATGCTGATGCTGATTGGTTGCAATTGTACACCAAGGTAGATAATCTCTCTCATCTTCATGGTCTATCAAGAAATTGTTAGCTTCCTCAGCCAACTTTTCTTGGCGATGCTTTTCTTCTATCTTAGCCATTTCCTTTTCATGTCTACTTTGCAACCAATAGATGAAAAACGATACCGCAACCGTTGCTATCAATGATAATGCGCCGATAACTATTTGAACAATTTCCGCTGCCGACATACGACCTCCATTAAGGCAGTTTTTTTCTTTCTACCACCTTTTCTGTTCGTCTGTCAAGCATACGAATGCCGAGTGGTATTATTTATATATAACCCCACTCTGCTATTCACTAAACGGTTTCCTTAATGTCAATACCGCAGTTGAACTGGAACTCTAACTCATGCTTACTAATTACCTTTATTGCATCGAGTAATTTTCGCATTACGTCTTTATCGGTGCAATTCGATCTTGCCTCGTCTATAAGTTCGTATGCATCTTGCAACCGCTTTTGCGCCAGCTGGCATTGAAGATTTTGAGCATGCACATTTTTCTCTCTTTCTTCAAGGTCAACAATCTGCTGACTGAATTCTGAATATTTCCGCTCGTATTCTTCCAATGACACATCGCCATCTCTCTTTGCCTTGAACAAGTCCAGCACCGCCTTTCTCGCTTGCATTAGAGCTTTGCGGATTTCCTCTATGTCTTCGGGTTGCTCTATGTTCATTCCTTCGAGAGTCGTTTGCTTAATTATGTCCATTAATCCATCGGTTTCGCCCAGCAATCGCTTGACTGCCCTCTCGTATGCGGCATATATATCTTTCTCTTTCAGCGGTCGCATTTTACATGACTGCTGGTCTTTTTGATGAGTAATGCATACCCATGTAGGAATAAATTCCCCAGATGCAACCGTGCGTCCGTTTCGTCTGAACTTCGCCCCGCAGTTTGCACAGACCAGCAATCCGCTCAGCACATATTTTCTGCTGTACTTTCCCTTGCCCGTTTTTACGGTTGAGCGGAGGTTTTTGCGTCTTTCTTTTTCTGCTTGTACCATATCGAACAGTTCCTGACTGATGATTGCTGGATGACTATTCTCTACATAATAGCTCGGTGCTTGCCCTTCGTTCTTTACTCGATGCTTAGACAGTACATCAGGTTTGAAAGTCTTTCCGAGTATCGCATTACCTGTGTATTTTTCGTTTGCGAGGATATTGAGGATTGAGTTAGGCTTGAACTGATGTCCTTTCCTTGTCACATATCCTTCCGCATTCAGAGAATCCGCAATCTGTCTAACGGAATCGCCTGCGAGGTAGTTGCGGAATACCATTCGTATAATTTCGGCTTCTTCCTCGACGATAGCATATTCGTCGCCTTCCTTTTTATACCCAAGGGTGCAAGGGTTGATTAATACCTGACCGTCTTTAAACCTCTTTTGATATGCCCATTTAATATTGGTTGACATGGTGCGACTTTCTTGTTCAGCCATCGCAGCCAAGATTGTTATTAGCACATCACCGCTTGCAGACATTGTATCGATATTTTGTGTTTCGAAGAACACACTAATTCCCCTCTCCCTCAGCTCTCGGATGTACATTAAGGTATCCACCGTATTTCGCGCGAATCTTGATATAGATTTGACAAGTATGCGGTTTATCTTTCCAGCTCGGCAATCGTCTATCATGCGCATGAAGTTCTTTCTTGCCTCCGCCTTTGTACCTGTTACACCCCAGTCCGCATACCCCGGCACATACTCCCATTTAGGATTCGCCATAATCTTTTCTTCAAAGTGTTCTTTCTGGCGCTCATAGGAGTCCTCTTGCTCGTCGTTTTCTGTGCTTACTCGAGCATAATAGGTTACCTTCTCTTTTGCTGTAACCGCCGTCATATTTGGACGGAATAAGACGGGACGCTCTTGCACCACCCTATTATTAATTGCCATCGGCTACCTCCTTTTCCCTTGCCAATCTTGCCATCCTTCGGTCGTACCAACCTTTTGTGTTCCCTGATGCGCCGTTAGTATATTCTCGGCTGATTTCAACTCCGTTAATAAATACGAATGTGATTTTCTTCGGAGTCATCACCACATAATCCAAGAATATTTCGACCTTCTCCTTATCGTATTCGGTTATCGGGACTAAATCCGATTTATTAAGTTTGCGGACAGTCTGTTTTTCTATCTGCTTATTAATTTCATCGATTTGCTCTTTCACGGTCTTCCATTCCGCATTATAGTCGGCAATTTCTATCATTCTATTAACTTTAAGAGCATTTAACTCTCTTTCTTGTTCCAGCAGCCACGATAGCTGCCGATTCAACACTGATATCGTATCGCCCTCACCTTTCAATGCTATGAATTCGTTATAGCACTCTACGAATTTATCTTTCAGGACACAGTCTTTTATGCGAGTACCGATGCAGTTCTCAGCCCCAAAGGTGTCTTTTTTACTGCATACCCAAACCACAACTTCGTATGGCTTTCCGCAGTTCTGAACTTTTCGTATATAATTCCCACCACAGCATCCGCATTTAATCTTCCCCGTAAATTCATAATTTTTTCGTGCTACACCTATTTCGCATTCACATGCCCTTCCCCTCATCAATTCTTGCACTTTTTGAAAATCTTCTACTGATATAATGGGTTCGTGCGTATTTTCCATAAAATACTGCTTGACTTCGCCTCTATTCTTTCGGCATATTCCGTCCACATTATAAAACTTTTGCATTAATGCACAGCCTATATACTTTTCGTTGTTCAGGATGTAATGAATTGCACCACGGCTCCATTTTCCGTGGTTGCTATAATCAAGCCCCACCTTTTCAGCCGTTAGTTGCTTGGCTATGGCGAGTATCCCTTTCCCGTGGATATACATATAAAAAATTCTTTTTACTACTTCAGCCTCGCTTGGCTCTACGATGAGGGTGTTATCCTCTTTCCTCATCCGATAGCCGAGTATCTTTGCCCCTATGCTGATATAGCCGTTTTTGTACTTTTCACGCATAGCCCACGTTTGGTTTTGCGAATAGATTTTCAGGTCGTTTTCGGCTACTGATGCGGCGATTGTTAGGAATACTTCGCTGTTCGGGTTAAATGTATCAATCTTTTCTTTTTCAAAGATTACCTTTATTCCCTCATCTCTAAGTTCTCGCACCATTGACAGCAGTTCTTCCGTATTCCTTGCAAATCTTGCTACAGATTTTGTGAATACGACATCGAATCGCTTTTCCTTAGCGTCTGCCAGCAATCTTAGGATCTGCGGTCGTTTATGCGTCGAACGTCCGCTTATGCCTGAGTCTGCATAGATTCCGACAAACTCGTATTCGTTGCTTTCCGCCATTGCTCTTTGCCAATAGTCTGTCTGATATCCTAAGCTGTGCATTTGCGCCTTGCTTTTGCTTGATACTCGACAGTATGCTACTGCTCTTTGCTTTGCCATTTTTACCTCCTTACAACTACACCTATTATTTTTCGGACTTGAATGTAGCTTAAAAAAATTTGTCCTACCCATTTCCCGTGGGTAGGACAAACATACCGTAAAACTTCAATTGAGCCCAGCGAAACAGCGCCAAATTACGAAAGAATTTTTGACAAAATAAGATCGCTTATTCTCGCCTTTTCTTCATCGTTGATGATGCCTTTCAGCCACATTTTCTCAACGATAGCGTTGGCATAGGCAATCTGCAATGCCTTATTCTCCATCCTCATCATCCTTCTTCGTAAGCTGCTTTATAATCTGATTAGTACCCGTAGCAGTTAAACCGCTTGCGCCGCCGACAAGAATTGCCACACACACATTGTCCGCCGGGATAATGCTCGGCAAGGCGTAGAAAGCCACAACTCCGAGTACTGCGCCTAATGCCGCCGATATCAGCGGAATAAACCGCTTGAATTTCTCGTTTTCCTGTACTGCGTATTTAATGATATTGATTACCCAATACACAATGGTTGCGATTGCGGGTACGCTTATAAGTTCCAAATACTCCATTTCTAATTTCCTCCTTAATTTTTGGTAGTTTGCTCGAGCAGAAACTCGTACATCTCTTCATCGGCTTTCTTATATGCCTCGATTGCCGATTTCATTTCACCGTTGGTCTTCCCATCGCGTATGGCGATGGCATCTGCATAGGTAAGTTTTCCCACCGCATCTATGCTTCTGAGTATCAAGAGATTTTCCTTTCTCTTTGCCTCGTCCCGTTCCTCGTCCTTCTTGGCTTTCTTTTTAAAGAAATGCTGCAAGAAAAAAAGCACCATCCCGCTGATGATGCTCGACGTTATGCTTATTATAATTGCTGCCATATACTCTCCTATTCCATTCGCACCCAATATGTGAATTCGGTTCTTTGTGTTCCAACTGCCTTTTGCCAAACACCGCCGAGCGTATCCGCCGGGTTAATATCCCCGACCGTTATCCTCACAGTGTTAATCGGGAAGAATGCATCGAGAATTTCCTGCTTGCTCATCCCCGCAAAAAAATACGGCAAGACCGCCCATGACGATTTACCGTTGCCGATTTTGATTCTCCCAGTATCTTCTTCAACCCCGATTTCACCCTTTAGTAATACTGGGTTTACATTAAGCCAATTAACTGCACTATCCGTCCGCAGGCGGACTTTGACATTCACCTCTTTTTCCGCCATAACAGCACCGCCTTTATGCGTTGCCGCCGTTCAGAATAATGGTATCCGTTTCGTGCAAAATCGTTTTGCCGTCCGTTAAATCCGCCGAGCTTGTCTGTCCGAAGTTTTCCGTGAAAGAATTCTTTGCACGTTCTTCCGTGTAGTACAGGTTTTCCTTTTCCTCGATGTCGGCGGTGGTCAGCACAACTGCACCGACCTGTCCGTTGACTGAACTGATTTTGCAATCGGGCGACTGCAGTTCAAGCCAATTCTCCAAAACCGAAGCGGGTGCATTTTTAAGGATGTACGACTTGCTCTCATCCGAACGGATTGCCACGTCGCCTTTTTGAGCCGTAAGTGCAAGCATTTCTTCTTCGCTCGACACAGCAAACGGTTCGGTGATTGCAATGGGCGGAAGATACTTTTTATCTATCTTTCCATTTGCACCGAGTTCGACGAGATTGCCCGCTTTCGAGCCGACGTTCCTTGCCGCCGCCGTACCTGCATCCTTAATTTTTGCAAGTGTTAATTCGGGTATATCTTCGGGTGTAAGCAGTTCGGACTTAATAATCAGTCCCTTTTCGTTAACCGTGAATTTGGTAAACGTACCCGCCGTCGTACCGCTGTTCGCAAGGATGATTTCTATGTTTGCGTCGTCGCTGCCGTCGAACTCAGTTTCGCCTTCGGCATCGCCCGAAATAGATATCTTCCTTGCCGTTTTCAGTTTCTGTGCTACCTGTGATTCTGCCACGACTTCCAGTTCTTCCGCCGTAGGGATACGCTTCCATACAGCCGCCGTTTCGCTCTTTGCAATAAGCACGAAAAATTTATATTCCGCCTGATTGAGCCATAACTCGCCGATATCATAATCCGTATCCGCATCCGTAGGATTTGTTTCTGCAAGGACAATATCGTCGCTCACATACTTTAAATTTTCCCACGATGCAATTCCGTCGCCTATCTTGATTTTTCTCGTATCAATTTCGATACCGATTTCACCTTTGAGCAAAACGGGATTAACCGTCGCCCAATTCGCCGCCGTATCGTTGCGCAGTTGAATTCTGCTCTCCAATACTCTTTCCACCGTTTCGTTGTTATCCATTTGCATTGCCTCCGTTTATGATTTTTATTTGACTGTAGTCCGCACCGATGCAGACGTAGTTCCCCGTTATTTCGTCCCAACGATAGGAACGGTTCTCGGTAATGTCCATATACAGCACCGCCTTATTCCCACGGTTCGGGAACGCATATTTGCTCACGAACTGCTGCGGTTTAAGTTTAACCTCTACCGTTCTCTCGTCGTTATCCACTACCGTTTCCGTTGCGTCGTTCTCAATACCGTCATAGGACTTGGTTATCGACCTGAACTGCTCGACGTGTATACAGCTTTCACAGTTGCAATCGTTACCACTCACTTAGCTTTCACCTCCAATTCTTTGTCTACAAGTGTATAGATTTCCTCGCCTTTATTCCGCATATCCACCGTGAGCTGCATTTGATATAAAAGGCACGGAAACTTCGCCGTTTCTTCCGCCGTTAAAAACACAAAGTACGAATCGCCCGATTTCTCGAACCCGTTCGGAAAAACTTTTGTCAGTATCGGCTTTCGGTTTTTCCGTCCGATGCTGAAGGTCAATTTATCGCTCGGCTTGATATGCAGTTTGCTTTCGCCTGCTATCGGAAGCCCGACGTGAAAGAAGGCGAAGCTCGCCGCCTCGCCTTGCGTTATTATTTGCCGTTCCATTTCCACCTCTATGCGTTGGCTGTATCGTTGAATCCGCCGTTCAAAGTATTGTCGCATTTATAAGTCGCGTCATTCGTATTGCTAAAATAAGAGCTTGTAAAGGTTTCGGTTGAACTTTTCTTATTTTGCTTGCACCTATAAACGCCTTTACACCCCGAAAATCCGTACCCCGTATAATCGGTCGTAGACGGAGTACTGACTCCGCTACCGTAACAGCTTGCGACATCCGTGCAGTTTCTAAACCCTACCGCACATCCTCCCAGAAATTTGCGGTTTGCATTAGTCGCTTCGGCATGTCCTATACATTGGTGTACTGCCGTGCAGCCAAAGTAAGCAAACGTTAATTTCTGCGATGTACATATTGAATGGCAATTATTGATATTTTTACAGTTTATGAAGCCATACGCTTCATACCCGTTTTCAGCAATTGCGGTACAATTAAATAAATTAACGCATGCGCTGAAGCAATCAGTAGAAACGTCTGTAAAAGCAGGCGAACCGCAGCTATGTACTGTTACCCCATAAATAAAGCATTCGGATTCAACCGCATCTGCTTTATTGCCGTAGTATATTCCATAAATAGGCAATGCGCTTGTAGGATCGACCTGAAAATAAATTTTACTGCCCGCTTCACCGATTACGACTTTAGTCTTCGTTTTTGACAGGTTAATTCCCGCATATTTTTTCTTGCTACCTGATAGCTGCAGTTCGTATAATAATTCATCGCTTTGCCAAGTGCCTTTTTTTATCAATACCGTCGTATAATCGTTGCCCGTATCGGCTCTTATCCATTGCGACAATTTATCATTGCTGTCCACCACGAACGTCGCCCCAAAGTCCGAGCCTCCGCCGCTTATACTCGGCTTATCTGTAAGGTCATTATAACTGCCGCTCGTAGCAACCTTATGCAACCCCGTTACTTTACTTGCGGACACCGAATCTATCTTTGCGTCCGTCACGGCGCTGTCTTTTATTTTTGCTGTTTCCACGGCATTAGACGCAATTTTCGCTGCCGTTACGGACGTGTTGTCTATATCGTTCGTGCCTACTGTGCCTTTAAATGCCAACGCACGAAGGTCTGCAAACCATTTTCTTATTTTACCGAAAAATCCTTTCACTGTTTCCTTATCCCCCAAATTCTCTCTGCTTGCACTTTGCGTGCTGTTTACTTCCGCATCCTGCACTTGCTCGGTCGTTATCTTCTTTTCCTGTAAATACCGCTCGTTCTCGGCAAGAGAATTAAAGATTTCGGGAACGACTTGGTCTTCGGGTTTATAATCGTTCTTCGGTTCTTTCCAATTTGCCATGCTTACCTCCCTATAATTTTCGTCCGCGGGTTTCCTGTTTCAAGCCCCCGTCGTAACTGAATTTATTGTATTCGCAAATAAGGTTTTCCTTATCGCCAAAACGGTCAATGCTGCCATAGGCAAGTCCGACTTCAAGTGCAGGATCACCTCGCCATTCAGCCGTTATGCTGCCCACACCCGCTTTCATTCTGTTAAGCAGTAAGGTTGCCATATATTCCGCTTGCTCATGGCTTTGCACAAGTTCACTCGTAGGGTGCGAATATTCAACTATCCCATAAAGAAAAATGCTCTCTTCATCTCGCACGGTTACCGTCCGTGTATTGATGTCGATAGCATTCCCAGACACAGTTATAACCGTTGTCTGCGCCGTTCCCGTATTATTTCGCAAAACGCAAGTACAAGAATTAACGCCGCTGCCAAACGAGATAATTCGCACCGCCGCATTGCTGCTTACGGCAGACGGATAGGCAACTTCAGACGTGTAATCTATCGTTATCATTTTTGTTTCGTTAGGCTCAAGCCTAATTTCCGATTCTGCCACATCAATTATATCGTCCTTTATGCTAATCTCACAGTAGTCCACCGACACGCTGTTTGAAAAGTCAGTTAAGGAAATATTTGATTTATACGAAAACATATTGCCGGGGTTGATTTCTATTCGGCTGTTTAACGGCGCATCGTCTTCGCACTTGATTACAATACGATTTTCTCTGTCAACGAACACCTTGCAGAGTCCTGCGTTGGCTATTTCCTGCAAAGCATCCCACCCCGTTGTCTTGGGCAGTAATGCCATTTCCACGACAAAGTCTTTCAGTCTTTCCGTGATTTGATATTCCGTCGGATTCACACCCATCTTCGTCAGTATGTCTTCAGCGATTTCGTATAGCGACACGTTTTCAACGAGCGGAAATCCGACATAAGTTTTAATCTGCAACCGCATTAATCTATCCGTTGCGGTACACTTTACCCATTGGCTATCCTGCGGTATATCCCATTCATCGGAATAAAAGACACCTAGCGGTTTGAACTCTATCTTCCCGCCGTTTTCAATCCCAATAAACGGATATAGCTTTCTGTCCAAAAGCATTAAAGTCCGCAGATATCCCTTATCGAATTTACGGTCTTCGTTGTAAATACTGACCGTCATCGAATCGGAATTAATATTGTAGTTTCCCTCTGAAGAGCAGAGTTCTTCGCCAACCTCAAACGACAGCAAATCTTTTCCTTCGTATGTTTCGTAAACACGCTCGAAAAACCGCAGGATTTTGGCGCAAGCATTTGGGGTATTCCATTTCGATATCGTCATCCGCACAGACGTTATGTCCGCTATCTTAGGATTTACTATCACCTCCACTTCCGTGTTACCTGTTATCGTGTCGATTTTCACTATAGTGCCGTTTCTCTTATACTGCAGCGTAAAGTCTACGGGATATTGATGAAGTTTTTCATCACCGATTACCCGCCAAAAGACTATCGGTCGCATTCCAAACGATAGCTCTATGTACGGCTTTCGTGCGAATACCCCGCTACTATCTGCAAGTTTCCCACTCCACCAGCCTACCACTAATTCGTCCGACATCATTTGGAAAGTACCGTCCATTGTCGAATTACCGTCCATAGTGCAAGCCTTAACAGTAGGCTTATACGGCGGTTTGTATACTTCTGCAGGGTGGCTGATTTCAGAGTTCGCGCTAACCGCAACTTTTACGTCACGACTCAGTTCTTCGTCCGCATACACTATTTCTACCTTGCCGTAAACCTTACGGGGATTATCAGAATATTTCATCGTTTATCTCTCCGTAAAACTTACCGATATGCTCTTCCACATCAGCTGACCTTTCGCCCAATTGTAATGCGGTTGGTAGGTCAGCCCCTCCGACCGTGCCGTCATTGTTACCATATTGCTTGTGGCTGTATCTCTGAATTCTATAACGGTGAATTTGTCGCTACCGATAGCTTTCGTGAGGGTGGTCATATCCTCTTTCGATAAATACTCCCAACTCACGTCTACTCTCCGTTTTGTTCCTATGATATCCACGACCATCGTTCCGTCTACAGTTCTTTCCGCCTTGTCGAGTATCTCGGGCGATATGGAGAGTTCAGTCGGCGCTTTGATTTTCTTTCCGCTGATTTTGAAAAAGTCCATTCATTACACCCCCTGTAAATTCACACCGTTTCGCTTATACTCTCTCGACAGCTTCGGCAACATAAGTCGGGCAAAGGTCTGACCGTCTATCTGCAATACAAGTTCTTTATCGTCCGTTCCTCCCATACCGTTCATCGCCGCCATACCTTGAAGCAACCCGTTTAATAGGTCGCCGTTAGGACTTGACCCCGTACCTACCATTGCACGGTTCGGTGAGGTCGCAAGTCCAAGAGTATTGGCTACTTCAATTGCTGCTTTCTGCATCATCGGAATATTTTCGTACATATCCGATGCCATCATATCCATTAAGTTCGGAATCCACTCGTCGGCGGTATGCCCCGGACCTTTCTTTGTCGGTGAGCCGAAGCCGAGGAAATTAGCTATTGATTTACCGACGCTCTTCACGCCGTCCACTACCCAATTCGCTGCTTTCTTTATTCCGCCCGTAATGTTCGATATCAAGTTCGAGCCCCACGAGGTTGCCTCTCCACTTTGACCTGTGAAAAAATCTTTTATCTTGCCGAACACGCCCGTTACGCTGTCCCAGATACCGCCGCAGACGTTCTTGATTCCGTCCCATATCTTGGTGAAAAAGCCGCTTATGCCCTCCCATACGCCTTTGAAAATGTTACCGATGGTTTCGCCGACGTTGCCGAAGAACGAGCAGATATTCTCTCCGAAGCCCTTGATAAATTCCCAAATGCCGAGAAAGATATTTTTAATGCCCGACCAGATATTGCTGGCAAAACTCTGCATATACTCCCAAGCGGACGACCAATCCCCGCGTAAAAGCGCACACACGATTTTGATTATATCGAGTATTGCGCTTGCCACATCTATAACCGCTTCGAGAAACGGTCCGAGTGCGTCTATAATTGCGCCGAGTACGCTCGACACAACGCCCCATAGCGTCATAACTAATCCGCCTATTAAATCGAACAACGGTTTTAGTGTTTCATATAATTCGCATATTGTATCCCATAGCGATGCGAACAGGACTTTGAGCTTTTCCCAAATCGGGCGCACATACGAAAAGAATTTGTTTAAGGAGTCGCTTATAATACTGAACGCACTCTTTACGCACATCCAAATATTTGTGAATATCGTCTTTACCGAGTTCCAAATCTTTTCGCCGTTCTCTTCCCAAAATTTCCGTATCCCTGTAACGACGTCTATGATTACGTCTTTGACAAAGTTCCACACCTTGGCAACGAACGGCTTTATTTTGTTGAACACACTCTTTATAACGTTCCAAATCGTTTTGAGTGCGCTCACTACACGTTTGATGAGTTTCTCTCCGTTCTTTTCCCACCACGACTTAATGGCATTTACAGCTTTAAGAATTATAGATTTTATCTTTTCCCATATCCGCTTTACTGCGTTACGAAAATCTTCGTTAGTCTTCCATAGATAGGTAACCACCCCTACCACCGCTGCAATTGCGGCTATAATCAGTCCAACCTTTGAAAACAGCAACGAGCCGACTTTCATTATCGTGCCGACGCTACCTATAAGTTTCCCCACAACTAACAAAAGCGGCCCGATTGCCGCCGCCAATAGTGCTATGGTTACAATGTTCTTTTTCGTTCCCATAGACAGCCCCATCAGTTTCGCCGTAAGCGGTGAAATATATTTTTGGATGAACTGTCTTATTATAGGAATTAACACGTCGCCGAAAGATATGGCGATTTCTTCAAGCTCTGATTTGAGTATCTTGACCTGACCTTGAAGAGTATCGAGCTGAACCTCCGCCATTTCGGTTGCCTTGTTCGTACCAGTGATTGACGCTGTCATATCCCTGACCGCATCTCCGCCCGCAGATAACAAGGCAAGCATTCCAGGGCCTGCTCTCGCACCGAAAACTTTCATTGCCTGCGACGTGTTCATTCCTGCGGCACCGAGTCTGTCTATTATCGTTGCAAGGTCGTTTGTAGCAGGATTAACCTCGTCATATGTCAGCCCCAATTCTTCAAACACGCCAAGCGCAGCCGTGGACGGATTCATAAGCGCAACGAGCGATTGTCTTAACGCAGTACCCGCCGTAGATCCGTCATAACCTGCATTGTATAAAACAGCAAGCGCACCCGTCGTTTCTTCTATTGAGTAGCCCAAGCTGTTAGCGACAGGCCCGACGTAGCCCATTGAGTTCGACAGTTTTTCCATGTTCGCCATTGAGTTACCGATTGCAGCCGCAAACACATTGGTTACTCGTTCCGCTTGGTTAGCCTCCAAACCGAATTGATTTAAGGTTGAGATAACCGTATCCGTAGTGAACGCAAGGTCGCTCTGCGTTGCAGATGCGAGGTTCAGCGTTGCTTGTATAGAGTCCGCCATTTGGTCTACTTTATAACCTGCCGACGCCATATAGTAAAGCGCATCCGCAGCCTGACTTGCCGAGAATACAGTCTTACTTCCCATCTCTCTGGCGAGTGCAGTCATCCTTGCAAAGTCGTCGCCCGTTGCACCTGCGACCGACGCCGCATTTGCCATTGATTGCTCGAACTGCTGGGATACGTTAACCGCCGCACCGCCGAGCGCTAATAAAGGCGCTGTTATGCTTGCCGTAAGTTTCGTTCCTGCCTTCGTAAACGATGCCGATACCTTTTGAATTTTCTTTTGTGCGTCCTGCAGTCCTTTTGAGAGCGAAGATATGTCCGCTGCGATTTTTACGACAAGGTTTCTTATTACCGCCATACCCTCACCCCCTTATTTTATAGTTACTCCTTTTTCCGCCGCCATCGCTTTTAAAATGGCGTCGCCTTTGCTTGGTTTGCTCGTCGGCTTTTTGCGTGCATCTCTCAACAGTTTCTTCAAGCTCGGCATCTTTCTCTGCCGGGCGAGTGCTTCCGTGTGCCATGCAAGGCAGAGGATATTTTCGAATTCCGCTTGCTCACGGTGCTGTGTCTGTTCAGCTATGAGTTTTAATTCATACGGGGTATATTCCCCGACCGTCAACGGGTCGACCCCGAAAACAACCACCGCTTTATCGCATAAAACCGACAAGTCAATAGCGGCGGTTACTTTTCCCCCGAGTTATCACCTTTCTCGTTTGCATCTGCGCCGAATGCGGCGGTCAGAGCTTCGCCGAGTTTTTCTGCGATTTCGGAGATGCTCGAATATTCGTCAATTAAATCTCCCACCTGTTCAGGGGTAAGGTTCTTATCTTCGTGGCAAAGACCGCAGTAGATAATGACAAGCAGGTCTTTGACGCCGACGTTGTTTAAGTCAAATGCCAAGAGCGACTTGCCTGTGAGGTCTTCGATTTTAACGAGTGCGTTCATTCCGTAACGCAAGGTTCTCGGTCTGTCCAGATTGATTGCTACACCTTTCTTCATTGCTTATTCTCCTTTTCCCTTATTCGCCCTTTTCAAAGGAGAGTGCACCCGTTCCCGTAAACTCAATGCTGATTGACACAACATCGTCCACGGGGTCTTCGATGGAAAGGCTGTTTATGTAAGCCTCGCCCGTATAATAGTTCTTGCCGTCGACATACAACTTGACGATTACCGTCGTTCCGTTTAAGAATGCCGTCTGCAAAGCTGCCTGCCCTTGCTCGTCCACGGGTACTTCATAGTCACCCTCGGACGATGCAGTCCACTCCTTTAACCCCGTAATATAGTTCTTCCAATCGTCGCCGAGTGCCGTAGTTTCCAACGTATCCAACGACAATTCCAGCGACCAGCTTTTTATTCCGACAACTTTCTTTGCTGCGCCATCGCCTATGACGACCTTCCCGCCTTTTCCTGCTACCGCCATTTAATTTCCTCCTCTTATTTTTCATTGAAATAAAACTCAAATTCGATGCTGGACATATATTCTTCGGTATCAAATTTGAGTGCCGTGTTTCCGTTATATTCGTAATCGGACTTGATAAAAACGGCTTGAATATACAAGCCGTTCATATCACCCTCATAGTCCTGCAAGGCTTTCTTTATCAGCCTTGAAAGTTCTCTTGATTTCTTATAAGTTTTATCGTGTGCTACGAACTGTATCGTCTGCCTTACAAAGCCCGTATCACCCTGCAAAGCCGAATCGTAGTTGGCAAGCACAGGCGCATAAACAATGGCTGGCAACGGCGCGTCCTGCGGCAATACGATGGGATATATGCGCCCGTTAATGCGTTTTATAATGTCCGCATCCGCAGATAAATACTCATAGAGAGCCTGGCATATATCCTTCATATCTTGCGCCCCACCGCCTTCGATATTTCTGCGACTATCGCTTCGTTGATTTGATTTTGATTGTCATCGACAGCATTCCGCAGAAATGGGTTTGCAGGTCTGCCCCTTGCGCCAAGCTCGACGTGTGTGCCGTACTTTAACGATTTATCGTAGTCCACCTGTACGGTTGCTTTTACCTTTGTTGCTTTACCCTCGGTAAGATGCAGACTCTGTTTTAATGCGCCAGTATCCACGGGGCAGTTACGCTTGGCGTCTTCAAGCGCAATCTTTCCGCCCGCCTTTGCGCCTTGCATCATAACCTGAGCCGCCGCATCTTCCATTGCTTTAAGGTCTTTTACAAGTCCGCTTGCACCCTCCACCGTCGTTTTGACTTTCCTCTGCTTTGCGCTGTAACCCATCCGACACCATCTCCTTGCAGTTGATTATTGTTGCTTTATGTGCGGTTTCGTTATCCAAGCTGCCGACAATTTCATACAACTTTTCGCCGTATTTTATGCGGTGCATTACGTTAAGCCACGGCAGGTATCGGATAGTTATTTTAACAACTGCCTCCGCTGTTACCTGCTGTGCGAACATCTGCTCCGTACCGCTCACGGGCGAAATTGCCGCCCACACCTTTGCTACGCTTTTCCATTCCCCGATTTCTCCGCCGAACTCATCCCTGTCTTTGAAGAACTGTAGAATTTCCACCCGACGGTTAAGTTTGCCTATATCCATCAGAAAGCCTCCTTTCGGTATGCAAACAGCATGCGGCGGACAAGGTCGAGTGTTTCTTTTATATCCACACCCGACTTGTCTTTCGATATTTGCCTCTCTTCGTATAACGTTCCGACTACTATCAGCATTGCCTGATGCACCGTTTCGGGAATCTCTTCGAATTCCGTGAGCTTGTATCTTAGAGTTTCTTCTACCAGTTCTTTCGCCGTTACGATTAAAGAGGAGACGAGCGCGTCTTCGTCATCTCCGTCCAAGCGGAGAAAGTCTTTTGTTTCCTGCAATGTCAACACGCTCGATTACCTCCTTTTCTTTTTATCAGCGTTTGTCAAGAGTAATGAACGGCGAAACAGTTGCCTTGCCCTTATAAGGTGCAAGGGGCTTGTTCCAGATAGGTTTGCCGTCCACACGATAAATGAAGCGGAACACGTTCTCGTCGTAAAGGAATCTTACGTGAATAGAACTTGCCGCCTTGATGCCGCCCTTGTCGATGAGCAGATACTGACCGACATCTGCCAAGATAATATCTCCGACTTCACCTGCGGCACTGCACTGCTCGAGAGGTACGACGGGTCTTCCGAAAATCGTGCCGTAAGGTTTTTCCGAAATACCGCCAGCGGGAATATAAACGGGCTTGTCGCCGAGCTTGAGCGTATAAAGGAACGGCTCGATTTCCTGATTGATGTACCAAACCGCATTCGCCCTCGATTTCGACCAAAGTCTGTTCCACATTTTGATGAGATTCTCGACCGTAAGGGTATCCTTCTGGTCTTTCTCTTTCTCGACCTTTACCAACGCACCGCTGTTCAGAATACCGAGCGGTTCGCCTTCGCCGCTGCCCGACAGAATTGCGTCGTCCATTTTGAATCCGAACTCTTCGGCAAACGCCTGACGGATAACCGCTTCGAGCGCCGCCGCATCCTGTAACAGTTCGTCGGTCGCATAGCAGAGCCCCGTGAGTTTCTTCAGCGAGAGTTCCATCTGCCTGAACTTAGGCTTGCTGCCCGTATGCTCATCCGCTTCCGCCTCCCAATAAGTCTGCACACCGCCCCATCTCGAACCGTTTGCACGGCTGTCTTCGTCCACGGCATTGATTTTCAGTCCATTGGCGTTGGTGCTGATAGGAATTTTCTTTACCTTACTTGCAAGAATGCCCGTTTCATAGGTGCGCTTTAAGAGTTCCGTTACAAAATCCTGCTGAACGAGGAAACCGCCGTCTGAGGGCGTGGATTCGTTCAGACCGCTTGCCGCTCTCGTCGAAAGACGCTCGTCGGTGTGACCGCCGGGCATTGCCGCACGGTAAGCGGCAAGGAGCTGTTCACCGAGCGTGGCAAATCTCTTTTCCTCGGGTTTCTGAGGAGTGGGCTTAACCTCGGGCTTTTCCGTTACCCCTCTTTCTTCGGGTTCAATTGCAAGCATTCTTTCCGCCCTCGTAATGCTCTCGTCCCACGAGCGGATTTCCGATTCATAGCCGTCGATTTCTTTCTGTTCGTCTTCGGTGAGAAATCTGTCTTCCGCCTCTGCCTTGTTCAGAACCGCCATTGCCTTGAGCCTGGCGTCTTCTCTTTTCGCTTTCATTTCAAGCACTTTCTTCATCGTCATATTTTTTATCTCCTTAAATATTTTTGAATTTGGTTTTCAGATTTTTGAGCCTTGCCTGCTCTTTCGCTTTCTTGGCTGCGCTTTCCGCTGCCTTGTTCGCTGCTTCTTGCTGACTTCTTTGCTCCGCCTTGTAGCCGTCATATTCCTGCATCGCACGAACTCCAACATCCGTCGCTGTATATGCGGGAAACGTTACGGGACTGACGTCGAATAGCTGGACTTTGCGAATCTCTCGCATGTCCATCCCGTCCCTTGTCGACCACTTGTCTTCTTCGACAATAAAGCCGATTGACATCTGCGTAATATCTCCGCGTTTGATGCTCGTTTGAATGTCCTTTGCCCAACTCGTTTCGGGCGGAGTTATCCTTACACGCAAGCCGATTTCATCTTCCACGAGTTCAAGCGTTCCCGCACGGTTTCTGCCCAGCACATAGTTAGGATCGTGGTTGAACAATGCACGGATATCGTCTTTACCGATGCTTTCATTGAATGCGCCTTTTCTGACGATTTCCTTAAACGGAAAAATTCCGCCGAGCGTTTCACTCCACGAATCGAACACGGCTGCATGCCCTTCGATTACGGAGCCGCCGCCTTCACTTTCCGCTATTCGCAGTTCCTTCATCGGGAGCATCCTCAGTTCCCTTTTGCTTTCCTTCATCGTTACCTCCTTCTGTTTTTTTCGTCGGTTCGGTTGCCGTTATCATATTGCCGTTGACAAGGTATTCATCGCCGCCTTTATCCGCAGGCACAAGCGACATATCCTCTAACCGTCGTATGTCGTTAATTGACAGCCAGCCGTTCTGTCTGCCTATTGCGTAACCTTCCATTCTTGACTTGTAGTCGCCACGCATGAGTCCATCCACATTGAATTTGGCGAAATACAAAAGCCGTTCTTTCTCGTCGAGGAGTGAACGGCTTATTTCCTGCTCCCATCTGACCAGCCAAGGTCTGATAGTGTGCTGTACAAATTCAATTGACTGATGCTCGATATTGCTGAAAGTTGCTCTTTCCAGGTCGCCGACAAGATGCGGAGGCACACGGAAGATTCGGCAAATTTCGTTGACTTGGTACTTTCGGGTTTCAAGGAATTGCGCATCTTCGGGTGCTATCCCTATCGTGTGGTATTTCATACCTTCTTCGAGAACAGCCACCTTATGACTATTCCGCGTCCCTTGATAGACCTTGTTCCAGCTCTCTCGTAACTTTTCGGGGTCTTTAAGGATGCCGGGGTGTTCCAACACACCGCCAGGTCTTGCGCCGTTACCGAAGAACTTCGCACCGTATTCCTCAGTAGCAAGCGATAACCCAACCGCTTCCCTTGCCTGCGATATCGGGCTCAAACCCGTTACTCCGTCCAGCGACAGCCCCTTGATATGGAATATCTGTTCAGGTCGGTACACATGGGTCTGGTTGGTTATATCGTCCGAATACGTGTATTTAATCTTGCCCGTTTGGGTGTCACGCTCGACCGTCATATACTGTGGCTTTAAATACCATAGCTCGGTTATATGTCCGTTCTTTTTGATTTTCCTTGCATATGCATTACCCCATAAAAGAAGCGATGTCATCATTGTTTCTCTGAATTCGAAACTTGTCATTTCCTCATTCGGCATTTCGTATAAGCAAGAATACAGCGGATGCTGTTCCGCTGATTCGTTCTTACCGTTTTTGCCTTTCTTGTATAAGTGCAGCGGCAGACTTGCCACCGTTTCCGCAAGAATTTTTACACATGCATATACCGCCGAGGTTTGCATTGCTCGGAGTTCGTCTACCCTTACTCCGCTATTTGAATTGCCGAGGAAATCAACATCCACGCCCCTTATAAAATCCTGCATTTCTTTGCTCAGCGCACTCCGTCTTTCACGCCTTGGCGCATCCCTACTTCGTCCAAATAATCCCATTCGCCCTCCTTATTTTTCAAATAATAAAACCGCCCTTCCGAGCGGTTTATTGATTGTCATTCTTATTTGTTCTCTATGTCTTTCAGCACCTTTACGCTTACGAGTGCGCCGAGCATATTGTCTATCGCTTTCCACTCGGCATCGCATTTCATTGCCGCATATTTGCCCTGCATTTGCTTTCTGTACATTTCCGCATAGTAAGCGGCGAATGCATTCGATATGATTTCGGGTGCGTGTTCCACATCGGCGAGTATCTTTGCCTTGAGCATCTCTATTTTTGCATCGTAGGCTTTTTTCTCTTCCTCGGTCGCATATGCATAGAAGCCATGGCTGTATCCCTTTAATTTTCTGAATATGTCTATTTGCCTTGCCATCTTATTTTGCCTCCCTGCCGAGTTTGTACGCTTGTTGCAGCATCTGTTCTAAACCCCATACCGATATATCGATAAAGTCTTCACCATCGTTGCCCCTGGCTTTAAGGTCGCCGCGCTGTTCTACCGTTACGCTGTATCTTTTTGCGATTTTTAAGAGTTGCTTTTCGATTACCTTGTTGATTACTACTGCCATTTTTCTGCTCCTTTCGGGGGTGTTCCCCTTTCCTTTTTTGTAACACAACAATACCGTATAAATCGAAAAGAGCCCAGCGAAACACCGCCAAAAACCAAACTTTTTTAAAGAATTTTTGAATTAAAATGCCGCCCTTTCGGACGGCTTTCTCTCTTTTATCGTGCCTTAGCTACCGAATAGAATTCTTCCCGTTTCCAGCTTTTCGTGGTCATGTAGCACTTCAATAATGCTTGTTATGCTATAGTACTCGTCTTCGTCGTACTCGCTTAATTCATCCCACCATCTTGTTCTTAACACTTCGCGCCTTTCCACCTTGCCGACCGAGCCGAGCTTGCTGTCGTAGGCTTCGGGATTATATGTTTTAGCCTCTGCATTAAAGGCATCTTTAAGTTTGAGCCATAATGCATGTGCCTTGCGGTAGGTTTCGGGGTTCGTTACGCCCGTTTTCTCTGCTACCGAACCGATGCCGAAGGTCGGGAACTTGACCGTCGTGTTCATGTTAGCGATTATCTCGTCCGCAGTCTTCCATTCGTAGTTGTAAGTCTTGGGGGTTAGTATTGATTTCTTTGTCATGTTTTATCTCCTTTCGGGCGGTTGCCCTTTCCTTTTTTTTGTAACACAACAATACCGTAATATCCCGAAAGAGCCCAGCGAAACAGCCCCCAAAACTGAAACAAAATAAAAAAATTTTCAACAAAAAAACCGCCCCGGCGGACGGTTTTTCTGTGTTCCTGTTAGGCAGCCTGGCGGTCGATTTCGATCAACCTTTCAAGCATTGCAACGATACTATTATCGCCAGTTTCGTTTGCGATTATTTTCTCGTTGGTGAGAAAGGTCTTTATCGCCTGGGATTCGTGCGTTACCCCTCCGTCGATGTCTGCCGTCAAAGTTTCCTTTAACTGCACCCCTGCATTGTTCGGCTCGACGCCTTCGATGTAGTCTTTCAATTCTTCACGAATCTCAGCCGCATCCATCTCTTCAATTGCCTTGTTGCTCATACCTGTTTCCTTTGACCTTATTATTTTTATGCGAGGTCGGTCTTGCCTCGCACGTTAAGGCAAGCATACCGTAATCGGCAGAAAGAGCCCAGCGAAAAACTGCCCAAAAACGAAGATTTTTCAAATAAAAAACCGCCACGGCGGACGGCTCTTTGTTAATTACTTTTTATAGTTTGATAGCACCTGTGCTATCACTATTTATGCGCTTAAGTCTATGTTAATTGTAATCGTCTTCGTTTCCGTGAAGAGTGTATCTATCGACTGCACCTCGCAGTAGAGGTACTGGTATGGCACATCGTCCGCCGTTCCCTTGTATAATTCCTCGCCCGAATCCAGGTCGAAGATGATGATTTCTTGGTCAGACGCTTCGGTGAATATGCTTGTCAACTCATCTACTGTCATCTTAGTTATCCCCCAGCGTGTTCCGCATAAATTCGATTGTAGCTAAGAATGCCGCAGCTACCGTCATACCATCAGCGATGCGCTCGTCCATATACTTTTTTATCGCTTCGGTTGCGCTTGCCTCGTCGTATTCCTCGGTTTCGACCATAAAGGCTACGAGGTCGGCATGCGTCTTAATTTCTTTCGGCTCGCTACTGTCGAGTGGCTTTGAGTCCATAAGCGCATAACTGATATTGTTTATGGCTGCCCACTCTGCGTCGTGCCTCGGTGTTAGATAGCCGTTGGTGAATGCCTCTCGCCATTTCCTCACTTCACACTTTGCAAACTCGTCGGCGATAATTTCAGGGGCGTGTTCCACATCGGCGAGTATTCTCGCTGTTACCTCTGCCACTTTTGCATCGTATATCGCATTCGATTCTGCGCTATTGTTGCCGTGGAAGCCGTTGCTGTAGTTTTTCAGCGTCTTGAAGATGTTTTTCTGTTTTGCCATTTTGTTTCTCCTTTCGGGCTGGCTGCCCTTGTTTTTTGTAACACAACAATACCGTAACATCACGAAAGAGCCCAGCGAAACAGCCCCCAAAACTGAAACAAAATGAAAGAATTTTTAACAAAAAAACCGCCCCGGCGGACGGTTTTTGCTTTATGCTTTTGGCATTTTGATTATAATGGCGGGTACTTTCTCCTGTTCCTCTTGGTCTGTCTTATAATTAATTGTCCATCTATCTATTGGAACTTCTTTCATCCCGACCACCGTGCATCCTCTTTTCACGAATTCCCAGATGATTTTGATTGCACCACTCCACGTTGAGCTGAACGTGAACTGTTCAATTCCGTATTCCTTACATTCCTTGATGATTGGCTCAATTTCCCAATCCCACTTTACATCGTCCAGGTTAATGTCTTCAGAGCCTGCTCGTTTACTTCCGAAGTATGCCCAATATAATGAGGGGCTTATCTCCTTGAATCTCTCCTCATCTTTGGTTTTCGCAATCTCTTCGTACTTGGTTATGTTTATCATAATTTACTCCTTCGGGCTGGCTGCCCTTGCTTTGTTTTTGTAACACAACAATACCGTAACACCCCGAAAGAGCCCAGCGAAACACCGCCAAAACACGAAACTTTTTTAAAGAATTTTAAATAATAAAGCCGCCCGACGGACGCTTTATCTATCTCTTTCTTCTTATGGGTTTTATCATTTTATGCGTTACCCTCAGCAGGCATTTGTTCCAGCGCAGATAAACATATCTGCTATTGCTCTTTGCCACCTCAAACTGTGTACCTTTGGGAATGGGCTTTGCACCATATATTTCAAAATCTTCAAGCAGTTCAGCGAACCGCAACTCTTCAATCTTTTTCGGCACTCGATTACCTCCCTTCTTGACAAGTTCTGCACGGCTGGTCAACACCTTCATATTCGCTTGAACACCCAGAGCGGATTATCTGGTAGTTGCCTTCGGCGTTTTTCAACCCCACCGCATTACCTATCCAGCCACCGCATTGGGGGCAAGTAAATTTCAGCATCTTGCACCCTGCTTTTACTTCTGCGTCGATTAGTCCGTCTATGGATTCACTTGCCTTTACGTGCATCACCTCAATGATGCCATCCAATAATTCGATTCGTTCCATACCGCACCGCCTTAAAGTTCCGCAACTATTGCTTTTAAAGCATCTTCGATTGCGTTGTAGCTTACTGCGTCAAATGGTATGATGACTGTTTTCCCAAGGAACTTAATCTCAAAGTTCTCATCGTACAGCTTGAGCATTTTCGTAGCAGATGCTTGACTGATTGTCTTATCCAGGTCTTTTATAAAATCTGCTATCTGTGTTTTCGCTCCATTCCCGTTTGCCATTTTTATCTCCTTTCAGGCTAGTCGCCCTTTGCTTATTTTGCAAGCTAACAATACCGTAACTCTTTGAAAGAGCCCAGCGAAATAGCCGTAGAAAACAAAAAAAGAAACAAAAGAAACCGCCGAAAACCTTTGCAAAAGACTTGCAAACAACCAAACATTACGCTAATATACAACCATAAATCAAGCATATATAAGGGTATATCTATGAATTATATGGGATTCGACGATTTTATTTATGTGGTTAAGGTGTACGAGGACGGCGAGAAGTTTACCTATGAGTATGGCAACCCCAAGCACGCCCTAATTCAACTTGAAACAGAGACAAACGGCAAGCTGTTCAAGTATAACCTCTTAACCAAAGAAGAATTCGAAGTTACGGGCGATGAGTTGAAAGCCTTGACCGCACAATATATTGCGGTCAACGGTTCTTAATCGTATATTTCAACGCCGTCACGGATATGTCTTATTTCCGCCTCTGGACAGAGTTCACGGTATCTGCGAACGATTACGTCGCAGTACTTCGGCTCTAACTCTATGGCACAGCATTTGCGGTTGAGCTGCTCGGAAGCTATAAGCGTTGAACCGCTGCCGCCAAATGGCTCGAAGACCGTGTCACCTTCACGGCTGCTGTTATAGATGAGCTTGGCACACAGCGTGATAGGTTTCATTGTCGGGTGGTCAGGTGACTTGCTCGGCTTATTATCCTCGATTACCGTTGACGGTAAGTCGAGGATTTTTTCAATCAGCTCGACAAGCTCTGCCTTGTTCATCTTCCGCAGATTTTCTGCCAACCCTTCTAAAGCCGTGGATATGGTACGGTCGTCAATGAAATAATGCCCCGCCCCTTCCTTCCAGCCGTACAAGATAGGTTCGTGTTTCCATTGATAGTCCTGACGCCCCAAGGTGAAATGGTTTTTCAGCCATACCAATGTCTGCGAGTATTTGAACCCTGCGTCCGTCATAGCTTTCGTGAAGTTTACCGTTTCCTTTGTGCTATGGAACACATAAACGGGCGCACCCTTTTTCAAACCGCTTTCAGCCGCCTTATAAAACGCCAAGAGAAACTGATAGAATTCATCGTCCGACAGATTATCGTTGGCTATCGTACTTTCCGTTCTCGTATTTGAACGGTGCTTGCCTGCAATGCTTGCGCCGTAGTCCACGTTATACGGCGGATCGGTTACCATAATGTCAGCCATTTTGCCGTCCAAAACACGGTTCACGTCGTCTTTTTGTGTACTGTCGCCGCACAGCAAGCGGTGCTGACCGATAAGCCACAAATCGCCCGTTTTGGTCTTAGGCTCGGTGGTTTCATTGAGAGCGGATTCGGTATCGAAGTCATCTTCGTGTACGTTCTCCATTGAGCCGCTTCCAAATAATTCCTGAGCTTCGGCAAGGTCGAAACCCGTGAGAGTGATGTCGTATCCGCTTCCGTCCAAGTCTTTTAAAAGGCTTGTTAAAAGGTCGGTATCCCATTCGCCGCTGATTTTATTCAGGGCGATATTTAAGGCTTTTTCCTTGCTCTCGGCAAGGTCGACCACAACGCAGTCCACCTCGGTGAATCCAAGGTCTTTCATTACTTTCAGTCTTTGGTGACCTCCAACAACCACGCCTGTGCGCTTGTTCCAAATTACTGGCTCTACATATCCGAATTCCTGGATACTGCGTTTGAGCTTTTCATACTCAGCGTCGCCAGGTTTAAGGTCTTTTCTCGGATTGTAGGCGGCGGCTTTAAGTTCCGAAACATCTCTCTTTTCTATCTGCATTATTTTCCTCCAAAAGAAAAAGACCATCTCTGGTCTTTTCTGTTTTTTATTTGTTTTTTTCAAAGAAAATCCGCACCTCTCTCGATGCGGATTTCTTGTTTTATTTAGTCTTCGTCTTCTTCGTCGCTATCATCATAGCAGTCATAATCTTCATCATCGTAGTAGTCATCGTCTTCGTCTTCTTCATAATCATCGGTGTTGATGAATATGCTTTCGCCGTTATCGAAGGTGATTTTGATGACGCCGTCTTCTGCTGTGAAGTTCGCTTTCTTCGCTTCGACGAACCGTCCATATCTTACTATTTCGTTGATATCCTTGCTTTCGCAGAGTTCATACGGTAGGATTCCGATGTTTCCCGCGTCCACGCCGTATCGATGTCCGTGTTGGTCTTCATATTCGCCGTCGCCGTATTTTGTTCCGCCGATTGCGAACTTATATCCGTGAATTTCGTGTTCACTCTCGAAGTCTTCGAAGTCGTTGCTCCAGTCCGCATAGTAGTCCTCATCGGTCATTTGGTAGCACACGTCGCCAACATAGAACCCTTTTTCGCTTGTGATTTCCGCTTTTACTTTGATGTTTGATGCCATTTTGTTACTCCTTTTGGGGTGCTGCCCCTTTCCTTTTTTGTAACACAACAATACCGTAAACAACCGAAAGAGCCCAGCGAAACACGCCCCAAAATCGAAACTTTTGCAAAGAAAAGCGGGGTATTTTACCCCGCTTTGTGCATCCTATTTTTTAATGATTGCCGTGTATCTTGCGTAGTCGCAACCTTCGCTATTTACCAGGATGCTGTAATCTGCTTTCTTTGATGTAATCTTCAAGCAGTGCCATATGCCGTTTTCGTCTACTTTCATTAGCTCTTGATTTGCTTTGATGATTTCGCTATCGGAGAAAAAATCACTTTCGAACTCTTTGAGTTCTTCATCTGTTATGATGATTTCTTTTTCGGCGATCGCCTCCATCTTTTCAGGTTCTCTACCGAACAGCGCTCGGATACTTTGCACGCTATCGTGCCACCCTGATATGCTTGATGCTTTTCTTATCATGACTACTTTCATTGCTTGCTCCTTCGGGGTGTTTCCCCTTTCCTTTTTTGTAACACAACAATACCGTAAACAACCGAAAGAGCCCAGCGAAACACGCCCAAAAACTGAAACTTTTTCAAAGAAAAATCGGGGTATTTTACCCCGATTTACATTCATAACTTTTTAATTATTGCCGTGCATATTATTCCCCATCGTCTTCCACTTTGTATTCTAACAAATCTTCCATTCGACACCCTAATACGGAGGCAAGAGCCAATATCGTCGACACGGATGCTTTATTGATGTCTTTTGCTTTCATTTCATATTGCTGTAGCGTTCGCAGTTTTACTCCCGATTTTTCCGCCAGCTCTTTTTGGGTTAATCCGCAAAGTTTTCTTTGACGCTGTAAGCGTGTGGTATTATTTCTTCTTAATATGATAGCATTGGCGGTATCGACAAATTTATCTTCCGCCGCTTCGTGCAATGTAGGATACATTTTTAATACTTCCGTAACGGATAAATTAACCTCTATATCTTTAAATGTCCTTCCTGTTTTCCATTGATAATAAGCGAGTATCCATCCGCACCAATACTCTGCCGAATAGTCATATTCAATTTGCGGTTTAGGGAACGAATAAACTGGTCCAGCCTTGTTCACAACTTCCATTACAAGCTCCGTCCCCGATAAACCCGAAACTACTTTTGGAACACCTTTACCGAATAAATCTGCATAACCGCTTGCGATGAATAGCCCCATAAACGTTTCTATATCTATTCCGCAAGCGTTTACGGCGTAGTCAAAGGCTTCGCCTAAGTTTTTCATCGAATCGTTTAAATACTCTTCAGCGTAAGCGGGGGTCATCTGATTTCATTTCCTCTCTTATAATATCTCTCATGAAAATACCGTCCAAGTCTTCATTTTCGATTTCTTTATTATAAGCCGCACGAGCTTCGTCGTCACGAGCCTTTCTCTTAAAATAATAGACGCTGTTATCCGCCACCGTATAATCAAGGAACTTGATCGCATCAAATGATTTTTTTGATTTCAATACAAACTGTTCGCCAAGTTTGCCCAGCCGCATAGCATATCCAAGCTGTCTTAGCGATATTTCGTTGGACATAAATGACCTGGCGAATGAAAAGTATGAATCATCTGCTCTGTATCCAACGATTGCGTCATAATCTTCGAACTTAGGCAGAAAATTCTGTATGAGATACTCTCTGCCCCTGACAGCCAATGTCGTAGACAATCTTCCTTGTCTGTGCAGCATTAAAATCGCCAACCAATTCAAAATCGTATATTCGGGCGAAGATAAATTGAGTATTTTTAATTCGTCCGTTTCAATTTCATATCTGTTGGCATAACCGTCAACACCTTCCGAACATGCCCACTCTTTCGCAAGTTCAATGTGCTCCGTACAATAAAAACCTTTCCCATAGTCATTGTACGACTTGCCCTTGCCAAATTCGGGATGTTCTCTTATTTCGGGTGAACCGTGATATAAAATAAGTTTGCCCATTCTTAATCTCCCTATACTCCCAAAGAGTTAGTTTTTCTATATTATACTCCTACGGGCGTATAAAGTCAACGGCTTTTAGGCAATTTTAATAAGGTTTTTGCTATATAATTATTATGCCTCTATCATTATAGACGCTTTCAGTCGTTCCATTATTGCGGATAGCACGGTCTAACGCCATAACAAGCGCAACCGCACCGTCTATTCGCTCGGTGGACTTTTCTTTATCCATCTTCACATTCCCGGCAGGATCGGTTCGGACAAACACATTATCCATCATCCACCTAAGCGGCACGTTCCCGCCGTGAGCTATTTTCTGTTCAAGCACGAGCTTCATCAGCTCTTTCGTCGGCGGACTCATATCCTTGAATCCCTGACCGAACGGCACAACCGTAAATCCCATACCTTCGAGATTTTGTGTCATTTGCACAGCACCCCACCTATCGAATGCTATTTCCTTTATGTTGTACTTCGTTCCAAGGTCTTCGATAAAGTTCTCTATATAGCCGTAATGGATTACATTGCCTTCGGTGGTTATGACTTGCCCTCTCGCTTGCCATACGTCGTAGGGAACGTGGTCGCGCCGTACTCGCAATTCTATCGTGTCTTCGGGTATCCAAAAGAACGGCAGAACTATATATTTATCTTCGTCGTTCATCGGCGGAAACACAAGCACAAATGCGGTTACGTCTGTGCTGCTGGAGAGGTCAAGTCCGCCGTAACACTCACGCCCTTTGAGTTTTTCCGTATCCACCTCAAAATCACATTTATCCCAAGCGTCCATCGGCATCCAGCGGACGCTCTGCTTTACCCATTGATTCAATCGTAACTGACGAAACAGATTCTCTTCCGCCGGGTTGTCTTTCGCTGACTCATAGGCGGTTCTCAGCTTATCGATATCAACTGTGATTCCAAGCGAGGGATTGGCTTTGTGCCATACCTTTTCATCGCCCCAATCATCATCGTCTTCCGCACCGTAAATTACAGGGTAGAACGAGCGGTCATGCTTGCGTCCTGCAAGTATATCCTTTGCTTTTTGATGAACTTCCCAACAGATTGAGTTACGGTCTGTTCCAGCCGTTGTTATCAAAAAGAACAGCGGTTGTTTTCGGGCATCGCCTGAGCCGTGAGTCATTACGTCGTACAAGGCTCGGTTCGGCTGCGCATGCAACTCATCGAACACAACACCGTGGACGTTCAATCCGTGCTTGGTGTACGACTCAGCTGACAGCACCTGATAGAATGAATTTAACGGTTGATACACGAGTCGCTTTTGGCTCATTATCGGCTTGATTCGCTTTTTGAGTGCCGGGCATTGTTCGACCATATTGCAAGCCACATCGAATACAATGCTTGCCTGCTGGCGGTCAGCGGCGCATCCATATACTTCTGCACCCCACTCACCGTCGCCAGCTAATAGGTAGAGGGCAACGGCGGCGGCTATCTCCGACTTTCCCTGTTTCTTAGGTATTTCTACATAAGCAGTAGTGAATTGCCTATATCTGTTGTCTTTTACTGTTCCGAACACATCTCGGATTATTTTATCTTGCCACGGCAAGAGTTCAAATGGAATACCGTGCCAAGTGCCTTTCGTATGTTTCAGCGAATTGATAAAGGCAACGGCACGGTCTGCAAGCTGTTTGTTATATGCCATTACCCCTCCGTTATGAAAGAAAAAAACGGCTTGCGCCGTTTTCTCTGTTTATTAATTTATGATTCCGTAGATATCGTCTACATAATAGCTACCAGTGAAGCAGTTAAATATTGCCGTGCATTTCGTTCCTTTGTAGTCCACTATGTAGGTGGTCTGCGGTCTGCTTTCGTCTTTACTGAGGACGGTTACTTCGTCCATTCCCCCTTCTAAGCTGTGGATGTGTGCCTGTGTCTTGAATGGCTGCATATTATTCTCCTTCGGGCTTTCTGCCCTCTTTTAATTTTGTAACCAAACAATACCGTAAACGACGGAAAGAGCCCAGCGAAACAGGCTCAAATCCGCAAACTTTTTTTAATATTTTTTTAAGGTTTTTTCGGGTATCCTACCCCTTTGAAATTCCTTTCCCCGTCTATGATGGCTTGCCTTTCCGCATCCGTCGCCGCCTTGTATTCGGGGAGCTTTTGCTCTTTTGCTTTGCATTCCATGCAGATGCAATCCGTATTAAACATGGACATTATGCGTCCGCCTGATAAATCGCCGCCGCAGCGGTCGCAATACTTTTGACTGAAGAACTTATCCATTAATACACCCCGTCGTCATCTATGAGATTTACCTTTTTTCTAATTGCTGTAAGAGCTTCGGTGTATGTTCCTTGTTTTACCTTTTCCCATAGAGCTTGAAACTCTATCGGATCGGTTATCACCTCGCTTACCCTTGCCATTATGTAGAAGATATTGCCGCTTTCACCATTTCCATTAAAGTGTACTGTAGGCTTTTTCATTGTTTTTGCTCCTGGATTGCTACATGAAGGGCTTCAATTGCCTTAAGGATATTCTCCGAGGGCATTTCGTTTAGCTGATTAAGGTATTTGACTATTCTAGAACATGCCCTTTTAAGCTCATGTTTCTGCAGTTGCGCCATATACTGTTCTTCGCTTATTACCCGTATTGATGTCAGTGACCACTCACTTCCGCCTCTTAAAAACCCGTTAGGATTGAACAGTCCTCTTTCCCCTTCAACTCTTATGTTGCCAGCTTTTGTGATTTCAATGACTTTGCTGGGTCTTGACGAGCTTCGAGCTTCTACCATTACTTTGTCGCCTACTTTGAACCTTTCCATATGTTTACCTCCATTGGTTTATTATAAGGCAAGTATACCGTACCTAACTAAAAGAGCCCAGCGAAACGCGCCCAAAAGTCAAAAGAACTGACAACAATTTGTCAGTTCTTTCTTCATCCTTCGCTTTGCAATTATCGGTCTATTTCTTACCGATTATGCTTTCTCTGTAAGCTTGAATATCCTTGACTAGTGCCTTGTCCGCATACTCGCTGAACTTGCGATTTTCGGTAGGAACGGGTTCGGCTTCGCATTTTGCTATAGCGATTACTTTTGCCTGTAATTCCGCTTTTTTTCAAGTCGCCGGGCGATCAACACCGACTGCCCTTGCCGTTTGTCTTAACTCGAAAATGTTTAATTTCACAAGGCGGGCTTCGATATTCTCAATAGTGATTTCTTGCATGATTTACTCCTTCGTTATTAAAAGTATTCTATGCTATCTAAAAACGCCTTTACGTTTGGCAGTTTCATAGCATCTTCAATCGTTGAGCCAAGTTTTTGACCCCTGTTCGCCAACAGTTGAATGCTGACCGTTACTTGATTTTGCTGTAGCCTGTTAGGGGGGAAGTCATACCGTTCCTCATAGTAGTCGCTGTATCCCTCCGTCCCTTTGTAGTGAACACCGATTGCCGTGCCTTTTCCCCTTGTTACAGGGAAGAACTCTCCCTTTATCTTCAACTCGCAGTCTTCAGCGAATTCTTTCATCGCTTCCTTGGCTGTCAATTCTGCATCTTCGAACTCTACATCGATATAGATTACGCCGCCTTTTATGACGCGCTTTTCCGATGCAAAATGCAATAAGTGATATTGTCCGCCGGGAAGTTTCAAGTCTAAGTTGAACTCTTCGGGCAAAGCAAACGACATGTTCGATGCTATCAATTTTCCGTTTTTCACTTTAAGCATATTATTCTCCGCTTTCGATAAAATCAGTCAGCTTTCGCTATTCTTTTCCTTTCTGTGATTTTATCAATTTGATATAATTAATACGATGATTTCTTCCACCGCCGACAAGCCTTTATTGCGGCGGTTTTTTCTATTCGGCTTATATCATGCAATCTCCTCAACTTTAAGCTGGAACACCTGCCCGTTTTCCATCTTCATCAATATGCCTTTTGAGTTCTTTGCAAATGTGCCGATAAAATAATCATCTAATAACGGGAATATCTGCATTGCCAAATCGTGCGGAAAGATTTTTTCCTCCCGAACAGCGCCATTCATCTCTTCATTTTCTTCTTCGGTGTAATCGTTAGGTACTCTCTTCATAGCCTTAACTCCAATAAAATTATTCACTTTTTGCGCGCTATAAGTGTACCTCTATTATACTCTCCCGACGGGGCAGGTTGCAACTAAAATCTGCCGATATGGGAGAGAATAAAATGTAGAATGAGGTCTATTTTATGGATAATTTGTCGAAACTCTCTGAAGTACTTGATTCGCTCATGTTTGAGCGAGAATTGAACGCAACGCAATTAGCAAAAGCTGTCGGTATTGACCCGACCAATGTTATGCGTTATTTACGCGGCAAGCGTACCCCATCCGTTGAGAGCCTGGTTAAGCTAGCGGATTACTTTAACTGCACTACTGACTTTCTATTGGGACGAGAGCAGGAAAATTATTCCACCACTTTTTATCCTTGTCCACCTTTCTCAGAACAACTAAAAGTTCTGAAAGAGCATTTCAATTGCCCGTGGTGGCATATTTATAAAACTGCCCACATCACGAGTTCTCGGTTTTATGAATGGAAGAACGGCACGCATGCACCTACACTTGATTGTGTAGTGATGCTGGCGGATGGCTTTGGCTGTACCGTAGACTTTATCATCGGTAGAACGAAACTCTAACTTTCTGATTTTAGTTTTTTCTTAATGCGTTTTATTCGCCGTGAGATGGAGGATTGTTGAACCCCTATCATTGCGGCGATTTCTTTTTGCTTATACCCCCACAAGTATGCATGAATTATCTCCTTATCTCTTTCGGAGAGCTTGTCGATGCGCTCTTTGACCAATACCTTATTGTAACTGTCAAAAAAGTCCTCGGCATCGCTTCGAATGATATCCGCATAACAAATCTGATTGCCGTCGCTGTCTTCCCCAACGGAAGCATATAGTGAGATTTCCTTATTCCAATGTTTATTTAATTTGCGTATGTACATCAGCATTGCATTGCGGATACACAGCCCGGCATAAGTACAAAATTGATAGCCTTTAGTTTCGTCGAAAGTATCAGCGGCTTTGATGAGCCCCAGCATACCTTCGGACACGATATCATCCTTATTGCTTTTAACGATATCCGTCTTCGACAACTGCTCAAACAAATAATAAACAAGACGCTGATTATCAAGTATCAGCTTATCACGCTTTGATTGCTCCATTTAACGCCTCCGTTTTATCGGTATTCTCCCAAGCAAAGAAGTTTTTACCGAAATGTCCGCCTACAGCGGTCTGAGAAAATACGGGGCGACGAAGATCGAGTTTCTCAATTGTTCCTACGACCGACAGGTCAAATACCTTCTCCACCGCCTTTGCGATGAGCCGTTCATTGACCGTCGAGGTATAAAAAGTGTTTATGTCAATTGCCGTAGGTCTGGGGACACCGATTGCATAAGAAAGTGCAACTTCGCACTTTTCGGCAAGCCCGGCGGCAACGATATTCTTTGCAATATACCGTGCAAAGTAAGCTCCGCTACGGTCTACCTTGCTGGCATCTTTCCCGCTTAATGCTCCGCCACCGTGATGCGCAATTCCGCCGTAAGTATCAACCATCAACTTGCGACCTGTAAGCCCCGTATCCGCCTCGAATCCGCCAATAACGAAACGACCCGACGGATTGATGAGAATTTCCGCATCCGTAAGGTCGTATTCTTTCAGTTCTTTGCCGATCACCTTTTCTCTGATTTCTGCAGTCAGCTCTGTGAGGTCTTTGTTTTCGTCATGTTGCGCAGATATCACGACCGAAGTTATCTTATCGAATCTGTCGCCACGGTACTGAATTGATACCTGACTTTTTCCGTCCGGGCGCAGTCCAAGAATAATATTGTTGTGTCTGCATTCCTCAAGGCGGTTGGTTAAACGGTGCGCAAGCTCAACGGGCAGAGGCATATAGTTGAGCGTTTCGTCCGTAGCATAACCGTAAACGATACCTTGGTCGCCTGCCCCCTGCTCTTTTCCGTTCACGGCTGCGGCGATATCCGAACTTTGATTGTGAATGCGGATTTCCACCTCGATGCTGCTGGGGTCATAGCCCACCTGCGCAATTACCGAACGGGCGATGTACTCATAGTCCACCTCGGCGGTTGTCGTTATCTCTCCGCTTATAAAGCATTTATTATGCGCCAGCATTACCTCGCAGGCAACCCTGCTGTTCTCGTCCTGTTCCAAGCACTCATCGAGAATGCTGTCCGCAATAAGGTCTGCAAGTTTATCGGGGTGTCCGCACGTTACGGATTCCGCCGTGTAAGTTCTGATTGTCATTTTATTATCCTCCGTCATTTCCCATTTGAATGTTCTGCCTATCGGCACTTTCGCTGTCGATTCCATTTGAAATCTCTTTTCATAATCCATAACCGTATGACCGTCCGCCTTAAATGACACGGGGCTGTCTTTGTCCCATTTCAAAAGTAGCATCCATAGGTCTGGATAATTTTTGCGCAGTTTGCGGAGCTGATTAATGCCTTGGTTATGGCAGAACCAGCATCCGCCGCGTAATGATTGTGTATATATCGGTGAAAGCAAATCGTTTTCCTTGCACCAATCCCTGCACATCTTTTCCGTCCAATCATATTCAACGAGAGGACTTCTCTTTGTTTCGGTGAGATTGTGAAAGCGTTTCGGTTCGTCTACCGCTATGCCGATATACACGATTGCATTTTTCTGTACCTTTTCAAGCACGGATTGTTTGAGCCTGGAGTTGCACCAATTGCCTTTCTGCAACGGGAATCCGTATATCTTTCCTGCATTTCGGCTTTTCTTACCTTTGCAAATATGATAGAACCCGTCCTCATAGGTTGTCGGCGCAGTTATATGTTCCACTCGTATTCCATACTTTTGAAAAATGATTGCATCTGCTTTTGCTTTGAACTCCATCATCGGCGGAAGATCCGCCGGGATGTCTTTCGTTGCCATTATTTCCACGTGAACTATTCGGCCAAGAGGCAAGTTGTTTTGATATATAACTTCGAGCATTGCCAAGCTATCTTTTCCATAGCTGATGCTTGCTATATATTCCATGCACACCTCCTTTTAGTTGCGTGTAATTTGGTTTTGTGTTATACTATATTTGAGCCGGGCTTCGTCAGCACCCCCACGGTTCACCAGACGACATTAGTCCATTTTTAGGACAGGTAGGCGAAATAAATAATAGGGGGTTAAGAGAAATGAAAATTGAATCTGTATTAAAACTTTTAGGTATCACCGCACTTTTGGCTTTCGCCATGAACCAAGTACAAGAATCTGTTAGCGCAGCTTTAACAATAAGTTTTTCAATCTCGCTTACCTTAAAAATGAATACTCGGCTCCGCAAGCAAGCGGGGCTTTTATTTTGCCATTGATTCGCTTATCCGTTGCAAGGACAAGTCAAAGTACTGCTGTTCTTTTTCTATCCCGATAAACTCTCGTTTGAGCTTGCAGCTTGCCACGCCCGTGGTGCCGCTACCCATACAGCAGTCCAACACTGTGTCGCCCTCGTCCGTATATGTCTTTATGAGGTATTCGCATAATGCAACTGGCTTTTGCGTCGGGTGCATTCCTTTCTCTGACTTAAATTCGAGGATGCTCGTCGGATACCGAGTGCCGTTATTTACCGTAAGCGTCGATTTCTGCTTGCCGTAGTTATCACTCGCTCGTCCGCTCTGTGCTGTGTATGCTTTCCCATCTGTCATTTGCGGATTGTACTTGGGCAAATTCTTATAAAACACGAGTATATTTTCGTGGCGTTTGAGCGGCATCTTTTTTGCATTGAGGTGACCGCTTCCTTGTTTCTTTACCCATATCCACTCGTATTTCAGCATCTTCGGATTACTGCTGCCGAGCTGCTTATCGAATGGCGTTTGGGCAAATAGAACTATCACCCCGTTGTCTTTTACTATGCGCTTTAACTCTGCCCAGAGTTTGTCGAGGGGGATTTGTGTATCCCACTTATTTCGCGTCCGTCCATATGGCAAATCGCATAAAACCATATCGACAGATTTAGGATCGAGCCTGGGCATAATCTCTAAACAGTCGCCTAGGAACAATCTCATACTTCCCCCAAAAATAAAGCCTTGAAGATAAACTCCAAGACTTGTACTACTATTCCGTTGCCTGCTTGCCGATACTGCTGTGTTGCGCTCACGTTGGCTGCGGCTATCTTATCTATTTGTTCGTCTTTCCAGCCCATAAGCCGCAAGCACTCTCTCGGCGTGAGTTTGCGGATTCGCACGTTCTCCGTTACGATAGCGTTTCCGTCGCCGCAGGTCAGAGTTTGCGCAATGCCCCTTCCGACACGACCGCGCTTTGTTTTACTGCTCGGGAACGTTATGTTTACATAGTCGCCCTGCTCTGCTTTCTCATAGCCCTGCTTTGTGGCAACTTTGATTTTTAAGTACGATTGCTGAGTCTGCCCCGTATTCGCTTGCAACGCGGGAACGATATCCGTTTCTCTACGCTCCCTGGTTGCCGTACCATCGCCAGCCTTATGCCCCCAATTGTTCGGCGCAAGCACTTTGACATCATCGGTTTCCAGCCTAAGTACAGCTGAGCTGCCCGACGGACAAGAACATTGACCAGTAATCGTCGGGGCGATATCGGCAACTTCTTGCTTGTTATAAGCTACAAACATTTCAGGGATGTACCCTTTTTCTTTGATGAACTCTTTATAGCGCCGAGCAACGTATTCCTTCGACCCACGTTTCTTTTCCATCACAAGATTGTCTTTCTGTACTGTGCTCAGCGAATTGCAAAGTCCTTGTTCGTTGGCTTCCAATCTTTGTTCCAGCGGTGCGCCCTTCGTTCTGTCCGACGGATTGTCAGGATTACGTCCACGCATCGCCACAATTACGGGGTCTTCCTCACCACCACCGAGTACAAAGTTCTCTGCTATCTTCAGCTCGGTATTACCGCCCTGCTGACAATGCACCGTAGGCGAGATGCCGTCGGGTTCATAAACACGACGGCTGATGTCATGCATCTTGTCCCATTTCCCCCCGACGACCTCTCCCACCTGGACGCATTGCGGGCCTTTGAAATCCCTCGCCAATATGGTATAGGCAACGTCGTCGCCCTTCCTTATGCTGTCGCGTCGGGAGTTGAACGATGAGTTGACTATACTGCGTATGGTGCTTTCTTTGAGATAGTACTTTTCATCGACGACCGCGTCTATCATATCCCGTAAGCGGAGTTTGAGTTCTCGCTTTTCAGGGAACTTAAAGGGCTTATGCTCTCCCCGGATAGAAACGCAGAAGACACGTTCACGGTTTTGCGGTATTCCGTAATCCTTGGCGTTCAAAATCTGCCAATAGTTCGTATATCCTAACGAAGACAAAAAATAAAGCCAACGGTCAAAGTCGGCTTTGAATTTCTTACTCACAAGGTTTTTTACGTTTTCCAAAAGCAAATATTTAGGAAGATTGCCGTTTTCAGATGCGGTTATCAATAACCGTTCTACCTCAAAGAGCAGCCCGCTCCTGGTGCCCTCCTTTATGCCCGCACCTTTACCCGCTACCGAGATGTCCTGACACGGGAACGAATATGTCCACAAGTCGGCACCGGGTAGCGATTTGATTTCTCGGATATCCCCGAAATTCGTGACTTCGCCGTGCATAGCCTTGTAGCTTTGAATTGCGTACTTGTCAATTTCGGATATGCCGACTACCGTGTGCGGCACTCCGATATTCGTCAGTGCCTGGGTTTGGCTGCCTATGCCTGCGAATAATTCAATGAGCCGTAGCGGATTCTGTTCGGTGTATTCCTCCATCCATGTTCCTCCTTACCGCATTCGTTAATTTTTGATTTTTACGAAAAACAAGGAAGTACGAGTGGTACTTCCTTGCGTGTTTCTGATTTATGTGCTTTGATGAGAGCAGTCGGTTGTATGCCAATAGTACAAAAATGTCTTCGCAATACAGCCCGCTCTCGTTAGCCAAGTTGATTATGTAATTGTGCGATATATATTGTTTTCTGCTGGATACTTTGTCTTGGCACTTTATGATTGCAATGCCGTTCTCTTTAAGTATCCGTTTAATTTCTGCGATGCTTTGTCGGTAGTATTCAAACAGCTCTGGCTCTGTTGGAAATACGCCGAACCGTCGAGCGATGTGATTCCCGACATCCGTTGCAAGCGACTGCCCTTTCGTTGCAAGGAACGGCGGGTCAAACATTACACAACCGCAACTGTCATTTTTTAGCGGTACTGCTCTGCTGTCCGCCTTCACCGTATCCGCTGTTTGCGGTGCGATGTCAAATTTCAACTTCGGTTGCGGAACTTCGCCGCTCTTATAAAAGAAGCCTTTGCTATACGTTAAGTCGGCATCGATGCCGTTTGGCGCATACAGCCTGAGAATGTTCGATATGATTTCTTCTTGCCGATATGACACGGAACTTATTATTTGCTCTTTCATGAACCACCGCTCAGCAATTTTTCCATAATATCGTCATTAGGATTTCTTTCGTCCCACTTCGTCAGCTTGCTTTCTCTGACTACAAGGTATATCTTGTTCCAAACATCGTTTGTCTGTTTCAAGTACTGCTGTGCCATTGCTACAAACGGCGACGGCATCGCCTTGCCGTTAGTTGGATCTTTGACCAGCAAGCCGTGCTTGGTGTTCATATCTTCGCATTCCAGCCATCGCGCTTTGCAGAATGCGTACTCTTCCAAGTTGTACGGCAGAATACCCGCCGTACAGCCTATGCCCTTCAACCAAGCATATACCGTCTTATAGATTTCCTTTGCCTTGGCTGATAAATAAGACGGGGGTTCGCTTGGCAACTCTACCCCTTCTGCGCTTAGGTTAACGACTTCAATCGGCCGCCGCCCAGGATTACCTTCGAGTATCTTTTGGGCGGCGGCTTTCTTCGGTCGTCCTGCGCCAGGGCGTCTTCCACCACTTGCCATATTTCCTCCGTTATAATTTGATTCTTTGATTTGCCATTTCGCAGTATTCTTCCGAAATTTCAAAACCTATATATTGCCTCTTCAATTCAATAGCAGCCTTAGCCGTTGTTCCACTTCCCATAAAGATATCAAGAACTATATCATCGATATTGCTCCATGTGCTTATTTGGTCTTTCACTAATTGTAAAGGGAACGGCGCAGGATGTTTTTTACCATTGATTGGCTTTTCCTTACCCGTTAAGTATGTAAAAATATTTCCATGCCGTTTATAGTCATTTATCTTCTTTACACCGCAATTAACCAGTCCACTATCATTAGTTTTATGAAATGTCGAATTCCCCCAAGTAGTTGTTCCAGCGTATTTGCATTCAACCAATATTGGATTAAAGGTTTTAGGTCTTCCTTTACTAAAAATGAACATAAACTCAAATTCTTGTTCATATCGTCTATGCGAAAGTGGCACATAGTTCTGCTTTCGATAAATCATCGTATCGTACAAACAAAATCCGCATTCCTTAAAAAATAGTGCTTGTTTAAACGATGTACCCGTTTCGCTTCCGTTCTTGGTTGCATCTCCCACAACCCATACTACAATGCCACCCACCTTGGTAACTCTATATAACTGCCTAGCGGTAGTCTCAAAATCAAAGCGGTATCCATTGTATTTTCTCAAATCATCATACGGTGGGCTGGTAATAGTCAAATCAACACTATTTGCAGGAAGCATAGACATTCCCTTTACACAATCGGTGTTTAGTATATAGTTTGTCAGCATTATCTACCCTGCTTTTGATTTTTCTAATTTTTGATTATTTTGATTTTTCTGATGAAATCAAAAGGGCGGCGGTTGCCGTCCTTTTAACTACGTTAAAGCTTTGATTTAATTGATTTCGACGTTTGATTTTTGATTTTGCGAAAATTCGTGCGAAGTTGCGGCCCCGCTGTTAGGGAGAGAACCCTCAGAGATTCACATCCCCCTACCCCGTTGGGTGCGGTTTCCAGCTTGACCACTTCCCACAGCACGGTCTGCATGCACTGGCGACAGAGGCTGATGCCCGTCGCCGTGCCGCCGCCGTTGGCTGCCG
Organism: uncultured Christensenella sp.; assembly: GCA_910583545.1. Taxonomy (GTDB): domain Bacteria; phylum Bacillota; class Clostridia; order Christensenellales; family Borkfalkiaceae; genus Coproplasma. The sequence continues at coordinate 40,533 of CAJTXM010000001.1, read as the reverse complement.
TGATGTGGAACGCCTTCTCGGACATGCAACAGGCACACGGATGATTGACTGCTCTCGTAACAATTATCTGGGGAGTTCTACTCAACATTTTTTATCTGCCACTCCTATCAGTCTTGTTCAATATCAGCAGCTCGCCTTCCTGTTTAATAAAATATTTACCAGCATACCGTTTAGCTATCTGCATTTGACAGCTGGTGGTATCCAGCCGTTTGCCGCGTAGGGTTCTACCATTACTGACCTTCTGCATTGCCAGCACGGTTTTGTCCTGGTTTTCTCCCCATAAAATATCCGTATCGAATATCCCGTAGGTTTCAATTGCCTGTCTGCTAAACCGTACCATTCCGTTCGGATAGATGGTTACATCCGCCGTTATTTTATCGGCTGTTTTTAGTTTTTCAAAGGTGAATTCGCTCATGTGTGTTTACTCCTTTTGGGTCGCCCCGTTTTTTGTAAACACAACATACCGTAAAAAACTGATTGAGCCCAGCGAAACGCTGGGCAAACTTGAAACTTTTTACAACTTTTTCAAACAGCAACAGCGGACTGTCGTCCGCTGTTTGTTAGTCTTCGTATATTAATTTCTCGCCTCGGCTTGCTATCGCTCTTTGGCAGTTATGACATATATAACCGAGCTTGATTTCTTTTCTCATCTCGTCTATCGGCATCAGCTCTCCGCACCATTCGCAGAGCCCGTATTCTTCGCCGTCGATGTACACTCCGTTCACTCTTATGGTTTCGCCTTCTTCATCAGCTGGTTCGGTGTATATGTCCACTCGGCTGTCGCCCCGAGCTGCCATAAAACAGTAGTTGCCTTGGTGTTCGAGTGTTCCCTCGTCCAGTCCTAATAATTCAACCAGTCCTTTGCCGTCATTCTTTACTATCTTATCCATTTTTTACTCCTTTCGGGCAATTGCCCTTGCTTGATTTTGTAATCAAACAATACCGTAATTCTCCGAAAGAGCCCAGCAAAACAGCCCCAAATATTGAAACTTTTAAAGATTATTTCCGCCCGAAACGGCTACCTTCTTCAACCGACTTTCGGCTGTGGCAACTCCAGCAGAGGCTTTGCAAGTTACTCGGCGCAAATTTATCACCGCCCTGCTTAATGGGAATTATATGGTCTACCATAGTGGCTTTTTTCCGTTTTCCCTCTTTTAGGCATTCCTCACAAAAAGGGTGCTGTTCGAGTTGCTTTTTTCGGGCATATAACCATTCGGGGGTTTTATAAAAATATTTTGTAAAATCATCTCGCCCGTATTGATTATACTGTTTATCCGTCAATTTCTTATGCTCTTCACAATACTGCCCTTCAACCAGCTGAGGGCAGCCAGGATAACTACACGGTCGTTTAGGTTTTCTCGGCATATTCCGTCCTCCTGCTTTCTCTGTTATTATATCGGGCATTTGGTATAGTTTTGGCTTTTTTTGGTATAGCCGTGGCTCTTTTTATAAACCCGATAAGCAGTTGGCGATCATGTCAAGCGCATCATCTCGTCTTTTGGTTACAGCCACACGGCTCATGTACATGCGTTTTGCTAATTCTCGTAAAGAAATTTTACTCATATAGTGCAGTTGTATAATCGTGCTGTACTCCTCGGGAAGAGAGTCCACACATTCGGTTATGGTTTTAAAGACTATTACGGGAATGCAGTTTTCATCTCCCTGCTTACGGCGGAATTCTGCCACCGTCCATTTATCCCCATAATTTTCGAGGTATTCCTTTATTTCTGCCTTAGTCATTTAACCATTCCTCCACTTCTTTTTGGCGCTGTTCCTCTCGTACTCGTAAATCCCATACCCAATCCGTTTCTTCTTTCGGGGTTAGGGATGATTTCAGCCAATGGCGGATTAAACCGTCTTCTTCCATTTCCTCCGACCAGTCATCCGCTCGGCAGATACCAGCCAATTCCCACATTTGCATTCTGCTGATAGCCTTGCCCTTGTAAAAGAACAGCATCAGCATTTCATCTATTGTTTCGTCATAATATTTCGCTCGGATATAGTAACCAACATTTTGCCCGCTTATATTGTCTATGTACTTTTCGCACTCGCCCTTCATATCCACTCTCGGTATGGGCAGTCCAAATAGGCTTTCATAGTCAAATCGGGCTTCATCCGTTATGACGATTTTATTGATTACCGCATCCGCTGTCATATTACTCCTTTTCAAACGCTCTTATAATTTCTCTCACTTCTTCAACAGTCCGCACAACGGTCGCATATCCGCCTGCGTTTATGATTTGCTTAATCGTCACCGCCTGCAAAACCGTTGGCTTATTTTTGCCGACCTTACATTCCAGTCCGATAAATCTGCCCTTATAACAGACAATCAAATCTGGAATTCCAGCTGTACCATACATTCCGCCGTGTTCCTTCCAAAAATAAAGGTTCGGCACGGTTTTGAGGTACTCGCTTATTTTCCGTATCAAATCGCTCTCACGCATTTGTTCTCCTTAAAAACCACCATACACACCTTACAATCATACACAACCTTACACTTTATTTGGAGAATGTAAGTGTGTATAAAATCTCTCTTCTAGAAACTTCTTTTTTATAAGGTTTTTAGTGTATTTGTGTATGGTGTGTATGATGTATGGTTGTGTATATACCTAACAGAAAATCATACATTAATCGTCAGGTTCTTGCCCGAAAAGGTACGCTTGCCTTCCGCCGCCGTACTTACTTTTCTTGTTGAAAGTGTGGATGTTATTCTGTCCGCTGCGCTTGGTCGAATGCTCTATGCCGTTGTAGTACAGCATTTCTTCGATATTTCTGAGTTCCTTGCCAAGTCCAACCGAAGACCCAGCATACGGTTTCCCTGTTATATCGAATACCCTTTTGAGAAGATCGCCCGCCGTGCCTTTCCAGCCGAGGGGGAAGTCATCAACAAGCTGCTTTATCGTTATAACGAGCGGATTGCTTTCGTACTCACGTTTTTTTCGCTTGTCTTCTTCGTCCTTTGCCGAACCGACAATATTCCAACGAAACTTGACCTCATCAAAATTAAGGACTATGTCCTGCTGTCGTATATCTCGCCCCGTCATAAACAATGTAGCGTTTTCGTCCTGACGCTTTTTCTTGTAAATAATGAAGATTGTATCGCAGACGCCCATAATACCGTTACTGCCCGATATCATATTGAACACGTCGTTCTCGTCCGCCATCTTCCGCAAGTGATGAATAAGAAAAATGCACACCTTGTGCTTGTCTGCATAGTTTTTCAGTTCACTCAGTTCTCGGTAGTCCGTGGCGTAGGCAATTTCATTTTTCTTCGCCGTACCACGCACCTTCTGCAAGGTATCAATAATTATCAACTTGATGTCCGGGTGTTCTTCCAACTCTTCGTCGAGCTGCTGAATAAGATTGCCGTCGAGTATCCCCGCCGTTACGCCCATATAAAAATTTGACGGTGCATCATCGCCATCGAGAAGTTTATTGAGTCGGTCTTTTAGTCGATACAAACTGTCTTCAAGTGCAAGGTACAGACACCCAGCTTGTTTCGTAGGATATTCCAAGAAATTTTTGCCCGTGGTTATCGCCAGGCACATCTGCATTGACATCCACGATTTTCCGACCTTTGAGCTTGCGCATAAAATCGCCAAGCCCTGCGGTAGCACGTTCGGTATCAACCATTGCGGCGGTTCAATATGCATTTCTTGCAAATCGCTTGCGACAATACTGCCAACACCGCGTTTATATATCTTTCTTACTTCTTTCTTCGCCGCTATTACCGCAGCCTGCAGTTTCTTGACGTCTTCCATCAGCAGTTCGTTGGGGTCTTTTTTCTTGCCCGCAACGTTATAGGCGATGAACGGCACTTTGAGCTTTGTTAGCTCGTCAGCCAGCCCCTGCGACGCTTTCTGCCCAGGCTCATCGTTATCCAAGCACAGCACGAGCGGCGCATTCGGTTTTCTTGTCTTTACTTCTTTGACGAGCTTGTTCGTTCCACCGATTCCGCAGAGCGACACTGCACTACCGCCGCATTGACATATCGATAATGCGCACAGCGGACTTTCAACTATGAAAACGGGTTCTTTACTCGAACCCCACAAAGCACGGCGATTGAAGAGTGGTTCTGCACCAGCTTCTTCGGTGGTCGGCTTATAAAATTTCTTGTCGGCAATGCTCCGCGTCTGATAGTATTTCAGTTCCGACGAATACGGCAGTACAATTGCATGCCGTTTTACGTCATAACCTAGGCAATAGGTTTTTATCGTTGCGGCGGTCAGTCCGCGCCGTGAGAAATAATCTGTTTGTCCGACGTCATGGATGCATTGCGTCAGATACTCCTTTATGCTCTGGCGTTTAGGGCAATCGTCTATATCGATATGGAATGCTTCCGCAAGATACTTTGCGCCTTCAAGCGGCTCAACGTCCTTCATCTTCGCAGCGAACGCTATGACGTCGCCCGATTCGCCGCATCCGAAGCAAGTAAAAATATTGTTCTTACGATCGATAGAAAACGACGGAGTCTTTTCACGGTGAAAAGGGCAATGACACTTATCTCTGCTATTAAGTTGCAACCCAAACAGCGAAACCGCCTCGGCTATTTTGACTTGGTCTTTGACCTTTTCGAAAATGTCCGTCATCCTTCCTCCATACTCTCCGAGAAATACCGAATCGGCATTCCCATTTGCTTGGCTTTTTCTATTTCCGCTTTCATACCTTCGCTGATTTTATGTCCGAATACCCATAGCTCTTTACAAATATCGAGCAGTTGCAACCCCATTGTCATACCCGCTTTCCTTTCTGATTTATTCTCGTCATCTAAGAATTGCGGAAATATAACGTGCGGTGCAATCGGCAGACATCCTTGCTCGTATACAAACCGTGAGTAGAGATTTGCTTTGACAATATTTTGTTCGTAGCTCCGCCTTAAGGGTGAACAGATATAAACGATTTTCCTTCCCATAGTTCCACCTTTTCAGCAATATAGGGCGGCGGTCTTTGCCTCCGCCCTTTTGCCGATTGATTCTTACTCTTCGTCAAGCGTGGTGACCTTGTTTGCCAATGCCTTGACCTGTTCGCTCATAGGCACGATGTTCTCCAATTCCGCATCCGTAAGCACCCTATCCACGGCGAATACCGCCTGCGAATAGTTGATACCGCCGCTGTTCTGCGCTTTCTTCAACGTAAACTTGGTTACGACGCCGTTGGTCTTTCTGCCCTTCGAGAGCAAGCGCATAACGTATTTCGAGAACTCGCCGAGACTGCCCGTGGGCAAAGATAACATGGTCGGCAGAGCTTCGCCCTCTCTCAAAAGATAGATTCTGCGTTTTTGCTTGCAAGCCTTTGCGCCGTTCTTGCCGCTGCCGAACTTATTGAACTCGCATTCAGCGCACGTCTTGACTTCGCCCGTTTCCGCCTCGATGCCGATTTTACCGTCCATACTTCCGCAGTCGGGAGGATTATTGCCGCCCGTGTACTCTTCTTTGTAGTAACAGTTAATCGGGTGATGGTAGAGAATTACCGCCTTGAACTCCTTGACGCTGTCGGGGCTGTCAGGGTCGTCGCCGGGGACTTCGTATGCAAGTCCGCCGCCTGCCGGGATTTTGATTCTCTCAAACGACGGGGTAAGTCCGTCAAGTTCCTCCGCAAGCAGGTCGCCGAGATTCGCTCCCGAGCCGTATGCCGCCACCGCATTGCCTTCTCTTTTTGCTACTTCGTTTGCCATTTTTGATATCTCCTTGATTTTTTATTTTTTTTTGTGATAAAATTCCTACAAATAACTTTAGAGGAGGTAACGCCTATGGGAGAATTATTCTCCGCACTCATGTTCCCTTCCGTGCCTTGTCAAAGGCACGCACAGCAAAGTTATTCGGGCAGGTATTCGACCTGCTCTTTTTTTATTGCTTTTTGCTTTTTGCAACACGGATAGTATTCTTTTCCGCTATCTTGATGAGCCCTTCCAACCAGTTCGGCAGAATGCCGTCGTGTTCTGAAATGAGTTCCTTTATCGTCGCCGACAAAGTCTGACTGTTAATCGTGAACAAATCTTCAAAACCGTTAGCTTTCATTGCTTCCCACAGTTCGGCTTTCTTGTCGGGCTCGGGCGACGGGTACTCTGTCGTCACAAGTGAGAACGTCGTTCCGTTACGATTGAACGATGTCAACTCTTCAGTCGTCATGATGCCTATCATTTCGGTCATTACGCCGTCGATTTCTTCATTGACGCCCTTAGTCTGTGCCTCCAAATTGCTCTTAACCAGTCGTAACTCTTTGAGCTTATCGGAGAGTTCCAACAATCTGTTATCCAAGTTATACCTCCCATTTTTTAATGCAGTTTTGATGTCAATTCCTTTTTTCAAGCGGCTCTCTACCGTACTTCTCGGCTGACCGTAAATTCGGCAAAGCTCTGTCAACGTGAACTCTTTCCCTTGAATGACATACTTTCGATTTCTGCGAGTATTTCGCTGCTGGCGGTTAGCTTGAATCCACTCGCAATTCTCGGGGCAATAGTTTCCGTTGCAATCTTTCCTTTCTATGGTCAAGCCGTCCTTGTATCCATTGGACATCGCCCAATAAAAGAACTGCTCAAAACTGTCTTTCCATTCCTCGCAAACGCTGACTCCGCGTCCGCCGTAGTATTGATAATCTTTGCTTTTGGGATTGCTGCACCGCTGTTTCATATTCGCCCAGATTCGGTGCAAACGCATTTCCCCGGCAGGCATCGCTTTTTGCATTTTGCGGTAACAACCGCAGCTCATCGTGTGTCCGTTCACGAGGTCGGTGCTGCGTACTATCGCAGTTCCTCCGCATTCACACTTGCAAGCCCACATCGATGCTGTGTTCTTTCCGTGGGAAGGCAACCTCTCGACAGCGGTCAGCCTTCCGAACAGCTTGCCTGTTAAATCATTGAATTTAGCCATTGAGTAAACTCCTCCAATCGTCCACCATTATCTTTGCGATGTCGCCCTTATGTTTCAGAGCGTTTAGTATTTTCTCGTCAACAGTTCCTTTGCCGACAAGGTGAATGTACAGACATTTCTGCTTTTGTCCGATACGATGTATTCTTGCTCGGCTCTGCTCATAGCTGGCATACGAAAAATCGAGAGAATAGAACACCGCCACATTGGCTGCAGTCAACGTCAAGCCCATACCCGTGGTCTGCAACTGCCCGATGAAGACTTTTATTTCGGGGTCTTCTTGGAATTTCTTGACCTGGTCCGCACGGTCTGTAGTTGCGCCATATATGAGGGCATAGCCTATTTTCTTCTTTTTTAGCATAGCGGCGATTGCCTCTATCTCGGGAACGAACCGAGCGAACACCACGACCTTCTTTTCTTCGTCCAAGCAAGTATCGATAATGTCTTCCAGCGCATCGAGCTTTGCACCGCTCACTTGCTGTGCTTCGCCTTTGATATCATCACGAATAAATCCGCCCGTGCATTGCGCCAGCCTTAAAAGCTGAGTCAGCACGTTTCTTGCTGTTACCTCGCCGTTGGCAAGCTCGGCATAGCAATCTTGTTCCAGCATTCTGTATAATGATTGCGCCTTCGGTTCAAGAGTTATTGCACGGGTTTCGTCGATGAACGGCGGCAAGTCAATTGCATCCTCAATCTTAATTCGGAATGCTATACTGTGAACTTTTTCGACGAGTTCATCAAGGTGTCTGTACCCTACTATCATTCGGTTTTGATAACCGCCGAGTATTGCATAGCGGTTTCTGAACAGATAGAAACTTGTACCGAAAATGCTATCGTCTAAGAATTTGTATTGCGAGAAGATATCGAGCGGGCTACCCGTGATAGGTGTTCCCGTGAGAATTATGTTGTACTTACTCTGCCTTCCCAAGCGATGCAGAGCTTTTGATTGGGATGCGCTCGGCGTCTTAATTTTTGAGGACTCATCGCATACGATTAGGTCTGGACTCCACTTGGAGATTTCTGTTTCCAGCCGCCAGCAGCTCTCATAGTTGACTACGATAATCTGAAGCGCAGCCCCCTGCATATAGTTGAACGACGACCGTTTTTTCTCCATCGTTCCATCCAACACCGTCAACGCATACCGATAATCTGCGAACTTTCGGAACTCGTCTTCCCACACACCGACTATCGACTTCGGGCAGACCACGAGCATTTTCTTCACGCCCTTATCCACCTCGAGCGTTCCCGTGATGGCTATCGTCATCATCGACTTGCCCGTACCCATGTCAGCCAGCAATGCCACGGCTTTCCCTTTTTCGAATGCATCAAGTGCAAAATCATAGGCATCCTGCTGATGTGCAAATAATTTAGCTTTGACTCTCGGCTTACGATGCTCACAGCGGCTCACAAACGCGACACGGGCGGTTTTAGCGAGTTCTTTGAGTGATTCGTCGAGGCTTGCGCCCAACAGCGAGAGCGTGCTTGCATTGTGCGCAGTCAGCGGTATAATCCAGCACTTCTCATCCGCATCGTAGAACCGCCCTTCGATTTCCTTGATTGATTCTCGGTATTGATAGCAGTCATACACACGAATGCTTTCGTTACACTGGACAGCGTACATTCATACCCTCCCAATCGATAACCGACAGCATTTCATCTGCGCCGAAGATTTCAAGAATGCGTTTACTTTGGGCATAGTCGAATGCGGCTCTCCTTTTCAACATTCGAATTAATGCCGTATCTGAAATCCCCAGCTCCGCCGCAAGTGTCAATAGACTTGTCCGTGTGCGTTTCAGTAATCGCACAAATTTGCTGGTGTGAATTTTCATTTCTTTCCCCTCCTGGGCTGTTTGAATTTTTTAATAATGGCTTGCATCGTTCCAAGCTCATCGCCAGTGAGCTTGTCGGCTAACTGTTCAAGGAGAGCGGTTTCCTCATCCGTCAAATATTTCTTGCCGAGCCTGTAATCTTCGTCAATGAAAATACCGCCACCCGTTCCTTGAACCGTATAAATCGGGTAAGAACACGAAAGCACCAGCAAGTCGCGTTCAATCGTGCGATTGGATACACCGAACTCTGTCGCCAGCCGCTCGCGCGTCGTCTGACGGCATTCGCACAGATATTCCAATATCGCAACTCTGCGTTCTGCTGCGCTTTGCATGTTCTCACCTCCTTTGCCTTTGATGGCTGTATTCTAATTGACCAACTCGACACCTATTGACGAGTTGAAAAAATAATTTTAAATTTTTTTCTCATTCATTATTGCAAAGAAAAAAGTATACTGAGGGATACACTTTTCTATCGCTCTCATTTTTTGGGAAACAAAAAAAGGCCAACCGATTTGGTTCTTTTCTCTTAAAGAAAATTACCGAAAATCGGTTGGCCTCTCACTCAATAGGTGGTTTAACCTGACCGCTTGACGTTGCGTTTAAATTTGGCTTTATATAGTCTCTATTTCAGACCGACCAAGCAATACGCAAAACAAGTCTTAATTAAATTATTTGTTGTCCTCTGGGAGCATAGGTGTCCGTTTGAACGTGCCTTCTACTTATAACCCTCGAAACCATTACGGCTCCGCATCTTGGACATTGTACCTTCGTAATTCCGTCTATCCTTAATCCCGTAATTCGAGTGAAACAGTTGTTACACACGACTTCTACGGGTTTTGCGTTGTCTTCCTGATACATTCATTTTACCCTCCTTCCCCCTTATGGATTTTTGCTGTGAATTTTGGCGACTGTGCGAACGGTTAAGGGGATGATCCTATTCCAAAGTTCGCCAAGCTCAAATCTCTTTCGTATATTTCACAGATGCACGGGGCGGCACATCTGCTGAAATCAATTATTGCTTTGCCATTACTTCGGCAAATGACGGGGTTTTACCCAGCTTTTGCACAAGTTCTTCGGGTGTGTAGATTGGTATCCACGATCCTCTACTTTTTATTCCTTCGACTCTGATAATCTTGCCGCACCCGATGCATTCATATGTTCCGTCTGTTTCCTCTAAGTTGAGGTTTTCATTAAGTTTTTTGCAATGCGGACAAATCTCGTTATGTATCTTCATTGCTTGTTCTCCCCAAGCCAGGCTTTACCGATTCTTTCATAGCCGGGCTTTAAATGCTTTAGGCTTTCTCGGTCGATAATAACCGAAAGAACGTCCTCGCCATCTATCCGCTTGCGTTCAATGAACGTTGTCATTATAACACCGCACGTCGGACACTGGTGCTGTTCCTCTTTCTCGCTAACGGGGATGCCGAGTTCTCCGCCGCAAACCGTACAATAATTAATCACCTATCCAGTCCTCCACTCTTATATTTTCGTCCACTATGGGCTCTTTTTTTATAAATTCTTGTACCGAGTCTATATTCAAAATGTTCATTAAGCGAATCAAATTATATCCATCGGGGATTGAGTCGCCGCTCTCCCATTTTTGATATGTTCTTACGGATGTTGCAACCGCGTCCGCAACTTGCTTTTGAGTAAATCCGCCGCGCTCACGATAAAATTTGAACGCCCAGCTATTAAACTCGGTTACTGCTGATCCAAAATAAATAGGCCACCAAATGTTCCTTTCGTCGCCGTCTTTGTTGTAGATGTTTAGCATGTATATCTTAGTAGTTGGTTTAATTCCTATTCTCAGTTCTTTATTAAAATTTCCTTTGCAATGGATATACTCTTCATTCTCAACTTTGACGCCTATCCACTTCATTACGGGCTTGCCTTCCCCATCGCAAGGAAACTCGCCACCGACAACTATTTCATTACCCTCACGCATAAAATCTTCATTAAAGCCAACCAGCCCCGGCTGATAAACTATAGGCTTTTCGCCTGCATATTCCAATAATTTATTGTAACTATACAAGAGTGATTTTGGCGTCTTATCGTCAATGCGCAATTTTTCGCAAAGGTCAAGGTAATCGCACCATAAACAAAATATATCATATCGTGACACATATCCTGTCTGTGCTACGGTATATTCCATTATGTTTACAAGGCTGATTTGGTGATGATAAAACAATCGCTCAAGCCTTTCATATACTTCCTCATAGTTTTGATCGTCATATCGCATGTGCCTATAATATCCGCTAATAATGCATTTGAGATCGCCACAGTGATTGCTTTTGCAATCTGTTACATAAAAATAAAAAGGGATTCTTCTAATGAATGTTTCTTTATCTATTGCGTTAAAGCCAAACCCTTCTCTTAAAAGTTCAAGCCTACCAGGGTGTGCTAACCTATCTTCTGACAGAGGAGCTATGGCAAAGATTTCTCCGCCGACAACATCGTGCAATTTCAAATAGCTTATAACTAGTTCTACATCAAAGTACTCTTTGCTTACGTATTTCCTTATAAATTGTTCTTGTTCTGCAGTTATCATTGTGCCGCCTCCGTTGTTTCTTGCTTATATTATAACACGAAATTTTTGGGTAATCAAGCCGTCTTTTTAGTCGTGTTATACGAAGATTTGTGCGTATTTTGGCGGACACTTGCCACTACGATTGGCGTTAGCAATAAAACTATACGACTTATAAATCGTTTTATATATCAATTATAAATGTCTTTTACCGAAAACCATTTATTGCTACTTGGCTCAAAATAGATTTGTCGTTCCTTGCCCTCGATTAACACCGTGAGTTCGAGCGGAGCAAAACAGCTTATCATCGGCGGACAGTATTTCCGCGTCCGCACTATTTTTGTGATGTGCAGGGTTCTGTCTTTATAGATTATATCGCGGGGCTTTATAGCGCCATCTGTCGTGAAGGTCGCCTCCACTTCCAGGTCAACTCTCTGTCTCATCATCTCGCTCACCTCGTGCCGTTATTATAACAAAACAAACATTTGTTTGTCAATAGTAGGTTGTCCTATTTTTAAGACTATGCAAAAATTTCCAAAAAAAATCGACCGCACATTTGCGATCGATTATTGTTTTTATATTTATGATTCAAATATTTTTATTCAAAATTTCTATTGCTTTTTCGACGTGTTCTTTTTCAATGCCCAAACGGAAATTCGGTTCGGTCTTCACGAAGTGTTCTGACAAGTCGCCCCAGCCGTATCGATAATCATCGATTATCACAAACGACTCAATCTCTTCGTCGGTGTCTTCTAGCCATTTGCTAATTTCATCCCTTCGCAAAGCTGTAATTCCAAGGTCTTGTGTCTTATCAAAAATTGATAACCCGAACTTAGCAAAGGTTTTATTGATGTATCGCCCGTCCGAATCACACCGATTCGAATCTTTGTTCCAATGCTGTCGCCATGTAGAACTCAACACTATTTTTGCATTGGTGGCGTCAACAATTTCCTTGATGAAAGGAAGCCTCGTTTCGTCTATGTCCGTCTGCTCATCCCAATTACGCCTTCGGTCGTAAGCTCTGGAATTAAGCACACCGTCAATATCAAGAAATATTATTTTCATAAACGCCTCCCTTATACATAATCCTCCCAAACGGATTCTATAAAGACCTCACGCGCAATGGATAGTATTTCATCTCGCTGTTCCTGCGTAAGCCATTCCTCGTATTCGTTCATTAAATAACTAAACGCTTGGCAATCATGGTAGCATATAAAACTTTCATACAGACGCTTTGCGTTCTCTTCGTTGATATCGAGATTGTTGATTATCTGTAAGTATATTATGCACTGTCTTCCTATTTCGATTATAGCGCCCTTAGCCCTCATCGCTTCTTCAAACTCATAAACGATAATCAGAATATCGTTCAAATCGCAGTTCTCGACAAAGACATAATCATTAAGCTGCTGGGCAAACTGCATAATATCTTCATCAGATATGGCACAGTCTTTATACTCATCTTTTAAGATACCATAAACGAGCGACAAGTCTTCGTCCACACTTATTTCTATTCCAAGCACGCCGAATTCCCTTTCTTGCTCTTTGCTGTAATATTTGTACATAGACTCGGCTGCTGATTCTTTTGATAACTCACCGCATCCTGTTTTAGAGAACAAATCAGATAAAAATAATTCTTGAAACGTATTAAACCGATGCAGAGCTTTTACATCGGCTATTATTACGTTGGATTCGTTAGAGAGTTGGTGGAAGACTATTTTATCTCCTTCTTTTATCTTTTTTCGCTTTTTGTCACAAAGACGAATTTCGATCGTCTTCTCTTCACGCCCTATCTTTTCAAAAGGCTCGTCCGCCAATCGCATATCGAACATGTTCTTCATATTTTCCTCCGTATTTTAAGAGTCTATTTCGTCTTGGAGCATTTCTCGTAATTGTTTAATATTAACGCCAATAGCCTCTAAGATTTTATAAGCAAGACACTCGCCAGAAATTGTGGCATATAGCACATATTCCGTTCCTACTTCTGTTCCATAGCCTTTTTTCAAAATAACATCTTCTTCGGCGTGTTGTAAAATCGATTTCATTCTCGGTGTAAACCCATTGATTGCACACTCAAAACTAAGCGATTTTATAAAAAATCTCTCGTATATTTCTTGAACACACCCACAAGCTTTTAATATTTCACCCGCTTTACAATCCGTTAAAAGCATAGCGTAAACGATATGTTCCGATGCAATATATGCAGTATTGAATTGAGCTGCTAATTCCTCGGCCTTTGTAAGCACACTACTCAGCTCATTATTGAATTTCCTTTCAAAATGATTCTTCTGAACTTCGATTTTCGGTTTGGAGATTGTTTCTTTTTCATCAGTTAACCCTATTATAGCTAACCTAATTTTACTCGTCCAGCTCTCCTCTATTTTCATAGAGAACATTATATTTGCGTCTGCATCTACGGCATTTCGTACTGCATTTGCAATTTCTAAAGCATTCTGTACATCCAAATCAGTTCCGCCTGTCACCGACAAGAGAATACGTTTTGCCGTATTTATCTTTGTAGAAGACATCGGATTATTTATTGCGCTTTTGATCGCATCTTGAATACTATTCTCTCCCTCGCCTATGCCAACGCCCAAATAAGCCAAACCGCCCCCTTTGAGAATTAAGGCAACATCCTCATATTCCACATTTATTAAACCAGGCTCGAAGATTGACGACGCAATACAATTTACTGCTTCAAAAATGACTGTATCGATTACGGATAGAGCTGTTTTCATTGACGTCGTTTTAGGGACTATTTTCTTGACTCTATGATTTGGTACAACTATTACTGTGTCTGTAAAGGTCTTTAGCCTTTCAAGGCTTTCCACACACTTTGTCATACGTGCTTTGCCTTCAAACTCAAAAGGCGTAGCAACCGCGGCAACAGTCATCGTGTTCATACTCTTGGCGACTTCGGCAAGTATCGGCATAAATGTAGATCCGATATACCCGCCGAGTCCACTTATCATAACGACCATATCCGCGTCGGTTATAACTGCCTTAAAAATGTCCTGCGCCATCAATAACCAAGATGAACCAACAGTCGGTAACTTTATTTTATTTTCACAACTTGATAACCCAAGCGTTTCTTTATCAGAATCAGCAACAAAGTATTCAATACCCTTTATTTCTTGCTTTAGTAGAAGATTGACCATGTTGCAGCCAGCACCACCGATTCCGACGATTTTTATCTTGGGCATTTTTATATCACACATTTTCTTTTATTCCTTTTAATCAAACCTAACTCGGGGATTTAGCTCGGGCGGGCTATGCCATTCTATGTTGTACTTTTCTTTAAGAATTCGCTTTTTAATATCCCAATATGTAAAACAAAGCCCGTTCCCGATTTGATATCTCCTTACGTGCCGACCTTTGCTCTCTAAGTATTCTATAAATTCTTCAAGTTCTGCTTCAACTTCTTTTTCAAGTTTCCTGCGGATTAGAAGATATTTAAGTGAAAGCTCTACACGGTCGTACTTTATGCCTTGTCTAGTGTAGGTTTTATATTTTGGTCTTTGCGGCAACGCCATAGGTCTTCTCCTATATTATAGCATATCCCTGAGCATATGTCATTCGCCGAAGAATTGCTTTTTTAACTGTCCATATAAATAACTGCTGGTATTCTTTATCTCGTACACTACCCGTTCATATACTTGAACCATTTTCCTGTCATGAGTATCCCTGACGGCTTCAAGGTATGTTTCTGCCTTCTTTACTGCACCTATCTGCCCCATTCGCTTATCGGATTTTATCAGCCGTTCCATGCGTTCCATTACAACTTGAGCGAACTCATCTTCATTATCCCAAGACGGATGCAACGGCATTTCATCGGCGGTAATCGGCGCTTTCTTTTTGTCTGCGATTTTGTTTAACACGGACACAAGATTTTGCATCGCCTCCTTGCGTTCCACAGAGTCGCTGTCGGTGGCATCGGTTTCTTCCGCATCCGAGTGAAAAATGCGATTTATGATATTATCATACACCTCATCTTCTTCATCCTCATCATCGCTGTCATTCTCAGAAAAATGCTGTTCCAAGAATTTTTCGTACTCGGCGAACTTAGCGTCTATATCGGAATCCTCGTCGTCCTCTTCGTCCTCCACAAGGTGGGGCTCACTATAGAGCTTTTCGAACTCCTCCTTGGTAATCAGAACTTTTCTCGGCTTAGAGCCGCCGTCTTCGGAAACATACCCTTTGCTTTCCATCCAGTCAATAAGTTTGCACGCCCTGATATATCCGATTGGAAATGACTGCTTGAACATTGAGACGGATGCTGCATCCTTTTCTACTATTAGCTTTAACGCTTTATACCGCAACTCGTCATCGCTAATCTCTTCTTCGTCATTCTCTTCGCTTTCGCTGTCCTCGTCCTCGTCGTCATCTTCCATTTCAGCTTGCATCCTGCGGATCAGATCTTGTCTGCGTGCTTCGAGATATGCTTGGCGTTCAGCTCTGGCTCTTTCCTCGGCATCTTCATCTTCCTCATCATCTGCGGAAAGGTTTTCATGCACTTTGCGAATAGCTTCGGCTCTGCGGCGTTCAAGCTCGGCTCTGCTGTCGTCTATTGTGGTATCCGATTTTTTCGCATAAGAATATTTAACTCCCGACTCAAAGGCCAACGTCCCCTTGGCAACCAGCTCGTCTATAAGCGCTTTTACTTCTTTATACGGTACGTTGAATTTCTGCTGCAAAACAGCTATTTCCGCACCGTTGTTTTGTTTTATGTCGTTTATTATTGCATTCTTATCCATAACATCCCTACCCTTAATCGTCCACGCTTAAGTCGCTGCATAAATCGTTGAACAAACACAAATAGTCCCCGCTCAACCCGATTTTCTGCTCACCTTCTAAGTTTTTAATCTCGGCAAGTATTTTTCTCATACTACAGCAGAATTCAATTTGCGTCATTGCGCCCTTGCCGTATATCACTTTTTCGAACAGTTCCAGCGTTTTCAAATAGCTCTGCTTGAAGCCTATCCCATAATAATGGCACTTTGCCAATTCAAACGTTGCAAGGAAATATTGTCTGTCAGATGCATCTTGCAAGAGTTCCAATGCATGAGCAGTATCCTTACTGTTCTTCCGCTCAAGCAAAATCAAAGCAAGCCTATATTTTGCCTCGGCATTCCCGCCAGCCTCTGCTTGGTTGAGAAAATCCACGGCTTTTGTTCGGTCGGCTTTTATGATGCCCTTATACACCCCGTCGCCGAGATAGAACTTCGCTACGGCAAGCTGCGCCTTGGCATATCCTTGCTTTGCTGATGCGAGGTATAAATTGAATGCTTCTTTGTAGTCCTCTAACGTTTCAAATTTTTGTGCTTCTTCGTACAATTCAATTTTTTTATAACCGTTCATACTTTGCCCTCTTTTCGCAACCCCTACGACTTAAAAGTCAAAGGGATTGCGGCTCCTTTTTTTGTTCTTCTGCATTACATAGGTGTACCGCTTGTCAAACGGGTTTATATTGCAGGTGTACTCTTTTTCCGACGCAAGCTTTAAACCCTTGAACTCGTCGCAAAGATAGTAGCGCTCAAGTTTTGAAAACATAACGTAGCCGCTGTTTGCTTCGGTGATTATGCACTCGCCGGGGCTGAAATGCGACAGCATGCTTTTCGGTATCAAAGGAATAGTTTCGATATGATATGTATCGATATCCGCGCTCTTGCCGTTCAACGCACTCAGCGGCGATATACGAGTCTGCTGTCCGCATTCGTGCGAAAATGCCTCCAACGTGCTGGGGTTATTTGATCCGAAGAAGATGTGGACATTCAGGTTGTCTTTGATTATCTCCGCCACCGCCGTCCCGTACACGCTGTTAAGCTGCGCGTATGACTGTATGATTAAAATAAAGAAAATATTTCGCCCAGCGCAAGCAGATATGGTTGTTTCGAAATCTTTAAGGGCGGGAAAGTTCCCGAACTCGTCAAGAATAAAATATACGGGCACGTCCAACTTGCCGTTAGGCTTTTCGTTTGCCTGCTCGATTAAAAATCTGTATGCGTCCTGAATGAACAGACTGATTACCTGGTAGTGTACTTTCAGCTCGTCACGGTAGTCGATAAAGATTGCTATCGGGCCGTCTGCGATTTCGGTGATTTCAAACGAGTTGCAGCTCGTTATAAGACGCATTGCCACTTCATTGAAGATTGCCAGCTTGGTCATTAACGAGCCCATAATGCATTTTCTCGTAGGGCGTCCGTTTTCTATCAGCGTGTTCTTTGCAAGGACATAAGCTCGAGAGGTTTTTTCTCGGTTAGTAAAGTAGCCTTCGTCGTTATAGTACGTGCCTTCGTCGTCTTTGAAAGTCGAAATAACCGTTAAAATAGTATTGAACGAAAACGTGTCCTCGGTTATCGGGTTACTGCAAGTCTTCGGGTCGCTGTCCTCGAGCATCGCCCAGAGGAACGCTTTCAGAACGTCCCTTGCGCTATCTTCCCAATAGGGGTCGTCCTGTTTCTTGGTTTGAATAAACATATTGCCAACGTTGTCGATGTCATTCCCCACTTCGCCCAAGAGCAAGTCCATAGCCCGCTGTATATCTTCGTCGAGTTCCTGCTGGTTCTCATAAATGCGCCCGCGGAATTTATTTCTCGGGCCGTTCTCCGTTTCCACCACGCATACTTCGTCAATAATCTTGTCGATTTTCTTGTACTTACGTAATATCGGCGTGAGCATATTCCAGCACTCCGAGTGAAGATAATCACGGAAATTTAAGAGGATTATTCTATATCCCTGCTCTCTCAATGTTTCCGACGTGTAACGGTAAATCTCGCCCTTCGGATCGGATATTATCATACTGCGTTTTAAGAGCTGCTTGGCAAACGACAGTATCGTCGGTATTACATACGAGGTCGTCTTGCCGAGCCTGGTTGCGGCAATAACGCCGACGTGGTTCTCCTGCTCGGTGTAGGTCTGCATCAGCTTTCCGTCCACGTGCCAGCTTGCCTTAAGTACTCCCGACATTGCCTTCTTGCCGATTTCGTCGTATGCCACGGTATTGGGCAATGTCAACGAGTCCTTATAGTGGACGTACTTTGTGTTCTCGTAACCGTTTAATATGTCATTGGTTTCTTCCATTTGTAAGCCCTCCAAAACCGATTCTCGGTCTGTCGTTTTCCGCCGTGTAGCTTTGCAAAATATCACGAGTTAACGTGATGGCTGCGCCTTTCTCCCTACGGGCGCGTACCGCCGCATCGATGAGTTTCTCGGCAGTATCAACGTCGTATCCGCTAAATACTTCGCACACCTCGCCGCTGAGTTTGATTTTGCCTACGCCGTACATCTGTTCCTTGCTGACAAGGATTTCTTTTATGGCGGACGGAAGCTCGTCCGTTGTAATCGATGCAAGTCTTACTATGTCGCAATACGGCTCTAACGACTGCGCATTCTGCTTGTCGCAGAAGCAAATCGGCAGCACCGCACCCAAGTTCAGAGTAACGCTCGGGCTGTTCAAGTGGAACTTTGCGCGTCTGCTGCTCTGCAAAATGCTTTTGACCGCATCCATTTTCTTTTCCGAAATTTCACCGTGGAAGAACAAAAGAAAACGGTTGTCTTTATCCTCGTCGATGCTGCGCACAAAGATGTTATTCGGTGTGGGTTCGAAATCGTATTCGATAAGTTCACCCACGTCTATCGTTTCCACGTGGGCGGCTTTGCTCTTTGCAGCGATTGCCTTTGCATACGTGTTCAATATGTATTTCGAATCCGAACATATGCAGAGCGGACGATAGGAGGGCAACTCTCTGAGGTCGCTATTTTTAAGCGCCCGCACGACTGCCGTTGTTTCGACCTCTCTCTTTATCGCTACCTTTTCAACCGCGTCCACGTCGATTGCCGTTATGTTTTCGTGCGATAACTTCAAGGGTAAATCTCCAATAACCGAAAGCTGTTCTTTATTTTGAGTGAATACGGCTTTTTCCTTGTCCTTGATATATAGAGCTTTGCTGTTTAGAATTCTTGCATATTTTGGATCGTATCCCTCACGTTTTAAGACGCCAGAGCCAAATGCTTTATACAGCAGTTTGACCTCGCTTACGTCGACGTCATCAGCGGTGCTGTACTGTTCCGCCGCCACGTCGTACAACTTTGAAAAAGGCGTATCATTTATTACCTGACGAAGCCGCGCCATATTGTATGCTTGGTTATCTTTGCGGTAATGAAGAAGTGCAAGGATACTTATGCTGTCGTTCCAGTCCGCCGCCTTGGACAGATTTTTAAGTCCTGCTTTTTCATTCTTATCGAGGAAAATTCCTTCGCATTGCAGGATTCCCATTATCTGCATTGCAACCACCGTTCCGCTTGCCGCCGCCGTGGAGAGATATGTATAAACCACGTTTCTTGATGCCTCCGCGTCCAGCACCAGGTTATAGCCCATTGCAATAAGAATAGCATTCCCTTTTATTCTGGCGACTTCTTCCCACTCGGCATTGCTTTTCTTTTCAGCCCCTACTAACTTGGAATATTTCTGCATGCGTTGATGCTGCATAAATTCCTTGTCGGTAGTTATAGCCTTTGCCGTGTCGTTTTCCGCCAAAGTATATAGTTTGTCCGCATCCGCTTCGGGTATTAAGCAAATCCTGCTCAATGCGTGAAAAAGCTCTTTACTATTGGTCAGGTATTTGCCGAGAACTGCCTTGATTAAAAAGTACTCCGATATGAACATCTCTTCCATTGCATTTAACATATTTATTCTCCTTTTTATTACCTTACTTGGTCGCTACGTCCAAGAGGTCATAGTATTCCATAAAAACGTCTATCGCTTTCAGTTCATCATCTTCTATTCGCAGCACTGGATCATCGTCTTCGTTTTCGCCTTCATCCACATAGAAGACCAAAGCCTCGTCGTCTGCCACACCGTCAATATGGTCTATCGGCTTTAAGACGCAATAGAGTTTTTGGTCGTAAGGTATGACGGCGACCTGCTCAAAAGCAAGTTTCCGCCCTTTATCATCTGTAAGTACAATCGGGTCTTTGTTTTCTTCGTCAAGAAGAATGTCAACGATATCTTTTTCCATGGCTATCTCTCCATAATATCTTTTGTGTTACCATTATAAAGGGTAAAATAACAAAAAAGGTGGCTCAGCATTCTACCTTTGCTGAGCCACTTAAATATTTTTCTTTACCTTATTTCTATATTAATTTTTTCTTCTCGGGTTCTTTCTCCTAACGCGGGGTATCCATAATAATTCAGACAATAATTTATTTCAGCTATTTTATAAATTGATTCATTTATAAAAAACCTTATAACCTTATCAATGAACTCGGTCGTGCCAAGAAAATAGCCTGCAACATTATAAAACTTTTGCGCTTCATTAATATCTAATTTTAGACCTATCGCTAAGGCTGCAACCGTTTCCTTTGACGGTTTATGCGGGGGGTTAATATTAAAATTAATGATTTTTGAAAATGTATATTTAGAAATTCCTGATGCCTTGTATACTTCGGAGAATTTTTTATATCCTTTAGAATTAATTAAATCTATCAAATAAACTCTAAATGGTTTTTCAGATTCTAATTGATTTACAAAGCCTTTAAACTTTGGTTCTAAACTGTCATCCTCATCGCCAAATGAATTGTTAATCGAACCATTCTCCTGTTCATTCAAACAGTTTTCAAGCCGTTCAACTATTGCTTTATTAACAGATTTATAGGTAGCGAGTATAGTCACAAAAGAGTTCTCTGAATTGAATGAATGACCTATTGCATCATATATCTTATCTATGAGTATATTGACTATACTTGACAACTCATTTGAATCTGTTTGAAGAGAGTTTGCGTCAATTAACAGCTTACTTATCTTAATTTCTTTTATCAATTCAAAAGCTCTTTCACAAGCCCGCATAATAGCAAACTCCTCGTCATGATTTTCATCTAAACATGGGGAAAATCCAATGCGAATAGTTCTATTATTGTGAGGGGTCTTTTGTAAAACGATATCACCATAGGATATTGCCTGTGATAAGTCACCCATCAATATTAAATCAAATTCCGATATGTCTTGCAATTTTTCGGTCATAATTATTCGCATTGTTTATCCTCCATAAAAACATTTTATCTAAGCCAACAATTTATCATATCAATCAGCTGTTCCTTTGTGGTAATACCTTTCCCCACAAGGATTTTTAAGTATTGACCATTGAATGCATAAAATTCATCTAACGTTACAAATTCCGACCATTCTTCATAAGAATACAAACCATATTGTTCTATATCGGCTTGCATCTTGGCTTCATCAAAGCGCAAATTTTCTCCTAACTCGAAGCACATGAATAGTTCAACAAATTCTTGTGGGGTTAATGTAAGCATATTTTCCGCTATGGCATTACCGTTTTGCGCCGTTTCTAGAGAATAACTACATACATTCTCTGTGGTAATATATGCATCCACAAGTTCAACGCCACTATAATCATCTCCGTTAATTTCAACGAACTTATGACCTATATAACTCAAATAGTTTTGTTCGGTTAAATATTCGAAAGCATTTGTTGTTAAATCAAATACGCCGTGAGTACCTACAATTCGCAAGAATGAACCGTTGGAAAATTTCAAGTTAATAATGTTATAAGTATCAAAACCGTGATCCCATACAATTGTTACAGGTTTAATTTCAGTTTTACCACTAACAAAGCTCCACGTTATAATTTCATCCCCAACAGCTATATCTTCAATTTTTTTCTGCGTATTATCTGCCAATGTAATAAGCGTTCCCGCAGCAAAACATGAATGCCAAGTACCTTTCCATTTAGCTTTCAAAGTATGTTCATTTGCCGTTACCATTTTTGTGTTTGAGGTAATCTTATTGCCGTCGTATTCCCAATACTCAAAGGCATATGAAGTATAACCGCCACTCCCTGATTCATTATTTCGTGTAGGAGTAGGCAAGTCGCCATAGACATCGTTAAATGCCACTTCCTTCCAAGTATTTGTCAAACCATTACCACCGTTTACATTATAATTCACCCTATAGCGGATCGCTGTCCACTTGGCGTGCAAACTTGTTACTGATAAATCTTCCCAATGGCGCGCACTAGCCATGCTTGAAGTATAATAAATCGTTCCCGCCCCATTTTTTTCTGTATAGTATCCGCCAAATGCATAACCTGTTCTTGAGGGCATGGGGGCAGTTGGCATATCATCTCCATAAGTTGTCGTTACAGACGAAGTGTTGCCGTTTTCGTCATCCCAATATAAAATTACCGAATAACCATTATCAGACCACTGGGCATATAAAATAGTGTTTGATGGAATATCCCAATCAATATCACTTGCCATAGTTGTGGGACTGTTTAAGCTATAATACGGTTTTCCTTCTTGCGTGAAATATCCTAAGAACGTGCTTCCAGTCTTTGTAGGAGCCGCATAATTCGGTAATCTCTGCCCCATTTTAATATATATATCTGTATTGCCAGACTGTACACCGCTATTAGGATTAAGTGTAACCTTATAGGTCTCTGCCTCCCAAATATAATAAAGAGTACTCATTGATTTTGGGAAAGATACCATATTATCAGTTACGCAGACTGCTGTAGACTTGTCATCGTAGTTAGAATTCTCGTTATACCAACCACTCTCCATCCCATTTTTATAACCGTCTTTTGCCTTACCTATTTCACTTATAGTGGGTAAGACTTTATTCTGGTTAGAAAGATTAATTCCATATATGATATCCTTTAAATATACATCGCTTTTGGCGTTGTTAAACTTAAGCGTTGTATTTGTTGTCCATAAAGCATAAAGTGTCAGGTTCCCTTTCCCTTTATAGGTTGATGTAATTAATTCCATAGGAGAATCACTTTGTTGGATGTCTTTAGCTTCGCATGGATACCATCCCTTAAATTCCCAAGAACCGAATATATACTCAGTATAAGGAGAAAGATTAAGTTCTTTCCCATACTCAACATTAATAGAAGCATCAAAGTTACTGTCTATAACACCCTTTAGTGATATCGACCCCGTCCATTTTGCTTTAAATTCTATGTCATCATTTTCAACAAACGGCTTGTCAAAATAATCACTTACTTTTACTTCTATTGTTTCACTGTCTACATCAACGCTAGTAAACCATTGCCCCCAGATCCAATCGTCTTTTTCAAGAACTGGCAGGCCGCGCTGATAGCTCTCGCTTATTTTTTTTCCATATGTAGCCTTAAAGCTTTTCGGATATTCGGTAGAGATGGGATTTGCATCGTTATCGTTAATAGTAATAATACGTTGAACGCAATCGTAAACATCAAGGCTTTTTACATCATAGTTATCTTTTTCTGAAATATTTTCTCCGCCGCCGTATTTCTTGGTAAACCACCCCTTAAAGATTTCTCCATTTGAGTAGCTGGGTTCAACGAGATCGGGCATAGCCGCATTATAAATTACTATCGTACTATGAGAGCCAAATATTTGACCAAGCTCATTATCTAATTCTCGTACTACACCTCTCCACTCTCCGTCTTCAATAACTTTTTCCAGTTGCTTAGTAAGGTGGAAGTTCAGCTCCCCTTCCCACTTCGCATATAAGATATTGGCAGTATTTTCAAATCTCTCGGTCGGAAGCCCATTATCTATTATTCCAGATTCTTTCCCTTGCCCCCCTTGTTTTGAGCACCAGCCTTTGCAAATCCAATTAAACTCCTTATTCTCAGAATTAACAAAATTTTCCGCATCAATGAGTTGCTTTTTTTGATTAGCCGTTAATGGCTCGCCATAGTAAACTTCTTTTAACGATGGTGCATTTTTCGTAATTCCATCAGCACTTAGAATGACCTCTTCAGCTAAATATCTTGCATAAAGAGTTATATTATCATCCCAACAATATCTGTCCGAAGCATTGAATTTCTTATATGATTGGGTAAAATTATCCCAATAGAACCAACCAATAAAATCCCAACCAGTTATACCGATGTCATTAAGATTAGGTTCATACATTTCTTTTATAGTCTCAGCACCCTTTTCTGCCCCAACGACATCCCCCCAAACTCCAATTGTAGGAGGACAAAGTTCTACACTCTTCACTCTGGTATCAAGACTAATAACATATGGAGGACTTTCAACGATATTTATAAGAATAGATTGAGTAATATCATATGTGGTGTTTGTTACATATACTTCAACAATTATAGGTTTTCCATCAACTGGTTCGGCGGCAACATCATCCTGCACATGGTATATCCCACGGACTGAATCCGGGAATGAAATTAATCCTGCTTTATCCCCGATAAAAGTTAGCTCTTCGTCTTCTTCAATTTTATTACCGACTTTTAATACAGCATTTACGCTTCCGCTACCATTTCGATATGTTGTTGTAGTCGCAGAAACAATTAAAATGTCAGCCTGCTTATTTTTTTGAGCTGTTCTCCACATGCAGACACCAATTATAACCATAGAAATTAACAAAATAATTAGGACTGCAACTAATATAGCATTTGATAACCTATGTCCGTTTTTAAAAGCATTAAAACTATTCGTTGACTGCTTGTCTTCCTTGTTTCTCATTTGTTTTCTCCGTTGTTAAACACAAATTGAGGGAAACCCCCATCGATATTTGTATTGCTTTCCCAACCGTCCCAATTTTTAATTTTTTCACCAATAAACACACTATCGCCTTGCTCAAAAAAAGCACGATCGCAAGCAAATTGAGCATTTTGAGAGTCCATTACAAATATATTGCGTAATATACCTTTACGTGCGTTTAAATCTTCACTGCTTGATTTATAATCTTTGCTATATCCGACAACATATCCAACTATTAGATTTCTTTCCTGCTCTTCAACGTTGCTATAAGGAGCTAATGTCATCGGGGCAAAGTTTTTCGGGAATTTTACTTGTACTACTATATTCTCTATTATTCCACCCTCTACACATTCCGTTGCGATGGCCCCAAATTGACTTTTCCATCTGACATTGATTTTTTGCCCGTCTTGAGAAAAATATTTTTTATCTTCCAAGCTGTCAGATAAAAATACAACATCAATTTTGGCAGCACAACATGATATTTTACCAAAATTGTACACAACAAGCCCAGAAACAGATAGATTCTTGTCGCCTGCGCCACTTAAATTGACCGTACAATTATCAAGCCTTATATTACTCAAAGCACCCATATTGGTATGCGATAAAGTGGCCAGTGCGCCATTTGCTCTTTGAGCATACAGCAAAGAGTTGTCAATGGTTAAATTACAAATTACAGCATCTTTTGCGATGCAATTGAATAATGGCGCTTTTAAAATAACGTTTTGTTTAAAATAAATTTTATTATATTGTCCATCCAGCTTACCATAGAGCCATGCTCCTTTACCCCCTTCTCTATTGGGAATATTGAGTAAAGTATCAACATCAGGTTGATCTAACTCAATATCGTTTTTAAGAATTATATTGAGTTTCTCTCCTGTACGTGACCCATATTCTATTTGGCTAATAAGCTGTTTTGCATTACTTACCGCATCGGTTCTGTCATAAGACAGACGTAGAGTTTTAGACAAAATCCACGCACCATATGCGCCCAGCAAAAGTAAAACAATGGAAAGAATGCATATAATAGCTTTAAATGCTTTGCTATCCCACTTATAACGATATCTTTTGTAAGGTTTCCCTTGCTCTGTGTTTCTTTTGCACATAAGCCCTCCGACTTCTTATGTTAGATGATAATTAATATGTTCACTGTTAATAACAATAAACAAATTGTCAAAGAAAAAACTAATTCGGTTATCAAAACTCTAAGCCAAACAACTTTGGGTGGAGGATTGGACGAAATGTTTTCATGAATAATTCTAATAACCAATCCCAAAACTACACAAATCAATCCTATTGCGAGCGAGATGAATAACGCACCCCACAATGTACTAAGAGGAACTATGTGCAATGATATATATATCTGTTCTAAATCAATTGCCCAAAAGTATAGAAGCAAAAAGGTAACAATACTTACGAATACCGCTGGCAAACAGATACAAGCCATTAAAGGTAAATTAAAACCTGCGTCAAATTCAACCCTGTCGTTTTTTTCGTTGTGTCTTTGTTTGTTTCTTGTACTCCTCTTCCCCTTTTTCTCAATTGCAAAATTTCTCAAGTAGCTTTGCTGCTTCGCATAATTTAATTTGTGTCTTTCATAATTATTGCTCAAAGTGCTGAATGTTCCTTCGCAATAACCAAATGCTTTACCTACTCCAAATACCCAAGAATTCATAGAATCTTTGACTTTTTCACCTTCAGATGAAACGACATCGGTATAAAAAAGGGCAAATAAAGAACAACACAATTCTTTTGCTTTATTATATTTCAACGTATCATTTTTACTTAAGGTATCAAGTCTATGCACCCAATTTTCAAAGCATGCCCTCTCTTTACCTTTTATTTTCGAATAGCTCCAAGGAACAACTACACATTTCACAAACTCATCGCTCGAACTGTATATGCTTGAAAAAAGTGCAAATAAATTCTCGTCGGTAATTTTATTAAAGACCGTCGACAAAAAACATTTCACGTCTTCTTTCTTCTGTTTAATTATAGTATTAAACCACCCGTGGCCCAAATCAGATAGTGCCGAAATTGCTACGCATTCACCCTTTTGTTTTACCAGAGTAGTAATTTCTTGGGATAACTCACTTAATAAGTTTTCAAAGTTGCTTGAGCTACGGCTATGGCAGGATTGGTTAATAGCTGATACTTTTTTGACAACAATTTCGTACTGCTTTTCAACTAGTACTTGTTTTGCTTTTACTTCTAATTCAGCTAAACTGATAGTATCTGTGGAAGTGGAGTTTAAAGCCAAAACTTCATTTATCGCTTTTGAACGTCCAAGAGCTTTTAACAGCTTACAATATCCACTCTGTGGTTCATATTGCTCAACATTAAGTATTGTTGATGCCTGTATTATGCCACTTATTTCTTTTGCTGAGGAACATTTAGCTTTTGTTGCATATATTACGTTTGTATCAAGCAATCCCGCTAAAATCTTTTCACCAGCATTCGTGTTATAACTTACTGCATTCGCATACTTTTCAGGGAGCATGTATAAGCATCGACGTATTATTTCTAAAGCATCAAATTTATTGGTATCAATTTCAATAATTACTTTTCCATTGTTTAATAGATTGTCAAGAAAAAATAATATCTGTTCTGTAACAGTATCATCTATACTTGATGATTGTTCCAACCATTGGTATTGCAAAATATGCTGAACATCTGTCTCATCAATCTCTTCCTTATCAATCGGCAACCCACAACTTATAAAATTAGAGAAATACGCATCTTCAGACGCTGTTTTTATTTTAGAGACTAATATTAATCCCGTCTTACCATTTATTGTCGTTGTCCAATCTGTGAATATAAAAGCATTGTGCGGCGCATCATATGCAAAACCAGTATCATGGTTAAGTGCATAATTCATAAATTGTTGCTTATGTTCTTTTAGTTGCGTTACGATAGCTTTATACCCGAGATCTTCATCAGACTTAATAATTCGTAGTACTCCACTTTTATCGAGTCCACACCAAAAATTCTCATTATTAATGGGAATATAAATAAAACTTTCTATTCCATATTTTTTCATATGAGCCTCTTTAAAGTACAATATTGGTACGACTTGTGATCCACGCTATTACATGTTCTAACCCGCGAGGGGCTGCCACGAAACGTAAATATGTTTTTTGATTTTGAACATCAAGAGAAAATCTGTTCCCAGATGAAGATACCGCAAAATACTTAACATCAATGAAATTCTCATTTGCCATATTTACTATATTATCATTAGGATTACTTACGCTAAGCAAATAACTCTTTATTTCCTCGGAACATAAATTTATATATTTCTCATATTTTGAATTCTGATAGTACTTTAATTCGTCGGTTGGCGCAAGCGATTTAACGGCACTGCCACTAGCAAATTTCATTTCAAACAAGTCAAATTTACATAAAACAATTGCTAAGCAAACAGGTATTTTTCCTTTAAATTTAACTGCTTTAATATATTCTTTTAACTGGTTATATGCCTCTGAAATATTATTTCTTGCGTTCTCATCTCCAGCACCATTACAGAGCAAAATTAGTGCCTCCGCATTCATAATTGCCCTGTTTTCTTTTTCATGACCACTATCGTTTTTAATTGCAGGAATAATATTACCCCCCGGAATGTCAAATAAAGAAAGGTATGATATCTGTTCGTGTCGATTTTTCAGAGAAAACATAAAAGGTATTTCCATTGTCTGCTCGTCAGCTCTAGTACGATGTATGAAATCCGAATATTTTTTTTCTGAATATTGAGTATAGGTTAATTGATCACCCTCCTGTTTTGAGAGAAATCTATCCTCAAACGGCTTTGTTGAAAAACATTGTTCGGTACTGTCATAAACTTCTGGACGAACAAATTTCATTTCCCGAAACAAAGGAACGCATTGCAGATATCTCATTGATGGAGTAACCTGTTCATATCTTATTGGTTCAGTATTTTGGGGGTTGCTTACCTCTGCTTTCACAGCCGTTTTCTCCACCTCGCTGCCTTCTGGCGGATCAAAAGCAAATAAACGAGATAAGAAGACAGATTTCCCTGCTCCGCTATTACCAAGTAAGTGTATAATTAGGCTGTTTGTTTTTTCATAAGATTTAGGAAGACTAAGCAAATTAATATTTCCAAACGCACTATTCGCTGCGCAAACAATGCGGTGAGCATTTTCTTTGTTTTTTATTAAAGTTAGTTTAGCTTCCTTCCCATCACAGGTCAAACCAGCATTTTTAGCAGAACATTTAGCTTTTCTGTTAACTGGATGACGAAGTATATCAGCGCAAAGAGGACACCTAATAAATGGGGAAATGACCGCAAAATCCTCATTTGAATTGCTTTTTTCATCCATATCTATTTGAGTGTTAGAAACCTGAAACGATAGATAGAAATTAGGATTGTCACTCAGCATAAGCCTATATGTTTTGTCTCTGGTTAACGCAGTCGTTATCTTTCTTCTATCTTTCGATAATTTGCTTTGAGCATTTTTACATTCTTGCCGCCCATCTATTAAGCACGGGATATATCCATTTTTATCCGTAAAAATATGTATGTCGTTTATTGACAAAGCAGAGGGTAGAGGCTTTTTGAATTCAAATAGTACCCCTTCTGCAGTATCCTTTATTTCGTATTCAATCGCTTCGCGTTTGCGCAAGATAATTGCGAATTCATAGGTCTTTTCTTCCTCACCTGGAACTTGGTCTCTTTTATCAAAAAATGTAATTTCGCCTTGCGTTTGCCCTTTCGCTAATATGTCGTCAATATCATTAAATAATACAGCACAGCAACGACCAGTAACTACATCGTCATGCTCGTGTGTATATCTTGAATTTTGCGTATATGGTTCGCTATCTCCACTAATCCTAAACTTTGAATATTTTGACAATTCCATTAACGGATCTGTAAAAATATTAGAATTAGGTTGATTTTTTTGCTTTACCCCTATTGCTTCAGCCCGCAATGTGACGTCTGACATAAACGCTTGATTCCAATCACGAACCACCATGTTTAATCTAAATTTGCGCTTTTTTCCCAAATAATACTGTTCTAAAAAGAAAAGTATTTTTTTATCACTCTTGTACCAATCTTTCGCATCCGTATTGCTTGTTGCTGAAATGCTATCTCCTAAAGCAACAGACTCCCCAGTAAACTTATCAATAACTGAATACCGAAAGAAAAAATCGGCAGGTACTGCGTGATCAGTAAGAAAAATATCTTCAACATTTTCACTGCAAATCGTAGAAGATAAAGTATTCTCTATTGTCGTAAACCATTCTTTAAAACTCTGCTCACCGCGTTTATTTGCAGATTCTTGCTCAAGCTTTCTTAATTTTTGGTTAAATGATTCATCTAATATTTTATATATATTACCGAGGATTTCTTTTACCGTTAAAATTATCTGCGTTTCTTCATCAGCATGATTTTGATTTATAACAATTATATGATTTCCATTAGTAAACAAATCACCATACTCGTTATAATTATCCGATGCTGGCATTGCTTTCGACACCAAATGAAATACCCTTTTTTTCGGGATCTTCCAACGCCTTAATCCATCTAAAAACTTTTTACCTTGGTTATTAACCAAACTCTTAAACGTATCAAATTCATAACGCAGGCTTTTGGAATAACTTTTGTTATCCTTTAATAAGCAATCGTAATGGATTCCATCCGTACTAATTGATGTAACATCATAGGCCAACCCAATAAAAATAGAGGATAATGCAAGTCCTGTGGCTATCTGCGCAGAGGGCTGCCAATTATCTTTATGTGGCTCAGACCAACCATCTACCATAGGATCCCCCTGCCACCAAAATGCGCCTAACCCTTTCTGAAATAATTGGTTCTTCAGCTCTTGGGCAACTTTACTGTCAAATGTATATTCGTTTGTTGCATAGCCATTTCTATCTCTTTTTTTCATAACGGCAGAAATGAAAACAAAGAATTCATTTTGAGAACATTTTTGGGCCGTGCGTAAATATCGTTTGTTTAATTTTCTTTTGTGTAAAGTTCTATCATATATTTCGCAACCCGCTTTAACGTTAAGTGCTCTTACTCCCCAACCGTTATTTATCTCATCCAGAATGTCATTTATGGCTTCAATTTGAAAAGTATTTAAATCAATAGAACTTTTTTGGTATTCTTGAATTACATAAACCTTGTTTTCTGTAAATTCGTAATGCTCTTCATTGCGTTGTTGTCTGTCAATAATAGCGCAACCGTTTTCATCAAAATATGTATGCCATTCTACCAATTTCTCCGCCCAAGTAATTGCTTGATTAAATGCTTTAGTGCGTTCATCGGTAATAATGATACGTTTAATAAAGGAATCGTTAAAGACCCCTTCCATAATGTTTTTATATTTACTCTTTAAAGCGCTATACTCTGCAGAATTATATCCAAAAATATAGGGAACAGCACTTTGTGTGCTTACAATTTGATTTTTACAACGGGGGCAGTATATCCCATTTTTTAATATTTCTAATTTTGATATATCGAAATCACAAAAGGGACATTTACTCATCGGTTTCGCCTTCCTCTATTTTATATTTGTTAATCAATCCGCCACAATTTCCACATTGTGTATTTGGAGCGAGATTAGCCTTGGTTTTAAATTTAATTCCACAACCATCGCATACATATGTAAACATTATGTATTTTTTCCTTTCCTCTACACTATTGTCCGTGCTAGCAAGATTAAATGCAGACTCATCAATTGACAGTACATCAAAAAGTTTCAAAAGCCTCTCGGAAGGCTCTGTTAATCCGTACCCATATTTCCGAGAGGCTTTGCATATAAGAAGCGCTCTTTCTGCCGCCTCTTTAAATTTTTTATTATGATACTGTCCAGCCGAGCAATCTACAATACCCTTTATTTTGTTTTCCAAATGTACCATCTCATGAACAAGAACTTCCAACACAGTTACCATAGGTTTATTCAGGGTTTCTGAACAAACCGTTATTTCATGATAACTTTTCCCCGTTTCTCTATCCGTCCAGTTCTTACCCAAAGTAAACCAGCCCATCGCATTGCGTGCGCCAGCCTTACGAGATTGTATTACCAAAACTGGCTCAGGAAGTGCATTTCCAAATAGGTATTCATTAAGTTGCTTGAATGCCTTGGTTATTTCGTTAAGAGTATCGTTTAAATTTCTCATAAATTGTTATTCCAAAGGATCAAAAGGAATATTGAGTTTTTTGTACGCATCTATGGTTGCGATTATCCCTAAAGGTTTAATATTAACTAAGCGATCACTATGTAACTGCTCAATTAATATATTTAACTTAGCCATATCGATGTGAAGTTCTTCACACAGAATGTCCTTTTCAACCGTCATTTTTGTAAATTTTCCAGTCAGTAACTTCAAAACATCTTCAACTGAAACTTCGGAAACTAAACTCGACCGCATTTGTTCTGCAGACTGCGTTGTGGTATCGTTATGAATATCTAACGTGTCATTTTTGGATATCAATTCTTCCTTAGGGCTTTTAATATTGCCTTCCACTTGCGGATTTTTTCTCGTCCTTAAAAACTCCAATGCTTTAGATGTAAGTTTTTGGCCTTTACTATACGATTCAATGTACCCAAGTCTAACCAAAAACGGCTTGCGCTCTTCTCGAAAACTTCCAATACCAATGTTTACTTTACTACAAAGATTTTCTTCACTAAGAGTATAATCACGAGCATCTTCAAGAGCTTCCAAAATCTTCATGTCTACGGAATATAAACCATTGGGTTCAATTCCTTCATCCGCAAAGTGTTTCTTAATAATTTCTTCATCAAGTTGCGTAATATGGGCGATACGTGCCTTTTGATAAATATGTTCAACATAACCCTCGACATCCCGAACAGAAGAACGACTGCGTCCCACAACTTCTTTTACAGCACCTTCTGTTACTTGTAGACCATACACGCTAAATTTTTGTATAACTATCTCTCTCCATTCCTCTGGAGTATAATCGACAAGTTCCAAAACGAGCCCCTTTTGATATCTCCCCCTATGTGCAGATGAAAGTTTATCTGCATCAGTAGTTGCACCGATAAAGGTAAACTCTGGCATTTTTAAAACAATATCTTCTCCGTTGCCGATTTTTTTATAAACTCTATCTTCCAATAAGGTAAGCAACATCGTTTCTTGGGCTGACGGAATCATATGTATTTCATCCATGCCTATTACTACTGGAACATTCTTTTTGGCAATATTTTCTATAAAATCCTCAAAACTACTTTGAGATTTCGTGCTTGCTTGCAATGTTGCGGTATTGAATTCTTTAAACTCGACACCAAGTTCATTTGCAACAATCCGCATTAGGGTAGTTTTCCCCAAACCTGTCGTTCCTTTAAATAATATACCGCCCTTGTCTGCTATGCAGTGTTTTCCATCCATTTTTGCAACAGCAATGGCAGTTTTAAGGCGACTTACTGCTTGCTTTTGACCTATAAAATCCTCAAATGTTTCGGGTCTAAGACCACTCTTTTTTATATGTTTGTTGACTGCAATACTATCGTCGCGTTTTGTTGCTTTATCAGATTCTGCTACATCTGTCGGGATTACAACAGGAGGAATATCACTTATGGTAGTGTCACTATGCTTGTCAGCCACTTCTTCCTCGTCCGTATGGTCATCCTCAACAACAGGTGGAACAACTATTGATTCATCGTTTATTCTTTTATCAGCTGGTATTATAGGAGGTAATCGGTCATCGTTAATTTTAAACACTTCCGAAATTGATATACAAAGTGCATTATTGACACTTTCAGTTATTCCTCTCGTCTTTAATTCGTGGTATATCGGCAGATAGCTATTGAATACGTGAGTAAAAATCTCCTTATCAAAAGGTGCAGCATCTTGGGCGGCATATGCAACAATTTGTAAAAAATCATACAATTCATTAGCTGCCACTATTGCCTTACCTTCTTTTACTGCTTTTCTTGCATTTTTATAGTGACCAATGCATTCATTAAGCGTAGCCATAACAAACTTCTCCTAAATTTTTTATCTTAAGCCTTTGCTGAATTTTTCAAATTCATCAAGCATTTCCTGATTGATTGTTGGCGGCGTTGCATTTATAATCTGCAAACAATCATTATATGTGATTCTAGGTAGCGGGATGTTAGGATTTTCAGCATATTGTTTGGCTGCTCTATTGGATACCGCTTTCCTTATTCTAGTACAAATAGCAACAATATCGCCACCCCCGTACCATTTATCTAATGCCGCAGATATTTGCCGAAACAACACACGAGGATCGCCTTCAATCGGCGGATAACTACCGTTGCTTAGGCGAAAAGCATTCTCAATCATATGATACCGAGCTTCATCGTCTGGTAAACGCACGTAAATAGGTGCATCGAATCGCCCACCCCTTCTAATGGCCGCATCCAAAGCCCAAGGTTTATTTGTTGCTGCAATAATAATTTTGAGTTTATTTTTTTCTTTTTTAGAGGAAAACCCATCCATTTCAGTCAGTAAAGCAGTCAAAATACCTTTTGTATTGCGAGAATCGTCGGAATCTCTATCCGCAGCCAAAGCATCTATTTCGTCGAAGAAAATTAATGACTTATCATACTGATTAGCTTCTTCAAAGATTTCCTTAATCTTCGATTCTCCCTCGCCGACATATTTATCAAGAATATCTTGCCCTCGGGCCAAGGCTATTTTGCACCCGAGTTCACCAGCCAGGCACTTTACTACAAATGTTTTTCCCGTGCCGGGCGGCCCATACAAAAGAATGCGTGAGCCAAACTCATCCGCATATTTTGAATATACTTGCGGATATCTTATTGGTGTAATGATGTCAGATTCAATTTGTTCAATAACATCTTTTAAACCCTTGACATCACTCAATTTGTATTTAGGAACTTCGGTAGAAAACCATGAACCCTTTCTCTTAGGACTTTTATCTTTTTGTGTTTTAATCGAAACCCCCGCATCATCGCTTTCGAAAGCCAAAATGGCATTTACGATTTCTTTGCTGCGTATAATAAGCTGCTGACGAAGATTATCATCTATTTCCGACTCCAACAACTTATCCGAGTAATCTAATGCTTTACGATAATATGTAGCAGCACTCATAGACTGACCTTTATCAGCTGCTGTATTTGCCAACTCACAATATTTGCAATATGCTTCAAAAAGAGTACTATTGTTCATTAATTATTCCTCATCAAACACTGGAGCAAATGTTGGGACATATCAGTAAAATATCGTGATATGCCCCGGTTATACAAATTAATCTTCCGTGTTCTCTTTCTTTAAAGCATCCAACATTGCTTTCCCAGAAAAGCTCGTTTTAGTTGTGCCGGGGATTTTAGCACCTTTAGCAAGTTCATCTGCGCGCTCCAATTCAACAGCAGTAGCAATTTCTTGTTTTGCATCCTTAAGCAAATCAGCATCTACGGAAGACGACAGCTGCTCGGTATCTTCCCCAAGCTGATCCATAACAGCATCCCACATCTTTTGCTGCTCTGCCATTTGAGCATTCAACTCTTTGTTTTTAGCAAGGAAATCTATAGGATCTGTCATACCTAAAGACTGAACATCCGCATTAGTTGCAGCTTGTATAGCAACAGCTAATGCAACCTGATCTCTTACACCACGCGCAACCTGATATTGTGCGCGACGAACCTTTAAGTCTGCCGCTAACTTCCTGGATATAGCATATAGTCTCGCATATTCGTCTGAAACTTTTGTATCGCCAGCCTGAAGCGCTTTCTTTGCTTCAGTAAAGGCCTCTGCTGCCGTACGTTCGTTCGAGGCAATTCCCTTATCAAATTGAGCCATAACTTTTGCGCGCTTTGACTCAGCTTCACGGCGTTGTTCGTCTTCTTTCATTTTTTTCTGAATCTCTGCACGCATTCTTTCTTTTGCATCAGGCTCTTGAGACGGTAACTTTGCTCTAAGCCCAGCAAGTTTTGTTTCAAGCTTTTCAATGTCTGCCAAGATTTTTTCTTCTTTCTTTCCCATCGAAATGTCCTCCATTAAGATTATATTTAATTTTTATTTGTTTTTTTTGTCACAACAACTTCCTCTGTTGAAGCTCCCTCACCAGTGGGCATAGCAATTTTCTGCTTATAAAGAATTGCCGCCATACGGATAGCTTGCGGATCACGTGTTTCCGTAGTTCCAGCTCGCATGCCTTGATACATCTCTCTCTGTCTCTTTAAGTTTTCCGACTCTTCGTCAAGGGCAATTCTATCCAATTCAGATTCTTCGAAAACAACATTTATTTTTTTTGCAAAGTCTTCTAACGCCTTTTTTGACCGTTCGTCTAATGTAGATGCAAAAACATCATCAACGATGCTTTTTAGCTCTAAAAGTTGTTTATATTCTGTCTTATCACGTAAACCCATTTTTATCAGTTGGTCAACCCTATCGCTGATACGATCCAATTTTATGCGGATATTCTTCCAATAGCTGGATTGAACGTATTGGACATTAATTTTGCCTTCAATTTCTCTTTGGTCATCATCAAGGTCAAATATTTTATTTGAATCCGTCTCTGAAGTTGCAGCAATTGCATCAATCAATGCTTCTAACTTTGATTGTAAATCGGCTATAACATCTTTGGCGGAATTTTGATATCCGCGCGCTTCTTCGATTTTTGTTTTCAAATAGTTCAACAGTTTAAGGATTTTTTGTTGTCTTCTGTTTAACTTTGGCATATTTCCTCCGTGTTTCTCAAGCATATTTTACCATACTGATTCTAAATAAGGTGGCTTGACAATCTACTTTTTATTGTCTGGTTAGCACCATTCTATTTAGGCGACAATTATAAAAACTATTCTTCGCCTAATAGTATATTAGGTGTTAACTATACAATATAATTGTAACATATTTCGACAAAAAATACAAGGGTTTAAGCTAACTATTATGTATTCATTTGAAACATTTTTACATTATCATATTTTTAGGTGTCAATTCGTTATATAAAAATCATTTTTTTATGACATGTTTACACCTAATATACTATTAGGCGTCAGTTTTCTTGCGATAAAAAAGCAGTCGTTCTGGTACATGAACGACTGCTTTATTTTACTGCGAGAGTAATTTTCCAAGGCGATTCATCATCTCTTTCTTATGGATTAAAAAAGTATGAGCATATTTTTTGAGTGTTACGGATGGTGACTTATGTCCCAGCAGTTCTGATAGCGTCTTAACATCCATACCGCACTCCAATGCCCTTGTCGCAAACGTATGACGTAGCGCATGAAATCCCCGATGTTTAATATTCAGCAATTTCAACAGCGATTCAAAATTACGCTGATATGTCCTATTGGAAATTCCAACGCTGTTTTTACTTATAACGAGTGGCGCGGAGATTTTTTTATGCTCTTTCAGTATGGGCAAGAGTTGTTTGGGGATAGGTATTATTCTTATCGATGTTTCGGTTTTTGGCGTATCTATAATTCGAACAAATTTCCCATCACGATTTTTCCCGTAATGACAAGTTTTATCTACTGTAAGTGTGCCGTTTGAAAAGTCTACATCGCCCCATTCAAGTGCTAGCAATTCGCCTATCCGCAACCCTGTATAAAGGCAAATCAAGACACCCAACATATAAGGCTTAGCATGTCCCATGACTGCTTGCTCTATCTGCTTCTGTTCCGCTATCGAAAAGCATTCCACTTGCTTTTCAACCATCTTAGGCCTTTTGAGCTTATCCCCCACCATATCATCGATATAACGCAAATTATAAGCCGTATGAAGCGAGTTTTGGATAACGGTAATAATTGAATTTACCGCACTTGAAGACAAGCCGACTCCTGTCCTTTTGTTCCCGCATTTAAGCAATTCCGAAATATATTTTTGCAATATTATCGGCGTCAATTCTTGCAATTCCATTTCACCAACTGATGGAATTAGATGGTTATTGATTATTTCCGAATAACGCTCAATCGTTCTATGTTTCGCCGATATTTTAACGTAGTTATTTAGCCATTCGGTAAGCCATTCACCGTATTTCATTTGTTCCTCCAAAATATAATTTCATATTACATTTTATAAAATATAGGTGTGAAAAATAGCGTACCTGCGCCGATGAAAAAAGACCGCATACAATGCGGTCTTCCTGATTTATAACTTCATATTTATAGAGGTTTAATTTTCCTCTGTATCACTTTTCGCAACGGGGATATATACCATTTTAAGCGGTATCATCTTCCTATATTTATCACTCAGTTTTTCATAATATTTCAGTATAAGTTCTACCAGCTCAGTTCCATTAATACCGCGAATTATTGGCGTACTCTCTAAATATCTCTGAGCATTTTTCGTATAGTTTGATAGCGTAACAAACAATCCATAATCTCCT
This sequence comes from uncultured Christensenella sp., assembly GCA_910583545.1. Classification (GTDB taxonomy): domain Bacteria; phylum Bacillota; class Clostridia; order Christensenellales; family Borkfalkiaceae; genus Coproplasma. The sequence continues at coordinate 2,514 of CAJTXM010000001.1, read as the reverse complement.
TCCCGCATCGCACCTTTCAAAGACTGTATCGTTGATTCTTTTATATCACTATCCTGGCTTTTAACCTGTACCACTATTCTGGGCGGCAACTCGTCTTTATAGGCAATTATATCAATACCGCTATCTCCACCACGAGGAGATTGCTTGGGATGATACCCCATCGCATATAATAAATCCGCAACAAAGTTTTCAAGGTCATAGCCTTTAAGATTCTTACTCAGCTCTTTTAATATATAATCCTTTGTGTTTTCTATAATATCGTCTGCTGTGGCAGCAACCGTTTCGTTTTCTTCCTCGGTTGACGCAAAAATGGGTTTAACGTTCTTTGAACTAAAAGCCTCTAAAAATTCATCAGCATAATTTTTAACAGCAAAAAAAGACATCGCCGAACCAATTTCATACAACGCACCCTGTGAGAATGCTGTCCTCGGTAAATGTTTCAGCCATTTGACTTTTCGTTGCTGCACATATTCCCTATGTGCTTCGGGGTTATATACATAGTTCCCATCTACCACCCCTAAATTTACCATCCTGTTTGATTTGGATGGAAATACAACATAATCGCCTATTTGTACTTCATGACAAAACCGATACAACATACCCGCACCGTTTGCGATTGATTGCTTTGGTTTGCCAGGATAGGTATCAGAATACTTCATTTTGAATGCATCCCGGCTATTGCCGATACGCGATAAATCGCCAATATCTCTCCAACCAATCGCTATCGTATTATCTTGCAAAAATAGATTATCGTCCTGCGTATGTATGCCCCAGATGCGCTTTTCTTCTGTTTTCATCGTTTCACCTCATTTTTAATTATAGCATAACTGGCTGAATTTTACAAGCCATACAAGCACAAAAAACGATCGCATCTCTGCGACCGTTCTTTGAACCTTATCTCCTATCAGCGTTATGTATTATAAACTTGATAATGCCCGCATTACCAGGTCTATATCTTTGTTCTCTAATTCCTGGATGATATGCAAGTACGTCTTCTGTGTAGTATTAATACTTGCATGCCCCAGCCTTCTTGCCACGCTTGCGATAGATACTCCAGCAAACAGCAAAAGCGATGCGTGTGTGTGCCTTAACCCGTGGATAGATATTGTCGGAATCCTCGCTAATTTGCACCGTCTTCTCAGCACATCGTTAACCGTGGAATTATACACCTTACACCCCACAAACAACGGCTCGTCCTCGGGTTTATTCTTGACCAATTCTGAGAACTGCACGACCGTCTGCCAATCAATTTGAATTTTGCGGACGGAGGTTTTATTCTTGGTGGGCAAAAAACCACCTTTGCCTTTATAATCCCACGTCTTTCCGATTGACAAAGCCTGGTGCGAAAAATCAAAATCTCTCGGCGTAATTGCCAAGGCTTCCGAAAACCGCATCCCCGTTTTAGCGACCAATAAAATCAGCCAATCCCAATTGACATCTCCTTTTAAATCAAGATTTGCTAACAGGGTGTGCAGTTCAAATTGACTCAGATATTTGGGCTTCTTTTCACGCGGCTCCTTGCCTTTAATAATTGCTTTTCGGGTAGGGTCACGAGGTATCAGCCCCTCATCGACCGCATCCAATATCGCACCTTTGAGCTGATGGTGAAAATCCATCGTTGTTTGGCGTTCATGGAATTTGGCATAATCATTCAACAACCGTTGGTATGCCGTTCTATCCATATCGCACATCTTTAAGTCGGGGATTAATTTTTTGAGCCACGTATGCGCCAACAAATATTTGTTCATCGTGACCTTTCTAATTGCTCCCTCTTTGTAAACTCTTATCCAGCGTTCAAAATAATCGCTGAACAATTCTTCTGAAATTTCTTTCTTCGCCATTTTTATCTCCTTGTATTTTAATCAACCCACGCTGATGAAGGGTGATAAGGTTGTCTAATTGCTTAAAAAGCACCCCAATTTTGCTCTGTTCCCCGATTTTAAGCGGATATTTTAACTTGGTTTCAAAAAAATCCGTAGCAGAAATATTAAATAATCCGTGATTCCTCGCCCCCTCTGCTGCACGTTCAGCGACTTGTCGATGCCATTTATCTGTTTCATAATAAGCGACTATGTATTCTGAATCTATTTCGCTACTTTTTATTGCAAAAACAATGTATAAAGTAGATAAAACGCCCATTTTATACATATCGAGGCGTTTAATAGCCCCAAACGGATAGCCATCGGAATAGCTTTTATTGTAAGCAAACTCACCGTTTTTGACTAGATAGTACCCACTCACATCACGGCTGGCGACACGATTATTAAAGTATTCAACCTGGTCTACCAGTCCATATTGTGCTGATATTGTCAAAGGAAGAGTTGACTCCAAATTGCCATTCTTCCTAACAACTCTATCGGCTATTTCCCCCAGCTTACGCTGTTCCCAAGCATTAGTAAAAAACACATTATCATCCAAATGTTTTTTGCTCAATTTTGAACTTTTTTTAGCCGAATGCTCACGCTGATGAAGGGTGATAAGGTTGTCTAACTGCTTGAAAAACTCGCCTATTTT